>NZ_CP020083.1:3333660-3977381 GCF_003431825.1 Blastomonas fulva | reverse complement strand
GGGTGCGCGCCAACCTTTCGACCTGCGAGATCTGCGGCAATGTCGATACGCAGAACCCGTGCGGCATCTGCACCGATCCGCGCCGCGATCCACGCAGCCTGTGCGTGGTCGAGGAGGTATCGGACCTGTGGGCGCTCGATCGCTCGCGGCTGTTCGTCGGGCGCTATCATGTGCTGGGCGGGCGGTTGTCCGCACTCGACGGCATCGGCCCGGAGGATCTGGGTGTCGCCTCGCTGGTCGCGCGGGTTGCTGCTGGCGGGATCGACGAGGTCGTGCTGGCGATGAACGCCACGCTCGAGGGGCAGACCACCGCGCATTATCTCGCCGAGCGGCTTGAGGGCTATCCGGTACGGCTCACCCAGCTGGCGCAGGGCCTGCCGATGGCGGTGAGCTCGATTATCTCGACGAGGGTACGCTGGCACAGGCGCTGCGGGCGAGGAAACCGATGGTCTAGGCTGACGCCGCCACCCTGGCTCGTCATTCCCGCGAACGCGGGAATCCGGCTTTTTTCCGAACCGTGAGCACAGAATCGTCACCCCCGCCTTTCGACGATTTTGCGATAGTAGGCCTTACTCCGCCGGCACCAGCGTCGGTGCCTTGTCCATTACCGCGTCGCGATAGTCGCTTTCGGCGAGCTGGATCAGATAGCGGTCGTCGTGCTTCCACGGGTGGAAGCCGGGCAGAAAATAGCTGATCCAAGGCAGAATGATCTTGCGCGCCATGCCGGGGTTGCCAAAGGCATACCAGAACAATTGCGCCCATACCTTGGGGCCGGTCAGCCCGTCCTGCCGCAGCAGTTCGAGCATGCCGTGTGCGCGGTGGACCATGAAATTCTTGGTGACGATCAGCATCACCAGCGACTTGACCTTCCAGCGCTGCCAGCGGCTCCAGCCCCTGGTAGCAAAGTTCCAGGTGTCAAAGCGACGCCCTTGTGCTCGATCTCTTCCATGGCGTGCCAGCGCCACAGATCGCGCGATTCGGCATCGGCGTTTTCGAGGTGCCTGGGGTTGGCGAGCAGCTGCTGCGCGATGATCGCGGTGAAATGCTCGAGCGCCATGGTCGAGGCGAGGTTGGCGATCTTGGGCTTGTCCTTGGTGAGCGCCAGCGCCTGATCGACATGGTCTTCCAGCGCGCGCACGTCATAGCCTGCATCCACCACGCGGCGGTTGAAGGCGACATGCTCGCGGGTGTGGTTGATCTCCTGCTTCACGAACGCGCGGATCTCGTTTGCCAGCCGCTCAGGCGTGCCTTCGCGGAATGCCTTAACGCTCTCGATGAAGAACGCCTCTCCCTTGGGAAGGTGACCGACAGCGCGTTGTAGAACGCGGTGGCGACCGGGTCTCCGCCCAGCCACCAGCGGCGCTGCGCCGAATCGCGGCCGAAGCGGCGGTCACGGATGACCAGCTCCAGATCTGCGGGGTGTGCTGGCGGTCCGGCGTTTGCGGAGTCGAAAAGGATTGCGGAGCGTTCATGGCGGGGTCCATAATACCGGAGTGTTACTTACAGTTTTGACAATAAGGTTACTTACATAGATGTCAATAGCGAAAAGACGGCTGAGTCCCGAGGAAAGCCGCTCCGCCGCTCTGGGTGCTGCCCGTGATCTGCTGATCGAAACCGGGCCGCAGGCGGTGACGCTCAAGGCCGTGTCCGGGCGAATCGGCCGCACCCATGCCAATCTGCTCCATCATTTCGGGTCCGCATCGGGGCTGCAGAAGGCGCTGGCGGAATATCTCGCGCAGTCGATCTGCCAGACGATCGGCGCAGCGGTGGTCAAATTGCGCAGCGGCGAGGGCGCGACCCGCGAGATCGTCGATCTGGCGTTCGATGCGTTCGACCGCGAAGGGCAGGGGCGCTGGCCTGCTGGATGCTGCTGTCGGGCAACGAGGACGCGCTCGACCCGATCGTCGAGGCGATCCACCAATTGGTCGACGAGCTCGCCGAGCATGGGCCCGAGGGGCGCACGCTGCATGAGGATACGCTGGTGCTGTGCACCATGGCGCTGGGCGATTCGCTGATGGGCGCGCAACTTTCGGGCGCGCTGGGGCTGGACCGCGATACCGCGCGGATGCAGGCCGAGCGTCAGCTTAGCGCCTCGCTGGCGCTGTGGCAGGCGGAACAACCCGCCTGACGCGGCGAGCAATCGGCGGGCGCCGATGAGCAGCCCGCCGGAGCGGCCTCAGCCGACTTTGGGCTTGGTGCGCACGCCGAAGCGGCCGTGCTTGCGGAACCGGACCAGATAATCGCCGATCACCGCCGCCATCGGCGTGGGCGTGATGCCGAATGCCTCGAAGCCGCTCGCGCCGGCGGCCACGACATTATCGGTCTGCAGCATTGCCCACTGGTCGCTGGTGATCGGCGCGCCCGGCAGCCAGCCGGTGAGCCCGCCATCAGCCCGGAGAGCGAATCGGGCATCGCGATGAAGCTGCGATCGGCACCGATTTCCTTGGCGATGCGCTGGTTGAGGTCGGCCATGCTGATCGTCTCGGGGCCGCCCAGCTCGAACGTCTGCCCGCCAAAGCGCGCCGGATCGATCAGGCTCATCGCCACGGCCTCGGCGACGTCGTCGACATAGACCGGCTGGAATCTGGCCTTGCCGCCGATGATCGGCACCACCGGCAGCGATGCGATCAGCCGGCAAAGCGGTTCACGAACTGGTCCTCCCGGCCGAACACGATCGAAGGGCGCAGGATCGTGGCGTTGGGGAGGGCGGCGCGCACCGCGGCTTCGCCATCGGCCTTGCTGCGGCCATAACCGCTCCTGGAATTCGCATCGGCCCCGATCGCCGAGACGTGCACCAGCGATGCACAGCCGGCCGCCGCCGCCGCCTGCGCGACATTGGCCGCACCGACATGGTGGAAGGCGTCGAAATCGCCCTTGAGGATCCCGACCAGGTTGATCACCGCATCGGCGCCGTGCACCGCGCGCGCCACCGTCTCGGGCTTGCGGATATCGGCGGCGACCAATTGGGTCTGGCCCAGATTTCCCAGCGGCTTCACATCCTGCGCGATGCGGATGTTGCGCTGGGCAATGCGCACGCGGGCGCCTGCTGCGGTGAGGCGCTGGGTGATGTGCCGTCCCAGAAATCCGCCGCCGCAAAGATCGTGATCAGTGTGTCGCGCATGGTTCAAGTCCCGTGAGTAGCTCTGCGTGTCCGCAGCGTCGCCGGCAGGTGCCGCCGCGGCCAGTCTGTCCAGCACGCCTTTGCATCAGCCAACCGTCCGAGGCAACGGCCCAATTGCGCAAACCCGTCAACGCCTTGCTGCCTGTGGACAAATTCTTTTGGCCCAAATCGCACCAGCCTGTTGACGCCTGCAAACAGTCAGGCTAGTGGCCCGCTCCTACCCCGTGCCCAGATGGCGGAATTGGTAGACGCACCAGCTTCAGGTGCTGGCGCTCGCAAGGGCGTGGAGGTTCGAGTCCTCTTCTGGGCACCACTACTCACCTAAGTATTTGAGAGACTTGGGTTTGAACGGCGAGATAGAAAGCGCCGGTCGCCCTTCCACTGGCACTTTTCTTCTGCACTACGATGCGCTGTCGTGAGTAAGCATGAGGAGCTAGACTAGGTTTCTCGACTACTTAGGGGTTAGTATTGAGTACCTATAAGGGTTTCGAATCTGCCACTTCAGTGCAGCATTTTCCCGCTTCGGGGCGCCCCATCAGCTTCGCCGTGCTGGCGGAAATCCTCCGTTCTTTCAGCCTCGCTGTTCCCGCAATCTTCAGGGCGATATAGGCAACGGGTGCAACGCCACATTTGGAGCAGTGTGGCGCACGACGACGTGTTCCTGGGCAGATACCTGATTGGCCCTCGCGGAACAGCATACGGGTGGCCGGCCCTTGCCGTTGCATGCAGCCAATACGACGAAGATCTCGTTGAGCACGGACAAGCGGTTCCGGCGGAAGAGTTCGTTGTTGAATATCTTGACTGAGCCGTACCCAGCCGGAGCACGGCACCGGTGCAGTTCCCTGCGCACCACAAGGATGATGCCGCTGACGATCTGTCGACTTTCAAGTCTCTTCACCGCGTACGCAAACGGAAAATGCCGATCGGCCGGCGCATCTGAGTCCTTGGCAGCCGGATCAGATCGCAAATGAGACCCTGTCATACAGGCAACTTAATTCCGTGTCAGACTTCAAGTGACTGTAAAATAAGCGTTGTTGCAATATCTGTTACGCGACAGGTTTTGGTGGAAATAAATGGAAGATTAAATTATGTTAATCTTTGATCATACCGCTTGGCGACGGGGCATGCCAGAAGCGCGTAGGGTTCGGTATACGATTTTGTCGTCTCCTCGAGAATGCTCCTTGCATAGGATTTTTTATGCGTGCCATTTTGATTGGTATCTCGCATTTTGAACCTGGCTCGCCATCTTTAGAGAAAGGCGAAGTAAGAAATTATTTCATTCATCTTGTAAGTTATTGTTTGTTCCTAATAAGATCATTGACGCATGATAAACTAAAATATTTTATATGCAACATTACTTACTTCATTTTCCTTTCTGGAAGGTCTGCATCGCTCATTGCTTTAATGTTCTTAATTACATCTGATGCTCGAGCAAACTGTTGGACCGGTGGTGATTCTGAAGTCCGGCGAATGCAACTTCTGGTCGAAAGCAACCCGGCTGCCGCGTTGCCGAAGATAGCATCCGCACTCGCTCGCGCCCGCAAGCAGGGGGATTCAGAGAAAGTAGGTTGGCTGCTTTCAACCCAAACCGCAGCCTATGTCGCTCTCAGCCTGGATGACAAAGGGAAAAAGTCAGCCGAAGAGGCGCTAGCGATCAAAGGGTTAAGTTTACCGCTAAGGGCCGATCTTTATTACGTGTCATTAGTGTTTATTTACACTTCACCTCGACCCGAGATCGAAAAACGCATCAATGAACTGAACGTTCTGAAATCCCAGGTGCCAAAGGAAAGCGCTAGCGGCCTGTGTGCAACAATCACTATTGCTACTCTGCATCGCGCGTTAGCTGATTTTGAAAAGGCGATAAGAATGTCCGGTTATGTTTACCGGGCTGCTAAGCGATCAGACTTGGATGATATTGCGGCGCTTGCCACCCTGACAATGGCGATAAACCTACTCATGGCTGGCGATGTGGATGAGGCTGATGCATTAGCTAAAGAGGCTGAAGTCTGGGCAAAGAAGAAAGGCTATATCGTTCGTTTCTGGCTGGCGACATACGTTAGAGCCCAGATTGCGCTGAAGCCGAAACCTGCCGTGGCTGCCATCAAGTTCACTAATTATGCTGCTGGTGCGCGAAAGCTGGGCATGTCCACCACAGCGGCAGAAGGGGGGGCGTGCAGGGCTCTTGTAGCCAGTAATCAAATGACAAAGGCTGCTCGCTATTGTTTGACGGCAAGGCAGAATGCAGACCGGACCGATGTCCTTGCTACTTTTCTCCTGGAGGAAAGCCTCGGAGAAATTGATCTGGCCCTTGGGAAGCCCGCGGAAGCGTTGAAACGATTCAATGGGTTGCTCGCCGAGCCTCTTGCTCCGGTTTTCAAAGCAAGAGCCGACAGGGTCTTGGCATTGCGTGCCAAGGCAAAGGCGCAACTTGGCAATTACGATTCGGCATATGAAGATGCCACCGCCGCGATGAAGATCTCTACCGAGCGCAACGAGGCAATGCAGGAACGCGAGATTGCGCGGCTTCGCGCCCGGTTTTCCTGGGACCGGCAGCGCATCGCCAATGCCGAGCTCGAACGCGATCTGGCACGTGCCGAGGCGCGAGACAAGGTGAGGAATACCTGGCTAATATCCGGAGGCGCGGGCGCGTTGGGAGTGTCCGCCATGCTGCTCTGGATCATTTACTCGGGTCGCAGACACCGCCACCAGCTGGAGGGGCTTGCCGTCGAAGCGCGTGAGCTCGCGCGAACCAAGGCAGACC
Source organism: Blastomonas fulva (assembly GCF_003431825.1). Classification (GTDB taxonomy): domain Bacteria; phylum Pseudomonadota; class Alphaproteobacteria; order Sphingomonadales; family Sphingomonadaceae; genus Blastomonas; species Blastomonas fulva. The sequence goes on along the minus strand of NZ_CP020083.1, from coordinate 3,971,499 downwards.
TGCTGGCTACCATGAGTCACGAAATCCGAGCGCCTCTGGGTAGCCTGGTGCTGGCGTCTGCCCGGCTCGCCCAGTCAGCCGGGATTCCAAACGACAGTCGCCAGAAAGCGGAGTATCTTGGCGCAGCGGCCGATCGGCTGATCAACCAGCTCGACGATCTGCTGCTGTTCTCCAGAATTGATTCCAGACAGCTGCCTGTCTCGTCCGATTGGTTCCATATTGCTGCTGTTGTGGCCAATGCGATCAAGCTTGCGGAACCCAAGGTCGATGCTGCGGGAATGGCAATCCGCAGCACTTTCGGACTCGGTGCGCCGGAGAAGGTGTACGGTGATGCCAACAGAACCGCGCAGTTGCTGACCAACCTGATCGAAAATGCCGCCAAACATTCCGGTGGCAAGCTTATCGAAGTGAAGATCGAAGGAGCGCCGGATGGTCAGTATGCCATGACGGTGTCGGATGACGGTGTCGGTATCGCGGAAGATGCCCTGCCTTTGATGATGCGCAGCTTCGCGCAGGTGGATGGCAGTATGTCCTCCGCAGAGGGGTTCGGTTTGGGGCTTGCGATCTGCAAGGGCCTGGCTGAGCTGATGGGCGGATCGATTGCATTGGACTCCCCTCCGGGATCGGGCTTGCACGTAAAAATTTGTATGCCTGCAGAGGTCACTTGTTCCAAAGCCGCATGATTCTGTCGTCACCGCAGCAGTTCAGACGGCAACCCCTGCGACCGGTTGCCGGGACAATGGAGGCAAAGATGCAGTTCGACAAATCGATGCGGGCAATGAGCCCCCACAATCAGGGCCTGCCCGTCTATGTCGTGGAAGACGATCCCCTGATGCGCGATGAGGTTGCCGGACTGCTTGCCGAAATGACCTATACCGTCAGGACGTTTGAGAGTGCTGACAGATTTCTCGAGGCAGAAGCGAGTCCTTACGGTGTGCTGGTCGTCGACCTGCGGCTAAAAGGCATGAGCGGACTGATGCTGCAGCGCCAGCTGGCGGGCAGGCCGCAGCTAGAGATCATCTTCATCAGCGGCGTTGCTGACGTGACAGATTCGGTGATGGCCATGAAGGCCGGTGCACATGAGTTCCTGGTCAAGCCATTTCGTCCACAGGCGTTGCTCGATGCCGTGGCCAGTGCGTTCCAGAAGCTGGAGGATGACCGTCTCAGTGGGGTCGAGATCGAGCGAGTATGCCGCGCCTATACCACCCTGACCGAGACCGAGCGGCAAATTGCTGCGCTGTTGGTGCACGGGCTGCGCAACAAACAGATTGCCTACCTTGCAGACAAGGCTGAGAATACGGTGAAGGTCCATCGTTCGCGGATCATGCAGAAAATGGGAGTGACCTCAGTTGTGGAGCTTTCTCAACACCTTAAGCTGATTGAATCTGCGCAAAGCTTCGTCCCTCCGACCGGTTTCGGTGACCTGCCCTGATGTTTGCCGGGAGCAGGGGCTTGCCTGGATGCGGTATCAAACATCGTCCGCCCGTTCGGCGATATTCAACAGAGTAAAGGCTGGCTGAAATGCCAGCATAAATGTTTCGTCCGAAGCGGTGCAGCTAGCCATGCGATCCATTGCGGACATGGTGCAGGCCCACTTTTTTGATCGGAATGGTCTCGGCACCAGATAATCTTTGTCAAACAGTGCTTTGGCATTGACTTGCGTGCAACAAAATACCTAGTTCTGTTACACCTTTGGTGATTGCGGTTTACGCGATCCGTCTGCTTAAACTAAAGATATTGGCATAGGGAAGAATTGAAATGCAACACATGATCTATGGCAGAACGGTCAAAGAAATATCTGACGAGCTCAGAACGAAAAGCGTTTCTGGATACCGCATCAAAGTTCGACAGCACAACAATGACACTGTGTGGGTGATATCGGCAACAGGATGTCGTATATCTGAAGCTCTTTCCCTAACATCCGACAGTATCGATAAAGAGACGAAACGATAGTTATCGAATGCCTAAAGAAACGAAGGGCTGGCGTCTATCGCACTGTGCCGGTTCAGGCAGACCTGATTGACTTACTGTTCCGTGTCCACGACCTTGGTGGTCATGTGGGCCAGGGAAAGCAGGCGCCCAAGCTATGGCCATTCACGCGTGTCACTGCGTATCGCCGTATTCGTAAAGTCATGGAAGCTGCTGGTCTAACGGTATACATGCAATGCCAAAGGGCTTGCGCCACTGTTTCGGTGTGGCTGCCATACAGTCACAGGTCCCGCTCAATATGGTCCAGCGATGGCTGGGTCATGCAGACATGCGGACAACAGCCATTTATGCTAGCGCAGTGGGGCCTGAAGAGCGCTCGATCGCGCAGCGCATGTGGCGCAATTCAGCGCTCAAGCTTGCTGATGCGTCGATCGACAAGCAGCCTGAATGACGCGCATTCATAATCAAGCATCACCCGCCTTGCGCATAAATCAGGGGTAAAAAATTGCAAATTATGCTAGAATGCTTGTCAGAGGCAACAGAACTAGGTATTTCGTTGCCCTCTTGGAGAATCACTCCGAGCGGAGGGGCAGCATGGGTATCGAATGGTCAGCGCCGCGTGGATCGATGCCTGACGGTGCTTGGCACACTGTCGCGTGCCCCCGTCTTCGGGCTGAAAGCGATCTTTCGCAGGACCTCGCGCAAGGGGAGGCATTCGCGTTACGCATCGGGAATCTGCAGGCGATCGCTTCTGTCTACGGTGGTGACTTTGCGGACAGTGTGTCCAGCCAGGTCCTTGCGTCTTTGCAGGTCTTCATCGCCAGCGATCCACATGTCTTCGGGAAGATCTGTTCCCGTGCCACCGGTGTGTTTGATCTCGTGCTGGCAGCAAGAGACAGCACTGACGGTGTCGGCCGGGCTCAGTGTCGCCAAAAGGTTGCGATCTGGTGCTCGGCAATAGGGCGTCGTGCCTTGGCGTTCGGCGCCCGGAGTGTCCATGTTCTGGCGTCTGCCTTGACGGCTGGCTCGATGGCCGGGGATCAGGGCCTGCCGGGCGAATGCCTGCTTGCCCAAGCGCATGCTCGCCTGGAATGTGCACAGATTTGCGCCATGGCCCGGCTGGACGGCTTTGATGGCTACCAACGCGACATGGCGATCGTTGCGGAATTGTATGAGCAGTTGAACCGCGACCAGTTGCAGTTTGCCTGGAAACCTGTCCGCCACTTGGAGAACGATACGTCGCTGTACTACCGCGGTATGCTCAGTGCCCTGCAGGCGGACGGCGGGGCGGGGGAGTGGGATGTGTCGCGCAAGGCGATGCATCGGTTGGGGCTGACAGCGGCTTTCGATCAGCATGCGCTGCTGCAGGCGATCGATCTTCTGGCTGGCTCTGAAGTTGGCCCTATTGCAGTGGCGGTGGCTGCGTCATCCTTTCAGTCGTTGTGCTGGTGGGAACCGGTGCTCGCGCGATTGAGGGCGTGCCGCTCGTTGGGGCGGCGACTGTTTATCGCGATCGACGGCACCTGTGCATTCGTATCGGTAAGCGCTGCCGCTGCTTTGGCGGATGAACTTCGCGCACTTGGATGTGTGATCGTTTTCGAGCGTATGGGGAACGACAATGGCTCCATTGCCTCTCTGCTGGCGCTGCGGCCCGATGTCATCACAATCGAGGCGATGTTTCTCCGGCTGACATTGGAAAGTGCCCGCGATCTAGATCTGTTGAGGCATCTGCTGGGGGTGGCAATGGCCATTGCCCCTGTGGTCGTGCTGGAGGGAGTGGACACTCGTGCGCTGGCCAAGAACGCGATTGTCGTAGGCGGTCTATGGGGCACTGGTGAGCATGTTGGGGCCGCCCGCTGGATCTTACCCAGGTGCCCTGCGACAGGCGCAGCATGGCATGTCAATGTTGATCATTTCAGGCGTCAGCTCGCGCTTCCCCGCTATGTCGGCGAGAGGGCCTGAACATGCGAGCGCCACCCAACCCACTTGATTTGCGGATGCAGCTCCCAGATGCTGTTGGAAGAATATGCCCTCCGGTCAATGTGCCGGACGCCCCTGTTGAGGCGCCTGCGATGGACGCTCATCGGACGACGTGCTTCGATCCGCGCCAGCAACATGGGCTCTCGGCGGAAGCCTCACAATGGCTGGATCTCGACGACGGTACAGATTTCTTCAGGGGCCTGGTAATTTTTGTCCCGGTTGGCGTTCTCTTCTGGGTCGGCCTGTGGGCGATCTGGCGAGCCATCCCGTGATGGTGACCCACCCAGTACCTTGTTTTTTCCGGTTAGGCTCCGTCGGGTCGCACTACGGAGCGCGGTCCCTAGACCGCGGCGGCAGGGGGGCGTTTCCTTCCCCTATACCAGGAGCCACCTCCTGCCGCTCTTCATTGATCTCGACCTGCCATGCTGCCGGCATCAGGCGACCGCCGAACACCACACGCTTTGGTCGTCGACAGGCGTGTGGTTCGCGGCGACTGCGCGCGCGTTTGGGTCTGGTTCAGACCTTATCTGCGATTTGCCACGTCTCCCATGAGGTTGAGAACCTGTCGTGAGAATGCCCACCGGTTCACAATGCGCCGGCTCGGCGATTGATGAGCAGGCAAGATTGCCGGGCAACGATGTCTCGAGTTTGGCGCATATGCTTGCCTATTCAAATTCCAGCCCGGAGCGGTTCGAAGAACTCATTCGCAATGCGTTGGCCGCTAACGGTGAGCGACGCTCCAGCGAAGTACAGGTGGAGCAGTTTGAGGCGCTGACGCTCGCATTGCACAAGGAGCTGGATGCGCTGCGCCGAGATCAGGATGCAGTGCTCCCAGGGATAGGTCATGCGATGTCATTGTTCCGGAGCGAAGCGCGGCTTTTTCAGATCGGATTTATCATCGGCACCAGGCGGACATTGGTTGTTCTCGCCGCTGTCGCCGTGTTGCAGATCGTTAATCTGCTGTTATCGGCTTGGATCGTGCGCAATGTTATCTAATCGAAGTGCCTTTTGCAGGAATTTATCAGGCATAATTGAAGAACAATGTTCCGGCAGACATCGGCTTCGCGCTCAAGGTCACCAACCCCACGCCATATCATGTCACCGTGACCCGTCTGCCTACGAACGGCGAAGAGATCACCCCAGTTGAACGGTTTGCCAAGTCGTTGAGCGGCGCAGGTGACATCAGGTTTGAGTTGGTCGACCGTTTTTGCGATCACCGTCTGCAGCCCTAGGGCTGCGGTCGCCTTGGAGTGATTGGGTGCTGGAGGCATCCTGCTGTACGCCGACTTCCGCAGCACGCGCATGTCAGTGGTTGTGCCTTGGTGTTTTGTGGGATGTTCCGCGATATTTGATGGCCATTTCCAGCACGCCGCCATCTGCGAGCTGGCTGGTCTTCTCTCGGTACAGCTCTTCCCATGGGGTGTTGCTGGGCGGGATCGGCGGGGAGGGGATGTGCTGCTTGCGCCGGGCGATCTCGGCTTCGTCGACCAGTGCGTCGCAGCGCCCGGTGTTGAGATCGACGCGGATCATATCGCCGGTCTGCAGCCACGACAGCCCGCCGCCTGCCGCACTCTCGGGCGAGGCGTTGAGGATCGAGGGGCTGTCGGACGTGCCCGATTGCCGACCGTCGCCGAGAGTCGGTAGGCTCATGATACCCTGCTGGATCAGGCCGTCGGGCGGCTGCATGTTGACGACTTCGGCCGACCCCGGCCAGCCGAGCACGCCCGCGCCGCGGATCACCAGCACGCAATCGGCATCGATGCCCAGCGCGGGATCGTTGATGCGGTGGTGATAGTCGTCCGACCCGTCGAACACGATCGCCCGACCTTCGAAGATGTTCTCCGCACCGGGGCGCGAGAGATAGCGGTTGCGGAAGTCCTCGCCGATGACGCTGGTCTTCATGATCGCAAAATCGAACAGGTTGCCGCGCAGCACCAGAAAGCCTGCGCGCTCCATCAGCGGGGTGTCAAAGGCGCGGATCACCTCGCGGTTGCGGCTTTGTCGGCCCGTCAGGTTGTCGGCCAGGCTCTGGCCGGTAATCGTCAGCGCATCGCCATCGATCACGCCCGCCGCCAGCAGTTCGCACAGGACAGCAGGCACGCCGCCTGCGCGGTGGAAATGCTCGCCGAGGAAGCGGCCTGCGGGCTGCATGTCGACCAGCAGCGGCAGCTCATAAGCCTGCATCCAGTCCTGCGCGGTAACCTCGATGCCGGCATGGCGCGCCATCGCGACGATATGCGGCTGCGCGTTGGACGAACCGCCGATCGCGGTGACCGCAGCGATGGCGTTGCGGAACGCGGCCTCGGTGAGAATCTGCGAGGGGCGCAGGTCTTCATAGGCGATCTCGACCGCACGCCTGCCGGTCTCGTACGCCATCTGCCCGCGCTCGCGATAGGGCGCGGGGATCGCTGCGCAGCCGGGCAGCGAAAGGCCCAGCACCTCGGCCACCGCGTTCATCGTCGAAGCGGTGCCCATGGTGTTGCAATGCCCGGCAGACGGCGCGCTGTCGGTGGCGCGCGCCAGGAACTCGGCCTCGTCGATCTCGCCTGCGGCCAGCTTGCGGCGGCTGCGCCAGATCACCGTGCCCGATCCGACCAGCTCGCCCTCGTGCCAGCCGTCGAGCATCGGTCCGCCCGACAGCACGATCGCGGGAATATCGACGGTAGAGGCGGCCATCACCTGCGCAGGCGTGGTCTTGTCGCAGCCCGTGGTCAGCACCACCGCATCGATGGGATAGCCGTTGAGGATCTCGACCAGCCCCAGATAGGCCAGGTTGCGGTCGAGCGCGGCGGTGGGGCGGCGGCAGTTCTCGAAGATCGGGTGCAGCGGGAACTCCATCGGAATGCCGCCCGCATCGCGGATGCCCTCGCGCACCCGCCGCGCCAGATCGAGATGGATGCGGTTGCACGGCGAGAGGTCGGAGCCAGACTGCGCGATGCCGATGATCGGCCTGCCGGACATCAGCTCGGCAGGGGTCAGGCCATAGTTCATGAACCGCTCGAGATAGAGCGCGGCCATGTCGCTCCTGCCCGGCGCAGCGAACCATTCACGCGACCGGAACGGTCGTTTTGGCTGTCTGTCCATGCCTTCAAACTCTCCAGTGACGTGTCGGTTATCCCGGTCGCACCGCGCCGACATCGCTTCATGATTGCGCTACCATGCACCGCGCGAGGGGCGTTGCACAAGCCCTATAGCGTCACGCCGCGCTTCCAGATCGCGATCGTGCGCTGGCCCTGCTTCTCGGCAGCGGTCCGCGCGCCGCTGGCGATGGCAAGCAGCGTGGCGAGGAACTGGCGGTCGGCGGCTTCGGGGTCTTCCAGCGCGATCGAGGCATCGAAATCGATCCAGTGCGGCTTCGCGGCGGCGAGCGCGGCGTTCGAGGCGATCTTGACGGTGGGGACTGGAAAGCCGAGCGGCGTGCCGCGTCCGGTGGTGAACAGCACCATAGTGCATCCCGCCGCTGCGAGCGCAGTGGAGGAGACCGCGTCGTTGCCCGGTGCTTCGAGCAGCGCGAGCCCACCCGGCGGAGCTGCCTCGCCATAATCCACGACATGCACCAGCGGCGCCTGTCCCGCCTTCTGCACCGCACCCAGCGACTTTTCCTCCAGCGTGGTAATGCCGCCTGCGATGTTGCCGGGCGAGGGGTTTTCCGAAACCGGCAGCCCCTGATCGAGGAAATAGCGCTTGAAGCGGTTGACCAACGCGGCGCCTGCCTCGAATGTCTGGCGGTCGATGGCGCGCGACAGCAGCGCGTGTTCGGCGCCGAAGATCTCGGGAATTTCGGTAAGCACAGGCGTGCCGCCCGCCGCCGCGAGCCGGTCCGCGAAACGGCCGAGCAGCGGGTTGGCGGTGAGCCCCGACAGGCCGTCGGACCCGCCGCATTTGAGCCCGACGGTGAGCGCCGACAGCGGGCAGGGCTCGCGACGCGCGGCTGTCGCCTGGTCGACCAGCTCGTCAATCAGCGCGGCGGCCGCGTCGAGCTCGTTGCCCACCGCCTGCGATGTCAGCATCCGCACCTTGCCGCGCGCGGCTTCGGGCACGCTGGCGATCAGCGCGTCGAGCTGGTTGGATTCGCAGCCCAGCCCCAGCAGCAGGACGCCTGCCGCATTGGGATTGGCAGCGAGCCCGGCCAGCGCGGCGCGTGTCCCGCAGAGGTCATCGCCCAGCTGCGAGCAGCCGTGCGGGTGGGTAAAGGCGTGGATGCCATCGACCCGGCCTGCATGGCGCGCGCTGGCATCGCGCGCGACCTGCTCGGCGGTGACCGCCACGCAGCCCACCGTCGGCAGGATCCAGATCTCGTTGCGGGTGGCAAACCTGCCATCAGCGCGGTGGTAGCCCTGCCAGGTCGCGGGGTCGCTGGCCCGGGTTCCTGCGGTGGTCGAGGCGCCGGGCATATAGGCGATCTCGCCATCCAGCGCGGTGACCAGATTGTGGCTGTGGACATGATCGCCCGGCGCGATGGCGGAGGTCGCAACGCCGATGGGCTGGCCGTATTTGGTGACAACCTCGCCCGCGCGGTGCGCACGCAGCGCGAACTTGTGACCGCGCGGAATGGCAGCGCCCGTCGTGATGCCCAGCGCAGGCTCGCCCGCGGCGAGATCGCGCAAGGCCACGCCCACCCCGTCAGCGGCATGGATATGGAGTGATGATAGCGTTATCATCTAACCCGAATGCCAGAGGCGACAGAACGATGCAAGCGGACTTCCCTCAATCCAATGGGCCGGTCTTCGCGCCAGTCTGGCGCAAGCCGTCCATTATTGCGAGCCCCTTGGCGCAGAGCCGCGCGAGCCTCAGCCGCTGTTGCGCAGCGCGGTGGCAATTGCGTTGATCGACAGCTGGATGCCCTCGGGAATACGCTCGTCGGCCTCGCCCGCGCGGTGGCGCTTGATCAGCTCTATCTGCAGCAGGTTGAGCGGCTCGATATAGGGCAGCCGCAGCCGGATCGAGGCATCTAGCGCAGGATTGTCTGCGAGCAGTCGCGACTGACCGGTGATGCTCAGCAGATTGTCGTGCGCTGCGTTCCAGCCCGATGTGATCGAACCGAAGACCTGCTCGCGCAGCTTTTCGTCGGGGACCAGCCCGGCATAATGGCGCGCAATCCCCATGTCGGACTTGGCCAGCACCATCTCCATATTCCCGAGCAGCGCCTGGAAGAACGGCCAGCCCTGCGCCATCGCGGTGAGCAGGCCCTTGTCGGCATGCCCCTGCAGCGCCTGGCCAACGCCATACCAGCCCGGCAGCATGATTCGCGCCTGCGCCCAGCTGAACACCCAGGGTATAGCGCGCAGATCCTCGATCCGCTGGCTCTTGGAGCGGCTTGCCGGACGCGAGCCGATCTTGAGCCCGGCGATCTCTGTGATCGGGGTGGCGGCGCGGAAGAACTGGTTGAACCCCTCGGTGCCGTAGACCAGGTCGCGATAGCTGCGGAAGGCATCGCGCGAGATCATGTCCATCGCGGCGGCAAAGCGCGCCTCATCGGCTTCGCTCAGATCATCATGGTCGAGCGTCGCGATCAGGGCGGCCGAGGTGATAGCCTCGAGGTTGAGCTCCGCGCTTTCGACCGTGCCGTATTTCGCGGCGATGACCTCGCCCTGTTCGGTGATGCGGATGCGGCCCTGCACCGTCCCCTTGGGCTGCGCGCGGATCGCGGCAAAGCTCGATCCGCCGCCGCGCCCGACAGCACCCCCGCGGCCGTGGAACAATTGCATCGCGATCCCGGTGTCGACGAACACCTTGGCGAGCGCGCGGCTGGCGTGGTTGAGGCTCCAGGTCGAGGTGAGATAGCCGCCGTCCTTGTTGCTATCCGAATAGCCGACCATCACCTCCTGATAGCCGCGCGCCTTCACCAGGCCTGCGATTTCGGGAAGCGCGAAATAAGCGCGCATCACCTGCGGTGCGGCTTCGAGATCGCCGATCGTCTCGAACAAGGGCACCGCCATGATAGCAGCCTGCGGGGCGGCCCCGGCATCGCCGCCGGGGCGGTAGAGCCCAGCCTCCTTGAGCAGCAGGTTGACTTCGAGCATGTCGGACACGCTTTCGGCCTTGCTGATGTTGTACGCGGTGATCGCCTGCGGCCCGTAATCGACATGCGCCTGGGCGGCGGCCTCGACGATCGCGATCTCCTTGGCGGTCTCCTCGCTGTAATCGTGCCAGCGGTTGATCAGCAGGCGGCCATGGCCGAGCTCGGCGCGCAGCAACGCGACGCGGGCCGCCTCGTCCAGCGCGGCGTAATCGGCGCACACGCCTGCGGCCTTGAGCAGCTCTGCCACCACGCGCTCGTGGACGTCGCTGTTCTGCCTGAGGTCGAGCGTGGCGAGGTGGAAGCCGAAGATTTCAACCGCGCGGATCAGCCGTCCTAGCGCGCCGCCACTCGCCAGGATTCCAGCGCCATCGCTGGCAAGCCCGTTGGCGAGCACCGCCAGATCGTGCCGCAGCTCGGAAGGGCTGGCATAGGCCTCGCCCGACAGCATAGAGGGGCGCGGCGGCTGCTTGCCGGTGAGGCGGATATGCGTGGCGCACAGCCGCGCATAGATTCCTGCAAGCGCGCGGCGATAAGGTTCGTCGGCGCGGCTGGGCGAGGTGTCGCCGCTGGCTTCCGCCAGCGCCAGCACCGCATCGGGGGTGTTCGAAAGCCCGGTGGCGATCGAAAGGTCCTGGCCGAGCGCGTGGACGCCGTCGAGATAATGCACCAGCGCGGTCTCGCACTGCCGCCCCAGCGCATGGCGCAGCGCATCGGCGGTGACGAACGGGTTGCCGTCGCGGTCGCCGCCGATCCAGCTGCCCAGCCGCAGGAACGCGGGCGGGCGGTGGCCCAGCACGCGCTCCCAGCGGGCATAGAGCATCGGCAGCGCGGGGAGGAACACGTCCTGCATGTAGGCGCGGGCATTCTCCACCTCGTCGGCGACGAACAGCCGGTCGCGGCGCAGCGGACGGGTCTGCCACAGCAGAGCGATCTGGCGGTGCAGCGCCTCGTCGATTCGGTCGCCGCTGGGGGTGTGGTCGAGCCCCGCATCCTTCATCTTCATCAGATCGGCAACGCGGTTCTTGTGGTCGATCATCGACTTGCGCCGCACTTCGGTGGGGTGCGCGGTGAGCACCGGAACGATCAGGCTGTGCTCGAGCAGGTCGGTGATCGCGGCATCGCCGATGCCATGTTCGCGCAGCCGCTCGACCGCTTCTGCCACGGTTGCACCGGTCTCCTGCGCCACGCCCTGCCGGTCCTCGGCGAGATTGGCGAGCATAGAAAACAGCATGAATCCGCGCACAAAGGCGAGCGTGTCGTCGAGATTGAGCGAATCGAGACCGGTGTCGATGCCATCGGCGCCGGCAACGCCGCGGTGCCGGTCGACGCTGGCCGAGCGGATGTATTCGGTCTGGCGGAACAGCTTCTCGCCGCCATAGGCGCGGATGACGTCGCCCAAGATCCGGCCAAGATAGCGGATATCGGGGTTCTGGCTGATGGGGGCGGGCGGGGTGGTGTCTATGTCTGCCATGGCCCAATGCTGCGCTGCAAAAATCCCTGGGTCAAGGGTGCGCGTGCCTCATCTGCAATCGATTGCACACGTAGAGCGGGCCGCATCGGTCAAATGTCTCGAATTTGTCACCCGATCATGACAGAGCAGCCGGGCCTTTGAAGGAGTGCTTTTGATGAACCGTCCGCTTGCCGCCTTGCTGTGCCTTGCCGCTCTTTGGGCTGCGCCGGGCTTCGCTCAGCACAACGCGCCCGAGGCGGTTGCGCCCGACAAGGAGCGCGGCGAGCAGACCGCCGCCGATTACGCCGCGCAGGGCCGCGCGCAGCTCGAGGCGCGGCTGGCGGCGCCGGTCAACCAGGGCAAGGCGAAGAACCTCATCATCTTCATAGGCGATGGCATGGGGGTCAGCACGCTGACGGCTGCGCGCATCTGGCAGGGGCAGAAGGCAGGCCGCGATGGCGAATCAACCGAGACCGCGATCGACGCGATGCCCTATTCGGCGCTGATCAAGACCTACAGCCATGATTTCCAGGTTGCCGATTCGGCGGCGACCGCGTCCGCCATCGTCACCGGCATCAAGACCCGTTCAGGCATGCTCTCGGTTACCCCGGTTGCGCAGCGCGGCAAGTGCGAGACCGCCAGCGGGCAGAACGTGCCGACGCTGTTCGAGCAGGCAGGCGCTGCGGGCAAGCAGCTGGGGCTGATCTCAACCGCGCGGATCACCCACGCCACGCCCGCGTCCGCTTATGCGCACAGCGTCGACCGCAACTGGGAAAGCAACAGCGAACTGCCCGCAGGCGCAACGTGTCACGACATCGCGCGCCAGCTGGTCGAATGGTCGCAGTCGAGTCAGCTCAAGCTGGTGCTGGGCGGTGGGCGCACGGCATTCTACCCCAAGGACCAGAGCGATCCGGAATACGCCGACAAGAAGGGCAACCGCACCGATGGTCGCAACCTGGTGGCGGAGTGGAAGAAGAAACATCCCAAGGGCCAGTACATCTGGAACGCAGCGCAGTTCGGCGCGCTTGATGCCAACGCCGATGCGCCGGTGCTGGGCCTGTTCGAGCCCAGCCACATGCAGTTCGAGGCCGATCGTGCCAGCGACAAGGCAGGCGAGCCTTCGCTGGCCGAGATGACTGCGCTGGCGATCACCCGGCTGGGCTCTGCGGACAAGGGCTATGTGCTGATGATCGAGGGCGGCCGCATCGACCACGCGCATCACGGCGGCAACGCCCGCCGCGCGCTCGATGATACCGTCGCGTTCGAGGCGGCGATCGCCAAGGCGCTCGAGATGGTCGATCTCGAGGACACATTGGTGCTGGTCACCGCCGATCACAGCCATGTCTTCACCATCGCGGGCTATCCGCCGCGCGGCACCTCGATCTTCGGGCTTGCCAGCGTCACCGAGGATGGCGAGCCGGTCAACGCCAAGGATGGCAAGCCTTACACCACGCTGGGTTACGCCAATGGCCCCGGCGCGAAGGTCGATGGCCCGCGCAACGATCCTTCGCAGGAGGACACCGAGGCGCTGAACTATCAGCAGCAGGCCACCGTGCCGACCTCGGGCGAAACGCATGGCGGGGAGGATGTGGTGCTGAAAGCCGCCGGTCCCAGCGCGCACCTTTTCCACGGCACGCTGGAACAGCACAGCATCTATCACATCGCGAAGCATATCCTGGGTTTTTAAATGCCGGGCGATCCGACCGGCTGATGGTTGGCAAGCCAGTCTTCGGCCCAATCCAGAAATGCACGATGGCAGGGGGCCGCAAGCGCGGCCTGCGCAAGCGGGAAATCTTCAGCCGGTGCAAGACGGCAATCGAGCACGGATACCAGTCCCGGAAAAGCCGAATTGATTGCTTCGAACCATAGCGCCAGATTCTGCGCCATGGTTGCATATTTGTCGGCCTTTTCCTGCGCTCTGGCCGCGCTGCGACCGCTTTGCAGTGATCGGGCGCGTTCCCTTTGTACGCGGACGGCCTCCGGAACGTGCAAAAGCACAAACTGGTCAGGCAGGCCCCAAGAGGCTGCGTTGTCCCGGAAAAAACGCACCGCATATCGCCAGTTTTGGCCGACGCGATCCGGATACAGCCAACCGAACCAGATCGGCTGGAGGCAGTCGCCATCAAGCACGGCGTCGGCAGTCTTCGCGGCACGCGCCATGGCATAGCGGTCGAGTTGACGGCGCAGATACCAGGTCGGCGCTTCTTCGTTCGGTCTGCGCCAGAGCTCGTTGACTTCGGCAATCCGGGTCGCACCTTTCGCGACGAGCGCATTGGCAAGGAAGGATTTGCCAGTTGCGGGAGCGCCTTCCAATGTCAGGATCATTTAGCGATCGGATCCGCCACCGCATCTGCGCGCTGGGAATAGCCAGGCGCGACGCGGGCCTTGCTCGCCTGTTCGAAGGCATAGCCCGCCTTGATGACATCATGGTCCTGCCACTGGCCGCCGATGATCGACAGGCCGACGGGCAGTCCTGCGACATAGCCCATCGGCACGGTGATGTGCGGATAGCCGGCGACTGCGGGCAGCTGGCTCTGGCTGGGGCCGCTGCTGTGATCGCCGTTGACCAGATCGCTGACCCAGGCGGGCGCGTTGCTGGGGCCGATGAGGAAGCGCACGTCATGCGTTTTCAGGAGCTTGTCGATGCCTTCTGCGCCCGCCAGCCGCTTCGATTTGGCCAACGCCTCGCGATATTCGGGATCGTCGAGACCCTTCTGGCTCTCGGCCAGATCGAACAGCCCCTGGTCGAACCAGGCGAGCTCGATCACCGCGTTTGCGGCGTTGTAGGCGATGATGTCCTTGAGCATGCGCGCCTTCACCGTGGCGGGGGTGCTCGCAAGGTACGCGTTGAGATCCGCTTTGAGCTCGGCCATCAGCACCTTGAACTCGGCCTCGCCAAGGCCATCGAGCCCGGTGCGGCTGTCCTCGATCTCGACCAGCTCGGCACCGGCGGCGGCGAACCAGTCGAGCGCGCCTGCAAACACCGCCTGAACCCGGGCGTTGCTGCCGGTGCGATCCTTGAGCACCCCGATGCGCACGCCCTGAAGATAGCCGGGGGACAGTCCGGCGGCATAATCGGTCTTGCGCGCATCGGCTTGCGCCGTGGCCGGGTCAGCCGGATCGCTTCCCGCCAGCGCGGTCAGCACCAGCGCGGCATCGGTGACGCTGCGCGCCATCGGCCCAGCGGTATCCTGGCTGTGGCTGATCGGGATGACGTGCGTGCGCGAGACGAGGCCCAGCGTCGGCTTGAACCCGACCAGCCCGTTGATCGACGAGGGGCAGATAATAGACCCGTCGGTCTCGGTGCCGATCGTCGCCGCCGCCAGGCTTGCCGCTGCCGCAGCACCACTGCCCGAGGACGAGCCACAGCTGTTGCGATCGAGCGCATAGGGGTTCTTCACCAGCCCGCCGACACTCGACCAGCCGCTGACCGAATTGTCCGAACGGATGTTGGCCCATTGTGACAGGTTGGTCTTGCCCAGGATGATCGCTCCCGCCGCGCGCAACCGAGCCACCAGCGGCGCATCGCGCTCGGTGACATTGGCGAGCAGCGCGGTCGATCCGGCGGTGGTGGGGACCGGGCCCTTCGCCTCGATATTGTCCTTGATCAGGATCGGGATGCCGTGGAGAGGACCGCGCAAGGTTCCAGCCTTGCGTTCGGCATCGAGCATGCGCGCTTCCTCGATCGCGCCGGACATCACCGCAATGACGCTGTTGAGCTTGGGCCCCTTGCGGTCGAGCGCATCGATCCGGTCGAGATAGGCGCGCGCCAGTTCCTCGCTGCTGATCGTTCCAGCCGCCAGCATCGCGGACAGTTCAGTGATCGATTTCTCCTCCACCTCGACCGCCATCCGGGCGATGCGCGGCGGTTCGTCCTGCGCGAGGGCTGGCAAGGGAAGGGTGATGGGGGCGATGGCGGCAAGCGCCAGGGCAAGGGTTCGCATGACGCCCACGATAGCGCGGCGTTTCCGTCCGGCAAGATGGGCGCAGGCGATTTGTTGTGCGTCCTCTGGCCAAGCCGCCCGCCAGCGACCATATCGCGCGCATGCCCGAGAAACGCTACACCAAGTCGAACCTACCCGAAAAGATCTGCGCGGCGTGCGGGCGACCTTTTGCGTGGCGCAAGAAATGGGAGCGCGATTGGGACAATGTGAAGACCTGTTCGGAGCGCTGCAAGGGTGACTTGAGGCGCAAGAACCGCGGGGGCTGAGCGTCAGCCCTGCGCGGCGATCTGCCGTGCGATCGCGACCGTCTGCCTAGCTTGCTCGAGGTGCAGCAGTTCGACCATCCGGCCATCGACCCTTATCGCGCCCTTGCCCGCATTCTCGGGCAGATCGAACGCCGCAATCACCGCCTGCGCGCGCGCCAGTTCGTCTGCGCTCGGCGAGAACACCGCGTTGCACGGGCCGATCTGGTCGGGATGGATCAGCGTCTTGCCGTCGAAGCCGAACAGCAGCCCCTGATCAGCCTCGGCGGAGAAGACATCGAGATCGCGGAACTCGTTGCACACCCCGTCGAGGATCGCGACGTTGTGCGCGCGCGCCGCCGCCACCGCGAGCGACAGGATCGGCAGGAACGGCGTGCGCTCGGGCGTCAGCTTCGCCCGCATTTCCTTGGCGAGATCGTTGACCCCCATCACGAACAGCGACAGCCGGGTGCCTGCCGACAAGGCCGCCAGCGCATCGAGATGCGGAACGACAGCGCAGGTCTCGATCATCGCCCACAGTTGCAGCCGCGACGGCGCATCGGCGAGCGCGGCGTTGCACGCGGTGATGTCGGTCGGGCGGCAAACCTTGGGGATCAGCACCGCGTCGATCTGCGCGTGGGCGACGGCGGCAAGATCATCCTTGCCCCACGGCGTATCCAGCGCGTTGATCCGGATCGCAAGCTCACGGTTGCCGAAACCGCCTTCTGCCGCTGCTGCGATCGCGGCGTCTCGCGCGTCCGCCTTGGCCTCGGGGGCGACCGCATCCTCCAGATCGAGGATGATCACATCGGCGGCAAGGCTGCGCGCCTTGGCAAGCGCGCGGGGGTTGGAGGCGGGCATGTACAGCGCGCTGCGCCGCGGGCGGACGGTGTCGGTCATGGCGGTTGTCCTGGCTGAAGGTCAGGCCGGATTAGCACCCAGATAGCGGAAGGCAACCACGGTGAGATCGTCGCTGGGGTCGGTGCCCTGTTCGAAGGCGCGCACCGCGTCGCACATGGTCGCGACCATCGCCGCCGCGCTCGACTGGTCGGCGATTAGCGCGTCACGGGTCCGCTGAGTGCCGAACAGCTGCTCGTCGCGGTTCTGCGCCTCGGTCACGCCATCGGTGATCAGCACCAGAGCCTCGCCGGGCAGCAGGGTGAGATGCTCGGCGGGCCAGGGATAGTCCATGATGCAGAAGGGCGGGCCGCCTTCCAGTGCCTCCTCGATCACCTCGCCAGAGGTGGTGATCCGCAGCGGATTGTCGTGCCCGGCATTGACCATCTCGACCCGGCCCGTCGCCAGATCGATCAGGCACAGCAGCATGGTGAGCCCCAGCGCATCGCCGCTGTCGCGCATCAGCTCGGTGTTGAGCATCGCGGCGGTATCGGCAAGGTCGCCCGGGCTGCGCAGCATCACGCTGCGCGAAAGGGCTTTGGACAGCGCCATGAACAAGGCGGCGGGAACCCCCTTGCCGGTGACATCGGCGATCAGGATCATCACCCGGTCGGCATCCAGCGCGATGATGTCGTAGAAATCGCCGCCCACCGACTTGGCGGCTTCCAGCTGCGCGGCGATATCGATGCGCGGATCGAGCCTGGCCAGTGCGGTGCGATCGGGCAGCATGCCCAGCTGGATCGCGCGCGCGGCGTCGAGCTCGCCCTCGGTGCGGTTCTGCGCATCGCGCAGCACCGCGCGCTCGCGCCGGGCCTCGCTGAACAGCGCGCCGAACACCGCAAGTGCCGCGCCGCTGCCCAGCAACAGCGGGCGTACCGGATCGAACAGCGTGTCGGCAAAGCGGAACAGCAGCCAGCTCGCCAGCGGCAGCACGACCAGCGCGGCAGCGAGCACGCCCCAGGTCATCCGCCCGCGGGTCTGGCGTGCGGCGAGCAGCAGGATGATCGCCAGCAGCGCGCCGCTGATCCATTCCGCCGCCTGGCTCCACACCGGCCGCACCAGCCAGCCGCCCCGCCGGATCGCGTCGGCCGCCTGCGCCTGTACCAGCACGCCGAACATCTCAGAGCCCAAAGGCGTCGCGACGATGTCCGGCGACCCCTCCGCGGTCAGCGAGACGATCACGGTCTTGCCGCGCAGCTGGTCGAGGTCGAAATCCTCAGACAGGATCTCGATCGCCGAATAGACATGATCTTGCGGTATCTCGGCAAAATGCAGTCGCATCCGCCCGGACTCGTCGATCGGGATCGTCCGGTCGCCAATCTGCACTGAGCCCGGGGTGAGGGTGATCTGCGGATCGGTGCCGGTCTGCTGCTCGAGCGCCACTCGTGCGAGCTCCAGCGCCAGACCGGGCACCAGCGCTTCACCTGTACGCTGCACCAGCGGCACGCCGCGCACCCGGCCATCGCTGTCGGGCTTGCCGTTGAGCAGCCCGAAGCCCGGTGCGCGCTGTTCGAGCGTATCGAGATTGCGCTGCACCAGCGGATAGCGGGGCAGGGCGGCAGGCGGCTTTCCGGTGATGGTCGCCCATTGGTTGAGATCGGCAGGGTTTGCCCCGCCCAGGCTCACCCCAGCGCGGCCTAGAACCACAGGCGCGGTGCTGATCGCATCGGCAAACTCGTCGTCCATGCTGCCCAGCCGGCTCAGCCAGGCCTCGGTCGCGGGGCTGTCGGGGGGATAGAGCCTGGAAAAGCGGCTGGGGCTGACCGCATCGGGCTCGGCAAAGATGATGTCATAGCCGATCGCGCTGGCGCCGCCCTCGGCCAGCCGCTGCGTCAGCGTCGCGAACACCCTGCGCGGCCAGGGCCAGCTGCCTATGACCTCGAGGCTTTCATCGCCGATCGCCACCACGCGTACATCGCTTTGCGACAGGTCGCGCGGCGACAGCCATTGCCAGCCATCAAACACGGTGTTCTGTTCGCGCGGGCTGAGCGCGATGCTGAGCAGGGCCGCGGCGGCGAAGCCCGCCAGCGCCGCCAGCCACAAGGTGCGCGAAGGGAGCGCGGCCGCGCTAGAGGGCGACTTCAAGGCCGTCATAGGCGCACAGCACCTCCAGCGGAGCATGCTCGCGGGTCAGTTCCTCGTAACGGATGCTTTCGCCATGCATCCGCGCGATGTCTGCATCCGAATAGACCGGTTCGTGGTGAAACAGTGCCAGCCGCTTGGCGCGCGCGCCGTGGCACAGGTCGATCGCGACGATGTTGCTGGAATGACCCCAGTCCTCCTTCATCGAGACGCTGTCGGCGAGCGAGTACATCGTGTCGCAGATCACCAGGTCGGCGTTGCCGAAGAACGCCTCGACATCGGCTTCGCCGTGCATCTTCTCCATCTTGTGCTCGCTGTCGGTGCTGAACACCGCGACCTTTCCGGCGGCATCGGTGAAGCGATAGCCAAAGCTGCTGTGCGAATGATGCTGCTCCATCAGTTCCACCTGCACAGCGCCGATCTGATAGACCTCGCCGGGCTTGAGCGTGCGGAACTCGATCTTGGCGCGCAGCCAGTCGAACGCCACGGGGAAGGAGATTTCCTCCTGCTGGCGCCGCAGCGCCGTCTCGGCATCGTCATGGCCCGAATGGATGATGATATGCGCATTGGGGTCGAATGCTGGCACGAAGAACGGGAAGCCCATGATATGGTCCCAGTGCAGATGCGACATGAAGAAATGATAGACCCGCGCATGGCCCCCCGCACAGCGGCGCATGGCATCGAGCCCGAAGCCGCGCAGACCGCTGCCCATGTCGCAGATGATATAGGGGTCGCCCGCCGCTGCATCGCCCGCCTCGATCTCGACACAGGTGGTAGCGCCGCCAAAGGTGCCGCCGGTGGCGAAGTCGAGCTCGTTGCGGGTGAAGGCGCGTGCTTCGTCGAGATCGGCAAAGCTGCGGCCCGATGCCGCGAGCAGCGCGCTGGCCACCTTTTCCTGCACGATCGACGCGGTTGCGGCGACAGGCAGAGACCCGCGCGTTCCCCAGAACCGGACCAGCATCCAAACCCCCCTCAAGTTCACAATTCCGCCGGTGCGGCCCCCCGCTGGCGTTTCGGCCTATAGAGCACCCTCGATCGTATCGGTGACGGCAAACAGCTTGTCGTACCGGCTGATCGCCAGGATTTCGCGCATCACCGTGTTGGGCCGCGCCAGCGCCATTGCGACGCCTGCGGTGTCCGCCTGGCGCTTGGCCAGCGTCAGCGCGCGCAGACCGCGCGACGACATATAGTCCAGGCCGGCAAAATCGACGATCAGCTTGCGACTGGGCGACTCGGCGGCGAGGCTGACGCTGCTCGCCAGATGATCGGTGAAAGCCTGTGCTGTTGCCTCGTCGACCCGGCCATCCGGGCTCGCGACGATGCATCCCTGCCGCTCGGTGCTGGACCACTGCATGTCTTCTGCCTTTCGCATGTCGCACAAAGCGTAGCGACAAATTAACCTCGTGGGAAGTTGCCCTGAACGTAGCCTAAGCGTCGATGCGAAACGGGACAATTTGCCGTCCGGCCTCGCACCGGTTAGTGTCAACCTCGATGGACACTTCCCGACCGACCAACCCGCATATCACGACGGTGGATTTCGCCCCTGCGGCCCCGCGCAGCCTGTGCACCGATTGCGGAATATCGCGCACCAGCGACCCCAAGGCGTGCGGGCGGGCGTGCCAGTTCATCCAGCCCGATTACCCGAAGCTCGAACGCCAGGTGCATGGCCGCGCGCGCGACGCTGCCAAGGGGGACGAACTGTTCTTCGGCCCCTATCGCCGCATGGTGCAGGCAGAGCTGGTGCCGTCTTCGCCCGGCGCGCAATGGACAGGGATCACTACGCGAATCGGCGCGCGGCTGCTTGAGACAGGCGCGGTCGATGCGGTGCTCGCCGTCGGCCCGCATCCGGACGATCGCTGGCGGCCGCTGCCGATGCTGGTCACCCGGGCTGAGGACATGGCAGAGGTGCGCGGCATGCGGATGGGCTATGCGCCGCTGCTCGCTTTGCTCGAGCCGGCGCGCGCGGCGGGGCACAGGCGGATCGCGGTGGTGGGGATTGCGTGCCAGATCCACGCATTGCGCGCGCTCGAGGCGGAATTGGGGTTCGAGCGGATCTACGTCATCGGCACGCCATGTTCGGACAACACCACCACCGAGAATTTCCACACGTTCCTGGGGCTGCTCTCCGACCGGCCAGAGACGATCAGCTATCTGGAGTTCCGCGCCGATTATCACGTCGAATTGCGCTTCGACGATGGGGCAACCCGTGAAATTCCGTTCCTGCAGCTGCCGATATCGGACCTGCCGGGCGATTTCTTCCCGCTCACTTGCCGCACCTGTGTCGACTATACCAATGTGCTCGCCGACATCACAGTCGGCTATATGGCGGGGCGCGGCAAGCAGTGGCTGCTGGTGCGCAACGAACGCGGCGAGGAGCTGGTGCGCCTGCTGGGCGACGAACTGCGCACGGCCGAACTCACCAGCGCTGGCAAAAGGGCAGGTCCGGTCAAGGGGTTTCTGACCAACACCGAGCTTGCGGCAGGCGGGCTGCCGCTGCGGCGAATGCCCAAGATGCTGCGCAAGGTCTTCGGCTGGCTGATGCCACGGGTAGGCCCGCGCGGCACCGAGTTTGCGCGCGCCAGGCTCGAGATGAAGGCGGTCGAGACCGTGCTCCACCTGCGCCGCGCGGCTCGGCCCAAGATGAAGACGATGATCCCCGATCACGTCTGGGCGCTGGTCAAGCCTTATGGGATCGAGCCGGAGCCCGGGGAACGGCGCGAGCCAAGTGACACCTGACGCTATAGAATGATCGTCACCCCCGCGAACGCGGGGGCCCGCTTCTTCGCCACCGTCGCGCCCAAGCAGGATTCGCGCGTTCGCGGGAATGACGGGGTTGGGCGGCGCTGTGATCAGTCGCGACGAACCGCGATCCAGACGGTGTGGCGTGCGCCGCGGCCTGACTTGGTCGCGCGAACGGTTTCTTCTGACGCATCGAAGCCCGCCTTGCGCAGCCTCGAAGTAAACCGGGGGTCGGGGCCGCTCGACCACACCGCGAGCACCCCGCCGGGGCGAAGCGCAGCGCGCGCCTCGGCCAGGCCCGCCAGCGTGTAGAGCGCGTCGTTGCCTTCGCGCGACAGGCCGTCGGGGCCGTTGTCGACATCGAGCAGGATCGCGTCATATTGCGCAGGGCCCTTGCGGATCAGCGCGCCGACATCGGTCACGCAGACCTGAACCTGCGCGCTGTCCAGCGTGCCCTGGTGCAGGTGCGCCATCGGGCCGCGGGCCCAGTCGACGATCTCGGGGACCAGCTCCGCCACGCTGATCGCCGCCTGCGGGCCGAAAGCGGTCAGCGCCGCGCGCAGGGTGAAGCCCATGCCGAGCCCGCCGATCAGCACACGCGGCTTTGCCACACCCCCCAGCCGGGCCTGTGCAAGCGTCGCGAGCGCCTCTTCGGAGCCGCTCAACCGGCTGTTCATGAGCTCGTTGGCGCCAAGCATGATCGAGAATTCGGCGCCCCGGCGGATCAGCCGCAAGGGATCGCCGCCGCCGGGGACGTCAGCGGTGGCGAGGAGTTCGCGCGGGATCATCGGTAGAGCCTGAGGCTATTTGCGCTTCTTGCGCGCGGCATAACGTGCATCGCGCTTGAGCTTCTTTTCCGCCTCGGTCTCGACTTCCTGCATCGCCGCGTTTTCGGCTTCGGCTTCGGCAGCGGCGATCCTGGCTTCGGCATCAAGCTTTGCCTGCTCGCGTTCGGCGAGCTTTTCGGCGCGCTTGGCGGCTTGCGCGGCTTCCTTGGCGGCCTGCGCGGCCAGGCGCTGCGCAACAACTTCAGGATCGGGCGCAGGCTTGGCTTTCAGCTTGTCGAGCGCAGCCTGACGCGCTTTTTGCGCGAGTGCCTGACGTTCCTGAAAGCCCGGATCCTTGTAGCCTGCCATGATATCTCAATTCTTCATTCTGGTTCGGGAAGGTGCCGTGCACGAACGACCCGATATGCCGCGCAGACCATCTGCGCGGATCGTTGATCGCCCGGCCTTAGTCCAGCCACCTGCAGAACGCAAAGAATCAAGCAGCTTGCCGATCAGTTGCCGCTGCCCGGCGCGCCCAAAGAATGGCGATGCGGCAATAACCCATCGCGCCTTGGAACCACTTCGTCGCTCTGCCGTAATCCACCCCAAGATGCCCGATCGCTGGCATCGCTTGACACACGGGAGATTGAAATGGGTTTGATTCTGGCATTGATCATGGGCGGCATCATGGGCTGGCTCGCAAGCAAGGTTATGAACCGCGACGCACAGATGGGCATTTTCTGGAATGTCGTCGTCGGCTGCGTGGGTTCGGTGCTGGGTCACTTCCTGCTTGCAGGTCTGCTCGGCGGTCGCGGCCTGCGCAACGGCGCGTTCGACCCGCTGACGCTGCTCACCGCGTTCATCGGCGCAGTCATTCTGCTGGCGATCGTGAACCTGGTCCAGCGCGGTCGCGCTCGTTAACAGCATTCCGGCTCGACAATTACTGTCGAGAACTGACGTGAGGACAGGGAGCAGAGGGCGGACAGGCCTTCTGCTCCCTTTCTGTTGTGTCCGCTGTGCCACAACAATTGCCATGGTCGATGTCACGTCATAAGGAGCAGCCCGCGTGCGCCGCATTATGGCTTGCACGCGGTGACTTAATTGGATAACACACTGCTATGCAACCTGGGCGGCCGTCGAAGCGGCAGTTCGGGATCAACGCCACCGGCCAAGGTCAGTCCGGTCCTCGCAGATGCGGGGACGCGCTGTCTGCATCCGGCCGGGAGGCGAGGTTTGGACGGATCTGGCAATGAATTACGAGAGCAGCTTTGGCGGGGATGCCATCACCGCGCGCAGCGAAGATCTTTACGGATCCGACGTGGATCAGGACGCGAAGAAGAAGCGCCGCAATACCATCATCGGTGTGGTCATCGCCATCGCGCTGCTGATTGCTGCAGGCGTCTATTTCTTTGGCGGCGACAAGGATGCAGCGGCCGGTGAAGGCGCGCAGGCAGGTGCTGGCGGTACCGACTCGCAGGCGCCCGCCGTCACCGTGATCGTTCCCGGCTCCGGCTCGGTCGAGCGCGTGATCAACGCGACCGGCACGCTCGCCGCGCGCCGCGAAATGCCGATTGGCATCGCGGGCGAGGGCGGCCAGGTCATCCGTGTGCTGGTCCAGCCCGGCGACTGGGTGAAGACCGGCCAGGTCCTGGCGATCATCGACCAGGACGTCCAGACCCAGCAGGCACGCTCGCTCGCCGCCCAGATCCAGGTCAACCAGGCCGATGCGGTGCTGGCGCAGAACGAACTCGACCGCGCGCTGCAGCTGGTCGATCGCGGGTTCATTTCCAAGGCGGATGTCGACCGTCGCCGCGCGACCCGTGATGCGGCCAACGCGCGCGTCGAGATCGCCCGTGCGCAGCTGCGCGAGGCGCAGGCGCGCAATGGCCGTCTCAACATCCGTGCCCCCGAATCGGGCCTGGTGCTCGAGCGCAATGTCGAGCCCGGCCAGGTGGTCGGCGCAGGCACGGGCGTCCTTTTCCGCATGGCCGCACGCGGCGAGATGGAACTGCGCGCGCAGATGAGCGAAGCCGATCTGGCCAATCTGAGCGTTGGCGTCCGCGCCGAGGTGCGCCCGGTGGGTGCCGGCCGTACCTTTACCGGCCAGGTCTGGCAGCTCGCACCCGTCATCAACGAAACCTCGCGCCAGGGAATCGCGCGGATCGCGCTTGGCTATGACAAGGCGCTTCGCCCTGGCGGTTTTGCCAGCGCAGCGGTGATCAGCGGATCGTCGCAATCGCCGGTGCTGCCCGAATCAGCGGTGCTCAGCGACGACAAGGGCAGCTATGTCTATGTCGTGGGCAAGGACAACAAGGTCGAGCGGCGCAACGTGACCACCGGAACGGTGACCCCGCGCGGCATCGCCATCGCTTCGGGAATTACCGGCAAGGAGCGCGTCGTGCTCTACGCTGGCGGGTTCCTGAACCCCGGCGAGACGGTGCGGCCGCAGATGCAGGGCGCCAAGGCCGGCTGATCGGCAGGGCCGGAGGCACCCCGCGCCATTGACGGTCGTCGAACCGCGACAGGCGTTGGTCGAGCAGGCTCTGCAGTTGACCGGTCTGGGGACGGCATTGCTTGCATGGCGCGTGCATCTGGCCGTATTGACACGACGTAACTGAAAGCAGGCCGGATTTCCGGCGGGTTGAGGATTAAGCGATGAACTTCCGGAACATATCGGCCTGGTCGATCCGCAACCCCATCATCCCGCTCGTCTTTTTCACGGGCCTGCTGTTCGCGGGCATCCTCAGCTTCATGCGGATGGATGTCGTCAACCAGCCCGACATCGATTTCCCTGCAGTCCAGATCAGCATCTCGCAGCCCGGTGCTGCGCCCACCGAGATCGAGAACCAGATCACCCAGCGCATCGAAGCTGCGGTGCGCTCGATCAACGGCGTCAAGAACATCAGCTCGACCGCGAGTGAAGGCAGCTCGAGCACCTTTGTCGAGTTCGAGATCGGCACCGACACCATCGAGGCGGTGAACGAGGTCAAGAATTCGGTCGACCAGATTCGCGGCAGCCTGCCCGAAGGCATTCTCGAGCCTTCGGTGACCAAGGTGGATGCCACCGGCGAGCCGATCGCCTATTTCGCGGTCGAAGCCGATGACATGACCATCGAGCAGCTCAGCTGGTTCGTCGATGACACCGTGACCAAGCGGCTGCTGGCGATCGACGGCATGGCTGAGGTCGACCGTTTCGGCGGGGTCGACCGCGAAATCCGGGTGGTGCTCGATCCCGCGCGGATGCAGGCCCTGGGCGTGACCGCGAGCGTCGTCAACAATGCGTTGCGTCAGATCAACGTCGATGCCGCAGGCGGCCGCGCCGATGTCGGCGGCACCAAGCAGTCGCTGCGCGTGCTGGGCAATGCCGATACCGCGTTCGAGCTGTCGCAGATGCAGGTGCCGCTGGGCGGCGGCCGCACGATCAAGCTGACCGATGTCGCCACCGTAACCGATGGCTTTGGCGAGCCGACCTCGATCAGCAAGGTGCGCAACAAGGAGGTCGTCAACTTCGCGATGACCCGGTCCAAGGGCGCTTCCGATGTCACCGTCTATGACGAGGCGGTCAAGGCGATGGACGAACTCAAGGCGCAGAACCCCGGGGTGCGGTTCATCCGGCTGGGCTCGAGCGTCGATTACACCAAGGGCCAATATGAAAGTTCTATCGCATCGATGATCGAGGGCGCGGTGCTCGCGGTGGTCGTGGTGTTCTTCTTCCTGCGCGACTGGCGCGCGACGATCATCTCGGCGATCGCGATTCCGTTGTCGGCGATCCCGACCTTCTGGTTCATGGATCTGCTGGGCTTCAACCTCAACTTCCTCTCGCTGCTCGCGCTGGGGCTGGTGGCGGGCGTGCTGGTCGATGACGCGATCGTGGAGATCGAGAATATCGTCCGGCATATGCGCATGGGCAAATCGGCCTATCAGGCGTCGATCGATGCTGCCGACGAGATCGGCCTGGCAGTGGTCGCGACCTCGTTCTGCATCGTCGCGGTGTTCCTGCCCGTCGGCCTGATGCCCGGCATTTCGGGCCAGTTCTTCAAGAACTTCGGCATCACCGTCGTCGTCTCGGTGCTGATGAGCCTTGCCGTCGCACGCATGATCACGCCGATGGTCGCGGCTTATTTCCTGGAGGCCAAGGGCCACGCCGCGCATGGCGAAGGCAAGCTGATGGACCGCTATATGCGGCTGCTCGACTGGTCGCTCGATAAGAGCCGCGCGCAGGCCTTTCGCGGCGAAAAGCCCAGCTTCGGCCGCAAGCTCGTCTCGATGTTCCTGGACCACCGGATGTGGATGATGGGGGTTGGCCTGCTGGCATTCCTCATCACCATCGTGCTGTTCGCCAGCACCCCGGCGCAGTTCCAGCCGACGACCGACGAGGACAACAGCCGCATCCAGATCGAGATGGTGCCGGGCACCACGCTCGAGCAGACCGAGGTCGTCGCCGACAAGGTGGCCGCGATCATGTACCAGCAGCCCGAGGTGGAACTCGCGCTGATCCGCATCCGCGAAGGCAATGGCACGATTTTCGTGACGCTGAAGAAGGAGCGCGAGAAGACTTCGATCGAGTTCGAGCGCAATCTCGCCAAGACGCTGCAAAGCATCCCCGATGCCCGGGTGACCTTCGCCTCGCAATCGGGCGGCGGCGGCACCAACCGCGACATTTCGGTCATGCTGACCGGTTCCAATCCCGATCAGCTTTACGCCACGGCTGGCACGCTGGTCGAGCAGATGAAGGGGCTCAAGCAGGTCACCGGCCCGCGCGTCAACGCCGACATGCGCCGTCCGGAAATCATCATCAAGCCGCGCGCCGACCTGGCTGCCCAGCTGGGCATCACCACCGCAGCGCTCAGCCAGGCGATCCGTATCGCGACCCTGGGCGAGATCGAGCAGAATGCGGCGAAATTCTCGCTGTCTGATCGCCAGATCCAGATCCGCGTCGTGCTGCCCAAGGAATCGCGCAACGATTTCAACACCATCCAGAACCTGCCGGTGCAGACCGCAGCGGGCGGCTCGGTGCCGCTCAGCCGGGTGGCGGACATCTCGTTCGGCTCCGGCCCGACCACCATCCAGCGCTACAACCAGGAACGCCGCGTGTTCATCGGGGTGGATCTGGCGCCGGGCGTGGTCACCGGTGAGGCGATGACTGCGATCAACAACCTGCCGATCATGAAGAACCTGCCGACGGGCGTGGGCAACAAGCCCTTTGGCGAACAGGAATGGCAGGCAGAGCTTGCGATCAACTTCGTGATTGCGCTGGTCTCGGGCGTGCTGCTGGTGTTCGCGGTGCTGGTGCTGCTCTACAAGCGGCTGATGTCGCCCTTGGTCAATATGGGCTCCCTGGCGCTCGCGCCTTTGGGCGGTATCTTCCTGATCTGGGTGCTTGGCCAACCGCTTTCGATGCCGGTGTTGATCGGGGTGCTGATGCTGCTGGGGATCGTGTCCAAGAACTCGATCCTGCTGATCGACTTTGCCATCGAGGAAATGCAGCGCGGGGTGCCCAAGCTCGAGGCGATCCTCGAGGCCGGGCACAAGCGTGCGCAGCCGATCGTGATGACCACGGTGGCGATGACCGCAGGGATGGTGCCCACCGCCTTGTCGCTTTCGGGCGATGGGGCCTGGCGCGCGCCGATGGGCATTGTGGTGATCGGCGGGCTGATCGTCTCTACGCTGCTGACCCTGATCATCGTTCCGGCGGGCTTCAGCCTGGCCGATGGCGTCGAAAAGCGCGTCGGACCGTGGCTGCGCACCAAGTTCCTCACCTACAAGCCCGGCGACAATGCCGATGACGAGGCGCTGATGGCGGGTGGTCGCCCGCACGGGATTCAGCCTGCGGAGTGAGCGGCGGGCGTCGGTCATGACAGCCAGCGTCTTGCCAAGAAGCGCTGACCCGGCATGGCGCATCCGCGCCATCGCCACCGGTATGCTCGTGGTGATGGCAGGCGTGTTCCTCGCCACCCACTGGGCCGAAGGGCATGTCGATGCGCGCTGGGGCTATGTCCGCGCCTTTGCCGAGGCGGCGATGGTCGGCGGGCTGGCCGACTGGTTTGCGGTCACCGCGCTGTTCCGCCATCCGCTCGGCCTGCCAATCCCGCACACCGCGATCATCCCGCGCAACAAGGACCGCATCGGCGACACTATGGCGCAGTTTCTGCGCAGCAATTTCCTGACGCCTCTGGTGGTCGCGCGGCGGATGCGCAGCATGAATGTTGCGGGCGCTGCCGGGCGGTTCCTCGTCCAACCCACCGGCGGCGAGGGACGGCTGCGGCTGGGCGCATCGAACATGATCGCCGACGTGCTCGAATCCCTCGATCAGGACCGGCTCGGCGGCAACGCCAAGGAGGCGCTGAGGGTCCAGCTCGACAAGCTCGATGTCGCGCCGCTGCTCGGCCAGATCCTGAGCGCGGCGATCGCCGACAACCGCCACCTGCCGCTGATGGACGGCATCATCAAATGGACCCAGCGCACGCTGTTCGCCAATGAAGAGCTGCTGCGCGACATGGTACGCAGCCGTGCCAATTCGATCATGCGCTGGACCGGGCTCGACGAACGGCTCGCCACCGGCATCGTCGACGGGCTGCACAACCTGCTGTTCGACATGGCCGAGGACACCAACCATCCGCTGCGCCACAAGGTCGAAGAGGGGCTGGAGACGATGGCGTACCGGCTGCTCAACGATCCCGAGATGCAGGGCAAGGTCGCCGACATCAAGACCGAGATGCTGGCCAACCCGGCGATGGCGCGCTGGCTCGACGGGCTTTGGGAGCGCAGCCGCACCGCGCTGATCCGCGCCGCGCGCAACCCCGATCACGCGCTCTCGGGCCAGTTCGGCGACGGCCTGCGCCAGATCGGCGAGGCGCTGCAGACCGATGCGCGGATGCAGATGCAGATCAACCGCTTCGCCCGGCGCACCTTGGTGGGCATTTCCAACCGCTATGGTGACCAGATCGTCCGGCTGGTGTCCGAAACCGTGCACCGCTGGGATGCGCGCACGATCACCGACCGGGTCGAGACTGCAGTGGGCAAGGACCTCCAGTTCATCCGCATCAACGGCACTCTGGTCGGCGGGCTGGTGGGGCTGACGATCCACGCTGCGATGGTGTGGTTGGGTTAGCGAAGAAGACCATCCGGTTCAGGATGACGGTTGAAGAGCGGCTGCGCTCTTTAGTAGGGCCGGAGAAGATTTTCAGCCCTTCAGCGCATCCCCCATCGCCCTGACCGCATCGACCTTGGCAAACAGCGGCCCCCAGTCGTCGCGCTCGGCGATGGCGGCCCAGATGCTCTCGACCTCGTCGATGAGCATCGATTGCGGCGCCGCACCCTGCCAATAGGCGTGGGTCCGAGCCCGCACCGGCGCATAACCCGCTTTGACCGCACCGAATGCCGCCCACAGTGCCTCGCCCTCGGTGCCGAGCAGTTCCGCCGGGCATTCGGGCATCGCATCGCCCATCCACGCGAAGAAGAAGGCGTCGATGCTGACGCCGCCCTGCATCATCACTGCCTCGGCGGCGGCGACCAGATGGCGGTCGGCCTCGACCCCCTGGCTTGCGACCCCCAGCCGCCAGCAAACGCGCCGCACCAGCGCCTGCTGGTAGAGCGGCCCGAAGCGTTCTAGCGCGGCGATCAGCGGCGGGGCCTCGCTGATCAGCCGCAGCGCAACCGCGAGCTGGCCGAGGTTCCAGTGGATCGCCTCGGGCTGGCGGGCAAAGGCATACAGCCCCGAATGGTCGAAATAGGCCGCGGTGAACCCCGGCTGCCAGGTCGGCGCGAACCGCCATGGGCCATAATCGAAGCTTTCGCCGGTAATGTTCATGTTGTCGGTGTTGAGCACGCCGTGGACGAAGCCTGCGACCATGTAGCTCGCCGCCAGATCGGCCATCCGCTCGACTGCAAGGGTCAGCAGCAGCGCCGCGTCATTGTCGCCGGTGCGGCCATCGTAGAGCGTATCGAGCGCATAGCGCACGACGCGCCGCATCTTGTCGGCATCGTCCTCGTACGCGATCCGCTGGAAGGTGCCGAAGCGGATATGGCTGTGGCTCAACCGCACCAGCACCGCCGAGCGGGTGGGCGAGGGCTCGTCGCCGCGCCACAGTTCCTCGCCGGTCTCGATCACCGAGAAGGTCTTGGAGGTGTGTACCCCCAAAGCCTCGAGCATCTCGGTCGCCAGGATCTCGCGTACCGCCCCCTTGAGCGTCAGCCGCCCGTCGCCATCGCGGCTGAACGGGGTCTGCCCCGATCCCTTGGTCCCCAGGTCGAGCAACCGCCCGGCATCATCGCGGACCTGCGCGAACA
The DNA here is from genome assembly GCF_003431825.1 of Blastomonas fulva. GTDB lineage: Bacteria > Pseudomonadota > Alphaproteobacteria > Sphingomonadales > Sphingomonadaceae > Blastomonas > Blastomonas fulva. Next base: position 3,941,158 of record NZ_CP020083.1, on the reverse strand, counting down.
GGAACCCGCGTCCGTCGCCGATCTGCGGGTTATAATTGCGGAACTGGTGGCCGTGATAGGCGAGCGCCAGCGGCTGCGGCAGGTTGCCGGGCAGGGGTTCGAACCGCCCGAAGTGCCGCGCCCAGGCCGCATCGTCGAGCCCGTCCAGCCCCACCGTCGCGGCATGCCGGTCGTTGCGGAAGCGCAGCAGCGTCTGCGGGAAATCCGCCGCCTTGACCGGATGGGCGATGGCATCGGCGATGGACAGGATCGCCGGGTCGGCGCGGGTGGAAGCGGCTTGCGGTTCTGATGTCATCCAGCGATAGTGGGGTTCAAACGGAGCCCGCGCAACCATGACCAAGCCCGATATACCCTATAGCGACGGTTTCTGGTGGTCGAACGACGGCTTGCGGCTGCATTTTCGCGACTATCCCGCACGACCGGAAAACGCGCACCGCCCGCCGGTGATCTGCATCCCCGGGCTCACCCGCAACGCGCGCGATTTCGAGCAGGTCGCAGCAAAGCTGGCTGGCGACTGGCGGGTGATCTGCGTCGATCTGCGCGGCCGCGGCGACAGCGCTTATGCTAAGGACCCGATGAGCTATGTGCCGCTGACCTATGTGCAGGACATGGAGGCGCTGCTGCAGGAGCAGAAGATCGAGCGCTTCGTTTCGATCGGCACCTCGCTGGGTGGCCTCATCACCATGCTGCTCGCCTCGACCCGGCCCGGGCGCGTGGTCGGCGCGCTGCTCAACGATGTCGGCCCGCAGATCGAGCCGGCAGGGCTGGCGCGGATCCGCGATTATGTCGGCCAGGGACGTTCGTTCCCCACATGGATGCACGCGGCGCGTGCGCTGTCCGAAGTGCAGGGCGCGGTGTTTCCGGGCAACAGCGTCAGCGACTGGCTGGACATGGCCAAGAAGGCGATGAAGGTCGGGCCGGGCGGGCGCATCGTCTATGATTACGACATGAAGATCGCCGAGCCCTTTGCGGTGCCCGGCGGCGAGGCGGGGGTCGATCTGTGGCCGACGCTGGCGGGGCTCGCCCCGGTGCCGGTGCTGATCGTGCGCGGCGCGATGTCCGATCTGTTCAGCGTGGATACCGCGCAGCGGATGCTGGGCGTGCTGCCGCAGGGCCGTCTGCTCACGGTCGCGAACAAGGGCCATGCGCCCTCGCTCGAGGAGCCCGAGGTGGCTGACGCGATCGCCACATTGCTCGGCGAGGTTGATGCCATGGCGCTTGCGACCCAGGCCTGAGCGGTTATAGCCCCGCGCTTATGAAGCCTCCCATCAAGCCCACGTTCAACCCGGCGCGTATCCTGCACCTGCACAGCACGTTCGATCTGGGCGGCAAGGAGGCGCGCGCGGTTCGGCTGATGAATTATTTCGGCGGCGCGGCGCACCACACCATCCTGACCGCGGTGCCCGGGGCGCTGGGCGCGCGCGCCGCGATCGCGCCGGGCATCCGCGCCGATTTCCCGACCGATGCGCCCTCGCTGGCGGGCAAGCCCAGCATCGCGCGCTACCGGGTGTTCGTCGAGTATTTCAAACAGTTCGACCTCATCTGCAGCTACAACTGGGGCGCGATGGATGGCGTGATGGCGCGCACCATCTTTGCAGGCACCACGCCGCTGCCACCTGTGATCCATCACGAGGATGGCTTCAACGAGGACGAGGCGGTGCGGCTCAAGCGCAAGCGCAACTGGTTCCGCATCGTCGGCCTTGCGCGCACCGAGGCCTTGGTGGTGCCCTCGCACACGCTCGAGCGGATCGCGTACGACGTATGGAAGCAGCCCGACAGCCGGGTGCGGCGGATCGCCAACGGCATCGATATCGCAGCCTATGCCAAGCGCCCGCAGCGCGGCGCGCTGCCCGGCTTCCAGCGGCGCGATGGCGAGATCGTCATCGGCACGCTTGCAGGCCTTCGCGCGGTCAAGAACCTGCCGCGGCTGGTGCGCGCGGTCGCCGCGCTCGACATGCCGGTGCGGCTGGTGATCGTGGGCGAGGGGCCCGAGCGCACAGCGATCGAGGCCGAGGCCGCGCGCGTCGGCCTCTCCGACCGGCTGCTGATGCCGGGCTTCCTCAAGAACCCCGCGCGCTATATCGGGCTGTTCGATATCTTCGCTCTGTCCTCGGACAGCGAGCAGCAGCCGATCTCGGTGATGGAGGCAATGGCCGCCGGGCTGCCGGTGGCAGCGCCGATGGTGGGCGATGTCGCGCACATGGTCGCACCCGACAACGCGAGCCTGCTGGGCGAGCCCGGCAGCGAAGCGGGGCTGATCGACAATCTGCGGCGCCTCGCCAGCGACCCCGCGCTGCGCGCCTCGCTGGGCGCCGCCAACCGGGCGAAGGCCGAGGCCGAGTTCGACGAGCGCAAGATGATCGAACGCTACGCCTCGCTCTACGGCCGCGCGATGGGACGGCCCGAGTTCGGCAGGTGAGGGGGGCGTCGCACGCTGCCTCCCGCTCCAGCCGCACCCGACATCCGCTCAGCCTGAGCCTGTCGAAGGCCCCGCACCCACGCCAGCCCAACATCCCCGTCACCCCCGCGAAGGCGGGGGTCCCGCTTCTGCTCGAGCGTCGGCGCAATAGCGGGATTCCCGCCTTCGCGGGAATGACGCAAGAGGCCAGTACGACAGAGGCCAAACCCCTGTTGGATTTGCGCGCGCACCCTTCCTGTTCCTGAAAACACAGACAAGCGCGCGCAGGGCGGCGGGCCGGGGACGGTCCGGTCGAAACCGGATGCGTGCGGCGGACTGGCGGGTGATCTGGTGCTAAGCCTCATCCCGCCAAGGGCTGATGGTCCTTCCATCTTGCGCTTTCGGTGGCTCCCGGCCGAGACCGGTGTGCGGCGAGGAAGGAAATCCAAAGCTGCCGCACAGCTGACCGTCTGCCGCCTGGGTTCGGCTTGTCCAATGGGTGTCCGGCTCTCGCGAAAAGCCCACCCACCAGCCCCAACCCGCCGCCCCCGGATAATCCCGGGAAAGCACGTGCCTTGAGTCCGTACCGGGCAGATTTGGTACGGAGGCGGGTGATGTATAACCTAATTGGTTTGTAATGTCAATCTTGCTCTATAAGGGTCTGCCTTCATCGACCCAACGGCGCATGGCCGAGATCAACTGAATGGTCGGATAGTCGCGAATATCGTCCTCTGATGCTCCTTGCGCCAGTTCACGTTCCCAGTGCCATTCCTGGAAGGCGGCATAATCGCCTTGTATCTTGGATGCACCGATATTGACGGCCCCGGCATGGTGGACAAGCCAATTGCGGACTATCCTGATAATCGCGACAAACTGGCCGCCATGGGCCTGGATGTCCCAGCCTGATATGTCGGACAGACCCTTCTGGTAATCGTAGCGATCGTGCTCGAGGATCAGAATCGACTTATCCGTCAGCGGGGCAGGGCCGAAGCGTGCGCAACCATGGTCCAGCCCGAGCTCGAACGGCATGTTAAGCCGGGCATATTGATCGGCGGCGGTGGATTTGCAGCGGCTAAGATCGTGGATACCATAGCGCGAGCCCCGGACCAGCTCGATGATCCGGTCCAGCCGGTTGGCGGCATTGTTGGCATTTTCAGGCGCGATCCGGGGATAGAAATCCAGATCGGTGATGCAGAAGGCGATGGCCTGCAACAACGGTGCAAAATCATCGTCGAACGGGCAGTTGACGAACACCGATCTTTCAAACGGCGGGGCGGCGGTCATCTCTTGGGTGGATGAGGATCTTTGCCGTACGAATTGCGCTCCCGAATGCGCCCGTCGCGCCCGTGGATATACAACTCCGTGCGCTGGTTGCGCGCAAGCGTTGTTGCAGCAGCAATTGCTTCCTGCTGCGTCGCATGATTGCTGCTGGCGCGGGTCGACCCGGCCTTCCTGACACTCCACCCCCGCTCAGAGGGCACCACATGCTGACCTTGCTTTGACATGGCAGACTCCACTGTTCCATCAACATAGTGTTGCGATTCATTGTTGGGAAGGCTCACGTGTAGGGGATTCGTCCAAACTGGATCTATTGGGATATGCTTTCGGAGGCGCGCATTTTGCAATGACATGCATGAAGAAAATGATGACAATTAGGGAAAGCCAGGAAAACTATCTGTCAGACTCACGCTTGCCCTGTTAGAGCACTTCTGTATTCTTACACGTAGGGAGTTGAATATGGGGCAGCTACCAGATTTCTTGCAATCCGGGGAAGCAGCACGGCTTTTTCCGGTTCTTGCGGATACGTCAAAAGAAGGCCGAACCCTTTCAATTTTTTTGGCTTGTCTTGAAAACGTTAATGAGTTTGGACGTTCGATGCTAGGAAGCGTGGGACTCAAGCTTGGTTCGCGGGCCCGCATCGATACCTTCACTGAGGTTGTTTTCAAGAAAGGTGTTTCAGATTCAAAGCACCGTCCTGACGGACTGATCAAGGTTAGCACCGGCAAATCGACCTGGACTGCTCTCGTAGAAGCTAAAGTTGGCACCGCAGAGCTAACCAACAATCAAATTGAAGCATATTTGGGTATAGCTAAATCTAACGCAATTGATGCAGTTATCACGGTTTCAAATCAGTTTACAGCTTTGCCAACTCACCACCCACTAAGTGTCAGCTCACTCCTAACACGCAAAGTTTCCTTATTTCATTGGTCATGGGGATATGTGATCACTCAGGCGCAGCTACTTCGTGAGCTTGGTGAAGTAGATGATCGTGAGCAACTCATTCTCCTGTCTGAGCTGCAGAGATTTTTGCTTCACCCCAGTTCAGGAGTCAAAGAGTTCGACCAGATGCCGGCAGCATGGTCTGATCTATGTGCAAACATTGCTGCGGGAGGTACGGCTAGCGCTAAAAATCCGATCTGTCACGACGTGGTTGGGTCATGGCATCAGGCACTTGATCGTCTCACAGGTGTTTTGAGCCGGCAGATCGGCAATCATGTCAAATTAGTTATGAGCAAATCTGATGCTATCGACCCTACGCAGCGTCAAAAAACAGCGCTCGCCGAGCTTGTCTCTGGGAATTGTGTTCAAAGCGAGGTGCTGATCCCAGACGCAGCAGCCCCAGTTCAAATTTGTGCGGATTTTGGCAAGCGTGCTCTTAGCTTTCACATGCGTCTGAAGGCTCCCGCAGACCGGAAGTCTACAAAGGCTCGCCTGTCCTGGCTGACACGGCAACTGTCTGACACAGACAATAACGACCTTCATGTCCGTCTGTTCTGGCCGGGCCGTTCGCCCACAACTCAGTATCCTTTGAAAGCTCTGCTGGCTGATCCCGACATTGCAATTTTGGATCGGCCTGGGATGGTGGTGCATAGCTTTGAGATTTTGCTGGTTCGCGATCTCGGGGCAAAATTTGCTCAAAGGAAGATTATCGTTACCGAATTGCTGAACTCGGCAAGCGCGTTTTATGATCTAGTAGGAGCCAAAGTTTCTGCCTGGCAACCGAAACCGCCAAAAATTTCGGAAGGTAAACGTGAACCTGCCTCGGTCAGCACAGAAGCGATGCGGGACCAGGTGGAGCGGGAGGCGCTTGATCGAGCAGGCTAGCCCCCCTCAAATCAACTCATCCTCATCCAGCAACCGGTCGTTCAACAGCGCCTCGGTGATCTGATCCACCCGCTCCTCGACATCGCCGAAGCGCATCACCTCGGCGATGTGCACCAAGGCGTCGCCCTGGTTGACCACGGGCAGCACTGCGTGGCCGATGATGATGCCGTCGATGGGGGCGCGGAATTCCTGGGCGTCGTCGCCGAAGATGCCCGCGACGCGGCCGATGACTTCGCCCTTCTTCACCGCGTCGCCCGATTTCTGCTGGAGCATGCACAGGCCCCCGCGCGGGGCGCGGACCCAGATGGCGCGGCGGGAGCGCGCGGGGATGGTGACTTGCGTGGCTTCCGGGTGCGGCTGGATCATCTTGAGATGCGCCATCACGTTGAGCACGCCGTTGACCCCGCAGCGCACCGACAATTCGTCGAAGCGCAAAGCCTCGCCCGCCTCCATCAGCAGCATGTCGACGCCTTCGCCGCGCGCGATGTCGCGCAAGCTGCCGGGGCGTAACGGACTCTCGATCACCGCATGCGCGCCGAACAGCATCGCGAGCTCGCGCAAATTCTCGTTATTGGGCGCGATGCGGATCTGCGGCAGGTTGTAGCGGTGTACCGCGGCCGAGTGGATGTCGATGCCAAGCGTACAGTGGCAGATCACCTCCTTGAGGAACTTTGCGGCGAGCTGGGCTGCGAGCGATCCCTTGGCGCTGCCGGGAAAGGAGCGGTTGAGATCGCGCCGGTCGGGCAGATAGCGGCTGTGCGCCTGGAAGCCGAAGATGTTGACCACCGGCAGGAACAGCACCGTGCCCGCCATGTTGGCGGCATCGAGCTTGGCCAGCAGCCGCTGGATCACCGCGGTGCCGATGATCTCGTCGCCATGGATCGCGGCGGAGACGAAGATGCACGGGCCGGGCCGCGCACCGTGGAGCACGCGGACATACAGGCTGGCAGGCAGCCCGGTCGCGGTGTTGCTGACGGGGATGGCGATGGTCGCGCTGGCACCGGGATCGATCACCGTGCCGGCAATGGTGAAAGGCTGCGCGCTTGCGCCCGAGTTGGGGGCTGCGGGCAGGGCGCCATCGGCGGTGTTCAGGCTGTCGGTCATCAGGCCCCCCGGCTGGCCCGTTGTCCTGCGTCTGGCTTGCGCGCCGGGCCGGGTGAGAGTATGACGCGATGCTGTCGGCAGGCGCAATACCATTCGTCGCGCAGACCCATGCTTTTGTCTTGTCCCGCGCTTGACAGCCCGGGCGACTCCGCTTATGCGCGGCACTCATTTTCATTAAGCGGCTTAAAAACAGGCAGCGCATCTTAATATGCGTGTGGCCTGTGTTTTGCGCTTTATGGTCGTGAAGCGTTGAGATGGGGTGCGGCTGACGCACCCTGTGGAGCAGGAGAAGTATTAAGTGGCACGTATCGCCGGGGTGAACATCCCCACCAACAAGCGCGTTATCATTGCGCTGACCTACATTCATGGAATCGGGCGCACCAAGGCGCTGGAAATCGCCGACAAGCTGGGTATCGATCACGCCCGTCGCGTTCAGGACCTGAGCGACGCCGAAGTGCTGCAGATCCGCGAAACCATCGATGCCGATCACACCGTGGAAGGTGACCTTCGTCGCCAGACCGCGATGAACATCAAGCGTCTGATGGATCTGGCCTGCTATCGCGGCCTGCGTCATCGCAAGGGCCTTCCGGTCCGCGGCCAGCGCACGCACACCAATGCGCGCACCCGCAAGGGCAAGGCCAAGCCGATCGCCGGCAAGAAGAAATAAGGACGCCGGGGCGCTTCATGCGTCCCGCCCTTGTTTTTCTTTCCCCAGCTTTATGGCCTGATATCAGGCCTTTATTCCAGGATAACGAACTATGGCACGCGAACCGCAAAGGCTCAAAAAGCGCGAGCGCAAGAATATCTCGTCTGGTGTTGCTCACGTCAACGCCAGCTTCAACAACACCATGATCACCATCACCGATGCTCAGGGCAACACGATCAGCTGGTCGTCTGCCGGCATGATGGGCTTCAAGGGCAGCCGCAAGTCGACCCCGTACGCTGCGCAGGTCTGTGCTGAAGACGCGGGCAAGAAGGCCGCCGAACATGGCGTCCGCACGCTGGAAGTCGAAGTCAAGGGCCCGGGTTCGGGTCGTGAATCTGCGCTTCGGGCCTTGCAGGCCGTGGGCTTCACCATCACATCTATCCGCGACGTGACGCCGATCCCCCATAACGGGGTTCGTCCGTCCAAGCGGCGCCGCGTCTGACACCCAGGCTGTCTATGGGGGTGGCGGACGCGCCATCCTTTGCAATTTCCGGCCGGGGTTCCCAAGCGCGTTACCAGCGTCGCCCTCGCCCAACACTCAGGGGAAGTCCATGACTGTCAACATCAAGAACTGGCAGGAACTGAAGAAGCCGAACGGTCTTGAAATCAAGACCGGCGGTGATCCCAAGCGCAAGGCTACCTTTGTCGCAGAGCCGCTGGAGCGGGGCTTTGGCCTGACGCTCGGCAACGCGCTGCGTCGCGTGCTGCTGTCGTCGCTCCAGGGCGCGGCCATCACCTCGATCAAGATCGAAAACGCGCTGCACGAGTTTTCCTCGCTCGCCGGCGTGCGCGAAGACGTGACCGATATCGTCCTCAACATCAAGCAGATCGCGCTGAAGATGGAAGGCGAAGGCCCCAAGCGGCTTCAGCTTTCCGCCACCGGCCCTGCGCAGGTGAAGGCCGGCGACATCGCCGTGTCTGGCGATATCGAGGTGATGAACAAGGATCTGGTGATCTGCCATCTTGATGACGGTGCGACGCTGAACATCGAACTGACCTGCGACACCGGCAAGGGCTATGTCCCCGCCGTTGCCAACCGTCCGGTCGATGCGCCGATCGGCCTGATCCCGGTGGATTCGCTGTTCTCGCCGATCCGTCAGGTGTCGTACAAGGTGGAAAACACCCGCGTCGGCCAGGAGCTGGACTATGACCGCCTGTCGCTGACCATGGAAACCGACGGCACCGTCGCTCCGGAAGACGCTTTGGCCTATGCTGCGCGCATCCTTCAGGATCAGCTGCAGCTGTTCGTCCACTTCGAAGACAGCCTGACCCAGGCGAGTTCGGGCTCGGTCAGTCAGGCTGCACCCGAAGAAGGCGATGCCAACCAGATCAACCGTTACCTCCTCAAGAAGGTGGACGAGCTGGAACTGTCGGTCCGCAGCGCAAACTGCCTCAAGAACGACAACATCATCTATATCGGCGACCTGGTCCAGAAGACCGAAGCCGAGATGCTGCGCACCCCGAACTTCGGCCGCAAGTCCTTGAACGAAATCAAGGAAGTGCTCTCGAGCATGGGTCTTCGCCTCGGCATGGACATCCCCGGATGGCCGCCCGAGAACATCGAAGAAATGGCCAAGAAGCTCGAGCAGGAACTGCTGGGTTAATAGTTCAATCCTCCCCCGGCTTGCTGGGGGAGGATTCATAAGTTCGGCATCGGCGGTGGCCGTTAACACCGCCTGGACCGGGGTACCTCAAACGGCCCCCTTACGAACGGAGTACTGAAAATGCGTCACGGAATTGGCAAGCGCAAGCTGCAGCGGACCAGCTCGCACCGTATCGCGATGCTGCGCAACATGGCAGCCTCGCTGATCAAGCACGAGCAGATCACCACCACCCTTCCCAAGGCACGCGAACTGCGTCCTTATGTCGAAAAGCTGATCACGCTGGCCAAGCGCGGCGGTCTTTCGAACCGTCGTCTGGCGATGGCTCGCCTGATGGACGAAACCCAGCTCGCCAAATTGTTCGATACGCTGGCACCGCGTTATGCCGACCGCGAGGGTGGCTACACCCGCGTGCTGAAGGCCGGTTTCCGCGCCTCGGACGCTGCCCCGATGGGCATCATCGAACTCGTCGATCGTGACTTCAGCGCCAAGGGCCAGGACTCCGGTCCGGTCATGAGCGACGAAGACGAGTACGAAGGCGCGTAATCGTTTCATCCTATACCGGATTGCCAAACAGGCCGCGAATGTCCACATTCGCGGCCTGTTTTCGTTTGTTCAATCAACACCATAGGGGATCGCCAATGCGCACTCGCGCCACTCTTGCCGCTTTGCTGGGGACCGCAGCCATGACACTTTCCGGACCGCTGATCGCGCAGGAAGCGCCCTTGTCGTATCCGGCCACCGAAACCGTGGACACGGTCGAGGAACAGTTCGGCGTCAAGGTGGCCGATCCCTATCGCTGGCTGGAAAACGATGTCCGGGTCGATCCCAAGGTCGCCGCGTGGGTGGAATCGCAGAACAAGGTCACCGACGCCTATCTCGAGACGTTGCCCGGCCGCGCCGCGCTCGCCACCCGCATGCGCGCTTTGTACGATTATGCGCGCACCGGCGTGCCCGAGGTCGCGGGCAACCGCTATTTCTTCACGCGCAATGCGGGGCTGCAGAACCAGGCGGTGCTGTACGTGAAAGATGGCGCGAACGGCGCCGAGCGGGTGCTGATCGATCCCAACGGCTGGGCCAAGGACGGCGCCACCGCGCTTGATGCCTGGGTGCCCAGCGAGGACGGCAGCAAGCTGATCTATTCGATCCAGGATGGCGGCAGCGACTGGCGCACGGTCAAGATCCTTGATGTCGCCACCGGCAAGCCGCTGGATGACGAGGTCAAATGGGTCAAGTTCTCCGCGCTCGAATGGGACAAGGCGGGCAAGGGCTTCTATTATTCGCGCTTCCCCGAGCCCGACAAGGAGGGCGAGTTCCAGTCGCTCAACACCAACCAGGAAATCCGCTATCACGCGATCGGGACGCCGCAGAGTGCCGATCCGCTGATCTATGCGACGCCGCAGGAGCCCCAGCTCAATCACAGCGCGCAGGTCTCCGACGATGGCAGCTTCCTGCTGGTCACCTCGTCCTCGGGCACCGATGAGCGCTATCGCCTCACCATGATCGATCTGGACGGCACCAAGGCATCCACGTCGCAGCGCGTGATCGTGCCCGAGCTGGTCAACGACTGGCAGATGATCGGCATGGCCGGGGACCGGATCTATTTCGTCACCAACAAGGATGCGCCGCGGCTGCGCATCGTCTCGATGGCGCGCAACGGCAATGAAGCCAGCATCGAGACGGTGGTGCCCGAAGGCGAGGCGGTGATCGCAGGCGCCTCGGTGGTCGGTGGCAAGCTGGTCGCAAACTATCTGCAGGATGCGCGCAACGTCGTGAAGCTGTTCGATTTGGCGGGCAAGCCGATGGGCGAGCTGCCGCTGCCGGGGATCGGTTCGGTCGGCGGCTTCGAGGGCGATCTGGATTCGAAGGAAACCTTCTTCGCCTATTCGAGCTTCAACCGCCCGACAACGATCTATCGCTATGACCTGACATCGGGCCAGGTCTCGCCCTGGGCCGAGCCCAAGCTGGCGTTCAACCCCGACGATTATGCCGTCGAGCAGCGCTTCTATGCCAGCAAGGACGGTACCAAGGTGCCGATGTTCATCGTCCGCAAGAAGACCGTCACCGGCCCCGCGCCGACATTGCTCTATGGCTATGGCGGCTTCAATATCTCGGTGCTGCCCGGCTTCTCGCCGACGCGGCTGGCGTGGCTCGAGCAGGGCGGCGTCTATGCCCAGGCGAGCCTGCGCGGCGGCGGCGAATACGGCAAGGCGTGGCACGATGCCGGACGGCTCGCCAACAAGCAGAACGTGTTCGACGACTTCATCGCGGCGGGCGAGTATCTGATCAAGCAAGGCGTAACCGGCAAGGACCAGCTGGCCATCGAAGGCCGCTCGAACGGCGGGCTGCTGGTCGGCGCGGTGGTCAACCAGCGGCCCGATCTGTTCAGCGCGGCGCATGCGGCGGTGGGCGTGATGGACATGCTGCGCTTCGACCGCTTCACCGCCGGGCGCTATTGGGTCGATGATTATGGCTATCCGAACAAGGAGGCCGACTTCAGGACGCTTCTGACCTATTCGCCCTATCACACGATCCGCAAAGCCGATTATCCTGCGGTGATGGTCTCGACCGCCGACACCGACGACCGCGTGGTGCCCGGCCACAGCTTCAAGTACACCGCGCGCCTGCAGGCGACGCAGGCTGGCGACAAGCCGCATCTGATCCGCATCGAGACGCGCGCCGGCCATGGCTCGGGCAAGCCCACCGACAAGATCATCGAGGAATTCTCTGACATCTACGCCTTCCTCGCGCACTTCACCGGGCTGAAGATCGCAGGCGAGTAAGGCGATCTCTCCCCTCCCGCAGGCGGGAGGGGCAGGTCCGGCTTGCCGGACCGGGGTGGGCCTGAAATTTGCGACACTACAGGCCCACCCCGGCCTCGGCTGCGCCTCGTCCACCCCTCCCGCAGGCGGGAGGGGAGAGGTGCACTGCGTCAGCGTTCCCGATCGACGGGAAAGGGCTGCCTGAACTCTGCAGCCAATCCATTCATGTAGAGCCCCACAAACCTGAACAATTCCTGTCAGCGCAGTTCAGGCTTTTCACAGCGGCGAATCGGTAATCCTGCATTCGTCCCGCACGGCACAGGGCCTCGCGGGGAGGAATGAAGGATCGGAACATGGCAAAGGCAAAGGGTGTGATTGGCGCGGCGCTGCTCGGTGCGGCTGCCATGGTTGCAGCGGCGATGCCGGCACAGGCCCAGTGGGGCGGCGGCTGGCAGGGCGGTGGGCGCTGGGGCGGCGGTGGCGACCGCGCGGTGAACCAGTGCGTGCGCGCCGCAGAGTTTGAGGCGCGCCGTTTCGGCCGCTTCGCTCAGGTCACCCAGGTTCGCGACATTGACCGCACCCGCTTCGGGCTGCGCGTCGAGGGCCGCATCGTGGTCGATGGCAACGGGCGCTGGCGCGGCGGATCGGATCGCGGTCGCTTTACCTGCTTCGTGGATCGGGGCCGGGTGGTGGATGTGCGCCTCAGAGGACTCGGCAACTTTCGCTGAGGTCGCGCATGCCCATCAGGCTCCCAGGCGGTTCAGCGTGGCGACAGGCTGGACCGCCTAAACAATCGGTTGAACTTGGGTACAGCGCGGTGCGCCTTGGCCATGGATGTGAAAGGCAATTGAAATGCTGAAAGCTTTGACAGGCCTGGGTGCAGCGGGCGCGATGATGGTGACGGGATTGGCGCCCGCGATGGCGGCGCCGGTTTCCACCAGTTCCGGCGCTGGCGGGTATTCCGCGCTCGCCGATCTTGCATGGGACCAGCGCGACGAGCAGGCTGGCCAGTGGCGCGGCGGCTGGGGCAATCGCGGCTGGCGCGGTCGCAACCGCGGCATCGATGGCGGCGATATTCTCGCAGGCGCGCTGATCCTCGGCGGGATCGCGGCGATCGCGAGCGCAGCGACCAACAGCAGCCGCAACCGCAACGGTCCCAATGATCGCTACAGCTACAACGACGATGTCCGCTCTGCCTCGACCCAGTGTGGTGCGGCGGCAGCGGCGCAGTCGGGCTTCGGTGCCCGGGTCGAGCGGATCGACAATGTCGTGCGCGACGGCAATGGCTGGCGTGTCGAGGGTCTGGTCGGATCGCGCAACACCGGCGTCGACAGCTTCACCTGCGGCATCAGCTATGGCCGCATCGACTATGTCCGCTTCAACCGCGCCAATGGCGCCTGGGGCGTTGGCGATGTCGGCGCGGACGGTCAGGTGTTCGGCGATGCCGGCGACCCGGCCTATGTCGCGCCTCAGGGCGGCGAAGATGATTTTGCCTATCGCAACGATGCGGACCCGTACCCGCCCGAATAAGCGATTGCTCTACCGGACGGGGCGGCCTCAATCAGGCCTTTCCGTCCGGCTTCAACCCCTGCGGCGCGCTTTGCCCCTTCGCGCGCCGCAGGGGTAACACCACAAGCGCATTCGCAGCGCGAAGGGGCGTACAGAGCGCTTTGCGATCAACCGTTGCCGCGATAGGCGGGCAGCGCGATGTTGTAGCGGATCGCAAGGCCGCGCAGCACAAAACCCGCCACCGCACCGATGATCGCGGCATATTCCGTGTCCAGCCCTGTGAGCCGCAGCCCGACATACAGGCCCGATGCCAAGGCTGCAGCGGTGACGTAGAGCTCGGGCCGCAGGATGATCGAGGGTTCGCCCGCCAGCACATCGCGGATGATCCCGCCGACGCACGCGGTGATCACCCCCATCATGACCGCAGGCAGCGGGTCGACCCCGAACTGCATCGCCTTGGCCGCGCCGAACACGCCATAGGCACCCAGCCCCACCGCATCGAACCAGTCGAGCATCCGCCCCTGCCACCAATGCTGCGGAGTGACCCACAACAAAGCGGACACCGCCAGCACCACCACCAGCACGCCCGAATTGACGATCCAGAACACCGGCGCGCCGATCAGCAGATCGCGCACCGTGCCGCCGCCGACCCCGGTGACCAGCGCGAAAAAGGTGAAGGTGACGAATGTCTGCCGCTTTGCCGCCGCAGCCAGCGCGCCCGAGGCGGCAAATACCGCGATTCCGAACAGGTCCAGCGCACCCAATATGGTGCCGAGGTCGATTGCGGGGGGCAAAGGGGTAGCCATGGCGAGGGGCTGTAGAGGATCGGCGCGCGGATTTCACCCGTGATTGTGCGCGCGGGCAATCGCGCGCGCCCGCTAGACCGGAAGCCCCGACTGCGGCTTGGCCTCTTTGAGCACGAAGCTGGTGCTGATCGACTTGATCCCTGCGATCGGGCGCAGCCGCTTGTTGGCGAAATCGGCGTAGCTGTCGAGATCCTGGCTGACGACGGTGAGGATATAGTCCGCGCCGCCGGTGACCTGGTGGCAGGCGATGACCTCGTCCAGCCCCGCGACCGCGTCCTCGAACGCACGGGTCAGCGCGTCGTTATGGTCGGCGATTTCGACGCTGACATAAGCGAGCACGCCCAGCCCCAGGGATCGGCGGCTGAGCCGTGCGGAATAGCCGCGGATCACGCCGTCCGCCTCCAGCCTGCGCACCCGCCGCCAGCACGGCGAGGCCGACATGCCCACGGTTTCGGCGAGCTCCGCATTGGTGATGCGGCCATTGTCCTGCAACGCGCGCAGGATACGGATATCTTCCGGTTCCAGTTCGGTCATCGGCAGGATGTACCTTGATGGAGGCTAAAAGGGAAGGATTATCCCGATCAGGGCGCTGTGGGGCAAGAAATCGAAAGGATTTTTCGTGCAGCCCATGCTATATCGGCGCTCAAGCCATCACAGGGGACGATGCATGGAAAGCCTTCTCATCCGGCCCGACGCGGTCGACTTCTCCACCATTCCGCAGGTGCCCGAAGGCACCTGTGTCGCACCGCTGCAGCGGCCTGCGCATCTGGGCGAGGATTGGCTTGAACCGCAGCAGCGGGTCTACACCGCCGAGGAGCACGGCATCTGGGACGATCTGTTCGCGCAGCAGATGGACGTGCTGCCCGGCCGCGCGGCAAGCAGCTTCTTGGCGGGGCTGAAGCGGCTCGATCTGGGGCGCGGCGGCGTTCCCGACTTCGGCGCACTCAGCGAGGAGCTGCAGCCGATCACCGGCTGGTCGGTGGTGCCGGTGCCGATGCTGATCCCCGATCATGTGTTTTTCTATCACCTCGCCAACCGGCGCTTCCCGGCGGGCAATTTCATCCGCACCCGCGCGCAGTTCGATTATATCTCCGAGCCCGACGTGTTCCACGACGTGTTCGGCCATGTGCCGATGCTGACCGACCCGATCTATGCCGATTACATGCAGGAATATGGCCGCGCGGGCTGGAAGGCGCTGGCATACAACCGCCTGAAGGCGCTTTCGGCGCTGTACTGGTACACGGTCGAATTCGGGCTGATCCGCGAGGCCGAGGGTATCCGGGCCTATGGCGCAGGCATCCTGTCAGGGCCGCTCGAGGCGAAATTCTCGGTGGAAGGGCAATCGCCCAACCGCGTGCATCTCGAAGTCGACCGGGTGATGCGCACCGATTATGTCATCTCGGACATGCAGCCGACCTATTTCGTGATCGACAGTTTCGAGGAACTCTACCGCAAGACCGTCGAGCGCAATTTCGACGATCTGTATCGCGGGCTCAACCCGGGCTTCACATACTCCAACCAGGCGGTGTTGGGCGGCGACAAGGTCTATCACCTGGGCAGCCAGGAATACGCCAATCGGGGCGGGCAGGGGTCTGGCGCCAAGCCGGTGTGACGGGATGTGCTCCGGGCGGGCGGCATCGCTGCCGACCGCCCGGAACCGGTCATCAGGCCTTGGGCATCAGCACGCCGTCGATGACGTGGATCACGCCGTTCGACTGCGGGACATCCGCCTGGGTGACGATCGCGGTGCTGCCGCCTTCGCCGGTCAGCACGACATTGGTGCCATCCATCTTGGCGGTGAGCTTTTCACCTTGCACGGTGGTCAGCGTCGCGGTGCCGTTGCCATCGGTGATCGCCTTGGCAAGATCGGCAGCGGTCATGCGGCCCGACACCACGTGATAGGTCAGGATGCCCGACAGCTTGGCCTTGTTTTCAGGCTTCAGAAGCGTGTCGACGGTGCCGGCAGGCAGCTTCTCGAACGCGGTGTTCACCGGAGCGAAGACCGTGAACGGTCCGGTACCGGCGAGCGTATCGACCAGGCCTGCAGCCTTGACTGCAGCGACGAGCGTGCTGTGGATCGGCGATTCCGAAGCGTTTTCGACGATGTTGCGGGTCGGCAGCATTTCCGCGCCGCCGACCATGACAGTGCCGGTTGCATTCATGCCGTTGGCCGCGGGGCCGTCGGTGGCCATCGGTGCGTCAGCCGGAACGGTGACGTCGGATTCGGTGGTGACGTTTTCCGATCCGCAGGCGCCGAGGATCAGGGCTGAGGCCGCCACGAAGGACGAAAGAAAAGCGGTTTTCATTGAAGTATCTCCTTGTGCGTCGGCCATTATCTTTTCCACATCACGCCTTTGCTGATGCGTTGATGGGTCGTCATGACGAATGCCATGACATGGCCGTGCGACAAACGAACGGTGCTGAAGGGTTATTGTTTCCCTTGGCACGAAAGATATGTCGGCATTGGCCGCATCCGGGGCGTTTGCCAGCACACATTTCATCGGATAGGTTTCGCCCTATGACCAAGCCACGTCCGTTCCACATCGATATCCCCCAGGGCCAGCTCGACGATCTGAGGCAGCGCATTCTGGCGGCGCGCTGGCCCGAAAAGGAGACGGTGGACGACTGGGATCAGGGCATCCCGCTGGCCGTGGTGCAGGATTATGCAGCCTATTGGGCGGACGGCTATGATTGGCGCGCCTGCGAGGCGGCGCTCAACGCCTATCCGCAGTTTCTGATCGAATTGGACGGCGTCGACATCCATTTCCTCCATATCCGCTCAGCCCATGAGGGCGCGCGGCCGCTGATCATGACGCATGGCTGGCCGGGATCGGTGATGGAATTCATGGCGGTGATCGAGCCGCTGACCAACCCGGTGGACCCGGCGGACGCGTTCCACCTTGTCATCCCCTCGCTTCCCGGCTTCGGCTTTTCGGGCAAGCCCACCGAGACGGGCTGGTCGATCACCAAGATCGCCAAGGTGTGGAACGACCTGATGCTGGCTTTGGGTTATGAGCGCTATTTCGCGCAAGGCGGCGACTGGGGATCGGGCGTGACGCTGGAGATCGCGCGGCAAAATCTGGGCGCGTGCGCAGGCGTGCATTCGAACATGGTGCTGGCGCTGCCTGACCCTGCGACGATGGCGGAGCTGAGCGATCTGGAAAAGCGCGCGGCGGCGCGGATGCAATATTATCAGGAGAAGGAAAGCGGCTATTCGGCGATCCAGAAGACGCGGCCGCAGACCATCGGCTATGCGCTCGCCGATTCCGCGGTGGGCCAGATGGCCTGGATCCTCGAGAAATTCCGCAACTGGTCGGATTGCGACGACACGTTTTCGGGCTTCAGCCGCGATGCATTGCTCGACACGATCACCTTGTACTGGCTGACCAACTCGGCAGCCTCCTCGGCGCGGCTCTACTGGCACAGCTTCTCGAACATGGGGTTCGACCCGGTCAGCGTGGCGATGGGCGGGACAATCTTCCCCAAGGAGCTGTTCCAGACCTCGCGCCGCTGGGCGGAAAAGCGCTTCAGCAACATCATCTACTGGAACGAGGTCGATCACGGCGGACATTTTGCCGCGCTTGAGGTGCCGCAGATCTTCGTGGAAGAAGTCCGCGCCTGCTTCCGCAACGCTGCGCTCTGACAACACACGAACCCCGCCAGCACTGGGCTGACGGGGTCCTTCGATCCTCAGATGTTACTTCGAAATGCGGGTACTGGTAATGCCCTGCTTTTCCAGGATCGCCTGCACGCTGTCCTTGCCGACCAGATGCGCCGCGCCGACCGCGATGAACACGGTGCCGGGCTGTTCCATCCGCGTCTTGATCCAGTTCGCCCAGTTGGTGTTCCGGTCGGTCAGCAGCGCGTCGTACAGCCCCGGATAGCTCTCGAAGCCTTCGTTGAGCAGCGTGTCGAGCCGGGTCAGATCGCCCTTGCCCCAGGCGTCGACCATCGTGTCGATCTGGGTGGTGACCTCGGGGACGCCATCGAGCGTCACGTCGAGGAACGCGATCTGCTCCTTGGTTGCGAGCGAATTGAAGATGCCCAGCTGCTGCTCGATCGTCTCGAGCTGGCCGACCGGCTTGGCCTGCGCCTTGGCGGCGTTGGACAGCACCTTTTCGGCACCGCTGTTGGGGTCATAGCCCTGCATCAGCAGCGGCACGGTGGTCAGCGTCACCGCAGCGAACCACGGCTTGTAGCCGTCGAGCGATGCCGCCGGAATTTTGAGCGTGCCCAGCGCGGATTCGTATTTGGCGAGCACCGGGGCATCGAGCAGGCTGCGCAGCGTGGTACCGGCCGGGTTGGTCGCCATCTTCGACAGGATCGTGGGCATGATCGACGGGTCCTCGGGCTCGGTGACTTCAAGCACCAGCTCGTCCGATCCGTCGAAAGCGGCCTTGATGTCGTCCTTCAGCCAGTTGAGCCCCGGGCGCAGCACATGCACCGTGCCGAACAGATAGATGGTGGTGTCCTTGTCGCGCACGATCCACATCGCAGGGTTCACGTCCTGCGTCGCAGGCGCGGTGGTGGGGGCGGCGCCCAGCACCTCGGCGACGCTTGTCTGATCGCGCGCCAGCAGCGGCTGGCTGGCAAAGCCGAGCGCGGTAACCCCGGCAAGCGTAAGCGTGGCGGCGGTGGTTCGCAGTGTTCTGGTGATGGTCATGATGGGAAGTATCCTTTGATCGTGTTGGGGGAGGGGAAAGAAAAAAGGTCTGTCAGCGCAGCTTGTACCAGGCATAGGCGATTGCGCTGGCGGCGAACCCTGCCAGGAACAGCCACAGCGCATCGGGCTCGGGCACGATGCCGCCCTTCCACAGGATGAACCATGTCGGATAGCCGATGAGCATGACATTGCCGGCGACGACCGTGGTCTTGATGTGAATCGTCCTTTCCAGCTCGTCCGAGACCTGCATCAGCTTCCACGAGCCGATGGTGGTGGCAACGACGAACAGGATGGCGCTGGCCACCGCGAGCCAGGGCGGAATGCTGTTGGCGGAAAGCAGGTCTGCCTTCTCGTCCTCGAAAAAGCCGACCAGAAAGCCCGACAACAGCCCGATGCAGAACAAAGTGCCCACCACCAGGTTGACCCGGCGCTTGCGCTCCCGCGCACGCGCCTGCCAGTCTGTTTCAGCCATGATCGCCTCCGTTGAACTCGTCATCGAAAATCTCCTCGATTGGCATTTCGAACAGCCGCGCGATCCGGAAGGCGAGCGGCAATGAGGGGTCATATTTCCCGGTCTCGATCGCGTTGACCGCCTGGCGCGAGACATCCAGTCGCGCGCCGAGTTCGGCCTGGCTCCAGTCACGCTCGGCGCGCAGCACCTTCAGCCGGTTCTTCATGTCGTCCATCCGTGGGTCATCCTCTCGCCTCCTCGCGGCCCGATCACGCCAGCACCAGAAAGACCGGGGCCAGCAACACCGCCGCACCGCCTGAAGCGGGCGAGGGGACATCGGGGGCATCGCCGCTGATCCACACGCACAACAGCCCGGTCAGCAGCGCCGATCCCAGCCCCGCGACCCACAAGGGCGGGCGGCGGACGGTGCGGGCGTCGAGCGCGGGGCGGAACATGGTCATCGCGAAGTCCTGTCATTGTCCACTGACCAAATGTCAGCTTACCCTGACTTTATGTCGTGATTCGCTGACCATGTCAAGTGACCCTGACTTAGTGGCAGTGACGCATGACATCCGCTACGGAAAGTGGCGGATTTCGGTGGCTGGTCAGCCCCCGCCTGCGCTGATAGCCTGTCGGCCAACGACAACGGGAGAGACAGCCATGGCGGACGAATCGGCCACCAGCATTCACGCGCGCACCTGCCATCTGTGCGAGGCCAATTGCGGCGTGCTGGTCGAGGTGCAGGGGCGCACCGTCGTCTCGATCCGCGGCAATCCCGATCATGTGCTCAGCCGCGGCCATATCTGCCCCAAGGCGACCGCGCTCGCGGATCTGCAGGACGACCCAGACCGGCTGCGCCGTCCGGTCAAGCGCGTGGGCGACAGCTGGCAGGAGATCAGTTGGGATACCGCCTTTGCCGAGATCGGTGCGCGGATGGCCGAGGTGATGGCAGGCGGCGGACAGCCCGCGATGTACATGGGCAACCCCAATGCCCACAATTACGCCACGGGCACGCAGACCGGCGTTCTGCGCAAGGCGATGAAGCTGCGCACGCTGTATTCGGCTTCGACGCTCGACCAGATCCCGCACCAATTGATCCAGATGTGGATGTACGGCCACAACGCGCTGTTCCCGATCCCCGACGTCGACCGCACCCGGTTCATGCTGATCATCGGCGGCAACCCGCTTGCCAGCAACGGCAGCGTGTGGACCGTCCCCGATGTGAAGAAGCGGCTGAAAGCGGTGCAGAAACGCGGCGGGCAGGTGGTGGTGATCGATCCGCGCCGCACAGAGACCGCCAAGATCGCCGACGCGCACCATTTCATCCGCCCCGGCACCGACACCGCCTTGCTGCTCGCCCTGCTCAAGGCGCTCGACGAGGCGGGGCTGGTCAAGCCCGGCAGGCTCGAGCCGATGCTCGACGAGGGCTGGGCGGCGGCCTGGGCTGCGATCCGCGGCTTCGATGTCGCCCGCCTCGCGGCGCATTGCGGCATTGCCGAGACAGTGATCCGCGATCTGGCAGCGACCCTGGGCAGTGGCGATCCGGCCATCGTCTATGGCCGCATGGGGGTTTCGGTCACCGAGGCGGGGGCGCTCAACCTGTGGCTGATCCAGCTGCTCAATATCGCGACCGGCAATCTGGACCGCGAGGGCGGGGTGATGTTCTCGTCCCCCGTGGTTGATCTGGTGGCGGGCGCTGGCCCCGGGACCTACGACCGCTTCCGCTCGCGCATCGGCGACCGGCCCGAGGTGATCAGCGAATTCCCGTCCGCGCTGCTGCCGCAGGAGATTGCGACGTCGGGCGAGGGGCAGATCAAGGCTCTGGTGGTGCTCTCGGGCAATCCGGTGCTTTCGGCGCCCGGCGCGTGGGGAGAGGCGCTGCCGCTGCTCGACCTGATGGTGTCGGTGGACATGTACGTGACCGCCACCAGCGCGCACGCGCACTACATTCTGCCGCCTTGCGGTCCGCTCGAAAAGGATCACTATCCGCTGTTGCTCGGCCCGATCGCGATCCGCAATTATGCCGATTACTCGGCTGCGACGCTGCCTATGGAGGAAGGAGCCAAAGCGGACTGGGAGATCGTCGCCGAGATGGCGCGCGCGATCCTGCACGCCCGCGGCGAGGCGGTGCCCAACATCGTGCCCCCGCGCACCGTGCTCGCCTCGATGCTCGCGCGATCGGATTACGACGTGACACTCGAGGAGCTCGAGGCGAACCCCAATGGCAGGGATTTCGGTCCACACGTCCAGCGGCTGCCTGAGCGCCTGCAGACACCAGACAAGCGCATCGCCTGCGCGCCGGCATTGTGCCTGGAGGCGCTTGAACAGTGGCGCAAGGCGCTTGCCGAAACCCCGGCGGACTCCCTGCTGCTGATCGGGCGGCGGCATGTGCGCAACAACAACAGCTGGCTGCACAATTCGCCAAGGCTGGCCAAGGGGCCCAATCGCTGCACGGCGATGATCCACCCCGATGATGCCGTGGCGCATGGTGTCACCGATGGCGATCTGGTGCGGATCACCAGCCGCGTCGGATCGGTCGAGGTTGCCGCCGAGATCAGCGAGGATGTGATGCCGGGGGTGATCTCGATTCCGCACGGTTTCGGGCATGACAAGCCGGGGACGCGGCTTTCGGTCGCGGGTCGGCGCCCCGGCGTGTCGCTCAACGACCTCACCGACCCGCAAGCAATGGACCCAATTTCGGGCAATGCGGTGCTCAATGGAACGCCGGTGACGCTGGAGCGGGTGCGCGAAGCGGTGGCGGCGGAGTAGCTCCCGCCGCGATTTTCCGGTCCCCCGCGAAAGGCGGGGGCCCATCTCCCGGTAGGCGCGACATCGACGGGGCAGGAGATGGTCCCCTGCCTGCGCTGGGGACCCGAAGAAGTGGGAAGACCTGCGATCACCCAAGCAAAACTTGGCCCCCGCACACCAAGCCTGAATCACCTGCGACTTGACCCCAGCGCCGCCATCGGCCAAAGCGCGGCGCAATCATTGTGCACTTGCGAAGGCCCGGACTTTTGAGCGAGCAAAGCCTCTCATTCCAGGACATGATCCTGACCCTGCACAGCTTCTGGAGCCGTCATGGCTGCCTGATATTGCAGCCTTATGACATGCCCATGGGCGCAGGGACGTTCCACACCGCGACCACTTTGCGCGCGCTGGGCCCGGATCCGTGGAATGCGGCGTTCGTCCAGCCCTGCCGCCGCCCGACCGATGGCCGCTATGGCGAGAACCCCAACCGGCTGCAGCATTATTACCAGTATCAGGTGATCCTCAAGCCATCGCCCGGCGACATCCAGCAGCTCTATCTCGACAGCCTGACCGCGATCGGCGTCGATCCGCTGCTGCACGACATCCGCTTTGTCGAGGACGACTGGGAAAGCCCGACGCTTGGCGCTTGGGGGCTGGGCTGGGAGGTCTGGTGCGACGGCATGGAGGTGACGCAGTTCACCTATTTCCAGCAGATGGGCGGCTTCGACTGCAAGCCTGTCGCGGGCGAGCTGACCTACGGGCTCGAGCGGCTGGCGATGTACATCCAGGGCAAGGACAGCGTCTACGACCTCGATTTCAACGGTAACGGCGTGACGTATGGCGACGTGTTCCTGGAAAACGAAAAGCAGATGAGCGCGTGGAATTTCGAGGTGGCGAACACCGAGAGCCTGTTCGACGCGTTCCGCAAGGCAGTCGCCGAGTGCGAGAACTGCCTCGAGGCCAAGCTGCCGATCCCGGCCTATGAGCAGGCGATCCAGGCGAGCCATGTCTTCAACCTGCTGCAGGCGCGCGGGGTGATCTCGGTCGCCGAACGCCAGGCCTATATGGGCCGCGTCCGCGATCTCGCGAAGGGCAGCTGCCAGGCGTGGATGGAGAAGAACGGGTGGGCGGCGTGACCGATTTCCTGCTCGAACTGCTCTCCGAAGAAATCCCTGCGCGGATGCAGGGCAAGGCGCGCGCCGATCTCGAGAAATTGTTCGCCAACCAGCTCGCCGCAGCCGGCCTCAAGGCTCAGAGCCTGCAGACCTTTTCGACCCCGCGCCGCCTCGCATTGATCGCGCGCGGCCTGCCCGAAACGACGCAAGCCGTGTCCGAGGAGCTCAAGGGCCCGCCCGCCGATGCGCCCGATGCCGCGGTCGATGGCTTTTTGCGCAAGGCCGGGCTGACCCGCGACGCGCTCGAGACCCGCGACGTCAAGGGCCGCGCGACCCTGTTCGCTGTGATCGAAAAGCCCGGCCGCGCCACCGCCGAGGTGCTGGCCGACGCGATCCCCGCGATCATCCGCGCCTTCCCCTGGCCCAAGTCGATGCGCTGGGGCACCGCGAGCCAGACCACGGAATCGCTGCGCTGGGTGCGTCCGCTGCAGGGCATCATCGCGCTGCTCGGCGGCTATGTCGTGCCGTGCGAGGTCGATGGGCTGGTCGCGGGCGACAGCACGGTCGGCCACCGCTTCCACCACAAAGGCGCGGTGACGATTTCGGGAGTCGATGATTACGCCAGCGCACTGCGTGCGGCGCACGTCATCGTCGATCATGACGAGCGCGCGAGCATCATCCGCGACGGCGCGGCCAAGGCTGCGCGCGACGCCGGGTATGTTCTGGTCGAGGACGAGGGGCTGGTGATCGAGAACGCCGGGCTCACCGAATGGCCGGTGCCGCTGCTGGGCCGTTATGACCCGGAGTTTCTTGAGGTCCCGCCTGAAGTCATCCAGCTAACCACCCGGATCAACCAGAAATATTTCGTCGTGCGCGATGCTGCAGGTGCGCTTGCGCCTGCGTTCGTCTGCACTGCGAACATCTCGGCGCACGATGGCGGCAAGGCGATCGTCGCGGGCAACGAGAAGGTGCTCGCAGCGCGATTGAGCGATGCGCGGTTCTTCTGGGAACTCGACCAGAAGAAGACGCTCGCGCAGCATTCGGAAAAGCTGGCCAACATCGTCTTCCACGAGAAGCTGGGCACCGTCGCCGACAAGGTCGAGCGCGTCGCCAAGCTGGCGCGGTGGTTGTGCGAAGAGGGGATCGTCAAGGGCGACGCGGCGCTCGCCGAACAGGCCGCGCGCCTGTGCAAGGCCGATCTCGTCACCGAGATGGTCGGAGAATTTCCCGAACTTCAGGGGCTTATGGGCGGTTATTACGCGGCCAAGGAAGGTCTCGACCCGCAAGTAGCCGCCGCCATCCGCGACCATTACAAGCCGGTCGGCCAAGGCGATGACGTGCCGACTGCGCCGGTGACGGTGGCGGTGAGCCTGGCGGACAAGCTGGACAGCCTTGCCTGCTTCTTCAGCATCAACGAGTTGCCGACAGGTTCCAAAGACCCGTTTGCATTGAGGCGTTCAGCGATTGCTGTGTCCAACCTGATCTTCTCAAATCACTTGCGCTGCTCGGTTCATTCGATGATCGCCGCTGCAGTTGCACCGGCGACAAAAATGCCAGCTGTCGCAACTCTCGCCCGAGAGTTCGAGGCTGCAGCATCTCAATCTGTTGATCGTCCGCTTGCGATGACGTTCGATCAGGATGTTGCTGTGACTTTGGTTGCCTTTTTTATCGACCGCCTCAAGGTCCAGCAGCGCGAAGCCGGGGTCCGGCACGACCTGATCGACGCGGTGTTTGCGCTGGGCGGCGAGGACGATCTCGTCCGCCTGCTCGCGCGCGTCCATGCGCTCCAAGCCTTTGTCGAGACGGGCGAGGGTGGCAATCTGCTCGCGGGGTACAAGCGCGCGGCGAATATCCTCAAGAAAGAGGGACGAGGCGATGCGAGCGCGACGGTCCACACGCCGGAAACCGGTGGCGGCATTGCGCAGACCGGTGAGGAAGATCCGCTGTCGATGGTCGAGGATCCGGGGGTCGCGCTGGCCGTTGCGGAAATGGCGCAGCCCGGCTCCGGGCTGCCCTATGATCCCGAACCGGCGGAGATCGCGCTGATCGAAGCGCTCGATAAAGCCGAGCCGCTCGCCGCGCTCGCAATCCATGGCGAGGATTTCGAAGGCGCGATGGCGGCGCTCGCGGTGCTGCGCGCACCGATCGATGCGTTCTTTGACGACGTGACCGTCAACGATGCCGACCCCGACAAGCGCACCGCGCGGCTGAACCTGCTGGCGCGGTTCCGCGCTGCGGTTCACCGGGTTGCCGATTTTTCGAAGATCGAGGGATAATCTCGACACCCTTCACCAACATTCAAGACGGACAGGCAGTATTGCGATGACCAAATATGTGTACCGGTTCGGTGGCGGCGCCAATGATGGTGGCGCGGGTGACAAGTTCCTGCTGGGCGGCAAGGGGGCCAATCTGGATGGCATGGCGTCGATCGGTCTGCCGGTGCCTCCCGGCTTCACCATCAGCACCGAAATGTGCACGCGCTATTACCAGGATGGCGAGGTGTTCCCCGACAGCCTGAAGGCCGAGGTCGCAGAAGGACTCAGGCATATCGAGGCGATCACGGGCAAGAATTTCGGCGATGCGGCCGATCCGCTTCTGGTCTCGGTTCGCTCGGGCGCGCGCGTGTCAATGCCCGGGATGATGGACACCGTGCTCAACCTGGGCCTCAACGATGCCACCGTCGAGGGGCTGGCGCAGGTCTCGGGCGACGAGCGTTTTGCCTGGGACAGCTATCGCCGCTTCGTCCAGATGTATTCGGACGTGGTGCTGGGCCTCGACCATGATGCGTTCGAGGAAGCGCTCGAGATCATGAAGGAAGACAACGGCTTCTTCAGCGATACCGAGATGGAGGCGAAGCACTGGAAGGCGCTGGTGGCCGAATATATGGCGCTGGTGCAGGACCAGTGGGGCAAGCCGTTCCCGCAGGATGTGCACGACCAGTTGTGGGGCGCGGTCGCCGCAGTGTTCGGATCGTGGCAGTCGGAACGCGCCAAGGTCTATCGCCGCCTCAACGACATCCCGGCCGAATGGGGCACCGCGGTCAACGTGCAGGCGATGGTGTTCGGCAACATGGGCGACACCTCGGCGACGGGCGTGGCGTTCACCCGCAACCCCTCGACCGGCGAGAACCTCTATTACGGCGAGTTCCTGATCAACGCGCAGGGCGAGGACGTGGTCGCAGGGATCCGCACGCCGCAGTACCTGACCCGCCAGGCGCGCGAGGAAGCCAATGCCAAGCCGCAGAGCATGGAAGAGGCGATGTCCGAAACCTATGCCGAACTGGCGCGGGTGTTCGATATCCTCGAAAAGCACTATCGCGACATGCAGGACATCGAGTTTACGGTCGAGCGCGGCAAATTGTGGATGCTGCAGACCCGCTCGGGCAAGCGCACCGCCAAGGCGGCGCTGCGGATCGCGGTCGATATGGCCAATGAAGGCCTGATCACCGAGGAAGAGGCGATCGCGCGCGTCGATCCGATGGCGCTCGACCAGTTGCTCCACCCCTCGCTCGATCCCGCTGCGGTGCGTGACGTTCTGACCAAGGGCCTGCCTGCGTCTCCGGGCGCGGCGAGCGGGCTGATCGTGTTCGATGCCGACACCGCCGAGCGTCGCAACGAGATGGGCGATTCGGTGATTCTGGTCCGCATCGAGACCAGCCCAGAGGACATCCACGGCATGCACGCGGCGCGCGGCATCCTGACCGCACGCGGCGGGATGACCAGCCACGCCGCCGTGGTCGCACGCGGCATGGGGCGCCCCTGCGTCTCGGGCGCAGGCAGCCTCTCGATCGACAACAAGGAGCGCGTGCTGCGCATCGGCAAGCGCGAGCTGCGCGAGGGCGACACCATCACCATCGACGGCACCACCGGCGAGGTGATGATGGGCTCGGTTCCCACCGTGCAGCCCGAACTGGTCGGCGATTTCGGCGTGCTGATGGGCTGGGCCGACAAGGTCCGCCGCCTCAAGGTGCGCACCAATGCCGAGACGCCCGAGGATTGCCGCGTGGCGCGCGATTTCGGTGCCGAGGGCATCGGCCTGTGCCGCACCGAGCACATGTTCTTCGAGGCGAGCCGCATTACCAATGTCCGCCAGATGATCCTCGCCGAGGATGAGGCGGGCCGGCGGGCCGCGCTGGAGAAGCTGCTGCCCGAACAGCGCGCCGACTTCCACAGCATCTTCGAGGTGATGGCGGGGCTGCCTGTCACCATCCGTTTGCTCGACCCGCCGCTGCACGAGTTCCTGCCGCACAGCGAGAGCGAGTTTGCCGAAGTCGCACAGGCTGCAGGCGTCGGCGTCGAGGTGCTCAAGCGCCGTGCCAACGAACTGCACGAGTTCAATCCCATGCTCGGCCATCGCGGCTGCCGCCTGGGCGTCACCTACCCTGAAATCTACGAAATGCAGGCGCGCGCGATCTTCGAGGCGGCGTGCGATGTCGCTGCCGAAAGCGGCGCGGCACCGATCCCCGAGGTGATGATCCCGCTGGTCGCCACCCGGCGCGAGCTCGAGCTGATGAAGAAGGTGGTCGATGTGGCCGCCGAGATGGTGTTCGCCGAAAAGGGCCGCCGGATCGAATATCTGGTCGGCACGATGATCGAGCTGCCGCGCGCGGCGCTGATGGCCGACGAGATCGCCGAGGTGGGCGAGTTCTTCAGCTTCGGCACCAATGACCTCACGCAGACCACGCTGGGCGTCAGCCGCGACGATGCGGGCCGGTTCCTGACGCAATATGTCGACAAGGGCATTTTTGCGCGTGATCCGTTCGTCAGCCTCGATATCGAGGGCGTTGGCCAGCTGATCGAGATCGCGGTGCAGAAGGGCCGCAAGACGCGCCCCGACATCAAACTGGGCATCTGCGGCGAGCATGGCGGCGATCCTGCCAGCATCGCGTTCTGCGAGACCACCGGCCTCGATTATGTCAGCGCCTCGCCCTATCGCGTGCCGATCGCAAGGTTGGCTGCGGCACAGGCGGCGCTGAAGAAGGCCTGATTCTCTCTCCCCTTCCGCTTGCGGAAGGGGCGGGCGGCGTCATGCCGCCGCGTCGCGTCTAATCCTCTTGCGTTACGCCTCGATCTTCCGGCATAGGCTGTGCCAAAACAGGAGGGGTCATGCACGCTGGGGTTCGCTATGGGTTGCTGCTGGTTGCCGGGCTGGCGCTCGGGACGGGCGCAGCGGTGGTGCAGTTGCGCCAGAGCTTTGCCTCGCTGGGCATCGAAAACGGACCCTGGCGCACCGCCGCCAAGGTGGGTACCAAGGACGCGAGCGTCGCCACTCGCGCCACGGTGGCTTTGCGTGGCCTGCTGGCGCTGCCCGAGCGCGAGGCGATCTATTTCAACGCGGACGAGGATAGCGCCGGGCGCAAGCTCAGCGGCAAGTGCAGCTATCGCGTTTCCGGTGGCGCGATGGATGCGCGCTGGTGGAGCCTGACGCTGTATGACGCAAAGGGCTACCTCATCCCCAACCGGGCAAGCGTGTATTCGCTGGGCAGCGCCGCGCTTGCGCCTGTGGAAGCGTCGAACTGGCAGGTCGATATCGCCCGCACCCGCCGGGGCACGCACTGGATCGCGATGCCCGACGACCGGCCGTTCGAGCTCACGCTGCGCGCCTATCACCCTTCGGCAAAGCTGCTTGCCGCGCGGGGCAGCGTGACGCTGCCGCGAATCGAGCGCAGGGAGTGCCGGACATGAGCCGCTGGATCGGACCGCTGATCGTCGCCGTGCTGGCTGCGCTGGCAGCCTGGTACACCACCCTGGCCGCAGCCCCGATGGTGATCATGGACCGCGCCTGGGAGCAGCTGGCGGCGCAATCGGGCTTCAACCGCATGGCGCACGGCCCGCTGGTCACCGCCGAAAGCCAGACCATCGTGCGGCCCAGCCCGGATCTTGCCTATTCGGTGTGTGCGTTCGATCTGACCCAGGGGCCGCTCCGCGTGCATGCGCACCCCGTGCCCGGCCATTACTGGTCGCTTACCGTGTTCGACAGCGAGACCAACGTCGCGTTCGTCGAAAGCGATCGCGACAGCAAGGGCGCGCCGGTGGAGGTCATCCTGTCGACCGCCGACCAGACGGTTCCCGGAGGGGCGCGCAAGGTGACCATGCCCGGCGCCAAGGGGGTGGCGCTGCTGCGCGTGCTGCTCAACGACCGCGCGGAATTCGACGCGGTGACTGGCTATCGCAAGCAATCCTATTGCCAACCTTTGAAGCAGCCCTGAACCCCGTCATTCCCGCGAACGAGAGAATCCCGCTTCTGCGCGATCGCGGCAAAACAGCGGGACCCCCGCGTGCGCGGGGGTGACGGTTTGAGATAATCATGGCCCCTAGACAAGCGTCGCGCGGGCTTGCATACCTGTTTTAACCGGACGATTAAACGAGCGCGAATCCAGCCGCGCCGCATCGTCCGCTCATGCAGGAGAGAGAAGATGTCATCCCGCCCGACGCCAGCCGAACTGGCCGATTACGAAGCCCAGGCCGACGCCTGGTTCCGCGAGAACACCCCCAAGGACCCCGGCTTCATGCTGCCTTTGACCTTCATGGAGGTCAGCACTGACCAGCAGTTCGATTTCCTCTGCGCCTGGCAGCGCAAGGTGTACGAGGCGGGCTATCTCGGCGCGAGCTGGCCTGTCGAATATGGCGGCGGCGGACTGCACCCCGATTTCCAGCGCATCGCCACCAAGGTGATGAAGAAGTACGATGGCCCGATCATGCTCAACGCGATCGGCATCGGCTGGGCAGGGCCGCTGATCATGGACATCGGCAGCGAGGAAGAGAAAAAGAAATACATCAAGGGGATGCTCAACGCAGAGGATATCTGGTGTCAGGGTTTCTCCGAGCCCGAAAACGGCTCCGACCTCGGCAATGCGCAGCTCAAGGCGGTGCGAGACGGTGATGAGTATGTGCTCAACGGCTCGAAGATCTGGACCTCTCTGGGCGACCGCGCCAAGTACATGATCCTGCTCGCGCGCACCTCGAACGAGGGGCCGAACAAGTATGCGGGGCTCAGCTTCTTTCTCTCGCCGATGCACGCACCGGGGATCGAGACGCGGCGGATCAAGAAGCTCACCGGCGAGTACGGCTTCGTCCAGTGCTTCTTCACCGACGCGCGCATCCCCGCCGAATGCCTGATGGGCAACGAAGGCGATGGCTGGCAGATCGCGATGAAGACGCTGGAATACGAACGCGGTGCCAAGGTGAACCTTGCGGGTGGGTACTTCCTCAAGGA
The DNA here is from genome assembly GCF_003431825.1 of Blastomonas fulva. Taxonomy (GTDB): domain Bacteria; phylum Pseudomonadota; class Alphaproteobacteria; order Sphingomonadales; family Sphingomonadaceae; genus Blastomonas; species Blastomonas fulva. Next base: position 3,910,975 of record NZ_CP020083.1, on the reverse strand, counting down.
ACTCGACGCGATGGGCGTGGTAGAGCTTGCGCGCCAGTCGCAGCGCGGCGGCAAGCCCCTGCTCGACGATCCGGTGATGAAGGACCGGATGGTCGATTTCATGATGGATATCCAGGCGCTCAATCTCAACAACCAGCGCCGCCGCATGGGGCCATTGGTGCAGGACCGCCCGATGGGGCTTGCGCTGATGAACAAGCTCGCGCGCACCGAGATGATCCGCGAGCTCACCGAGTTCTCGCTGAGCTTCCAGGGCACCCGCGGCGGCTATTATGTCGATGATCCGTGCGCGGTCGACAACGGCTATTGGCACCGCAGCTATCTCAACAGCTTCTCCGCCACCATCGGCGGCGGTACCTCGGAAATCCAGCGCAACATCATCGCCGAGCATGTACTCGGCCTGCCGAAGGGGCGCTAAACCATGGCTTTCAGCGAAGGAAATCTCGCCGACCATCTCGGCGCGCTGAGCTACAGCGAAGAGCAGATCGAGCTGATGGATGTCGCGACCAATTTCTGTCGCGACAGGTCGCCGATCGACAAGGTGCGCAAGCTGATCGAGGATGAGCATGGCTATGATCCTGCGGTGTGGCAGGAGATCGTCGACCTCGGCTGGCTGGGCATCGCGGTGCCCGAGGCGCAGGGCGGGGTTGGCCTGTCGATGGCCGAGGTCGCGCCGATCGCAGAGCAGATGGGGCGGCGGTTGCTCGCAACACCGTTTGCGACCTGCACCATCGCCGCGCAGGCGCTGCTGGCAGCAGGCGACGAGGCGCAGTGCGCTGAGTGGCTGCCGCGCATCGTTGCAGGCGAAGTCGCGACTTTGGCGCTCACCGAGCCGCATGGCGACTGGGACCTCGGCCATGTCGAGGCGACCGCCAAGGCGAGCGGCGACGGCTATGTCCTCTCGGGCACCAAGCAGTTCGTGGTCTATGCCCAGCATGCGGCGCTTGTCATCGCATCGGTCACTGTCGAGGGCGCAGTGCGGCTGGCGCTGATCGAGCGTTCGGCCATCCCCGACAGTGCCTTGCGCCGCGAGATCATCATCGACGAGACCAAGCGCAGCTACGAGCTCACCCTCGACGGGATCACCATCCCTGCGTCCGCGCTGCTCGATGCCGGACGCTCGGGCACGGCGCTGACGCAGATCGAGCTGGCCAGCGCCTTGCTGCAGGCCGCCGAGATGTGCGGCGGGACGCAGAGCGCGATCGATTACACGATCGAGTATCTGAAAACCCGCAAGCAGTTCGGAAAATTGATCGGCGAATATCAGGCGCTCAAGCACCCGATCACCAACGCCTATGTCGGCTATGAAAAGGCGCGCTCGCACATGCTCAGCGCGGCGCACAATTTCGGCCAGCAGGGCGTCGGCGAGATCGCGGTGCGCATGGCCAAGGCGTCCGCCGACAAGGCCTACAGCTTCGCCGCCGACCGCGCGGTGCAGTTCCACGGCGGCTTCGGCTTCACGCACGATTGCGACGCAGGGCTCTACCGCCGCAGCGCAATCTGGCACGCCAGCCAGTATGGCGACGCCGCCTGGCACCGGGCCAAGCTGGCCGATCTTCTGTTCTGACCCTTCACAAGGAATTCGATATGTCTGAAGTGCAAACCCTCGCGGACGATGGCGTCCTCATCATCACGATCAACCGGCCCGAAGCCAAGAATGCGGTCAACCGCGCGGTGGCCGAAGGCATGGCGGCGGCGCTGGAAGAGCTCGACAGCAACGACGCCCTGCGGGTCGGCATCATCAAGGGAGCAGGCGGTACCTTCTGTTCGGGAATGGACCTCAAGGCCTTCCTCACCGGTGAGCTTCCGATGGTCAAGGGCAAGGGCTTTTGCGGTTTCGTCGAAGCGCCGCCCAGGAAGCCGCTGATCGCCGCAGTCGATGGCTATGCGCTCGCGGGCGGCATGGAGGTCGCGCTGACCTGCGACCTGATCGTGGCCAACAGCAAGGCGCAGTTCGGCATCCCCGAGACCAAGCGCGGCCTTGCAGCGGCCGCCGGCGGGCTGATGCGGCTGCCGCGCCAGGTGCCGCCGCGGATCGCGATGGAACTGGCGCTCACCGGCGATTTCATCTCGGCGCAGCGCGCGTACGAGATCGGCTTCGTCAACCGCGTGGTCGAAGGCCCCGCGATCGATGGCGCGCTCGAACTTGCACACAAGATCAGCGCCAACGGCCCGCTGGCGGTGCGCGTGTCCAAGCAGGTGATCGTCGAATCGCGCGGCTGGAGCGACGGGGAAATGTGGGGCAAGCAGCAGGAGCTCGTCGGCCAGGTGATGGTCTCGCAGGATGCCCGCGAGGGCGCGGCAGCGTTCGCGCAGAAGCGCGCGCCCAACTGGACCGGCAAGTAACGCCGCACAATCGCTGCATATTGCATTTGGCGGTGATTGGCGCACAAGGCGGGCAGGGTCGCGCCTGACTGGAGTCGTGCATCGATGATGCTCCTGCCCGCCCTGCTGCTGGCCACCGTAACCACTCCGCCTTGCCCGGACCGCACGATCAATGCGGCCGACCTTTGCCAGAACCGCGAGATTGCGGCGCGCTGGGCCGATGTCGAGACGGCGATGCGCGCCTGGCAAAAGGTCGATCCGCGCAAGGCGACAATCGCCGAGCGCCGCGACGAGGCGCTGGCCGATCTGCGCCGGGGGTTCGAATATTCGCCCGACGATAGCCCGCAACAGGCCAATGCGGATGTGATCATCGAGAGCTTGGGCTATGTGAAGGCCGAGATCGACGGGCTGACCCAGATCGCCTCGTCGATCCGCACTCCGGCGAGCTTCGGGCCCGGGCTGGCCAGGGACTGCCTGGTCGGCTCGGTGGTCAACTGCGTGGTCGAATCCGCCGGGTTCCTCAACGCGGGCGAAGAGGACAAGGCGCGCGCGATCGCCTGGCAATATGTCAGCGGGCTGGACGCCGGCGGCGGCATCCCGCTGCGCATGACCATCGCCTGGGATGTGAGCGGCGCGAAACCGGCGTTGATCGGCTACACCAGCACCGAGGGCGAAGCCGAGCCGCCGCGGCTGGTCGACAATGGCGAGGACATCATCCTGCACTTGCCTGCGCGCACCGCCGGCACCGGCGAGGGCAATGCCGACAGCCTGTTCCTGTATCGCACCGGCGCATGGGTCAATATCGGGATGAACAGCTGGAAGACCGAGCTTCGCACCCGCCTCCCCGAGGGCATGGGGCTGTGGAAGGGGGTGGACTACGACTATTACGGCCTCAGCAGCCGTTTCCCGATCTGGCGCGACAGCGACGCCAATTGCTGCGCCACCGGGGGCAACGCCTATGCGGTGTTCAAGATCGTCGATGACCGGCTGAAGATCGACACGCTCGATTTCACTCCAGATGCCGCGGTGCAGGTCAAGCCGCTGTCGTGCCCGATCCTCAAGGCCAGCTATCGCTCGCCCTGGCCGACGCGGTTCACGCTGCACTTCGAAAAGCCCGCTTTGCCCCCCAGCGCGCAGTCGGACATGGTCGCGGTGATCGAGCAGACCGACGAGGACGACAAGCTGATCTTCCGCAGGTATTTCAGCTTTGCGGGCTCCAACGGCTTCGGTTCGACGACCTTGATCCCGGTCGATGGAATGGGCGATGCCGAGAACCCGCCGCAGATGCTGCCCGAGGCAGAGGGCGAGGAATCGCTCTATTTCCACGCCTTCATCGGCGAGCCGAACGGGATGAAATACGTCTCCACCCCGCCGATGCTGGACAGCCCCGCACCCTTGGGCGTGTTCATGCCCGACCTCGCGCGCTCGCTGTGGTACGACGGCATACCAGACCCCAAAGGCGGCCCGCCGATCCGCGTCGAGATGCCGCGCGACATGTGGATGGGGGAGTGTGCGGAGTAGGGGGGAGCGACGTCCGCTAATGGATAAGGAATGTGTCGGCGCTTATGGCGGGAACTGGGTGGAAAGCTGACGCTAGTCGTCGAGTAGCCATTTCGACAAATCAGGCTCCATCCAGCCCAAATCCTCGCGCAAACCAAATGCATCGCATTGCCGTTTGAAGGTTCTCGTCGCGAAGTCGTATGCCATTGCATAGCCACGGTCGAAGTCCGTCTCACCCGTTAGCCCGTCAAGATGTTCCTTCATTTCTACCACAGTGTCGCGCAGCACCAGGGCATGAGGTGAAGGTTCCGTGATCTGCAGCGAACTCGCCGCAAAGCGAAGCACATAAGGTTTCTCGCGCGGCGTGCGGATAGGCATCTCAGCACCAAAGAACGCAACGTAGCAGTCATAGGCGTCAATCTCGTCGTCACCCCAGCAGTGCACAACAACACCGTGTTCGTATTCACCGTGAGTTGGATTTCTCAGCCTCACTTTGGTGCCGGGAGCAAAGTAACGGTCGGGCGACGTTTCGTTGGTCATTCTCATATTTTGGACGACAGCAGCAATGACCGCAATGGGGTCGAAGCACGAACCCGCTTCGCGGGAGTGGTGTTTGGGGTGAAGCTAAGCTGACGGCGCGGGCGCAGCGCCTGGATTGAACAGTGTCCGTGGTGGGCAGACCATTTCGACTCCTTCAACCTGAGGAGTCGAACGATGAACGAGCTTATAGCGATCGGTACGGTCAGCCCGCTGCGCCAGCGGTTGATCGAGGACATGAACATGCGGCGCTTCAGCCGCGAGACGCAGCGCAACTATATCCGCGATGTTGGACGTTTCGCCACATGGCTGGGACGCTCGCCGCACACGGCAACTGCAGAGGATCTGCGGCGCTTCCAGATCGACCAACGCGAGACCGGCGTTCCGGTGCCGACGATGAACAGCATAGTTGCAGCGCTGCGGTTCTTCTTCACCCACACGCTGGATCGGCCCGATCTGGCGCGCAAGCTGGTGCGCACTTCGCACGCCCGCAAGATCCCCGTGGTGCTGACCCAGGACGAGGTGAAGCGGTTGCTGGAGGCCACGACCTGCCTCAAGCATCAGGCAGCGCTGTCGGTTGCCTATGGCGCGGGACTGCGCGTCGGCGAGGTCTCGGCGCTCAAGGTGCGCGACATCGACAGCAAGCGCATGGTGCTGCGTATCGAGCGTGGCAAGGGTGGCCGATATCGCAACGCCATGCTGCCCGAAGGCCTGCTCGTGCTGCTGCGCGAGTGGTGGCGCGCCGGACGACAACAGGGCGTGTTGCATGCAGACAGCTGGCTTTTCCCAGGCAGAAGCGCGCTGCTGCCGATCAGCACCCGGCAGCTGTATCGCGTCGTCGTCGAGGCAGCCGAGGCAGCGGACATCACAAGGCGGGTCGGCCCGCACACCTTGCGGCACAGCTTCGCCACCCATCTGCTGGAGGACGGGGTCGATATCCGCGTCATCCAGGCGTTGCTGGGCCATGCCAAGCTTAACACCACCGCTTTCTACACACAGGTGGCAACCAAGACGATGCGAGCGGTGATCAGTCCGCTCGACAGGCTGGCCTTGACCTCATCCACCGCGCAGGTGCCCGACGGCTGAGGCCCGGTGCGCACCTCCATAGAGGTGGCCGACATCTTCCGCGTTGCAGGGCCTGGCTATCGCATTGCCCATGCCGGGCATCTGAGCCTGCACCAGCTCAAGATCATGTCGGCCGTCGAGCATTGCCGCACCGCTACAATGGGCGGTCACGTCGAAGCCTGCACAGACTGCGGGCATTGGCGGATCGCCTATAACAGCTGTCGCAACCGGCATTGCCCCAAGTGCCAGGGAGCAGCCGCGCGTACCTGGCTGGCCGAGCGCGAGGCCGACCTGTTGCCGGTGGGCTATTTCCACGTCGTGTTCACGCTCCCGGCACAGGTCAGCGCCATTGCGTTCCACAACAAGGCGCTGCTCTATGACCTGCTGTTCAAGGCCGCCTCCCAGACGATGCTGACCATCGCCGCCGACCCCAGGCATCTGGGCGCACGTATCGGCATTACCGCTGTACTCCACACCTGGGGCTCGGCGCTTACCCATCATCCGCATGTCCATATGATCGTGCCCGGCGGCGGTATCGCGCGTGATGGCGAGCGCTGGATATCTGCGCGCCCGGCCTTTCTTCTGCCCGTCCGTGTCCTGGGCGCCCTGTTCCGCCGCCTGTTCCTCACGCGGCTGATCGCGCTCCACGATGCCGGCAAGCTCGGGTTCTTCGGCAGCCTGGCGCATCTCGCCGAGCGGCGGGCCTTTCTGCGTCATCTGTCACCGGTCCGCAGAAAGCGCTGGGTGGTCTATGCCAAGCCGCCCTTTGCAGGACCTGAGGCGGTGCTCGCCTATCTGGCGCGCTATACCCACCGCGTCGCCATCTCGAACAGCCGCATCCTCCGCTTCGACAGTGAAGGCGTCACGTTCCGCTACAAGGATTATCGCCGCAATGGCGCGCAGCGCCAGCAGGACATGACCTTAGGCGCCGACGAGTTCATCCGTCGCTTCCTGCTGCACAACCTGCCACGCGGGTTCCACCGGATACGCCATTACGGGCTGCTGGCCGGTGCGACCCGCAAGGCCCATCTCGAACACGCCCGCCGACTGCTGGCGGTTGCGCCACCTGCCATCGATGACACGGCTGTCGATCCGCCGGACCATCGGCCACCGTGCCCGTGCTGCGGTGGCAGCATGGTCATCATCGAGACTTTCGAGCGCAGATATCAGCCGCGCGCACCACCGCATCCTGTCAACGCATCCGGGAGAACATCGTCGTGACCCGGCACGGCCTGCCTTCAACCGGCCCCGAAGCGACCGTGCTTCGGGGAGCACAGAGCACTGCGCCATCACCCACCAAAAGCAGACCTGCGCCCTCCAAAATCGGACGGTCCGATTTACGGCAACCCGCTCGTCACCCCAAAAGCAGCCAGTCCGCTTTCAGTTCCGTCCGCTTATCGGCAGCACCCACCGCTGCTCCCACAAGCCCAAAATCGAAATCCCCATAGACATCAGCACCTGACGACCGCGGGTTCGGGCACCGTCGACTTTCCGACGCCTCACGGCGTCCGAAACTCTAAACGTTTGCAGACCGGCAGATTTTTTCCTGAGCGGTTGAAAAGCCGCCACCGCATCCGCTCAGCCTGAGCTTGTCGAAGGCCCCGCTATACGGCCAGCGTGGGGGCGAGTCCTTCGACTTCGCGGGCTGCGCCCGCGGCTCAGGATGAGCGGGGGTGGGTGAAGGCCCTGCACTCAAATCCTTCCCCTTGGGGGAGGGGGACCGTTCGCGCAGCGAATGGTGGAGGGGTAGCGTCCGGGTGCCATTCGACTAGGGCAGCACAACGCCGCTGCCCCTCCACCATCCTGCGGATGGTCCCCCTCCCCGGGGCGGGGAGGATTTGTAAGCCGCACTCTTCTCTCCCCTCCCGCATGCGGGAGGGGCAGGTCCGGCTTGCCGGACCGGGGTGGGCCTGAAACAGCACCCGGCTTGCCGGACCGGGGTGGGCTTGAAGCAGCACCCGGCTTGCCGGACCGGGGTGGGCGGGAGCACGGACGGTTGCAGGCCCACCCCGGCCTTCGGCCACCCCTCCCGCCTGCGGGAGGGGAGAGGGGTTGCGCTGTTTCTCCCGGCTCACCACCCCCCACCGCATTCACTGCGGCTGTTCGTCATCATAGGCCAGCAGATCACCGGGCTGGCACTCCAGCTCGCGGCAGATCGCGGCGAGGGTGGAGAAGCGGATCGCCTTGGCCTTTCCGGTCTTGAGGATCGAGAGGTTGGCAAGGGTGAGACCCACCCGCTCGGCCAGCTCGGTCAGGGTCATGCGGCGGGCATAAAGCAGGTCGTCGAGCTTCACCATGATCCGGGTTCCTTCGGTGTCATCGGTAATGGGCGGCATCACACGGTCCCTTCGAGATCGTTGCGCATCGCTGCGCCCTGGCGGAACACGCGGGCGAGGATGAAAAGGGTGATGGCCAGAATGACCCCTCCCAGATCGAACGCGCCTTTCATCGATCCGCCGCTTTCCCCCACGAGCCGCGCGATGTGAAGGCCCAGCGCGGCGAGCGGGATCGCAGCGATATTCATGGCCAGAACCATCCAGGCCATCTGGGTCAATCGGTCTGCGTTGACGGGGACGAACGGGTCGCCTTCGCCCACGCTGCGCACGATGCCCTGCATCGCCCGAAAGAAGCGCCAGAAAAGATAAAGCAAGGCTGCGACCCCTGCGAGAAGTCCGCAAATCAGAGCCTTCGTCTCTGTCGACAGCGGATTGAGCTGCGGAGCCTCGACAAACTCGGCGCCGAACAGGATGACGCCGGGAATGCAGATGGTGACGATGATCCCGGCAAAGGCGGTGATCCCGAGGATGAGCCAGATGAGCACTGTTGCAACCGCAAGCAGCGGGTCCTTGGTGCGGGTGTTAGAAAGGGTCATGATAGCGTCCGTTCACACACAGAGGGTCAGGCGAGAATGATCATGGCGAGCGTCGCCGGCGCCGCGGCCTGGGCGGCAGGCACGGTCACGATCGCGCCGATCGAACCGAAGGTGAGAGCCAGAGCGGCGAAGGCGGCGAGCATGGTGCTGAAGGTGTGGGTCATATCGTTCTCCTTGAAGCGAGGCATCGGTAATCGATAAGGGGTGTCTATGCCTGATTCGATTTATCGTCAATCAATAATATCGAAAAACGATATTGCGTGTTGATGCCAATGTCTCGGCAGGCGCGATTTCGGACCGCATGGTCATCCCTCTGTGGAAGAGTTCCGCAGCGCTGTTCTCTCCCCTCCCGCATGCGGGAGGGGCAGGCTCAGCTTGCTGAGCTGGGGTGGGCCTGTAGAGACAAGCGACTGTTCAGGCCCACCCCCGGCCTTCGGCCACCCCTCCCGCCTGCGGGAGGGGAGAGCGGTCGCGCTGTCTCTCGCCGCTCCACCCCCGACGCGCTAGTTGTTGCGCCGCAGCAAGGCATCAGCTATGGGCGCGGCGAGAGTGGCGTGCCGGACGGCGTGCCCCGGCAATCCCCTGACACAGGCTTTCTTTCATGTCCCTTCGCAATATCGCCATCATCGCGCACGTCGATCATGGCAAGACCACCCTTGTTGACCAGCTTTTCCGCCAATCGGGCACCTTCCGCGACAACCAGCGCGTCGAAGAGCGCGCGATGGATTCGAACGATCTCGAAAAAGAACGCGGCATCACCATTCTGGCCAAGTGCACCTCGATCGAATGGGACGACCAGCAGGGCAACCTGACCCGCGTCAACATCGTCGATACCCCGGGCCACGCCGATTTCGGCGGCGAAGTGGAACGCATCCTCTCGATGGTCGATGGCGTGATCCTGCTCGTCGACGCTGCCGAAGGCGCGATGCCGCAGACCAAGTTCGTCACCGGCAAGGCGCTGGCTCTGGGCCTCAAGCCCATCGTCGTCGTCAACAAGATCGACCGTCCCGATGGCCGCCCGCAGGAAGTGCTCGACGAAGTGTTCGACCTGTTCGTGTCATTGGAAGCCAATGACGAGCAGCTCGATTTCCCCGTGCTGTTCGCCTCGGGCCGCAACGGCTATTGCGGCGACACGCCCGAAGTGCGCGAAGGCACGCTCGAGCCCTTGTTCAAGAAGATCGTCGAGCATGTCCCCGCACCGTCGGCGGATCCCGATGGTCCGTTCAAGTTCCTCGTCACCTTGCTCGACCGCGACAACTTCCTTGGCCGTATCCTCACCGGTCTGGTGTTCTCGGGCTCGGTCAAGACCAACCAGCAGATCCACGCGCTCGATCCCGATGGCAACATCGTCGAGACCGGTCGTGCATCCAAGATCATGGCGTTCCGCGGTCTTGAGCGCGTTCCCGTCGACGTCGCCAATGCCGGCGACATCATCTCGATCGCGGGTCTGACCACCGCGACGGTTGCCAACACCATCTGCGAGCCGACCGTGACCGAGCCGCTGCACGCGCAGCCGATCGATCCGCCGACCCTGTCGATGCGCTTTGCGGTGAACGACAGCCCGTTTGCGGGCCGCGAGGGCACCAAGGTGACCAGCCGCATGATCCGTGATCGCCTGATGCGCGAAGCCGAATCGAACGTCGCGATCAAGATCACCGAATCGGCGGACAAGGACAGCTTCGAGGTTGCCGGTCGCGGCGAACTGCAGCTGGGCGTGCTCATCGAGACGATGCGCCGCGAAGGCTTCGAGCTCGGCATCTCGCGTCCGCGCGTGCTGTTCGGCGAAGACGAAAGCGGATCGCGCACCGAGCCTTACGAAACCGTCGTCATCGACGTGGATGACGAGCATTCGGGCACGGTCGTCGAGAAGATGGCGCAGCGCAAGGCCGAGATGACCGACATGCGTCCCTCGGGTGGCGGCAAGACCCGCATCACCTTCAGCGCACCCTCGCGCGGCCTGATCGGCTATCACGGCGAGTTCCTGTCGGACACCCGCGGCACCGGCATCATGAACCGGCTGTTCGAAAAGTATGGTCCCTACAAGGGCCAGATCACCGGTCGCCAGCTCGGCGTGCTGATCTCGAACGGCACCGGCGACACCGTGGGCTATGCGCTCAACGCTCTGGAAGAGCGCGGCGTGCTGTTCCTCGGATCGGGCGTGCCGGTCTATGAAGGCATGATCATCGGCGAGAACGCCAAGCCCGATGACCTTGAAGTCAACCCGATGAAGTCGAAGCAGCTGACTAACTTCCGTTCGACCGGCAAGGACGACGCCATCCGCCTCACTCCGCCGCGCATGATGAGCCTGGAACAGGCCATCGCGTACATCGACGACGATGAAATGGTGGAAGTGACCCCCAAGAACATCCGTCTGCGCAAGCGCTTCCTCGATCCGAACGAGCGCAAGAAGCAGAGCCGGAAGAAGGAAGCCGCGTAAGCGCGCTTCTGTCTCGGACACAAAAAGGGCCGGTGCAGCGATGCACCGGCCCTTTTTTTATGGCTGCGGGAGCCTCGCCCCTACCGAGCCAGCAGGATCCGCGCCTGGCTGGCGATCTGGGCCAGCATGGCGACGCTGGGGGCGGCGTCCATGCGGGCGCGGTCGACCAGGGTGCGGAACTGCTTGATGCGGGGCAGGTTGGCCTCGGTCCAGCCTGCGACATAATCCTGCGGATCGCTGCCCTTGGCGCGCTGGAGGAAATCGAGCCGCATCTGCTGGAAATCGCGCGCGAGGCCCGAGACCAGCAGCCGCTCCCAAGGATCGCTGGGCGACATGCGCGCGGCGGTCATCTGCGTCCAGTCGAGCCCCAACGTCGCGCCCAGATCGGCAAAGGCCTGGGTGAGCAGCATCGGGTCGGTGGCGCTGGTGCTGGCCAGATTGGCAAGCCCCGCCGCGCCGTCCAGCCCGGTCAGCCGCACGATGTGCGCGGCGTGGACGGAGGATGCGCCCTGGCCGACCAGATCCTGCGCCTGACGCGCCGCCTGCAGCCGCGCTTCGGCATTGAGCAGATTGTCCATCTGCGCGATCAGCGCATCCACCCCGGGCTTGAGCGCGGCGACGATCGCGCCGGGCATCAGGCCGTCGGCGCTGGCGCGCAGCACATCCGCGATGTGGACCCGCACGATGTTGGCGGTGGCATCGAACAGCATCAGGCGAACCTGCTCGTCCATCTCGGCATGGTCGAACTCGGCCCAGATCGCAGGCAGCGCGAACAGCCGTTCGGCCGCGATGAAGGCGCAGGCGACATCGCCCAGCGTGCAGCCTTCCTCCTCGGCCAGCTCGAACGGGTGGATCAGCCCCAGCCGGTTGATCATGCGGTTGGCCAGCTTGGTGGCGATGATCTCGCCGCGCAGCTGGTGCTGCATCAGAACATCGCCATAGGCCTCGCGCATCTGCGGCGGGAAGGCGGCGAGCAGCTCGGGCCGCATCGTGGGATCATCGGCGAGCGGAATGCGCTCGATTGCGTCCTGCAGCGTCAGCTTGGCGGTGGAGAGCACGACGGCGAGCTCGGGCCGGGTGAGGCCATGGCCCTCCTGCGCGCGGCGCTTGAGCGTGGCATTGTCGGCCAGGCCCTCGACCTTGCGGTCGAGCCGGCCCTGTTCCTCGAAATGCTCGATCAGCCGGATATACGAGGGCAGGGCCTTGACCCCGGCACGCTCGGCGATGGAGAGACCCAGCGCCTGCAGTCGGTTGTCCTCGAGCACCAGCATCGAGACATCGTCGGTCATCGAGGCAAGCAGCGCGTTGCGCGAAGGCTCGTCGAGCAGCCCGGCGCGCATGACAGCAGCGAGGCCGATCTTGATGTTGACCTCGTTGTCCGAGCAATCGACGCCCGCGGAATTGTCGATGAAATCGGTGTTGATCCGTCCGCCCAGCATCGAGAAGGCGATGCGCGCGGCCTGGGTGACGCCAAGGTTGGCGCCTTCGCCGACAACCTTGCAGCGCAACTGCTCGGCGTTGATGCGAAGCTGGTCGTTGGAGGGATCGCCGACGTCGATGTTGTTCTCTGACGCGGCCTTGATGTAGGTGCCGATGCCGCCGAACCACAGCAGATCGACCTCGGCGCGCAGGATCGCGGAGATCAGCGCGGCCGGTTCGATCTCGTCGCCCTCGAGCCCCAGCATCGCCTTGACCTCGGCGGTCAGCGGGATCGATTTCATCGCACGCGGGAAGACGCCGCCGCCCTTGGAGATCAGCGCCTTTTCGTAATCGTCCCAGCTCGACCGGGGCAGGGCGAACATCCGCTGGCGCTCGGCCCAGCTTGCGGCTGCGTCGGGGTCGGGATCGAGGAAGATGTGGCGATGGTCGAACGCTGCGACCAGTTTGATCGATTTCGACAGCAGCATGCCGTTGCCGAACACGTCGCCCGACATGTCGCCGCAGCCTACGACGCGCACCGGATCGGACTGCACATCGACGCCCATTTCGGCAAAGTGGCGCTGGACCGAGACCCAGCCACCCTTGGCGGTGATGCCCATCGCCTTGTGGTCATAGCCCTGGCTTCCGCCCGAGGCGAACGCATCGCCCAGCCAGAAGTCGAACTCGGCGGCGATGGCATTGGCGGTGTCGGAGAAGGTCGCGGTGCCCTTGTCGGCGGCGACAACGAAATACGGGTCCTCGCCATCATGCACCACGACCTGCGCCGGGTGCATCACCTTGCCGTCGACGATGTTGTCGGTGATCGACAGCAATGTGCGGATGAAGGTCTTGTACGCGTCCTTGCCGCCGTTGAGCCAGCCTTCGCGGTCGGTCGCGGGATCGGGGAGCTGCTTGGGGAAGAAGCCGCCCTTGGCACCGGTCGGCACGATCACCGCGTTCTTGACGCGCTGTGCCTTCATCAGGCCGAGTACCTCGGTGCGGAAGTCGTCGCGCCGGTCGGACCAGCGCAGCCCGCCACGCGCCACGGGGCCGGCGCGCAGATGGATGCCCTCGACCTGCGGCGAATAGACGAACATCTCGCGCCAAGGCAGGGGCGCGGGCAGGCCCGGGACCTTGGCACTGTCGATCTTCATCACCATCGCCAGGCTTGCGGCAGGCGCAAAGGCATTGGTGCGCAGGATCGCCATCACCAGCGCGCGCACCATGCGCAGCAGCCGGTCGTCGTCGATCGCGGAGACCTGGGTGAGCCCGCTTGTGATCGCGGCGAGGTTCGCCTGGGTTGCCGCCTCGCGGTCCCCGGTGAACGCCGGATCGTGCCGCGCGATGAACAGCGCGATCAGCGCATGCGCGATGTCGGGCGCATCATGCAGCGCATCGACCACGGTGCCAATGCCATAGGGCAGCCCCGCCTGGCGCAGATAGCGATACCAGGCGCGTAGCCAGATCACCGCGCGCTGCTCAAGCCCGGTGGCGGCGATCAGCCGGTTGAACGGATCGTTCTCCGCCTTGCCTTCGAGCGTTCCCGAAATCGCCGCCTCGATCGCGCCCGCGCGCAGCATCAGCGATTCGGCATCGCCGGTCCCGCGCAGGTTCAGCAGGAAATCGTGGATATGGCCGCTATCGTCCGCGCCCAGCGCGGTGGGCACCTCTTCCAGCACGTCGAAGCCGAAATTCTCCAGCGCGGGCACGGTCTGCGACAGCGGAATCGCGCCGGTGAGGCTGTAGAGCTTGAGCCGCAGATGCTGCGCAGCATCGTCGGCGCGGCGGTACAGGCGCGCGCCGTGGCGCTCCGGGCTGTCCAGATCGCGCAGCCGGACGATATCGAGCGCGGCCTCCTTGGGTCCGCAATCGCTGCGATAGGCCATCGGGAACTGCGGTGCATAGCGGCTGGCGAGCGCTGCGGCGCGGCTGTCCTCGCCCAGCGCGATCAGCGCTTCCTCGACCGAAGGTTCCCAGCCGCGCACCATCGCGCGCAGCGCCGAATCGAGCGCGGCGTCATCGACCGCGGCGGCCCCGTCGCGCATGTCGATGACATAGCGGATCAGCGCGATCTCGCCGTCCTCGAGCGAGATCGACCAGCTCAGCGTCTTGCCGCCCGATGCTTCGAGCACCATCCGCTCGATCGCCTCGCGGCGGCCGGTGGAGACCTCGTCGCGCGGCAGCCAGGCGAACACGAACAGGTGGCGCCTGAGCGAGGATTGCACCGTCACCAGCTTGGAGCGGGGGCGGTCGGCGAGCGACATCGCGGTGAGCGCGACGCGCTCCAGGCTTTCGAGGCTGAACGCGATCAGCAGGTCGTGCGGCAGCGCGGTGAGCGCATGCGACAGCGCCTTGCCGGCATGGCCGTTGGGCGAAAAGCCGAACTTGTCCATCAGCAGCTTGAGATGCGCGCGCAGCACGGGGACGCGCTCGGGCGCGGCGGCAAGCGCGGCGCTGGTCCAGATGCCGCCATGCACCGACAACGCGGCGACGCGGCCATCCTCCCAGATCGGAAGGATGACGAGGTCCAGCGGCGCGCGGCGGTGCACGGTGGAGATGAAGTTGGACTTGATGATCAGCGGCGCGGCCTTGCCGCTTTCGAACCAGGCAAAGGCCTGGTCGAACGAATGCGCCGCGAGCAGCGGCTGGTCGTTGATCCGCGCGATGCCGAGCGGCGCCTCGGCGCTGCCATCGCGGCGATAGCGCAGATGCGCCAGCTGGGTCATGTTGCGATCGAGGAACCAGCGCAGCAATGCGGCGCCTTCGCCATCGGCCATCGCGGCGGCATCGGCGGCCATCGCCGCCTGCAGCATCGGCCAGTCGGTCACCGCCGCGCGGACGTCCGCCATTGCGCCCATCAGCGCGGTTTCCAGCGCCTTGCGCTGCCGGGCATCGGCGCGCTCGACTTCAAGATAGACCACCGATTCGCGACGTTCGCCCGGAGCCTCGTCGGTATAGATTTCGCTGAGCAGCCCATCGGCATCGCGGCGCAGCGCGACCACGGGGTGGATCACCCGGTCGATTGCCAGGCCGAAGCGCGAGATCGCCGCGGCAATCGAATCGACCAGAAACGGCATGTCGTCGTTGATGATCGCCAGCCGCATATGGCGGTGGCCGGTCTGGCCGGGGATCGATTCGATCGTCAGCACGGTGTCGGAAGACGGGCGACGGGCCATCGCGCGCAGCGCGAAATCGGCCGCCTCGCTGCACGCCGCGTCGTCAAATCCCTCATTCTCTCCGGGCAGCGCGCCCTTGAGGAACGCGTCGGCCAGCACCGCGCGCAATCTGGCGTGCTGCTGGGGATCGATCAGGGGGGTGGCATTGGAAGATACGCTGGAGCCCGCGTCCGCACCGGACGCTGCAATCGGGGTTTCGGCCATGTGTTCCTCGTGCCCGCGTGCGCGCTGTATTGCCGCATCTCTGCCGGGTCTGCTGCCTGCGGCTTATGCGCCAATCAACGCTGGTTCTCAAGCGCACAGCACGGGGGGACGGGCAAATGCGCGTAATTTTCTTTCGGTCAGTCGATTAAATGTTGCGGCCTCCGCATGGCGAGCCCGCGCGCCTATCGGGCGACGCGGCGCATCACCTTGTCGGCCAGCGGGTCGTCCTCGCCCACCATCCCGACGATGCCCAGCGCGCCGGCCTCGTCGCGCCGAGCCACCAGCACAACGAACTCCGCATCGCCGATATCCAGCGCGGCGAGCGGCGTCGGCGCACTGGAGCGCAGCCGCTGGCGGGTTTCCAGCTTGCGGCCGGCATCGCCTGTGCCGTCGTCCTTGGCGCGGCGCGCCTTGCGTTCCTGCTGCACGATCGCCTTGAGACCGCCGGGCTGCTGCGCCAGCATCTCGGCAAGGCCGCCGCGCGGAATATCGCGGCGCATCGCATGGCTGAGGACGCAGGCATATTCGGCCAGCCGCGTCTTGTCGTACTGCGCACCGAAGACCAGCTTGACCAGCGGGGTCATCGGCGCGCGCGCCTGGGCGGAAAGTCCGCTTTCGCTGAGCAGTTCGGCATAATCGTCCGGACGACCGCGCGCGGCGATGGCAAAGTCATAGGCACGGCCGATCGCGGCATATAGCGAGCTGCGCGAGCGTTCCTCGGTGGCCAGAGCCGCCTCGACATGCGCGCGGGCATAGTCCAGCAGATCGGCAAGCGCCGCATCGCCGCCGGGCATGTCGACCGCGGGGAAGGCATTGGCGATCTGCGCATCTGCCGAGCCGCCAAAGCCGACCTCGGCCAGGCCATCGTCCAGATCGGCAAACAGCGTGTAGCCATCGAGCGGCAGCGGCTCTTCGAACGCGCCCAGGTCCAGTTCGCCCGGGGCGAGGCTCTGCGCGGGATCGTCCTCCCACACCGGCAGCGCGGGCTTGCGCGGCGCCTGCTTGACCGCTTCGTCGATCTGCAGGATCAGCTCTTCGGTCAGCGTCTTGTCTGCCAGTTCCTTCCAGTTGATCACGCCATAGACAAAGTCGATGCTGTCATCGTCGGTGGAAAAGGGCAGCAGGATGCCGCGGTACATGATCGTCGAGCCACGATCGTTGATATATTCCGCCTCGAACCCGATCGGCGCCTGGTTGGCCAGGATCTGCATGTAATGGTCGGTGAT
Source organism: Blastomonas fulva (assembly GCF_003431825.1). GTDB lineage: Bacteria > Pseudomonadota > Alphaproteobacteria > Sphingomonadales > Sphingomonadaceae > Blastomonas > Blastomonas fulva. Next base: position 3,894,217 of record NZ_CP020083.1, on the reverse strand, counting down.
TCGCGAAAGCAGCGAGCGGCCGGGGACCTCGTCGAGATAGGCGACGGCATCGTCGAGATTGCACTCGTCACGAAGCGCCTTGCCAATGAACGGGATGGCGGGATTTTCGATTCCGGAAGTGAAATCGAGCAGCACGCTGTTGGGACCGAAGTCCTCGATATTCTCCGGATCAAGATCCTCGATCGACGGAAATACGCGGTTTCCCAGCAGCTTGGCCCAATAGTTATAGGCACGCACATGCATGCGCCGCTCATCGCTGCCAAAGGACTGGGGCGGGTCCATCAGCGCTTCGTCATCGGTTTCGGCGGCTGCCGACGCAGACAGTGCGTCGTCTGCGTCGTCATGGCCGTTCATGCCATCGCGATATCCGCGCAGAGTATCCATTGATCGGTCCCAACCAGTTTTTCAGACCTGCAATGTGCCGCAAGGGAGTAAAGCTAGGGTTAACCGCGCGGTCACATTTCGCGCAACCTGCCGCCAGACCGCGCTCAGCCCGCAGCAGCACCGGCGCTGTCGCGCAGCGACCATCCAATACGGCCGGGAATGCAGCTGCGAACGCGGCTTGCATCCGGCCCAAGCTGCTGTTAACGGCACACCCGCACACCGGCCGGCACCCGCCGAGCCCAGCGCCGCTTTAGCTCAGTTGGTAGAGCACATCATTCGTAATGATGGGGTCACGTGTTCGAGTCACGTAAGCGGCACCACCACCTCTTCCCAAAACGTCCCAAAACGTTGATTTTCTGCGGGTTTCGAGCTATTTTGCTCGCGACTGGAATCTCGCTTTGTTCCAAATTGTGCCCCCAGATTTCGTTAATTTGGGGGCACAATTGGGGGCACTGCGACAGTAAAAAGCGTGGTGCCCCCAAATGTCCCTCAAAGCCGCAGAAATCAAAGGGTTTCAGCCGATTGATACCGTCTACCGCAAATCCGACGATAAAGGCCTCTATCTTGAGATTCGGCCGAACGGTTCGAAGCACTGGTTCGTGAAATACAGGATCCACGGATCCGAAAAGAGGTTGTCGCTTGGAAGCTGGCCTGAGGTGTCGCTAGCCGACGCACGCGAGCGCCGTGACGATGTCCGCAAAAAGATCAGGGCAGGCGATGATCCGCTGCATTCCCGCAAAATGGAGAAGATCAGGGCGCGCCTTTCGGCTGACAACAGCTTTCAGTCGGTTGCAGAGGACCTGATTGCAGTTCGGTTTGTTGCCAGCCAAAAGGCTGCGGCCACCATCGAGAAAGCACGCTGGTATCTCTCGCATCTTACGCCAACCATCGGTCCTCGTCCTATCGACGCGGTTGAGCCCGCAGAGCTGTTAGCTGTGCTCAAAAAGATCGAAAAGGCGGGCAAGCGCGAAACGGCGGTACGTACCAGGGCCTTCGCCAGCCGCGTTTTTCGGCACGGTGTCGCGATGGCATTATGCAAGCATGATCCGGCAGCAATGCTTGGTGGTGCACTGGCCACGCCAATTGTCACGCATCGTGCCGCACTGCTTGAGCCTCACCAACTCGGACAGGTACTTCGCGCTATCGATGAATATGCTGGCGGGATGGTCGTGAAGTTTGCGATGCAGCTTCTGCCGCACGTGTTCCTCCGTCCCGGTGAGTTACGATATGGCAAATGGCCCGAGGTCGACTTTGACGAGTCAGTCTGGCGCGTTCCTGCGGAGCGAACCAAGCTGCGTCGGCCGCACAGCGTACCGCTGTCACGGCAATCTCTTAAACTGCTCAAGGCGCTTCGCGAGCATACTGGCTGGCGAGAGTACATGTTCCCTGCCCAAAGCTCGCTCCAGAAACCGATGTGTGAGAATGCCATGAATGCCGCTTACCGCCGAATGGGGTTCGGGAAGGATGTGGTGACCTCCCACGGCTTCAGGGCAACGGCGAGCACGTTGTTGAACGAAAGCGGGAAATGGCATCCTGATGCAATCGAGCGGGCTCTTGCCCATGGACACAGCAATGCTGTTCGAGGTGCCTATGCCCGTGGACAGCACTGGGATGAGCGTGTTGCGATGGCTCAATGGTGGAGCGATTACCTGGATCAGATTTCTGTCGGTGCAGAGGTCGTTCCAATCATCAAAAGCGCAAGCCGCTGATTAAAGAGAACGCCAGGTTCACCGCTCGGGGGGTCGTGATCTTGAAGCCAGCTCAACGATGTGCCGCTGCCCGACCGATTGATCATTTCGCAGCCAACATAGGCGAGGTTTGGCTGTGACATGTCTGGAATTGGGCCGATCTGACATGTCTGGAAATGGGCCGGTTGGTGAATGGCAGGTTCCGGGCGGCGACTAGAGGAAAGCGGCCTTCCGATCTACCACTCGGCAACGGCAACCCTCGACGCAGAGCCGGTCTTTCACATCTGCGCTGATGAGCGTCCGGTCCTGACCGAAGCTGCCGCTCTGTCTGATCAAAGCAGGCGATCGGCCACGCGGCGATGTCGGCCGTTTTTCCCTGCCTCGCTGGAGAGTCCGAACGCCGTCATCCGTTCAGTTGCTCACCCGATGGCAGCTATGCGATTCTTGCACGCGCAGCTGCGAAGAGGGGTAGGCCCGTTGCTATTGTAATGTTCTCCCAGTTTGGCTCTGATTGCCAAAAGGGAGAGCGTTCTTGTCTTACTTCGACGTACCGATTCGGGGTTTTTGCTCGTGATCGTTGGCATAGATCTTGGTACCACCAATAGCGCTGCCGCGATCTGGAGGGATGGCGAAGCCGTCCTCGTGCCCAATAGCTTGGGAGACTATCTCACCCCATCCGCGGTCGCCTTGGCGGAGGATGCGAGCATCATCTCGGGGCTGGCGGCGAGGGAGCGTCAGGTGAACGAACCGTCGATGGCGCGAACATTATTTAAGCGCGCCATGGGAACGTCGGCACCGCTCCACCTGGGACAGGTGGAGTTCTCAGCCGAGGAACTGTCCGCTACGATCCTCCGCAGCCTAAAGGAGGACGTGGAACACTTCACCGGCGAGCGGGTGGACAAGGCCGTTATTACCGTTCCTGCGTATTTCAACGATAAGCAGCGGAAAGCGACCCGGCGAGCGGGGGAGCTGGCGGGTTTCTCAGTCGAAAGACTGATCAATGAGCCGACCGCCGCTGCCTTGGCCTATGGGATTCATGAGCTTGGCGTCGAGGAGCCGTTCTTGGTCTTCGACCTTGGGGGCGGCACGTTCGACGTTTCGGTGGTCGAGATCTTTGACGGAGTGATCGAGGTTCGATCGTCAGCTGGCGACAACCGATTGGGAGGCGAGGATTTTAACGGTGTGCTGATGGCCATTGTGGCGGAGCGCATACCCACTCTCAATTGGGAAGTCAGTGGCGACGCGGCGCTTCACGCTGTGCTGAGAGACGCTGCCGAACGTGCCCGGCGCAAGCTCAGCGAAAGCGACATGGCCACGTTTTCGCTGGTCTGGAACGATGAAAGACACATCGTGGATGTCACCAGCGCCGACTTTGAGCAGCGATGCGAGCCACTGTTGGCTCGTTTACGCGAGCCCGTGATCCGTTCGCTTAGGGACGGCCGCACCAAGGTTGAAGACCTCAGCGAAATCGTGATGGTCGGCGGGGCGACGCGTATGCCAGTGATCAGAAAGGCAGCCACCCGCATGTTTGGGCGGTTCCCGGCGACTCAAGTGCACCCCGACCATGCGGTAGCGCTCGGGGCCGCTATCCAAGGAGCGCTCAAGGGCAAGATGGCCGATCTGGAAGAGATTCGCCTGACTGATGTCTGCCCCTTCACACTAGGGGTCGCGACGACGGAACGCCTTCCGAACGGCACGTTCAAGCATGGCGTGTTCGCCCCTATCATCGAGCGGAACACGGTTATTCCGGCAAGCCGCGTCGAAACATTCGTGACCGTACAGAATGGACAACGCCGCCTCGAACTTGAAATCTACCAAGGCGAATCGCGCGCGGTGGAGGAGAATATTTTACTCGGCAAACTGGACGTGCCAGTGCCGTCGCAGCGCGCGGGCGAGGTCAGTGTGGATTGCCGCTTCACCTACGATGCCAGCGGGCTCCTGGAAGTCGACGTGACGGTTCCCACGACCGGAATTGCCCGGCAGATCGTCATTCTGGGGGACGACCACGAGGAAGATGCCGAAGCGTTCGCGAAGCGACGCGAGCGGCTTGCCCGCCTCAAGGTACATCCTCGCGAAGATGGCCTGAACGCGGCGCTACTGGCGCGCGCCCGCCGCTGTTACGAAGGATTCCTGGGAGATCAGCGGGCGCATGTGGGGTCGCTGTTGCTGCTTTTGGAAGGAGCCCTCGCGGGACAGGATCCGCACGACATTGCCGACGCCCGGGAAGAAGTGAAGCGCATATTGGACGACCTCGAAGGCGAGCGGTTTCTGTGAGCCTTGCCGACGACTGGCAGGTGCTGGGCATCGTGCCGACGGATGATCGCCGCGAGATCAAGCGAGCTTACAGCGGCGCCTTGAAGGGCATCGATGTCGATGCGGATCCGGCGTCCTTCATCCGCCTGCGTCAGGCGCTGGAAAACGCTCTTGAATGGGGTGTGGACACGCCCTGGTGGGACGAGGAAGCCGCGGAGGCGATCACGCCAGCTCTGATAGAGGAAGAACCTCTAGCGGACGATGAGCTTGATGCGGAAGAATGGGCGGTGGATGAGCAGTGGGAAGGCCCTTCTGACCAGTGGCGTTTGCCCCCTCCGATTTGCGAAGGTGAGCTTGGAAAGGCCATGTCCCAGCTCGATCTGCTGCTTTTCGAACTGCAGGGGGATCCCGCCGAAATAGCGCGGCTGGGCCATGAGATCCTTGGCAGCAAGGAACTGGAGCATGTCGATACCGCTTCGGCAACGGACGAGTGGATGGCAGACACGATCGCTGCCGCCATCCCAGCCTCGGACCCGTTGATTTCCCCCTCCATCAAGCACTTCGGCTGGGATCGGGCGCAAAGCTCGCGGGCAAGCTATGCCGTGCGAGCCGTCCTTGACCGGGAAGAGGATCGCCGGAGCTTGGCGGCGTTCGCCAAACCTTCACATCCCCACCACCGGGCATTTCAAGAGCTTCGCGGCTCCGGGCGCACGCGCGTAAGCCTTTTCCAAGAGCCACTGGTGAACGACGTCGCCGACTTCCTAGCGGTTGTCCGCACTTGGCACCCGACCATAGAGAAAGACCTGGCCGGGCCCAATTTCGATTGGTGGCAGGGTTACCTCGCGTCCAGGCGGCTGCCGCTTCACTTCTGGAAACTGATGATTGCCGGGTCCTTCTTGCTGGGATTTACGGCCCTAGTCCTTTTGCCGAAGGGCATGGGCGGGGCGGCCATACCACTGGTCGTTCTCGGCTCGATATCGCTGTCGTATGCTCTCATCCGCGGCGCAATGGAGCTTCGGCGCATCGCACGCCGCCTGCACGACCAACAAGGGCCAAATGGTATCTACGCGCATCTGCCCTTGCTAAGCGCCTCCGTGTTCGGCTCGCCCCTGCTGTTAGCCGCCGTCCCTTCGGGGACCGTTCAATTGATCCTCTCGCTCGTGCTATCGGCCTCTCTTGCCGTATTGATCTACCTACGGTGTGCGCCGCCTCAATGGGATGACGCGGCTACCCGGTGGAGCCGCTCCCGGTTCCCAATAGGGGCCGGCATTGTATCGATATGCATCCTCTTCGAGGTGAACCGGGGTCTGGCGCTCCAGCTTGTGGCCCCGCTGGCGCTGTGCTGCTGGTTCGGTGAGCGGGGATGGCACCCGTGGGCCCAATTCATTGACGATGCTCCTCCCCGCAAGCGCGTGATGTTGTACGCGCTGGCATTCGGGACCATCATGTTGGGTGCCACTGTCGTGATCATTGGCGTCTCGGCCGATCCATCCCCGATGCTCCTCGTGTGCGTCCCGCTCGCCATTCTCCTCCAGCACCTGGTTCTCGCCGCAACTCCCGCTTACTTTGCCTGGATTGAGTGGCCCCTGCGTGTCGTAGCTGTCCTGTTCTACTGGACCGTGCCGGTGTTCAGGGAAGAAACCGGCGATGGGCTTGGTAGGTTTACGCTGGCCGCGATGCTTTACCTCGTTCTCTTTTGTCTAGTAAAGATCGTCGCAAGATTGCTTCAGTGGTTTCGACCAGCAATTTAATTGTTAAACGTCAGACGTCAGCAGGGCCGTGATTCAGCTGGCAACACCTCAAGAAGTTTGCACATGCCAACGCAGACGGGCCGCTTCCAGATAACCTTGCCCGTTTAGTGAGGTCACACGACCATGATCGCCAACGGCGAGCTCCTGTCAGAAGTCACCGTTCAACCCCTGCGGCTGAAATGATGAGTAATTCCCAACTCCGGAAGATCAAAAAATGGGCCGGTTGTTGAATGACGGGTCCTGGCCACAAAATGGCTAAAGCCGCATGTCAGCTTTCAGCCAGCCGCCGCATTGCATCCCATCGCCGCACTTGGGTAGCTTTCTGGCAATATTAGTTTTCTGGAGATTCTAAGCAGAATATCTTGCCATTCCTCTCCGTGTTCGGTGCCGTTACAACCTCGATACGCACCGCATTGATCGAGCCATCTGAATTCACGACTGGTTCTCGCATTGTTCGCGATTTCACAGAGATTTGGGTCGCATTGCAGGCCTCTACAATCAGGTCATCGTCGCTGATCCAATGGGCCTTGAGCCGTGTGTTCGTTGCTTCCACCGCAACACCAGGGTCGGTAAGCGTGCCACCCTCTCTATTTTGCAGGGACAAACGGCTATGGTCGCTGCAGCATGCGGCACTGCCCTTGTATTCAGCTACTGCATCCAAACGGCCGCTTGGCGATTTGGTGGTGCTTTCAGCTTCCCATTTTCCGCAAGCGGTCAGAGTTAACACAACAACGAAAAGAGCGAGCAGTTTGGTGGGCATGCCAAACCAATAGTCGTTGAGCCAATGACCACAAAGGGGTCGCAAGCCGAAAGGCAGATTTTTTCGATCCGTCACAATTTCCTGCCGTTCAGGAACCGACCCCATTCGAGACATCAAAGATTGTTTGCGCACGCTCGTGCAACCGGCATACTGAAGATGCCAATGATTGAGATCTATGTTATCCGCCACGGTGAAACGGAATGGAACGCTCAGGGCCGTTTCCAAGGAAAGCTGGACTCTATCCTCACCAATACCGGCGCAAAGCAAGCCGAGGCGGTAGGTAAACGCCTCGCAAAGTTAGACCTCTCAGTCGATCTATTCGTCACCAGCCCTCTTGGCAGAACACGTCAGACCGCAACGATCATTGCAGGTTCGGCACATCTTCCTGCTGCCCAATGTGATGACCGTCTCGCTGAGGTGTCGTTAGGCTCATGGGATGGTTTGACGCACATCGACATCGACGCCCAGTAGCCCGGGTTGCTCGATGGCTCCACACCATTCGACTGGTTTTTCAAGTCACCCGATGGCGAGAGCTATGACTCCGCGCTCAAGAGAGCCGAATGCTGGCTGGAAGAACGGCAAGGCGTAACCGTCGCTGTAACTCACGGGTTGATTAGCCGGATTATCCGAGGCGCCTACAGCGGGCTGTCCCAGACAGATGCATTGAGCCTGCCGGTCCCTCAGGACGTTATCTGGAAACTCTCCAGCGGTCGGATTGAGCCCGTCTTTGTCGATTGAACATCAGCCGCATAACCGGTGCGCCAAGCTGAAAGCCGACATTTCGCTTTCCACCCACAAACAGTCGTTCGCGTAGGATCGGCGCGGGGCCAGAGCACGAACCCGCTTCGCGGGAGAGTCGCTTGGGGTGACGTAGCGTAGTATTGTTGAGGCTTTGAGAGCGGCGAAGTCGCTTGTGAGGGTGGAGTTCCTTCAACGGAAAGGAACGCACCATGGATACCATCACTACCGCTGCCCCGAACAATGCCTTGCGCGAGCGTATGTTGCAGGACATGACGATGCGTAGCTTTGGGGAGCACACGCAGAAGGACTATATCCGGCACGTCCGGTCATTTGCCGCGTTTCTCGGCCGACCACCCGATACGGCCACGATCGAAGACCTCCGGCGCTATCAGATCGCTCAGCATGAGCGTGCCATCAGTCCAGCAACCATCAACGGGGCTGTATCGGCATTGCGTTTCCTGTTCGGTATAACCCTCAAGCGGCCGGAGATGGCACTGGGACTTGTTGTCGTTCGCTGCACACCCAAGCTGCGCGAGGTTCTGAGCGTCGAGGAGGCTGCGCGGCTGATCGAGGCTGCACCGGGCATCAAGTACAAGGCAGCGTTCGGCGTGGCCTATGGCGCGGGTCTGCGCGTGTCCGAGATTGCCCACCTGAAGGTTGACGATATCGACAGCACGCGCATGCTGATCCGGGTCGAGCAGGGCAAGGGGCGCAAGGATCGTAACGCCATGCTCTCGCCGCATCTGCTGGATCTGCTTCGGCAATGGTGGCGTGAAGGCAAGCGGCGCGGGGTCATGTTACCGCACGGCTGGTTATTCCCGGGGCGCAGTTGCACCGACCCGATCTCGGCACGCCAGTTGCACCGCGCCGTGCATGAGGCGGCTGAGTTCGCCGGGATCCGCAAACGCGTGAGCCCGCATACCCTGCGCCACAGCTTTGCCACTCACCTGCTCGAGCAGGATGTCGACATCCGCGTGATCCAGGTCCTGCTTGGGCACACCAAGATCGGTACCACCGCCATCTACACCAAGGTATCGACCAGGACGATGCAGGCGGTGGCGAGCCCGCTCGACCGCATCTTCAGCCTGATGGAAGGCCCCAAGCGAACGGCATCGCCGCCCGGTTGAACCGGTGCGCACCTCGATCGAGGTCGCCGACATCTTGCGGAGTGCCGGGCCCGCGTATCGCGCAGCCCATGCCGGCCATCTGAGCCTCGGCCAGCTCAAGGTCATGACGGCGATCGAGACCTGCCGCACCGCAGCCCTTGGCGGTCACGTCGAGGCCTGCGACGACTGCGGGCACTGGCGGATCGCCTACAACTCCTGCCGCAACCGGCATTGCCCCAAGTGCCAGGGTGCGGCGGCGCGCACCTGGCTGGCCGCGCGCGAGGCCGATCTGCTGCCCGTGGGATACTTCCACGTCGTGTTCACGCTGCCGGCCGAGGTCGCGGATATCGCGTGGCAGAACAAGGCGGTGGTCTATGACCTGCTGTTCCGCGCGGCTGCGGACACGATGCTGACCATCGCCGCCGATCCCAGGCACCTCGGCGCGCGCGTCGGCATCACCGCCGTATTGCATACGTGGGGATCGGCACTGACCCATCACCCGCATGTGCACATGATCGTGCCCGGCGGGGGTATCACGCCAGACGGCAAGCGGTGGGTCTCGTCGCGCCCGGCGTTCCTTCTACCAGTGCGTGTGCTGGGCGCATTGTTCCGCCGGCTGTTCCTCACCCGGCTGCTGGCATTGTACGATGCCGGCAAGCTGGCCTTCTTCAACACCTTGGCGGGCCTCGCGACACGCAAGGTCTTCCTCCGGCATCTGTCGCCGATCCGGAAGAAGCGCTGGGTGGTCTACGCCAAACCGCCTTTTGCCGGGCCGCAGGCGGTGCTGGCCTATCTCTCGCGCTACACCCACCGCGTCGCCATCTCGAACCAGCGGCTCCTTGCCTTCGACGATGCCAGCGTGACGTTCCGTTACAAGGATTACCGTCGCAGCGGGGCTGAACGCCAGCAGGTCATGACGCTGGCGACGGACGAGTTCATCCGCCGCTTCCTGATCCACGTCCTGCCGCGCGGCTTCCATCGCATCCGGCATTACGGCCTGCTCGCCAGTTCGACGCACAAGGACGCCATGGCGCTCGCCCGCAGTCTCCTGGGGGGCGCTGCGCCGGTCGAGGAGCCCGAACCGGAAGAACCGCCCGACCATCGCCCGCCATGCCCATGCTGCGGCGGGCACATGACCATCATCGAGACCTTTGCCCGTTGCTACCAACCGCGTGCACCGCCACCCCCAGTATCCTCGGCCCGGAGACACGCGCCATGATCCGGCATGGCTCGCCCTGCACGACGGTCGGACCCATGGTGTCCCGACCGATGACCCAGCGCGTGCCCATCCCGGATTTAAGCCGGGCGCAGGGCACACTGGCCAGCAAAACCAACGCCGCTAGCAGTCTGACACCGCACAAAATCACGTTGATCAGGCCAACAGCGACACCGCCGGATCGGCTGCGCTTACCCGCAAAAACCATCCCAAAGCCGCTTTACCCATAGACCTGCGCGCGGGGCCCGCGGGTTCCTGCACTGGAGGCTTTCGTACGCAAGCGCCCGAAACCCTTCACAAAACCGGTCAGGCAGCTATGGCAGCAATTGCGCCAGAACCGGAAATTCTTTTACCGACCCCAAAGATCCCATGTCGAGGGTGGATAGCGGCTGACACTCTGTCAGAATGCGGTTGCTGATCCTTAACTCTGTGGAGGTAACCATGCTTGCAGCTGATCAACCCCATGCGCCTGCCGCTATCCGTATAGATCTTGGCGCGATCTTCGTTTCGATGGAACTGAGTAAATCGACTTGGCTGGTCACGTCCTTGTCGCCAGGGGCTGGCGAGCGGATGTCGAAGCATATTGTCCGTGCCGGTGACGTTGCCGGGTTGATGGAGCGTTTTGCTCTGTTGCGCGAGAAGGCGCGGGTTCGGACCGGGCAAGAGTTCGGCTTCATCGTTATTCAGGAAGCCGGCCTGGACGGGTTCTGGATCCACCGCGTGTTGGAGCGCGAAGGTATTGAGAGCTATGTCGTCGACCCGGCGTCGATCGCAACATCGCGCCGGCGCCGCCGGGCAAAGACCGACAAGATCGATGGCGAAGCGCTGGTTCGTGCGCTGCTCGCCTATAAGCGCGGCGAGCCGCGCGTGTGCGCGATGGTCAGGCCGCCGAGCGTCGAAGACGAAGATAGACGTCGCATTTGCCGTGAGCGCCAGGTGCTGATCATCGAGCGGACCCAGCATATCAACCGGATCAAAGGCTTGCTCTTTGCGCAAGGCATTACTGGATATGAGCCGATACGTCGCGACCGGCGCGAACGGTTCGAAGATCTCAGAACTGGCGATGGACGTGTTCTTGCAGTTCACGTCAGATCGCAGATCGATCGAGAGCTCGACCGGCTCGAGTTGATCATTGAACAGATCAAAGCCGTCGAGGCCGCGCGCGCTACGCTCATCGCGGAGCAAGCTGCCAACACGCCGGCGGCAATGCTTCTCAACCTCAAGGGCATTGGCCCTGAGTTCGCCACCATCCTTTACGCAGAAGGTCTGTTCCGCCATTTTGATAACCGGCGCCAGTTGGCGGCCTATGCCGGACTTGCTCCCACACCCTGGCAAAGCGGATCGATCAGACAGGAGCAGGGCGTATCCAAGGCCGGCAACAGCCGCCTGCGAACGACCATGGTCGAGCTGTCCTGGCTCTGGATCCGGTATCAGCCTGACTCGGCACTTGCCCGCTGGTTCCAGGAACGCGTGCAGCACAACGGCGGCCGCCTCAAGAAGCCGACGATCGTGGCGCTCGCCCGCAAGCTTCTTATCGCGCTGTGGAAATACGCCACTGCAGGTGTGGTGATCGAGGGAGCCGTGATGAAGGCTGCCTGATCCGACCCTTTACGCCCTCCCGGAGCCCGATCAGCTCCGTGGATCCAGGTAAGCGAACCGAAATGTCTGTTGGCGTTCAGCGCCGCCCGAAAGACTGGTCTCGCTTTCCTGTGCCCGTAACCGCCGCAAGCGGGATAATGGTGCGGCCACCCCCGAGTGGCGACCGTATGTGAGCTGGATAAGGTTCGAACTGTCGAGCCGTGTCATGCATCGGGCCAAGCCTGGATCCGGCGCCAAGGAGACGAACAATGTAGACACGAAAATTACCCTTGACCAACGTCCTCGTCATGTGAACAGACATTGAGGAAGGTCTGCTCTGACCGTTGTCCCCTATTGTGGAAACCACTACGCTCTTCCGCGAGAGGCTGTAGGTGAGGATTGACGCGAGGATGGACGAGCCGGATTGGACGATGGAGGATCACCTGCTGCATGGGCGAGCAGCGATCCGGAAAATAGCAAACGTTGCTGACCAAAACATCTCTGAGCCAAAGGTCTGCTTCCACCTTTACCCCCTCACGTCGGGTGATGAGGAAAACTGGGGTATGGAGGCGCAGTATTGCCAGCTTGCGAGGCGCGAGTTCGCAAACTGTGGTCAAGAGTTTGATGTTGATTACGTGGGAGGACACTGCGGCATTGAGGCATGGCAGGACGTCATGCCTACCGAGGATTGGCTCACAAGTGCGGTTCCACTGATGTGGGGGACGGCTGCGAAGGCCAACATGTACCTTGCAGGATGGAGCTTCGAGCCGGGCACCGGGCCTTACATCTCAGTAAGCAGGTCGGTGAATGTCTATGACGGAAGCAAACTCAGCGAACTTCCGCCACCCGCCGCAGCCCAGTCATTTGGACGGTTGGGCGATTGGTTGAGAAGGCAGCTTCGTTGAGGCGACGCACTAAAAGCCGAATGTCTGGTTTCCACCCATCTGCGGTCACAGAGCGCCCTGGCATGTTGTGCCAGAAGCCGACATAACTGGCGCGTTCGCAATGACCGGTTTTGGGAAACGCGGCACAGCCCCCTAATGACCGGGATTGGTGCGCAATGCTGACTGGCGGCTTACCGAATTGATCGCCCTCTGTAAGGCATGGGCACGCAAGATGGGGCAGCCCCTGTCAGTCACTACGGTTCGGACAAACCTCCAACAACGTTCTTTGCCTTCGTCGGTTCATCCTGCTCAGTTTGTGACCTCATAGAACATGGGGTTCTTCAGCCATTCCTCGACAGCCGATTCCCGCCAGCCGCAGCATCGCTCTGCAAGCTTGACCTGCCTAGGGAACGTGCCCGCCTGTATCTTGCGGTAGAGCGTCGCGCGAGAGAGCCCGGTGCGATCGAGCACGGTGTTGAGCCTCAGAAACCTGTCGTGTGCATGGGATGCCATGGCCATTGTCTCCATCCTGCGATGAGAATGGCGATCTGCCGCTTCGCGTCAATCGAGCCACATGCGGCTTTGTCGCAGTCAGAAGGGCAGGGGAGCGCTGCTGGCTTGCACGGGAAATGAAGGCGTAAGCAGAATATTTTTGCTCACGGCATCTCACTGTATTTCAGCATTCAGCAGCGCATCTGCGGTCGCAGCAAAGCTGCGGCGATTGCCCCGCTCGGGCGGGACACCGGGTGCCGTCAATCGCCTCTAGCCACGCCAGGCCAGCACGCAACCCGCGCTGCGGGTCCTACACTTTGTTGCGGTGCCTGCGGCATGCGCGCTGTCCGTTGCAGCGCAGCTGCCAGCTCCTGTCTGCCGCCCCCCAGCGCCCCTTCCGGGCCGGGGCCGGATGGAAGGAGACAAGGCCATGGAACACACTACCACCCGCAACACGAGAGAGGCAGCATGAGCGCGCGTCTCACCCGAGCCGAGTGGCGGCAGCTGCGTCGCGCCGAGCGCGCCGTTGACAACATGTCGCCGATGCAGCGCGAAATCTTTCTCGGAATCCGCGTCGATGAGCTTAGCTATGCAGAGCTTGCAACACTGCATGGAATCAGCATCGCCGACGTCGAGCATCACTTTGCAGATGCCTTGCGCATCCTCGACCGGCACATGCACGAACGCCACCACAAGTGGTGGCAGTTCTGGCGATGAAGGCCAGCTTCCGCCTTGCCAATCGACCCGTGCATCTACAGGGTAAACAGGACCATGCGAACCGACATTGATCATCTTCCGGCCAACAAGCAGCGCGAGCTTGAGCGCGTGAAGCAGATCATCTTCGAGGAGTTCGAAGATTCGCTGGCGCTGGCTACCCATCAGTGGAAGAAGAAGGGCCGGATCGAGAAGCTGATCCTTTATGGCAGCTACGCACGCGGAGGGTGGGTCGATGAGCCACACACGGCCAAGGGCTATCGCTCCGACTTCGATCTGTTGATCATCGTCAACGACAAGCGGCTGACCGAGCGCGTCGATTACTGGCTGAAGCTCGAAGACCGGCTGATCCGCGAGCTTGCCATCGACCGCACCCTGCACACGCCGGTCAACTTCATCGTCCATACTCTGCAGGAGGTGAACGATGGCCTCGCGCATGGGCGGTACTTTTTCATGGACGTGGCCAAGGACGGCATTGCGCTACATGAGGCAGATGAACGGGCGCTGCATACGCCTAAGCCGAAGACGCCCGAGCAGGCGCTGGCTATGGCGCGGGAGTATTTTGACGAGTGGTTCCCAAGTGCAATGGGCCGGGACAAGCTCGCAAAATACGCTGTGCAAGAGGGACTATACAAACACGCCGCCTTCGAATTCCATCAAACTGCCGAGGCGCTCTACCATTGCGTTCTTCTGGTCTGCACCTTCTATACTCCACATATGTGGACGGCCCCTCGCTTACAAGGGTCAAGCAGCAGCTGATCGGATGGTTTGCGTTCATATGTCCGGCCTGTTGGTGCAGCCTCACATGACCGCTGGCCAAGATGGATTCCGCGGCGCGAGTTCCTAACACGTACGCGACCTCTAGGGCCGATGCGGCGTTCGGAGTTTCTTGCGCTCTGGATCGATCGATCACACCATCTGCTTTCTTCTTGCAAGTTTCCGGTTATCGGCCTGGCACGAAGCGCGTGCTGCGCTCCCCGCGACTGGCTGATTTCATGCAGCTCTCGCCAGCGATGTGGCTCCAGCAGGTGCCTGGTAATCCTGGTTGGTGACCATGAGCTTCCACGCGATGCGCGCCATCTTGTTCGCCAAGGCGACCGCGACCAACTTTGGCGGTTTCCGCTTCAGCATCTCGAGGATCCAGGGCGAAGCATGCTTGCTTCGATCATTGCGGATATGGCGGAGCAGCGCTGTAGCTCCGACCACGAGTGTTCGTCTGAGCAGGGCGTCGCCAGCACGGGTTATGCTGCCCAGCTTCACCCGGCCGCCGGTTGAGTGATCACGCGGCGTCAGACCGATCCAGGCGGCGAACGCCCGACCGGACTGGAAGTCTTCCGGTGCCGGCGTCTTTAGTGCCAGCAATGTCGCACCAAGTGTTCCGACACCCGGTATCTGAGCCACCCGCCGACTTCGCGCGTTCGAGCGGTGCCATTCAGCAAGCCTCCCGTTGACTTCCTTAATCCGTGCCCGCAGCAGTGCCAGCTCCTCGGCATGCATTGCGAACAGATCGCGCGCGAGATGCGGGACTTCTGGATCGGCAGCGATACGATCAAGGAGCGGTTCCACGCGGCAGGTTCCGGAGCCAGCGATCAGCCCGAACTCGGCAGCGTGGCCGCGGATCGCGCTGCAGAGCTGAGTGCGCGTTCGGATCAACCGGTCGCGCATTGTGACCAGCATCAAGGCCGCCTGATTGTCCGCCGACTTGATCGGCACGAAGCGCATTGTAGGCCTGCTCATCGCCTCGCAGATCGCTTCTGCATCGGCTGCGTCGTTTTTGCCGCGCTTGATATAAGGCTTGATATAGGCAGGCGGAATCAACTTCACCGAGTGCCCAAAGCCGGTAAGCGTCCGACCCCAGTTGTGCGAAGCGCCACATGCTTCGATCGCCACTTGCGTTGGTGGCAGCTTTGAGAAGAACTCGATCATCTCTTTGCGGCGAAAAGTTTTGCGCAGCACAGGCCTTTCGGCAGCATCGACACCGTGCAGCTGGAACACATGCTTTGACGTGTCCATCCCAATGCGGATAATATCGTTCACGGACGGTCTCCTTCTTGAGGTTTTCAACGACTCAATCTTGGCACATTTGATGCCGTTTGGGGGCCGTCCACCCCAACATGTCCATAATCTGGGCTTCCTTCGCACCCAGGCTGAGCGCATCGACATGCGTCTCGTCGATGCCTGGCCGCGCGACACGCGCATTGATCGTGCGCGGTTCGAGAAGCTGAAAGAGGCTTACGTGAAGGCCCGCTACTCCAAGCATTATCGCATCACCGAAGAGGAACTGCTATGGCTTGGAGGCTGCGTCGAGGAACTCGGCCGCGCTGTGCACGCCATCTGTTCGGACCGTATTGCGTTGCTCGAACAAAAGGCCAATGAATGAACCTCTGATCAAAGAGGATTACCGATGGCTGATACCGAAATGCTCGTCGCTCTAACGGCTGATATTGTTGCGGCGCATGTCCGTAATAACAGCGTGTCGGTATCCGATATCGCCGGGCTGATCGGCAGCGTCCACGCCTCGCTTTCCGGCCTTGGTCAGGAAGCGGAACCGGAACCGCTGCCGGACCAGAAGCCAGCTGTCTCGATCCGGGCGTCGATCAAGCCCGACTATCTGGTTTGCCTGGAGGACGGTGCGAAGGTCAAACTACTGAAGGGTTATCTGCGCAAGAAATTCGATATGACGCCCGACGAGTACCGCGCCAAGTGGAACCTGCCAAAAGATTATCCGATGGTTCCGCCCAATTATGCAGAGCGGCGGCGCGTGCTGGCCAAGGAAATTGGCTTGGGCAAAGGCGGGCGTGGTGGCCGACCGAAGAAGGCAAGCGCAAAATAAAGCTGCTCAGCCGGCGGCTTCGCCGTTCTCGCTTTCGGCCAACGCGCTGGAAATCATCGCCGCCAGCGTCTCTTCCGCGCGTGCACGGACAACCGGGTCGGCGGAGAGCAGATCCTGCCTGACCCATTGCGGCGCCCGTGCAAGCACACCCAGCACCAGTTGATTGATTGCCCCGTTCATGGGTCGAGCCTATGCGCGATCACGACCTTTCGGCCAACTGGTTTTGCGTGAAAACCCGTGAGCCTCGCCGCCGCCAGAGCAACAGCTGCTGATCGCGGTTGTCGCCTTTGAGCTTCGTCGCCGCTTCAATCAGCAGCCCGAGGATCACCGCGCGATCATCGTCGGTGAGATCGATCAGCTCGGCCTTGGCGATTAGTCCGCCCAGTTCGATCAGCTGCCGTGTCCGTTCACGTCGTTTGACCCGCCAGTCTCGCATGTCATGCCGGGCCCGGTGCGCCAGCAACCGGTTGCGCGTCTGGATCGATCGCTTGTGTGCTGCCAGTGTCTTTGCCAGCTGATTGGCGAGCGTTGCTTGCTCCCTGAAAGAACGCAGCGCCACGTTTGCGCCAGGCCTCCTTTCGTGCAGCGTCATCAGTGCCGATTGCGGCGAGCAGAACGCCTGCCAGTATCTCTGTGCCCAGCGCGTCGGCTCCGGTTGCGATCACGAGCTCGCCGAGCTGGGTCTGTTTGCGGGTCTTGAGCTGCTTTGCCTTATCGTTGAGGGCTTGGAGCTCTGCGTCGTAATCACGTGGTTTTCGCATGGGGTTTGATCCTTCGATTGTTGGTGAAGGACCAATCAGCTATCCCTCTCCCATCCCGCAGACAACAGGCTGGGTCATCGTGAGACCCCGTCAAATCTACGGCGACCAGATCGGGGGAGGGCGCGCGATCATCGTCGGTGAGATCGATCAGCTCGGCCTTGGCGATTAGTCCGCCCAGTTCGATCAGCTGCCGTGTCCGTTCACGTCGTTTGACCCGCCAGTCTCGCATGTCATGCCGGGCCCGGTGCGCCAGCAACCGGTTGCGCGTCTGGATCGATCGCTTGTGTGCTGCCAGTGTCTTTGCCAGCTGATTGGCGAGCGTTGCTTGCTCCCTGAAAGAACGCAGCGCCACGTTTGCGCCAGGCCTCCTTTCGTGCAGCGTCATCAGTGCCGATTGCGGCGAGCAGAACGCCTGCCAGTATCTCTGTGCCCAGCGCGTCGGCTCCGGTTGCGATCACGAGCTCGCCGAGCTGGGTCTGTTTGCGGGTCTTGAGCTGCTTTGCCTTATCGTTGAGGGCTTGGAGCTCTGCGTCGTAATCACGTGGTTTTCGCATGGGGTTTGATCCTTCGATTGTTGGTGAAGGACCAATCAGCTATCCCTCTCCCATCCCGCAGACAACAGGCTGGGTCATCGTGAGACCCCGTCAAATCTACGGCGACCAGATCGGGGGAGGGCGCGCTTATACGTCGTGCCGACGTGCGCTAAATGCCGTAAATGGTATGTCGCCATGGCGATCTATCACTTCTCGGCCAAAACCATCTCCCGCGCTGCAGGATCGTCTGCGCTCGCGGCTGCCGCCTATCGCGCTGGCGAGCGGCTGCATGACGAGCGGCTCGGCCGCACCCACGACTTCACCAACAAAGCCGGTGTCGTCCACAGCGAGGTCATGCTGCCCGAAGGGGCGAATGAAGCCTGGTCCGATCGCGAGCAGCTCTGGAACGATGTTGAGGCGGCCGAGGTGCGCAAGGACGCGCAGCTGGCCCGCGAGATCGAGTTCGCTCTGCCAAGAGAGATGACCCAGCAGCAGGCGATCGAGCTGGCGCGGGACTTTGTCAAAGCCGAGTTTGTCGATCGTCGCATGATCGCGGATCTCAATGTCCATTGGGATATCGGCGCAGATGGCGAAGCCAAGCCGCACGCGCATGTCATGCTGACCATGCGCGAGATCGTGGTTGGCGAGGCTGGTTCTGCCAGCTTTGGTCCGAAGGTGCGGGACTGGAACCGCACCGAACTGCTCACCCACTGGCGCGAGGCATGGGCCACGCAAGCCAACCAGCGCTTGGCTGAGCTCGATATCGATGCACGTATCGATCACCGCTCACTGGCACATCAAGGCATTGACCTCGAGCCGCAGTCCAAGATCGGCGCCGCGGCTTCGCGCATGGCGGGCGAAGGGCTGACGCCCGAGCGGCTTGCCGAGCATGCCGATATCGCGCGCTCGAACGGCGAGAAGATCATCGCTGATCCGAATATCGCGCTGACCGCCATCACGCATGGGCAGGCCACGTTTACTACTCGTGACCTTGCGATGTTTGCCCACCGGCACAGCGCCGACAAGGAGCAGTTCGATGCCGTAATGTCGGCGGTCAAAAACGCGCCCGAGCTCATAGCGCTAGGCAGGGATGGTAAGGGCAATGACCGGTTCACGTCGCGTGAGATGATCGAGACAGAACAGCGGCTTGAGCGTGCAACGATCCAGCTTGAAGCACGGCGCAGCCATGCCGTGCCTGTTCACTATCGCGAGCTTGCTCTGGCGAATGCAAAGGCGCGTGGAATGGACCTGTCCGCCGAGCAGCGCGGCGCGCTGGAGCATGTCACGTCGGCAAAGGGTATCAGCAATGTCATTGGATATGCCGGAACGGGGAAAAGCGCGATGCTGGGTGTAGCGCGCGAGGCTTGGGAGCGTGCTGGCTATACGGTGCAGGGTGCAGCGCTATCTGGCATTGCAGCCGAGGGGCTGGAGCATGGCTCGCGTATCCCGTCCCGCACACTCGCCAGTCTGGAGCACCAATGGGCGCAGGGCAGGGAGCTGCTCACCAGCAGGCACATCCTCGTCATCGATGAGGCAGGCATGCTGGGCACGCGCCAGATGGAGCGAGTCGTGTCACATGCTCAGCAGCACGGAGCCAAGGTTGTGATGGTCGGCGATCCGCAGCAGCTGCAGGCGATCGAGGCAGGCGCTGCGTTCCGCGCGGCTGCAGAGCGGCATGGCGCGGTTGAGATCGCTTCGATCCGGCGGCAGCATATCGACTGGCAGCGGGAGGCGACGCGCGAGCTTGCCACCGGCAGAACGGGTGCGGCGCTTGGTCGCTATGAGGAAGCAGGACATGTCCATGTCGCTGAGACGCGCGAAGCTGCGCGTGCCGCGCTGGTTGATGCGTGGGATCGGGATCGGCAGGCAAAACCGGATGCCAGCCGGATCATCCTGACGCATACCAATGATGAGGTGAGGGCGCTCAACGAGGCTGTTCGCGAGAAGGTTCGGGCCAGCGGTGATCTGGGCGAAGACGTTGCGTTGAAGGTTGAGCGCGGTGCGCGGATGTTTGCCGATGGCGATCGGATCATGTTCCTGAAGAACGAACGGTCGCTGGGCGTGAAAAACGGATCGCTCGGCACCGTGGAGAGCGTCAGCGCGCTACGCATGGCGGTGAAGCTGGACGATGGCAAAGCGGTGGCATTCGATCTGAAGGATTATGCGCATCTGGATCACGGCTATGCAGCCACGATCCACAAGGCGCAGGGCATGACCGTCGATCAGGTCAAGCTGCTTGCGACGCCGGGCATGGACAGCCACGGGGCTTATGTCGCATTGTCGCGGCACCGGAGCCAGGTCGATCTGCATTACGGCAAGGATGATTTTGCCGATCGTAAGCCTCTTGCCCGAACGCTCAGCCGTGAGCGGGGCAAGGACATGGTGAGCGACTATGCGCAGACGCCGGAGAGGGCCGCTGAGCAGCAGCCGCAGCGTGAAGCTCGCACTGGGTTCAAACTCAGCCGCAGCGGCCATCTCGCCGATCTGCTCAAGGGTGCGAACCCACCGTCGGAACGCCAACCGGCTGCTCAGGTGCGTGTCAAAGTCGCCTTGCCCGAACAGGCGAGCGACAAGCAGGTGTTCGACAAGGCCGTGCAGCGCTTTGCGCGGGTGGCGCAGGACATTGTCGCCATGCGCGACAAGGGGCTTCAGCCGCTGGCCTCGCAGCGGACCGCGCTGGACAAGGTCGGGGCGGAGCTCAATGCGTTGAGGCCCGACAGCTTTGGCGATCTGCGCAAGGCCGTGAACCGCGACCTCAGCCTGATCCCTGAGGCGGTGAAGGGCAAGACCGATCGCGCCATCCAGTCAATGGAGCAGCAAGCGCGGCTGCGCATCGAGGCGCAGAGCGTTGCCGCCGCCAATGAGCGGCGGGCAGACGCCTTTGTCGATCAGTGGCAGCGGCAGTCCGAGCAATACCGGGCGCTTCGCAAGAATGGCAGCGCGGCAGCATCGGACAAGGTTCGGGCCACTCTCGTTGGCATGGCCAAGGGGCTGGAGCGCGATCCGCAGCTCGAGTCGGTGCTGGCCAATCGGCGTCCGCAGCTGGGGCTGGACGCCATGAGCACGAAAACACTGTCTCAGGACCTCCAGAAATCGCTCGGCCTCTCGCGAGGGCTCGGCATGGGTATGTAGCCATGCGGGATGGACGATGCCGATATTGATCCCGACCCCGACGAAATCCCGATTGAGCAGGCGCTGGACGCTGTCGCGCGGCGGCTGGCGGGCGTCACGGCTGCAGTCGATGGGTTTGCTGAGCGGCAGCAGGATCTGCTAGGGCGGGATTACAGCGAGGATCTCGCCTTGATCCATCAGAGCTGCGAAGACCTGCGGGTGGCGATCGATGCGTTGGCGCACAAGCCTGCGCTGGTGCTGACACCCGAGCTGATAGGTCGGCAGATCGAGGCAGGGGCGCAGCAGGTCCGCAAGGATGCCGATCTGGCTCTGGCAGCTGCGCAGAGCAATCTTCAGAATGCGATCAGCGCGCTGGCCAAAATGATCGGCTCGCTGCGAACGGTGCGGCAGCAGAACCAGTGGCTTGCCGTGGCTGCTGGCGTAGCTATTGTACTGGGTACAATGGGCGGAGCGATCATCCTGCCTGCGATCGACTGGGTTGTGCCAGAACGCTGGCTGTGGCCTGAAAAGCGGGCAATGTCGGCATTGCGTCGTAACGGCTGGGAGGCAGGGGAGCGGCTGCTTTTGATCACCGATCCTGAGCGCTGGAATGCAATCCAGGTCGCGGCAAGATTGTCGGAGGCAAACAGCGGCGCCATCCGGAGATGCGCCAGCCGCGCCGCAGACCGGAACCTCAGAAGCGTCGGCTGCACAGTTGAGGTAGGGGCACGAGACTACTGAATTGCCCTACTTGAAGTCAAAACTGGGTCTCAAAGGCCGTAACCTGATGCCCAGCATTGGAGAGCCTACGGCAGCTTTGCGCCCTCATGTTTGCCGTTCCGGCCTCAATTACATTCTGCTCGAAAGCTGCCATTCGATTTGGACGCGGGTGCAGCTTTAGTCTAGCTTCGGTTGCAGAAAGTGCGGACAGGTCACACCATTAAACGGAAGCCACATTTCGCAGCATGTGGGATAATTGGAACAACGAACAGAACAGTCGTGGCTCTACATTTTCTGAATACGCGACCTGAATACTAGGCGAGCTAGAGCTTCCGTCACCTAATGCCATTGATGGATGCGATTCTTCCTTCCGATCTATGATCTACTCTGAACCATTTTTGTTCGTTTCTGTAGGGATTCGCGCACAGAGCGATTGCGCCGGGTCGATAAGGCGCTATGGTGGCGGGCTTTAGCCATTCCGTGAGGGTATTCCTACCCGCGCGGTCAGCACGGTAGTCAAATATGTCGGTGATATTGATTCACCTATCCGATATTCATTTCGGACAGGAGAAGGGCACACTCTTCTACGTGCACGAGGATGTCCGCGAAAGATTGCTGGACGACGTGGCTGTCTTCTCCGCCGCCATCGCTCCGAAGCGCATCTCGGGCGTCATGGTGACCGGCGATATCGCTTACAGCGGTACCGAAGAGGAATATCGGCAGGCGGGCAAGTGGCTTGATCGCCTGACTATCGCCATCGGCTGCGAGCGATCGGATGTTCAGGTCGTACCCGGCAACCACGATATCGACCGGGGTCAGATTTCCTCTGCGGGTGCCTACCTGCTCAAGGAAGTTGAAGAAGCAGGCGAGACGAAACTCAATGTCTTCCTGCGCGACGAAAATGATCGCGAACTGCTCTACAAGCGCTTCCATGCGTACAGCGAATTCTCTGAAGCCTATAATTGCCCCCTCGACAAGAATGGTGGCGGCGCGGGTGACCGCCTAATTGAGCTGGCACCGGGCCGTCACATCCGGATCGTCGGGCTCAACACGGCGCTCGCCTGCTCGAAGAATGATGTCGAGGGCAAGTTGCTGTTGGGCGAACGCCAACGCGTCCTGCCTCGGACGTCGGGCGAGGAACTCGTCGTTCTGGCGCATCATCCGCTGAAATGGATGGCCGACGCAGCCGAGGCAGCGCAATATGTCCGATCGCGTGCGCGCGTGCTCGTGACGGGCCACGAGCATAATCCGTCGGCTCGCGTCGAGAAGGTCTTCGAAGGAGCCGACCTTCTGACAATAGAAGCCGGCGCCACCGTTCCCCCTTGGTCTGATGAGGATTATACCTACACCTTTAACTTCATCGAGTTCGGTTGGAACGAAGCAGAAGATGCACTCGCCGTCACCATCCACCCACGCTGCTGGTCGAACGAAAGAATGGAGTTCGAGGAGGACGCGACGCGTCTCGATCCCGATGCGACATCGGTCGTGCTTGCGTCGCCGCGATTTCGCGAGGCGCCTAAACCGGTCGCTGGCGAGGGCTTTGCGCTTGCCGAAGCGGACGAAGCGCCGGTAATCTTGCAGGAAGCCTCGGACGGGACGATCGGTATGGGGGATATCCCTGCGGAATATTCTGACATCATACTGCGCTTTTTTCGCGACCTGACGGCTGCCGAACGGCTCCGGCTTCTAGTCGAGGTCGGCGCGATCCCGGACAATTGGGACAAGCCGCTTTCGCACGGGAATGAGCGCATTCTGTTCGATCGTGCTATCCGCGACGGCAAGGCCCATATGATGCGCAACAGGCTGGATGAGCTGAACAAAAAGGACGAAGATGGGGGTGCGAATGGCTGACCTTGCAAAATATATGCGAATCTTTGATCCGTCGCCGGCGGACGAAAGCGTTACCAAGCGAAAGGCCGCAGCCAAGGAGGTCGCCTCCCAGCTTCGCAAGACCGCCGGAGTTACCGATCTTGTAAAGCTTGGTGCCTCGATTGCGCGGTCGTTCGTATCGGGGTCGGTCCCCGATCCTCTCGGGGCGATTGTTGCCGAGGCGATAAAGAAGCACGCCCCTTCGTTCATTCGCGAAGAGCGCGAGCTCGAAGTGGTTGTCATCGCTGCGGCAGGCGTGTTCGAGGTACTGGAAGGGCGGGACACGACGGCTACTGTTAGCCGGAACGACATCCTCGCCGCCGCACTCTGGTCCGCACTCGCCGGCCAAGCTGCGCTCGCCGAACCCAAGATCGAGCAGCTCCGCCAAGATGTGCTCGAGTTCGCACGCGATTGGTGCCTTCGCCGGGCCGAAGATAGCCGCGAACGGCGTGTGTTTGCGGACATCCCGGCGGCAGGCGAGGACGATCTCGGGCAAGTTGCCAAAGCACTTGCGGCCGCTGCCATCGCAATCCAGGCGCTCCAGCACAATGCCGTCCTCGATCGAGAGGAACTCGATATTGCCTGGTGGGCGCAGGGCGGGCGCAGCCCGGTGCTGCATAAAGCCTATGAAGGACTGGAGGCGAGTGTTCGCGGCGTCGTTCGGGGAATGGAACTTGGCATTCTCATGCGTCGACTTCCCGCGAGCGCGCATCGTAGCCTCACGCTGGCGGGCGTCGCCGAAGTCGAGCCGCTTCCTCTTTCGACACTGCTCAAACGATTGGGCGACCATCGCGAGCCGCTGGCGGAAAAGATACCGGGGCGGGTCCTCGTCGATCAATGCCCTGAGGTCTTCCTTCTCCTGACCGCAATCGCGAGCGGAGCCGGTGAAGGCGGGGCGGATATCACTGGCGACGAGTGGGCCGCGAGGGCGCTCCTTGAAGCCGGGCTCGCCAATCTCTGCCAGACGCCAGCCGCGAAGATATAATATGTCAAGCGGATGCCGACAGGAAGGATGCACGGTTGGCGACACGGGCATTTGCGTGCTCGAGAATGATCGCGATACTTGCGAATTCCGAATTCGAGACGTCGATGCAGCTGGCGGCCGCAAGGACGACGATCATACATCGCCGGTACTCGAAGCGCCGACCGAGCGGCCACGTCTTTGGGGCAGTCTGTCGCTGGACATCGACGATGTCCGCGATCTCATGGCGATGCGGCGGATGCAGTTGGTTGGCGTCCTCGGAACGCCGGCCGCGGGCAAGACCGCTGCCTTGGTAAGTCTTTACCTGCTCCTGGCGCACGGAAAGCTCGAGGGCTTCCAATATGCCGACAGCCTGACACTTATGGCACTTGAGGAGATCACACAGGGTGCGCGGCGCTGGGGCCCCGCTCCGCCAGATGAAATGACGGCGCGGACCGAGCAGACCGATGGTCGTTCGGCAGGTTTCCTCCATTTTCAAATGAAGCAGGAGAGCGGCGGCCTCATCGACTTCATCATTCCGGATCTTCCGGGCGAGTGGAGCGACGCGCTGATCGAAACCAAGCACGTCGACCGCCTCGACTTTCTGCATTCGGCCGATGTGATCTGGCTCTTCGTCAACGGGATGGAGCTCCGGCAGCCAGCGCAAAGGATGCGCGCAATCAGCCGCGCAAAATCGCTGCTTCGGCGCCTCGTTGAGATGATGGTGGATGGCATGCCTCCTATCAAAATCGTCGTGACGCACGCCGATCTCGGCGCGCTGCCGGAGAAGACGAAGCGGAATCTCGAAGCGATATTCGACGGCGTTGCAACCGCCGTCGACATTCTGGAGATCTCCTCCTTTCCGGGCGAGGGCAAAGTTCCGGTGGGCCTTGGTATCGCGGCGCTCATTTCGGAATCTCTGCCTCAGCCAAGCAAGCGGCCGGTCACCTGGGCCAGCAAGGAGCCGGTCGCATCGCGTTTCATCCTGCGTTACGCCAACAGCGAGCCGCGACCATGACCAAAAGCATCATCCTGGTCGGCGGACCCGACACTGGAAAGACCAATTATCTCGCGCGGCTCGTCGCGCACTTTCGCGATGGCGATGGCGCTCTCGTCGCAACGCGCCTGCCCGACGACATGCGCTACATCGAGGATGCGCTCGACTACCTGATGAAGGGTGAGTTCGCACCGCGCTCACATAATACCGCGGATGAGCTCAGCGGCGAAATCATGATAGAAATCCGCAGCAAGGTTGACGACAGCGAAGCGCATCTGTCGGTGCCAGACGTTTCGGGCGAAACCTGGGACGACATTGCAAAGTCCGCCCAGATTTCCCAAGAGTGGCTCGACCGTGTCCGCGCTGCGAACGGCGCGCTGCTCTTCGTGCGCATATTGTCGGACCTGAATGTGGCGCCTCTTGACTGGCTCAACGCTCCCGAGATGCTTGCCTTGGTCGGCGAAGGGGACGAACGGCAGTTTGCTCTGCCAACGCAGGTAATGCTCTGCGAATTTCTCCGATTGCTCGACGAAAATCTCGATCGCTCCGATGGGGAAACGCCGCGGGTAGGACTGGTCATCACGGCCTGGGACCGGCTGGATGCTCACACACGCGCGGCAGGTCCGCGCGCGTTTCTCGATCGCGAATATCCCTTGCTTGGAGGAAAGATAGCGAACTCCCGCGGTCTCGAAATCGGAATATTCGCCGCCAGCGTGGTCGGCGGAGAACTTTCTGACGAGACGTTCAAGGCGGAATATCTGGATGGTGACATCGTCGAGCGAGGATATATCGTTGACGCCACTGCCAGCGAGGTACAAACCGACCGCGACATCACCCGCCCCATCTCGTGGGTGCTTCGATTTCCGAATCCAGACTGATGCTAATCGATCAACAATGGCATGGTTACAGGCGCGGCCACCAATTGCTCGCATCGACGATCGCGCTCTCACCGCGCGACCAGGATCTCGTCGACAAACTGTCCGACGCCAGCGGCTCTCCTCGCCCGGGCGAACGCTTCGAGCCATATCTGACAATCTACCCGTTGCCGAGCGGGCAGTTTCATGTCGCCGGGCGAACGTGGCAGGATCATGACGCGCCGCGATCGGGCACCGTCTTTACCCGCAGCCTGATTGTTCCTGCGACGCTTTGGGGGACGATCCCCTTGCGTGGGCTGCTCGCTTCGCTCGACGATCGTGCGATCAGTGAGAATAAGGTTGAGATCGATACGACTGACGAGGGAACATGGCCGCCGCTCCAAGACGCGAAGCTTACGGAAATCGTCGAAGCGTTGTTTCTCGAACGCGGTGCGCCAACCGTCGCTTTTGGGTTTGAAAGCACCGACCTGATTGCCGGGCGGCTGCTCGAAGCCCTCTGGCCCTCGCGGCGGTCCACTCTCGCAATCTGCACGTATGCGCTGGCGCCGAGATCGCTTAGCGATCGCGAATTCGATCTTGTGTTCGCGCCCGAAAATTCGCGGTCTCGGTTTGCAAAATGGGTAGGGCGGACAGTTGGCGCCTCGCGCCAGCCTGCCGCGCCCAGGCACAGCTGGACGCTTCAGATTGCGAACCAGATTTTCCTGGACCCTCATCCGAAGCTCAGCGCCCTCGACGATATCGGTGCTCTGACGTCGGAGGGCCGCAGTGACGGCTCGTCGCTACGTCTCGCGCTCATCTGGTCGGATCTCAAATCCAAAGCGGATCAGTCGCCGCAGTCGATTCTTGGCATGTTCGACGTGCTGAATTCGCTCGGGCGCAACCCGTGGAGTGTGCCGGACTTCGCCCGGTTGGTGATCGGCGCAGTCGGCCACGTCCACGATTTGGAGCCAGCCGAGGAGTGGGCATTTATTCAGCTGCTTGTTCGCAAATTCGGTGCCGACGTGCCCTATTCGGTCATCCGCGAAGTCTTGAGGGCGGCGCGGCGGCTGGCCAGCTCGGCTCCCCAAATTCTCTCCGAGGGAAAGGCCGAAGGGGTACTCCTGCCCGTTCCGCACTTGTTGCGACCTGCTGTTGCTCGAGGATTGGCGGACCTTGCTCCAGAAAGCCTCAATTTGGTTCTCCAAGACCTGTCGTCCGAGGCCACCGTGTCCTTGATGGCCGAGAATACCGCCTTTGCGACTGTTGTTGCGGCCTCGCTTACCTCGAATAGCGATAAGGCGCGGTCGCAATATCTCGCTGCCGTCTTGGCCGATGACAAACGTGCCGCGATAAGATCCGCGGCAGGAATCGCTCGCGGCGCAATGCATGGGGTCGCCGCTCCGTTGCTGCGCGTCGCGCTCTTGAATGCGCCGAAAGAGAATTTCCCACTTCTCGCCGAAGCGTCTTTGACAAACCCCGCCGCCAAACGAGGGGAACTGCTCAATGTCCTCGTCGATCAATCCCGGTCGGTCGCCGCGCAGAAAAAGCTTCGGGATCTCGCGCTGGGAACCCGTCCGGTATCGGACGGTAACTTTCTCCTGTTGCAGCTTGTCAGCGATGCCACGGGAGCGACTTGGCTGATCGATGCTCTGGAACGTGATCCCAAGCGTCTGTCACCGCTTCTTGTCGAACTGATGAACAAATGGTCCGACGCCGACCTTCGCGACACACTGCGCAGCGGACGGAGGAAAGACGCGTTTCTTGAGGCGGCAATCGGCGGCCTGCCAGCGACCTCGGCCTCACTCGCACGTGTCCTACGCCTGCTGCCTGCGAATGCTGCGTCCACAGCGGCAATTCTGCGACGTGCCTTGCCCGAGCTTCCTGCCGGCGAGCGCATCGAAATCACGATTAGTGTCCTCGATCAACTCCTCACTCTCGATCCGCGTACCTCGTCCGACCTTGTTGGGCCGCTTTTAGAGTTGGCCGATGCCGGAAAGATATTGTCTGCTGCGACCTCGACGGCGCTCAGCGCCAAGCAGGTAGGCGGCAATGTTGCCGCGATAGCACGGTCTACTTCCTCAAGTCGTTTCGCTGCTAAGGTTGACGAGTTGACCTTGAGGCTAACCGAGCGACGTTCGGGCGGATACGGACGCGAAGGCTATGATGGCTGGGCTGCTTTGCTTCGGGAAGCGCGCCGGAAACATCCAGAGGCCATGGTGCGCAGCGCCGATGCTGCCCTAGCTTATGGGTTGGCGCGCCTGCAGGAGCCAGCGGGAGCTCTTGTCGCGGCGGCATTTCCCGTCGTTCACGCGCGCCTGTCCAAAAAGACGCGCTCCCCGGACGATCCATTCGGTCTTTTTGCCGCCTTTCTTATGGCGCCAATCGCCATCTTCACGGATTGGGACCGGGCCAAGTCCGCGCGCGACGGGATCGTGGACGCCTTCGTCAAATCCAGTTGGGAGCCCGCAGAACTTTTGCGGGCAGCGCTTGATACAGGCATCACGAGCAAGGTCTTGGGGTACCTCAATTCGAGCGGAAGCGGGCGGAACTATCTCCGCAAGATAGAACAAAGTGTATCGACTTATCCAGAGCCGGTTCGCAAACAGATGATGACCGCGCTTGGTAAATTCAATTCCTGATTACGCCATTATCCAACAAGCGACTAAATCCGAACCTTGCGCCGCCGCGATAACGGCCGATCGCTAAACCTTCTAGTCAGCATTAATTTCGACATGCTTGGCGTGACGCCAGACCAGGCTTCGCCGTTCTTTCAGAAAGCTTGGGCGAGAGTTGGTCTGGGGCGTAGCGAATTTACTCTGAAGGCATTCAACCCGCATTCGCAGATCGCTTCTCCATGCAGGCAAGCGATGAGGGCTTCATCCGAGGACGCCGCATCGCAATCAGCCGCACGATCGGTTACGCTTCGCGAGCGAAGGCAGGCTGGGTCCGTAATCGTCGTCCGAAAAGGTGAGGTTGATTGGC
Organism: Blastomonas fulva; assembly: GCF_003431825.1. Taxonomy (GTDB): domain Bacteria; phylum Pseudomonadota; class Alphaproteobacteria; order Sphingomonadales; family Sphingomonadaceae; genus Blastomonas; species Blastomonas fulva. The sequence goes on along the minus strand of NZ_CP020083.1, from coordinate 3,865,029 downwards.
AGCTTCCGCGGCCTTTGGACCCAGAACCGGCCGGTCTCCTTCCGTTTAGAGTTTCGGACGCCGTGAGGCGTCGGAAAGTCGACGGTGCCCGAACCCGCGGTCGTCAGGTGCTGATGTCTATGGGGATTTCGATTTTGGGCTTGTGGGAGCAGCGGTGGGTGCTGCCGATAAGCGGACGGAACTGAAAGCGGACTGGCTGCTTTTGGGGTGACGAGCGGGTTGCCGTAAATCGGACCGTCCGATTTTGGAGGGCGCAGGTCTGCTTTTGGTGGGTGATGGCGCAGTGCTCTGTGCTCCCCGAAGCACGGTCGCTTCGGGGCCGGTTGAAGGCAGGCCGTGCCGGGTCACGACGATGTTCTCCCGGATGCGTTGACAGGATGCGGTGGTGCGCGCGGCTGATATCTGCGCTCGAAAGTCTCGATGATGACCATGCTGCCACCGCAGCACGGGCACGGTGGCCGATGGTCCGGCGGATCGACAGCCGTGTCATCGATGGCAGGTGGCGCAACCGCCAGCAGTCGGCGGGCGTGTTCGAGATGGGCCTTGCGGGTCGCACCGGCCAGCAGCCCGTAATGGCGTATCCGGTGGAACCCGCGTGGCAGGTTGTGCAGCAGGAAGCGACGGATGAACTCGTCGGCGCCTAAGGTCATGTCCTGCTGGCGCTGCGCGCCATTGCGGCGATAATCCTTGTAGCGGAACGTGACGCCTTCACTGTCGAAGCGGAGGATGCGGCTGTTCGAGATGGCGACGCGGTGGGTATAGCGCGCCAGATAGGCGAGCACCGCCTCAGGTCCTGCAAAGGGCGGCTTGGCATAGACCACCCAGCGCTTTCTGCGGACCGGTGACAGATGACGCAGAAAGGCCCGCCGCTCGGCGAGATGCGCCAGGCTGCCGAAGAACCCGAGCTTGCCGGCATCGTGGAGCGCGATCAGCCGCGTGAGGAACAGGCGGCGGAACAGGGCGCCCAGGACACGGACGGGCAGAAGAAAGGCCGGGCGCGCAGATATCCAGCGCTCGCCATCACGCGCGATACCGCCGCCGGGCACGATCATATGGACATGCGGATGATGGGTAAGCGCCGAGCCCCAGGTGTGGAGTACAGCGGTAATGCCGATACGTGCGCCCAGATGCCTGGGGTCGGCGGCGATGGTCAGCATCGTCTGGGAGGCGGCCTTGAACAGCAGGTCATAGAGCAGCGCCTTGTTGTGGAACGCAATGGCGCTGACCTGTGCCGGGAGCGTGAACACGACGTGGAAATAGCCCACCGGCAACAGGTCGGCCTCGCGCTCGGCCAGCCAGGTACGCGCGGCTGCTCCCTGGCACTTGGGGCAATGCCGGTTGCGACAGCTGTTATAGGCGATCCGCCAATGCCCGCAGTCTGTGCAGGCTTCGACGTGACCGCCCATTGTAGCGGTGCGGCAATGCTCGACGGCCGACATGATCTTGAGCTGGTGCAGGCTCAGATGCCCGGCATGGGCAATGCGATAGCCAGGCCCTGCAACGCGGAAGATGTCGGCCACCTCTATGGAGGTGCGCACCGGGCCTCAGCCGTCGGGCACCTGCGCGGTGGATGAGGTCAAGGCCAGCCTGTCGAGCGGACTGATCACCGCTCGCATCGTCTTGGTTGCCACCTGTGTGTAGAAAGCGGTGGTGTTAAGCTTGGCATGGCCCAGCAACGCCTGGATGACGCGGATATCGACCCCGTCCTCCAGCAGATGGGTGGCGAAGCTGTGCCGCAAGGTGTGCGGGCCGACCCGCCTTGTGATGTCCGCTGCCTCGGCTGCCTCGACGACGACGCGATACAGCTGCCGGGTGCTGATCGGCAGCAGCGCGCTTCTGCCTGGGAAAAGCCAGCTGTCTGCATGCAACACGCCCTGTTGTCGTCCGGCGCGCCACCACTCGCGCAGCAGCACGAGCAGGCCTTCGGGCAGCATGGCGTTGCGATATCGGCCACCCTTGCCACGCTCGATACGCAGCACCATGCGCTTGCTGTCGATGTCGCGCACCTTGAGCGCCGAGACCTCGCCGACGCGCAGTCCCGCGCCATAGGCAACCGACAGCGCTGCCTGATGCTTGAGGCAGGTCGTGGCCTCCAGCAACCGCTTCACCTCGTCCTGGGTCAGCACCACGGGGATCTTGCGGGCGTGCGAAGTGCGCACCAGCTTGCGCGCCAGATCGGGCCGATCCAGCGTGTGGGTGAAGAAGAACCGCAGCGCTGCAACTATGCTGTTCATCGTCGGCACCGGAACGCCGGTCTCGCGTTGGTCGATCTGGAAGCGCCGCAGATCCTCTGCAGTTGCCGTGTGCGGCGAGCGTCCCAGCCATGTGGCGAAACGTCCAACATCGCGGATATAGTTGCGCTGCGTCTCGCGGCTGAAGCGCCGCATGTTCATGTCCTCGATCAACCGCTGGCGCAGCGGGCTGACCGTACCGATCGCTATAAGCTCGTTCATCGTTCGACTCCTCAGGTTGAAGGAGTCGAAATGGTCTGCCCACCACGGACACTGTTCAATCCAGGCGCTGCGCCCGCGCCGTCAGCTTAGCTTCACCCCAAACACCACTCCCGCGAAGCGGGTTCGTGCAGCGACCCATCAACAGCCATGCGATCGGAAGAGATCGACATTTTTCGCCAGCGGAAAACCCGTCAAAAATGGATCGTTGTATTGCGACAAAATTGGCTCCTGCATCAGTGGCCAAGGGGCCAAGGTTTGCCGAAGTCAGTCACAATTTCGGACTCAAACTCACTTGAAATCAAATGGTTAGAAGAATTTTGGGGGCACAATTGGGGGCAAAGTTGGAGGCGTGAGCCAGTTAAGCGTTTTAACTCAAATGTTTAAATGGATTGTGAGGGTCCCGTAAGCGCACCACCACCCCTTCCCAAAGTGTCCCAAAACGTTGATTTTCTGAGGGTTTCGAGCTATTTTGTTCGTGACTGGAATCTCGCTTTGTTCCAATTGTGTCCCCAGATTTCGTTAATTTGGGGGCACAATTGGGGGCACTGCGACAGGAAAAAGCGGGGTGCCCCCAAATGTCTCTCAAAGCCGGAGAAATCAGAGGGTATCAGCCGATTGATACGGTCTACCGCAAGTCCGACGACAAAGGCCTCTATCTTGAGATTCGGCCGAACGGTTCGAAGCACTGGTTCGTGAAATACAGGTTCACGGATCCGAAAGAGGTTGTCGCCTGGAAGCTGGCCTGAGGTGTCGCTAACCGACGCACGCGAACGCCGTGACGATGTCCGCAAAATGATCAGGGCAGGCGACGATCCGCTGCATTCCCGCAAAATGGAGAAGATCAGGGCGCGCCTGTCGGCTGACGCCAGCTTTCAGTCGGTTGCAGAGGACCTGATTGCAGTTCGGTTTGTTGCCAGCCAAAAGGCGGAGGTCACCATCGAGAAAGCACGCTGACATCTCTTGCATTTGACGCCAACCATCGGTCCTCGTCCTATCGACGCGGTTGAGCCCGCAGAGCTGTTGGCTGTGCTCAAAAAGATCGAAAAGGCGGGCAAGCGCGAAACGGCGGTGCGTACCAGGGCCTTCGCCAGCCGCGTATTTCGGCACGGGGTCGCGATGGCATTATGCACGCATGATCCGGCGGCAATGCCTGGTGGTGTACTGGCGACGCCAAGTGTCACGCATCGTGCCGCGCTGCTTGAGCCTCATCCCGCTTTCGGGGCAGCGCACCAGCTATGCTCTGACCGATGACTGGTAGAGAATGCGAATGGCAGCTTTTGGCAAGGTGAGGCGAGGTCGGGCCGGTCGCCAACGCCGCATTATCCAGCCCCGCGCTTCAGGTCCTTGCGACAGGTGTCCACCGACCCGACCTGACCGTGCATTCGCTGGCAAGGTCATTCATCGATGCCGATCAACCTGAAGCGAGTGTTATGGTGCGATATCTGACCAAGCACTGTTGCCATCTGGCTTTGCGTCGATCAACATCATCTGGCCGGACGCGACGTTGCGATTTGGCTGAAGGAAAAACGCCGATGTTGATGCGCGATCTCGGTATCATTCCTGCCCAACAGACGGGCGGTGCGAGTGATGAGTCCAGCCCCTATGTCAATCTGAGCCGCCGCGCCTTTGTTGGCGGGACGGGGCTTTTCGTCCTCGGCGTGGCGCTGGCAGGATGCTCGAGCTATGTCGAGCCCAAGATCGACGCGGGCGCCTTCGAACTGCCCGATGCCGGGCCCAGCCCGCTGACCGAAGTGAATGGCGGCGACGCCACGCCGGCGCTCTGGATCGCGATCGACAAGGATGGTGCGGTCAAGATCACCTGCCACCGTTCGGAGATGGGTCAGCAGGTCTGGACCTCGATGGCGCAGATCGTGGCCGATGAGCTCGAGGCCGACTGGGCCAAGGTCGAGATCGTTCAGGCCGAAGGGCACGAGCGCTATGGCGACCAGAACACCGATGGTTCGCGATCGGTGCGTTTCAATTTCCACCGGTTGCGGGTCGCTGGGGCAGCCATGCGGCAGATGCTGGTTGCTGCCGCCGCGCTCTACTGGAAACTGCCGCAGGATCAATGCTCGGCCAAGGGCGGTCTGGTCAGCAATACGCAGAACAGCGACACTTTGTCCTATGGCAATCTGGCCGAACTGGCCGGGCGGCTCGAGATACCCGCCGAGGCCGACATCAAGCTCAAGACCCCCAAGCAATGGCGCTACATCAACAGCGAAATTCCCTCGCTGACGGTGCCGCGCATCGTCACGGGGCAGAGCACCTACGGGATCGATGTTCAACGTCCGGGTATGGTCCATGCGGTGGTCGCCCGGCCGCCGCAGCTGTTCGGCCGGGTCGGCAGCGTCGACGACACGAAAGCGCGCGCGGTCGCAGGTGTGCTGAGCACAGTGCGCCTGCCCGATGCCAAGCCGCCAGCCGAGTTCCAGGCACTGGGCGGCGTGGCGGTGGTCGCACGCGATACCTGGGCCGCAATTGAAGGACGCCGCGCGCTGGAGATCGCATGGCAGGACGGACCCAATGCCGGCTATGATTCGGAAAGCTATGCCAGGCAGTTGCTGGCCACGGCACGCAGCAGCGGCAAGGTGCGCCGCGCGCGCGGCGATGTGGCGGCAGCGCTCGCTTCGGCGAAAACAAGGGTCGCGGCGGAATATTACGCGCCGCACCTCAACCAGTCGCCGATGGAGCCGCCGAGTGCGACCGCAGAGTGGGACGGCGATCGGCTCGAATGCTGGGCCTGCGTTCAGGACCCACAAGGCACGCGCGAGACGCTCGCCAAGGCGCTGGGGATCGCCAAGGAGAACATCAAGGTCACACCGACCTGGCTGGGCGGGGCCTTCGGGCGCAAGTCGAAGCCCGATTTCGTGATCGAGGCGGCATTGATCGCGCGCGAGGTCGGCAAGCCGGTCAAGGTAACCTGGACACGCGAAGATGATGTGCAGCATGGCTATTATCACTCGGTCAGCGCGCAATATTGTGAGGCCGGGCTCGACATGGACGGCACATGCACCGCGTGGTTGCATCGCACGGTCTTTCCGCCGATCAGCTCGACCTTCGACAATGCGGTGAACGAGCCGAGCGACGGCGAGTTGAGCATGGGTGCGACGGATGTGCCGTTCGCCATGCCCAACCTGCAGGTCGAATCGGGCGATGCCAAGGCCCATCTCCGCATCGGCTGGCTGCGCTCTGTCGCCAACATCTACCACGCCTTTGCGGTGCAGAGCTTCGCTGCCGAACTCGCTTATGCCGCCGGGCGCGATCAGAAGGACTATCTGCTCGAGCTGATCGGCCCGGCGCGCAAGCTGGACCCGGGCACCGAAGGCGCCGAATACGGCAATTACGGTGGCTCGCTCGAGGATTATCCGATCGATACCGGTCGCTTGCGGCACGTCGCGGAAAAGGCTGCGGCCATGGCCAAATGGGGACGCAAACTGCCCAAAGGCCGGGGCCTGGGGATTGCGGTTCACCGCTCGTTTTTAACCTATGTCGCCACGGTGATCGAAGTGGCGGTGGGCGCTGACGGCACGATCCGCATTCCGGGCGTGTGGCTTGCAGTGGATGCGGGAACCGTGATCAATCCGCGCCATGTGCGCGCACAGATGGAAGGCGGCACGATCTACGGTCTGTCGAACGCGCTCTACGGTGCGATCACCGCGAAGAACGGCGCAGTCGTACAGGACAATTTCCCGAGCTGGCGGCTGATGCGGATGGGCGAGGCACCGCGGGAGTTCAAGGTGGAGATCATCGCGTCAAACGCGCCCCCCGGCGGGGTCGGTGAACCCCCAACGCCGCCAGCTGCGCCTGCGCTCGCCAATGCGATATTCGCCGCGACCGGACACCGGCTGCGCACGCTGCCGTTCATCGGGCCAGAGGGCAGCAAGCTCATCCTGCCCGCACGGCCGACCGCGTAGGACAAGGAGGCAAGCATGGCCATTACTCTGAAGATCAACGGCAAATCCGAAACCGTCGATGCTGCGCCGGGCACGCCGCTGTTGTGGGTGCTACGCGACCACCTGCAGATGACCGGCACCAAGTTCGGCTGCGGGGTCGCCCAGTGCGGCGCCTGCACCGTTCATGTCGACGGCCAACCGACCCGCGCCTGCATCACCCCGCACGATTCGCTCGACGGCGCCAAGATCACGACGATCGAGGGCGTTGAAGGCGGCGCAGCCGCTGCCATTCGCAAGGCATGGATTGCCAATGATGTGCCCCAGTGCGGCTATTGCCAGTCCGGCCAGATCATGGCGGCGACCGCTCTGCTGCGGGACAATCCGACCCCGGATGACGCTGCCATCGACGAGGCAATGAGCGGCAATCTGTGTCGTTGCGCGACCTATATGAGCATCCGGCGCGCCATCAAGGAAGCCGCGTCCATGGCCTGATTGCTGCAGCCAGTTATCGCTTCGGTGTCGATGTCTGAATGGCGGGTTCCAGACACGAGGTGTTGGAAAGCTGCCGTTGCATCTGCCACTTAGCAGTTGGCGGCTCTCGACCCATGGCACGAACCCGCTTCGCGGGAGAGTCGCTTGGGGTGACGTAGCGTAGTATTGTTGAGGCTTTGAGAGCGGCGAAGTCGCTTGTGAGGGTGGAGTTCCTTCAACGGAAAGGAACGCACCATGGATACCATCACTACCGCTGCCCCGAACAATGCCTTGCGCGAGCGTATGTTGCAGGACATGACGATGCGTAGCTTTGGGGAGCACACGCAGAAGGACTATATCCGGCACGTCCGGTCATTTGCCGCGTTTCTCGGCCGACCACCCGATACGGCCACGATCGAAGACCTCCGGCGCTATCAGATCGCTCAGCATGAGCGTGCCATCAGTCCAGCAACCATCAACGGGGCTGTATCGGCATTGCGTTTCCTGTTCGGTATAACCCTCAAGCGGCCGGAGATGGCACTGGGACTTGTTGTCGTTCGCTGCACACCCAAGCTGCGCGAGGTTCTGAGCGTCGAGGAGGCTGCGCGGCTGATCGAGGCTGCACCGGGCATCAAGTACAAGGCAGCGTTCGGCGTGGCCTATGGCGCGGGTCTGCGCGTGTCCGAGATTGCCCACCTGAAGGTTGACGATATCGACAGCACGCGCATGCTGATCCGGGTCGAGCAGGGCAAGGGGCGCAAGGATCGTAACGCCATGCTCTCGCCGCATCTGCTGGATCTGCTTCGGCAATGGTGGCGTGAAGGCAAGCGGCGCGGGGTCATGTTACCGCACGGCTGGTTATTCCCGGGGCGCAGTTGCACCGACCCGATCTCGGCACGCCAGTTGCACCGCGCCGTGCATGAGGCGGCTGAGTTCGCCGGGATCCGCAAACGCGTGAGCCCGCATACCCTGCGCCACAGCTTTGCCACTCACCTGCTCGAGCAGGATGTCGACATCCGCGTGATCCAGGTCCTGCTTGGGCACACCAAGATCGGTACCACCGCCATCTACACCAAGGTATCGACCAGGACGATGCAGGCGGTGGCGAGCCCGCTCGACCGCATCTTCAGCCTGATGGAAGGCCCCAAGCGAACGGCATCGCCGCCCGGTTGAACCGGTGCGCACCTCGATCGAGGTCGCCGACATCTTGCGGAGTGCCGGGCCCGCGTATCGCGCAGCCCATGCCGGCCATCTGAGCCTCGGCCAGCTCAAGGTCATGACGGCGATCGAGACCTGCCGCACCGCAGCCCTTGGCGGTCACGTCGAGGCCTGCGACGACTGCGGGCACTGGCGGATCGCCTACAACTCCTGCCGCAACCGGCATTGCCCCAAGTGCCAGGGTGCGGCGGCGCGCACCTGGCTGGCCGCGCGCGAGGCCGATCTGCTGCCCGTGGGATACTTCCACGTCGTGTTCACGCTGCCGGCCGAGGTCGCGGATATCGCGTGGCAGAACAAGGCGGTGGTCTATGACCTGCTGTTCCGCGCGGCTGCGGACACGATGCTGACCATCGCCGCCGATCCCAGGCACCTCGGCGCGCGCGTCGGCATCACCGCCGTATTGCATACGTGGGGATCGGCACTGACCCATCACCCGCATGTGCACATGATCGTGCCCGGCGGGGGTATCACGCCAGACGGCAAGCGGTGGGTCTCGTCGCGCCCGGCGTTCCTTCTACCAGTGCGTGTGCTGGGCGCATTGTTCCGCCGGCTGTTCCTCACCCGGCTGCTGGCATTGTACGATGCCGGCAAGCTGGCCTTCTTCAACACCTTGGCGGGCCTCGCGACACGCAAGGTCTTCCTCCGGCATCTGTCGCCGATCCGGAAGAAGCGCTGGGTGGTCTACGCCAAACCGCCTTTTGCCGGGCCGCAGGCGGTGCTGGCCTATCTCTCGCGCTACACCCACCGCGTCGCCATCTCGAACCAGCGGCTCCTTGCCTTCGACGATGCCAGCGTGACGTTCCGTTACAAGGATTACCGTCGCAGCGGGGCTGAACGCCAGCAGGTCATGACGCTGGCGACGGACGAGTTCATCCGCCGCTTCCTGATCCACGTCCTGCCGCGCGGCTTCCATCGCATCCGGCATTACGGCCTGCTCGCCAGTTCGACGCACAAGGACGCCATGGCGCTCGCCCGCAGTCTCCTGGGGGGCGCTGCGCCGGTCGAGGAGCCCGAACCGGAAGAACCGCCCGACCATCGCCCGCCATGCCCATGCTGCGGCGGGCACATGACCATCATCGAGACCTTTGCCCGTTGCTACCAACCGCGTGCACCGCCACCCCCAGTATCCTCGGCCCGGAGACACGCGCCATGATCCGGCATGGCTCGCCCTGCACGACGGTCGGACCCATGGTGTCCCGACCGATGACCCAGCGCGTGCCCATCCCGGATTTAAGCCGGGCGCAGGGCACACTGGCCAGCAAAACCAACGCCGCTAGCAGTCTGACACCGCACAAAATCACGTTGATCAGGCCAACAGCGACACCGCCGGATCGGCTGCGCTTACCCGCAAAAACCATCCCAAAGCCGCTTTACCCATAGACCTGCGCGCGGGGCCCGCGGGTTCCTGCACTGGAGGCTTTCGTACGCAAGCGCCCGAAACCCTTCACAGTGAACGGCATCGCCGCCCGGTTGAACCGGTGCGCACCTCGATCGAGGTCGCCGACATCTTGCGGAGTGCCGGGCCCGCGTATCGCGCAGCCCATGCCGGCCATCTGAGCCTCGGCCAGCTCAAGGTCATGACGGCGATCGAGACCTGCCGCACCGCAGCCCTTGGCGGTCACGTCGAGGCCTGCGACGACTGCGGGCACTGGCGGATCGCCTACAACTCCTGCCGCAACCGGCATTGCCCCAAGTGCCAGGGTGCGGCGGCGCGCACCTGGCTGGCCGCGCGCGAGGCCGATCTGCTGCCCGTGGGATACTTCCACGTCGTGTTCACGCTGCCGGCCGAGGTCGCGGATATCGCGTGGCAGAACAAGGCGGTGGTCTATGACCTGCTGTTCCGCGCGGCTGCGGACACGATGCTGACCATCGCCGCCGATCCCAGGCACCTCGGCGCGCGCGTCGGCATCACCGCCGTATTGCATACGTGGGGATCGGCACTGACCCATCACCCGCATGTGCACATGATCGTGCCCGGCGGGGGTATCACGCCAGACGGCAAGCGGTGGGTCTCGTCGCGCCCGGCGTTCCTTCTACCAGTGCGTGTGCTGGGCGCATTGTTCCGCCGGCTGTTCCTCACCCGGCTGCTGGCATTGTACGATGCCGGCAAGCTGGCCTTCTTCAACACCTTGGCGGGCCTCGCGACACGCAAGGTCTTCCTCCGGCATCTGTCGCCGATCCGGAAGAAGCGCTGGGTGGTCTACGCCAAACCGCCTTTTGCCGGGCCGCAGGCGGTGCTGGCCTATCTCTCGCGCTACACCCACCGCGTCGCCATCTCGAACCAGCGGCTCCTTGCCTTCGACGATGCCAGCGTGACGTTCCGTTACAAGGATTACCGTCGCAGCGGGGCTGAACGCCAGCAGGTCATGACGCTGGCGACGGACGAGTTCATCCGCCGCTTCCTGATCCACGTCCTGCCGCGCGGCTTCCATCGCATCCGGCATTACGGCCTGCTCGCCAGTTCGACGCACAAGGACGCCATGGCGCTCGCCCGCAGTCTCCTGGGGGGCGCTGCGCCGGTCGAGGAGCCCGAACCGGAAGAACCGCCCGACCATCGCCCGCCATGCCCATGCTGCGGCGGGCACATGACCATCATCGAGACCTTTGCCCGTTGCTACCAACCGCGTGCACCGCCACCCCCAGTATCCTCGGCCCGGAGACACGCGCCATGATCCGGCATGGCTCGCCCTGCACGACGGTCGGACCCATGGTGTCCCGACCGATGACCCAGCGCGTGCCCATCCCGGATTTAAGCCGGGCGCAGGGCACACTGGCCAGCAAAACCAACGCCGCTAGCAGTCTGACACCGCACAAAATCACGTTGATCAGGCCAACAGCGACACCGCCGGATCGGCTGCGCTTACCCGCAAAAACCATCCCAAAGCCGCTTTACCCATAGACCTGCGCGCGGGGCCCGCGGGTTCCTGCACTGGAGGCTTTCGTACGCAAGCGCCCGAAACCCTTCACAGTCTCGGTCGTTCCCGATCGTTCGCGATGACGTCTGCTACAGCCAAAAGCGGATGAGGTGGATGGCTCCCGCTCACGGCATCTTGGTGCCAATATGGGTTGCTGTCATGCAAACCCGAGCAAAGGAGCCACCCGTCATGGAGATTAGCACAATCGGCCTCGATCTGGCCAAGAATGTTTTTCAGGTTCACGGCGTGAGCGCCACCGGTGAGGTGGTGCTCCGCAAGACACTGCGGCGAGCGCAGGTCTTGCCGTTCTTCGCAAAGCTACCGCCGTGCCTGGTGGGCGCCGAGGCCTGCGGGACGTCGCATCACTGGGCGCGCGAGCTGACGAAGCTCGGGCACGAAGTTCGGCTGATGCCGGCGTCTTACGTGAAGCCTTACGTGAAGCGCGGCAAGAACGACGCTGCCGATGCCGAGGCGATCTGCGAAGCGGTGACGCGCCAGACGATGCGGTTCGTGCCGATCAAATCGCGCGAGCAGCAGGCCGCGCTGTCGATCCACCGTGCGCGCAGCCTGCTGATCAAGCAGCGCACGCAGCTGGTCAACATGATGCGCTGCGTGCTTGCCGAGCTCGGCATTGCGATCCCGGTCGGCGTTGAAAAGGCGTTGCAGATGGCGCGAAAGATCGTCGATGGTGAGGCCGAGCTAGATCTGCCGGACGAAGCGGCGAACGTCGTCGGTGTGCTAGCCGGGCAGGTGCTCCAACTGCACACACAGTTGCGCAAGCTCGATCTTCGTCTTGCTGCTCTGCAGCGCAGTGACGAACGGGCCCGGCGCCTTGCAACGATCCCTGGCATCGGACCCGTTGGCGCTACTGCGCTCGCCGCATCGGTAGGCGACGCCGCACAGTTCAAGTCGGGACGACAGTTCGCAGCCTGGCTGGGGCTGACACCGCGCCAGCGATCGAGCGGTGGCAAGGAACGCCTCGGGCGGATCACCAAGATGGGCGACAACTATCTGCGCCAGCTGCTCGTTGTCGGTGCAACCGCATTGATCCGATCTGCCAGGAGCAAGCCCGAGACGGTCGATCCGCGCTTTGTTGCTCTACTCGCCAGAAAGCCCGCGCGCGTCGCCTCGGTTGCCATCGCCAACAAGATGGCGCGGATCGCATGGGCGATCATGGCGCGGGGCGGAGTCTTCGAGCGCGGTCATGCGCCGATACTGGCTGCATGAGAGATCAAGAGCTTAGCTGAGGAGATCAGCTTCACGACGTTGTGAGAGCAAAGCGATGTGATGGAACGAACCGGTCGGACCGGGAACAAGGACAACCCAACGAATGGCGAAGGCGTTACAGCCTGCAAAGCCGATCGGGACCATGTTCGCGGACCCCATCAGGGCCAGCAGTCCATGCCGACTGCATCAACAGGCCGGACAGACGACTGCACCCGACCCATCACCTGATCATCACTTTATGCTTGCAACGCGGGAGCCATCCACAGACGCCATACGGCTTTCAGGATCGCATTTTGGCCACGCTCATGGCTCGAACTGAGTGGATTAGCGAATGTCCGCAATGCAGAGGTCGGAAGCAGGTTTGATATCTGCGCTGGCTGTCTGGGACGCGAGAGACAAAACTCAAAAATCCGCCGACAGCGACAGGTTGAATCTGCGCGAGGGGATGAACTGGAAACCACCGCCGCCGGTGACGTTCCACCCGAAGGTGTTGGTCAGGTTTGCAATCTGCGCGCGCACCTCGGCGGGGCTGCGCCCCAGCTTGAAGCGGTAGCGCGTGCCCAGATCGATAGTCGCCCGTTCGGGAATGAACAGGCTGTTGTCGATCCGCGCCGCTCGGTCACCGGTGTAGTTGATACCCAGATCGACCGACAGGGCATCCAGGGCGGGTGGCTGATAATCGACCCTGAGGTCGAGGGTCGTGCCCACGCGGCCCAGCGGGCGTTCGCCCAAGCGGCCTTGCTCGACCGCCTCGCCGGTAACGCGGGGGCGCATCAGCATTGCACCTGCAATCACGTTAAGGCCTGGCAGGGGCTTGGCGGTGAGCGAAATCTCCGCCCCCTATGCTTCACATCGCCCAGCACCCGGAAGACATTGTCGGCGTCGAGCTCGAAATAGGGACGGCGCACATCGAACAGACCTGCGATCAGCTTGACGTCCTTCGTCAGCGTCCAGCGCACCCCCGCCTCGACCTGCCGGGTGCGCAGCGCGGGCAGGGACAGGTTGGCGTTGGCGGCAAAGGATGGCGCGGTGCCGCTTTCCTCGAGCCCGCGGGTGGTGGCGGCGTAAAGCACAATGCCATCCATCGCGGTCAGCACCGCCGAGGCATTCCAGAGGATCGGGCTGTCGGCGTTGGCGGAGGGCGCAAGGCCGGGCGCGCGCACCTTCTTGCGGTATCGGGTCTTCTGCAGACCGAAATTGATCTCTCTCAGGCCCTGCCACTGCATTTCATAGCCGAGCGCGCCGGTCTCCTGGCGTATCTCGTCGCGGGTGAGCGCGCCAAAAGCCACATCCGGCTCAGGCACCGAATCTGCGACATCGATCGCGCCAGGGCCAAGGCTGCGAAAGGCAAAGCCGCCCAGATCATCGTCCACGCGGCGAAAGCGCGCCGAGGCCAGCAGGTGGTGGCAGCGCGGGCCCTCGGTAAACTCTCGCTCGACAAGCAGTTCACCCGAATAGGATTGCGACACCTGATCGCGCCCCAACAGCACCTGCCGCTCTGTCCTGCCATGGGCGTCTGTTCTCGCGAAGAGGTTTGCCCCGAACTGGTCGATGGTGAAGCGAGAGGAGAACAGGCCCAGCCCGATTTGCCACGGCCCGCGATCGACCTTCGCCATGGCGCCGAAATTCTGCGGATGTCCCGCCCAGTCGGCCCAGTGCTGCCCGTAGAAGCGGTTGCGGGCGATGCGGCGGGGGAGGAAGGCGCCGGAAGTGAAGATCACCGGAGTCGTCTCCTCGTCGAAATAGTCGTAGCGGCTGAAGAAGCCTGTCACCTCCACGCCCTTGGCAGGCCGCCAGCGCGCGATGCCGCCATAGCGCACGAACCAGAAATCGGCTCCGTCGGGGTACACGAGTTCCTCCACCCCTGCGCCGCGAAGGCGGAGAAGCCGCGCACATTGCCGCCGTTGTAGAGCCCGATCGTCTCATCCCCGACGCTGGTGCCGAAGGCGTCCGAGGCCTGAGTGATGACGTTCTCTTCCGAGCGGTTGACCAGCGCAATGTTGGCGCCGACGTCACGCTCCCGAGCGGTTGTCGCATCCGCTTGCTCCGAGGCGGGCGGATTGCTGCCTTGCGCCGCTGCCGGACGGAGCGGGGCCAGCAGAAGCGCTGATGCCAGCAGCGCTGCGCTTCGCAAAGGCGCCGTCGTCACGCGAGCTTGAGGCGCGCGAAGCGCCGACCTGCCAGAAGCATCAGACCGGTGACAAGCGCGGCAAGGGTCGCGATCGCACCCCAGGGCATCACGCGCACGGGCGACCAGGCGAAACGCGGCATCTCCTCGGCGTCTGCGGCCCCGAGGATGGCGCCGCGCTCCACGAACTCGCCGCCGAACCGGCGCAGCGCGGTGCGGTATTGCTCGCTTGCGGTACGAAAGCCCTGCCCCCCGGCAGAATCGGTTCCGGCAGCCTCTTCCAGCGCGTGCTTGGCCACCAGCGCGGGCGAGGCCCACGACAGCGCCTCGGCGAAGCGCTGCTGGGCGGTTAGCTGCTCGGTGAAGCGCCGGTCAATCGGGGCAGTCGCCGCCTCGACCTTCTGCGCCACCTCCCAGGTCTTGCGGATCGAGGCAAGGCGGCTTTCGAATTCGCCCGATGCGATCTCCGGGTGATCGTTCTCGTAGGCCTCGGTCGAGGCGATCTCGGCGGCGCGGGCGGCGGCGATCTGCTCGAAGCGTGATGGCGGCGGGTAGCTGGCCTGCACGATGGCCGAAAACGCTGCGGGCAGCACCAGCGTGACGAGCGCCCACAGCGCGACCAGCGTGAAGGCTGCGGTCTCGGCGCCGATGTCGAGAGAGTTGATCCACGCCCCGCACGCGGCCCACAGCAGCAGGAACAGGACCGCCACCAGCAGCCATACACTCGCCGCCTGCCAGCGACCTGCCACATCCGGCCCGCTCGCCAGTTGCACGAGCACCGCCGCCGCGATCATCAGCAGCACCAGCGCAAGGCGCGGGAGAATGCGAGCGATCACCAGACGCACCGGATCGCCAGCCTGCGCCACGATCAGGCGGGCCATGCCGCTGTCGCGGTCGGCGGCGAACAGGCTGTAAAGCAGGCCGATCAGCACCAGCGGCGCAAGCACCACCACCACGAAACCGAGGTCGATCCCGCCGCGCACCAGCAGCTCCGGGTTCTCGAGCCCGCTGCGCTGGAACAGCGTGTCGCGGCCGGTGCGCATGGTGACCGTGGTGGTATAGGGATCGAGCGCCGCGCGCCCGACGCTCAGTTCGGGAAGCAGGGGAAGCGGAGCAATTAGCACCTGGCGCAGGCGATAGGGCGTGAGGATCGCCTCCTCGGGGGGCAGTTCGGCATCGGCCAGCCGCTCGCGCAATTGTTCGGCCGCCTCGCTCTGACGGAGTTGGGCGGCGGCCCGACCGTCGATCTGGCCCTGCATCAGCGCCGCGCCGGACAGGCAGGCCAGCGCCAGCGCGCCCGCAAGAACTGCTAGCAGGGCCAGCGCCGCGCGGTCGCGTAGCATCACGCGGAGCTCAAGCGCGATCATCCCGAGCACCCTATTGCCCCGCACCGTTGAGCCGCTGTGCCGAACGCAGCACTAGAACCATCGCCCCTGCCAGCCAGACCAGCAGGATCAGCGCCTCGCGCCACAGTCCGGCCAGCGTCTCGCCCAGCGACGGCGGGACGAAGGCAAAGTCCTCGACCTCGGACCACAGCTGCGGATCAGCGAGATAATCGAAGTCTGCACCAGCGCCGTTGCGGATCAGATCGGTGTTGAGTTGCGTCACCACCGCCCGGCGGCGGCTTTCGGCCTGTTCCTGAAAGGCGATCTGATGCGGCATGTCGGTGCCGCTCAGCGCCATGGAGATGTTCTGCAGGGCGGGCAGCGGGGAGACAAGACTTGCCCAGCGCAGCACCGCACGCTGGGCATCGTAGACGGCGAAGAGCGCGCGGAACTTCTCGTCATAGACCTGGTTGCCGAGCCGCTCGTCCTCCTCGAGCTGGAGACCGCCGAAGCTGACCGGCAGGTCCTCGATCCGGCTGCCCCCGTATTGCGCCATCATCTTGGCCGCAAAGGTGTCCATCCCCTCGGCGAAGGGGCTGGGATAGGCCGCCTTGGCCGCAGCGACATCGGCCCAGAACTGCTCGCCGGTGGGTGCCGGGGCGGCGTAGTCGGCAAGAGAAGCGGCGGCGCGCGGGGTCAGCACGATAGCGAAGAGCCACAGCCCCGCGAGCATCATCAGCGCCTGCCCCGAGGAGCGCGCGTGCAGCGACACCATCACAGCGATCGCCGCCACGATCGCCAGGAAAGCGCCATAGGCTATGAGCCATACGGCCAGCCGTGCCGGATCGATGGGCCCCGCACCCGCGGCGGCGATCACCCCGACGAGGCTGATCACGCCGCCCAGCGCCAGCGTCACCGCGCCGACCGAGGCGAGCTTGGCCCTGACAAGGTTTGCCGCGCCCACCCCGCTCGCCAGCATCAGCCGCAGCGTTCCCCGCTCCCGCTCGCGCGCGACGCAGCTGGCGGCGATGACGGCGACGAGCAGCGGCATAAGCATCTGCAGCACCCAGGCGAGGCTGAAGTCCCCGCTCGGCAGGATCACGGTCTGATCGTCGACCGGCCGGGCGACCGCCGGGTTGCGGTTGTGCGCCTCCATCCACACCGCGCTGCCCGAAAAGGCAGCGATACCGGGATCGAGCACCGCCTGTGCGGTGAGCGGCTTGAACGCCCATTTCGAGAAATGCGCCGCACTGTGGGGATTGCGTGCGCCCTGTCCTTCCCAGGTGGCGCGATCGGCGGCGATGGTGGCGGCGCGGTCCGCTTCATGGGCGTTGATTCGGGCATAAGCGGTCAATAGCGCGGTGACGGCCAGCGCAAGCACCAGCAATGCCATGACAACGACCCGCCGATCACGGCGCAGCTCGCGCAGGTCCTTGGTGAGGATCGCGGCGGTGATGCTCATGCCGCGCGCTCTGCCATGTGGGTGAGGTAAATCGCCTCCAGTTCGCCGGCAGAAAGGGTTGCCGGGTCGATCATGGCCAGTAGCTGCCCGTGGCGCATGATCCCGATTCGGGTGGCGACATCCTTCGCGCGGAAGATGTCGTGGGTGGAGATCAGCAGCGCCGTGCCGCCCGCAGCGGTCTCGCGCAGCACCGCGACCAGATCATTGGCGGCTGCCGGATCAAGGCCTGACAGCGGCTCGTCGAGCAGGATCGCTTTGGCCCGTTTCATTAGGGCAATCGCAAGGCCCAGCTTCTGGCGCATGCCCTTGGAATAGGTGCCCGCAGGACGATCGATAGCGCCATCGGGGAACCGCAGCCTTGAAAGGATCGCATCCCGCGCGGCACGATCGACCCGCTCGCCAGCCAGCTGCGCGAAGAAATCCAGGTTCTCCGCCCCGGTCAGTGTTGGATAGAGCGCCACGACCTCCGCCACATAGCCAAGCTTCTTGCGTGCTGCAGAAAGATTGCGGGCGACCTCGACACCGTCCACCAGCGCCGCTCCGGCGGATGGTTCCAAAAAGCCGAGGAAGAGGTTGATCGTGGTGGTCTTGCCAGCGCCGTTCGCCCCGAGCAGGCACACAGTCTCGCCCGCCGCGACCTGAAGGTCGAGCCGATCGAGCGCCACAGCCTCGCCAAACTGCTTGGTGAGACCGACCGCTTCGAGCACCTGAGGCTGCGTCGTCATGCTGCCCTCGTCTTCTCAGAATCCTGCGCGCAGGGTCAGTTGGACCTGACGGCGCTCTCCAAAGAATACCGCGCGGAAATCGCCGCCGGTGAAATAGGTCTCGTCAAACAGGTTCTTCACATTGAGCGCGGCTTCGAACGGGCCGAAATCGTGACGCACCGCTGCGTCGAACACGGTGAAGGCGGGGAGGATGTCGAGCGCATCATTGGCCCGGCGCTCGCCGACATGGCGCACCCCAATGCTGCCTTCACTTCTTTGCAGTCCGACGGCATCGCCCAGCAGCGTCAGGAACATGCTTGCCGAGTTTTTGGGGACATTGAGCGAGGTCAGGCCGACATCACCATTGTTGCTAGCCCGCACCTTGGCATCGAGATAGGTATAGCCCGCCTGTACAATCAGCGCCTCGCCGATCCGTCCACTGAGCTCGATCTCCGCCCCCTTGTGCCGCTGCGCGCCGATCAGCACGCTGAAGCCGGGATTGGCAGGATCGCCATTGACGATGTTGGTCTGGTCGATCTGGAAGATCGCCGCCTGCGCCGACAGCCGCTTATCGGAAGATTGCCAGCGCAGACCAGCTTCGATCTGCTCGCCCTGCGAGGGCGGCGGAGTTTGCCCATTGGTGAGCGGATCGAACCCGAACTGTGGCTCGAAAGATTGGCTATAGCTAAGGTAGGGCGAAAACCCGGCGTCGCTGACATACATAACCGCCGCGTTGAAACTGGTATCGCTGTCGTCCTGAGTGCGGGTGGTTCCGGCGAGCACATCGGTGCTGCTGGTGTCCGAGTCCGACTGGCGCACCCCGGCGACCACGATAAACCGCTCTGCGATCTTAGCCCGATATTGGGCGTAAAGGCCAACCTGCTTCAAGGCGACGTCAGCCGAGAAGAACGGCCCCAACGGCACGGGAGCGATGCCATAGACAGGCGCGTTGGGGTTGATCGGCGCCAGGCCGAACAGCTCGCCCGAATTGCGATCGGTGAAGTCCTGATAGTCGATACCGATCATCACCCGGTGTTCGATGTTGCCGGTGCCAAACACAGCTTCAAGCTGGTTGTCGGTCGAGAGCATCTTGCGATCGCCGATGTAGTCGAACCCACGGCGGGTAATGCTTGTCGGTGTTGAACCCCCGCGCGGCGCCTGAACGATCGGGCCTTCAATGCTGAGATCGCTGTATCTGAGGCGCGAGCGGAACTGGATCGCGTCGCTGAACCGGTGCGAGAACTGGTAACCGATCTGGACCTGTTCCGACGTCAGCCGATCAAGATCGGGCTCGCCCAGAAACAGCGAACGCCGGATCGGCCCGGCGGCGCTCGGCTGCAAGGTGCCCAACAGAGGCACGCCGATGGTGCGGTCGTAATCATCGCGCTGATAGAGCGCGAGCAGCGTCAGCTTGGTCGCATCGCTCGGCTGCCAGGTGACGCTGGGCGCCACGAAGATCCGCTCGGCCCCGACGAAGTCCTGCGTGTCCCCGCGCGAGGCGTAGACAATCGGCGCGCGCGCAGACAACGTGCCGCTTTCGTTAAGCGCCCCGCCAATATCGGCAGTGAGGCGATAAAAGTCGTCGGTACCGATGGTCGCGGTGAAATCGGCGACCCGCTCAGGCGAAGCGACGCGGCTCGTCATGTTGACCACACCGCCCGGCGCGATCTGTCCGAACAGCACGGATGCCGGCCCCTTCACAACCTCGATCGAGGCGAGCCCGCCCGGCTCCTGCTGCTGAAGGTAGCTCGGATCAAGCCGCAGACCATCGCGGAACTGGTAGCGCGATTGATTGAACCCTCGCACGAGGAATTCATCGAAACCCGATCGCCCCGCAAGTTCGGCTTGCACCGAAGGCACGTAACGCAGGATTTCCTCGACGCTGGTGGCGTTCTGGCGCTCGAAGGCGTCTTGCATAATGACGGTGATGTTCTGCGGAGTCTCGGCCAGCGGAACGTCGAGCTTGGCGATCGCAGTGGCGGTAACGACAATGTCGGCCGCATTGTCTTGATCTGCTTTGCTGCCTTCCTGAGCTTGCAGCGCCGTCGGCACCGCAGAGATAACCGCAGCCAAAATGATTTTCTTCACGTCTTTCATTGACCCCCTGCGCTTCCTGACAATGCTAATTGATATGTTACACCATTACATTTAGCAACGCTTATGTTCAAAATCCTGCTGACCCATCGATGGCTTTCACTTGTGCTGGGGCTGCCGATGGCTCTCGTCGCATTGACTGGTATGCCACTGGCTCTGTGGGAAGAGGCCGATGCCATTTTCGCACCAAACTTCTATCCGTCCACGCCTGCAAGCGCGAAGGGCGCCGCCGACCGCGCCATCTCCGTGGTCAAAGCCCGGCACCCCGGCATAGCGCTGGATTTCATCTATTTTCCGCGCGCCTCCTCTGCGATGCACGTCGGCGGAACGACCAGTTCTGGCGAGCAGATCGAGGTGGCGGTTGACGGATCTGGCCAGCTGATCCTTGGCACGCGAAGCCACAGCGCCAGCACGATCGGCCAGATCCATGCATTCCACTCCGAATTCTTCGCGGGCGATGCCGGGCGATGGCTCATGCTCGCTTTGGCATGGGTGCTGTTCGTCTCAACCGCCACGGGGGTGTGGATGTGGCTGGTGCAGCGGCGGCTTGAGCGAGCCTCGCTGAAAATGACCCGCACCCCGAGCAGAGCCAAAGTGCTTCACAACGTAATTGGCATCTGGTCATCCGGGCTGTTGCTTACGATGGCTCTGACGACGATCGTGCTGACCTGGCAGGACCAACCGGGAACGCTAGCGCATGTTCATACCCGCCACTCACCGACTGCACCGATGGCAGGGAGGATAGCCCATGCCGTCGAAATTCACGCTGGCACGATGAAGCTCCGCAGCATTTCGCTTCGTGCCCCACCTGACGCGCCGGCCCGCGCAATTGTCGAAAACTCAGCCGGGATCATGCGCATCATGTTGGTCGACATCGAAGGAGGGGCCGTCATCGCCGAGCGGCCGCTGGCGGTGACCTCGACCGATGCATTTGCGCGAGGATTGCATGGCGGGTCTGCCTTTGGGCATGCAGGGCGTTGGTTCATGGCTGGCGCGAGCCTCTTACCCATAACATTGTTCTTGACCGGCCTTTGGATGTTCACGCGAAGGAGGTGCCGAAAGCGACGATGAAAACCGATCCATCGCATGCGACACACCAGACCCATTCCGCGGTGACCAGATGGGGGTCGCTTGCTGAACGGCAGCAATTGGGAAGCGCTCCCGCAAAAAGCCGCCAATCGGGAGGCGATCACCACAGTGTCGGCTTTTGGTGAAGTCGGGCATCTTCAAGGCGGTTTAGAAAGGGCAGAAATGTCCCACGAACGGGCATTCGCATTCGGCAGCAGTCGACCCAGAGCACGAACCCGCTTCGCGGGAGAGTCGCTTGGGGTGACGTAGCGTAGTATTGTTGAGGCTTTGAGAGCGGCGAAGTCGCTTGTGAGGGTGGAGTTCCTTCAACGGAAAGGAACGCACCATGGATACCATCACTACCGCTGCCCCGAACAATGCCTTGCGCGAGCGTATGTTGCAGGACATGACGATGCGTAGCTTTGGGGAGCACACGCAGAAGGACTATATCCGGCACGTCCGGTCATTTGCCGCGTTTCTCGGCCGACCACCCGATACGGCCACGATCGAAGACCTCCGGCGCTATCAGATCGCTCAGCATGAGCGTGCCATCAGTCCAGCAACCATCAACGGGGCTGTATCGGCATTGCGTTTCCTGTTCGGTATAACCCTCAAGCGGCCGGAGATGGCACTGGGACTTGTTGTCGTTCGCTGCACACCCAAGCTGCGCGAGGTTCTGAGCGTCGAGGAGGCTGCGCGGCTGATCGAGGCTGCACCGGGCATCAAGTACAAGGCAGCGTTCGGCGTGGCCTATGGCGCGGGTCTGCGCGTGTCCGAGATTGCCCACCTGAAGGTTGACGATATCGACAGCACGCGCATGCTGATCCGGGTCGAGCAGGGCAAGGGGCGCAAGGATCGTAACGCCATGCTCTCGCCGCATCTGCTGGATCTGCTTCGGCAATGGTGGCGTGAAGGCAAGCGGCGCGGGGTCATGTTACCGCACGGCTGGTTATTCCCGGGGCGCAGTTGCACCGACCCGATCTCGGCACGCCAGTTGCACCGCGCCGTGCATGAGGCGGCTGAGTTCGCCGGGATCCGCAAACGCGTGAGCCCGCATACCCTGCGCCACAGCTTTGCCACTCACCTGCTCGAGCAGGATGTCGACATCCGCGTGATCCAGGTCCTGCTTGGGCACACCAAGATCGGTACCACCGCCATCTACACCAAGGTATCGACCAGGACGATGCAGGCGGTGGCGAGCCCGCTCGACCGCATCTTCAGCCTGATGGAAGGCCCCAAGCGAACGGCATCGCCGCCCGGTTGAACCGGTGCGCACCTCGATCGAGGTCGCCGACATCTTGCGGAGTGCCGGGCCCGCGTATCGCGCAGCCCATGCCGGCCATCTGAGCCTCGGCCAGCTCAAGGTCATGACGGCGATCGAGACCTGCCGCACCGCAGCCCTTGGCGGTCACGTCGAGGCCTGCGACGACTGCGGGCACTGGCGGATCGCCTACAACTCCTGCCGCAACCGGCATTGCCCCAAGTGCCAGGGTGCGGCGGCGCGCACCTGGCTGGCCGCGCGCGAGGCCGATCTGCTGCCCGTGGGATACTTCCACGTCGTGTTCACGCTGCCGGCCGAGGTCGCGGATATCGCGTGGCAGAACAAGGCGGTGGTCTATGACCTGCTGTTCCGCGCGGCTGCGGACACGATGCTGACCATCGCCGCCGATCCCAGGCACCTCGGCGCGCGCGTCGGCATCACCGCCGTATTGCATACGTGGGGATCGGCACTGACCCATCACCCGCATGTGCACATGATCGTGCCCGGCGGGGGTATCACGCCAGACGGCAAGCGGTGGGTCTCGTCGCGCCCGGCGTTCCTTCTACCAGTGCGTGTGCTGGGCGCATTGTTCCGCCGGCTGTTCCTCACCCGGCTGCTGGCATTGTACGATGCCGGCAAGCTGGCCTTCTTCAACACCTTGGCGGGCCTCGCGACACGCAAGGTCTTCCTCCGGCATCTGTCGCCGATCCGGAAGAAGCGCTGGGTGGTCTACGCCAAACCGCCTTTTGCCGGGCCGCAGGCGGTGCTGGCCTATCTCTCGCGCTACACCCACCGCGTCGCCATCTCGAACCAGCGGCTCCTTGCCTTCGACGATGCCAGCGTGACGTTCCGTTACAAGGATTACCGTCGCAGCGGGGCTGAACGCCAGCAGGTCATGACGCTGGCGACGGACGAGTTCATCCGCCGCTTCCTGATCCACGTCCTGCCGCGCGGCTTCCATCGCATCCGGCATTACGGCCTGCTCGCCAGTTCGACGCACAAGGACGCCATGGCGCTCGCCCGCAGTCTCCTGGGGGGCGCTGCGCCGGTCGAGGAGCCCGAACCGGAAGAACCGCCCGACCATCGCCCGCCATGCCCATGCTGCGGCGGGCACATGACCATCATCGAGACCTTTGCCCGTTGCTACCAACCGCGTGCACCGCCACCCCCAGTATCCTCGGCCCGGAGACACGCGCCATGATCCGGCATGGCTCGCCCTGCACGACGGTCGGACCCATGGTGTCCCGACCGATGACCCAGCGCGTGCCCATCCCGGATTTAAGCCGGGCGCAGGGCACACTGGCCAGCAAAACCAACGCCGCTAGCAGTCTGACACCGCACAAAATCACGTTGATCAGGCCAACAGCGACACCGCCGGATCGGCTGCGCTTACCCGCAAAAACCATCCCAAAGCCGCTTTACCCATAGACCTGCGCGCGGGGCCCGCGGGTTCCTGCACTGGAGGCTTTCGTACGCAAGCGCCCGAAACCCTTCACAGACCCAGTCGTACACGACAGCCACGATGAATGTCCGGGTCTGCCAAAAGGAGCCGTTTGGGGCGGCGCTAAGCGACGAGTTGGTTGTGTGCTCCAATTCCAAGCCGACTGCCGACAAGAAGCTTGAAAGCAGATATCACTGAACACATCACCTGGTTAATCAATGACGGTGCCCTGGCACTTCATCGTTCCTCTGGCGGTGGATTGCGCGCGCCTGACTCGGGGGCATTCCGAAGGTGTTGGCATGCCAGCGCGTGAATGCACCAATAGAGCCATAGCCGAGCATCTCAGCTACATCCGTGATGCGCATCCGGTGGTTGGCCAAGTATTGAACCGCAAGTTGCATACGCGCGCTGTTGAGCAGCACGCTGAAGCTGGTCTGTTCAGCATCAAGCAGCCGCTGCAACGTGCGAACCGTCAGCCCCATGGCTGCCGCGCAGCCGTGGATGGTGGCGCGGCCGGAGGGCAGCAGCAGCTGGATCAGTTGACTGACGTCTTGCGTCGCTGACCGGCTTGCAGGACTCATCACCGCGTCAAGCAACTGCCGCGCGTGCGCTGCAAGCTGATCATCGGCCTTCAGATTAGGTCGATCGAGATCAGCGGCAGCAATAACGATGCCGTTGAATTCCGAGTTGAACTGCGGCCGGCAATTGAACACGCGGAGGAACACCGCACTCTCGGACGTCCCAGGTGAATCGTGCGATAAACAGACAGTAAGCGGTGCCCATAAATCACCAAGAACGCTCCGGCACAATCGGGCGAGCACGCCGAGCGCGAGATTGGTGGACTGGCGAGATGGCTCAGGGCGACGTAACTGAAAATCCTCGCGCAGGATCACGTCGCTCCCATGCTCGTCACAGTGCAGCACCAACGTCGAATTGATCCGCGAGCGGAACTCCTGAAGCGTATGTAATGCGGTTCGAAGCGTGGACTGGTGCGCGATCAGCAGGCTTGTGGCCCCCAGGTTGGCGAGCGAACGGCATTCCGCCATTCGCAGGCCGAGCGTGAGGCAACCCGTCTCGGCGGCGCTGCGCTCCAGCAGCCGGATCGCTGCCTGGACGGGGATCAGCCTTTCCGGGTTCACGAGAAGGTCGCCGGTGAGCCCCTGCTCGCGCAGCAATGGGCGTGGATCGACCGCGAAACCTGCCATTGTTTCGAGATACCCGGTCAACGCTGCGACCCGGACAAGCTCCGCCATGCCTCTGCTCTCCCATCGCGCCAGCTGACGTGGCGTCGAATGTGAAAACAATGTCACCAAATGTGAAAAATGCCAACCCGAAACGCCCTACCGCTCAGGCTAACAACAATGGGAGAGGATGCTATGGCTCAGGCCGTCCGCTTTTACGAGACTGGAGGTCCAGAGGTCTTGCGCCTGGAGGATGTCGCGGTCGGCGATCCCGGTCCGGGCGAGGTGCGCATTCGCCATGCGGCGGTAGGCTGCAACTTTGCCGACACCTATTTCCGCTCCGGCTATTATCCTGTGCAGCCACCATGCGGCATCGGTGTAGAAGGCGCGGGCACGATTGTCGCGGTGGGCGAAGGCGTGGCGGCTTTCGCCGAAGGTGACAGGGTCGCCTACAACGGCAGCCCATTAGGTGCGTACAGCACTGAACGGGTGATGCCCGCCGCTCCGCTGTTCAAGCTGCCTGACGGGATTTCCTTCGAGACGGCGGCAGCCTCGACGATGCGCGGGCTGTCTGCAACATATTGGCTGACCAAGGCCAATCCGATGATGAAGCCGGGCGACACCATCCTGCTCCACGCCGCTGCGGGCGGCGTTGGGCTGCTCGCCGTGCAACTCGCCAAGCTGCTTGGCCTGCGGGTGATCGGGACCGTCTCGAACGAAGCGAAGGCCGAAGCCGCTCGCGCAGCCGGATGCGACGACATCATTTTCTACCGTCGAGAGGATGTTGCCGAGCGGGTCAAGGCGCTGACCGATGGCGCGGGCGTTACCACCGTGTTCGACAGCGTGGGCAAGGATACGTTCGATGCGTCTCTGAAATCCCTGAAGCGGCGCGGGATGCTGGTTGCCTGCGGCACTGCGTCTGGTCCGTTTCCACCGGTCGATGCCTTTCAGCTGATGCTGCAAGGCTCGGTGTATTTCACGCGCCCCGCCTTTGCGGATTATTATGCCGATCCGATCGAACGCGCCGAACTGGCCAGCCTCTGGTTCGACCATCTCTCGGCAGGCCGGATCAGGGTCGAAATTGGCCAGCGGTACCGCCTTGAACAGTGCGTTGACGCCCACCGCGATCTTGAAGCGGGCCGAACGATCGGCTCGTCGATCTTCGTGATTTGACCGGAGGCAGGCCCATGCGCATTGAAAAGCTCACCACCCATATCGGTGCCGAACTGATTGACATCAGCCTTGCGGATGCGGCGCGCGACAATGGGTTGTTTGCCGAAATTCGGGCTGCACTGCTGGAACACAAAGTGCTGTTCCTGCGCAATCAGGACATTGATCGGTCGGACCATGTTGCCTTCGCTGAGCGTTTCGGGTCGCTTGAAGACCATCCGGTGGCCGGGAGCGATCCCGATTACCCTGGTCTGGTCAGGATCTACAAGGACGAGAATTCGCCACCTGACTACTACGAAAACGCCTGGCACTGCGATGCGACGTGGCGCGATGCCCCTCCCATGGGGTGCGTGCTGCGTTGCGTCGCCTGTCCGCCGGTGGGTGGCGACACGATGTGGGCAAATATGGCGAAAGCCTATACCGATCTGCCCGATCATGTGAAACAGACCATCGCGCCACTTAAAGCGCGCCATTCGATCGAGGCCTCTTTCGGTGCCCGCATGAGCGAGGTGGATCGGCACGCGCTGAAAGCCCGCTTCCCCGATGCAGAACACCCGGTGGTGCGCACGCATCCCGAAACGGGTGAAAAAGTTCTGTTCGTGAACGGATTCACGACTCACTTCACCAATTATCATACGGCTGACAACGTGCGCTACGGACAGGACCATGCCCCTGGCGGCGCGCACCTGCTACAATATCTGATCGGCCGCGCCGCAATCCCCGAGTATCAGGTGCGCTGGCGCTGGCAGCCAGGCTCGATCGCCATCTGGGACAACCGTTCCACCCAGCACTACGCCGTAATGGATTACGCCCCGACCGTGCGGCGCATGGAACGCGCAGGGATCATCGGCGACCGACCCTATTGAACTTGACCGGAAAACAGCCTCCCAAGGAGATACCCGATGCAATTCCTCGACGATAGCCTACTGCCTCAGAACCAGGACAAGCTGGTGATCACCGTTGCACCTTATGGCCCCGAATGGGCGCCGGAGGACTTTCCCGAGGACATCCCGGTAACGATGGAAGAGCAGGTCCAGAAGGCCGTGGATTGCTATAATGCGGGTGCCACCGTGCTGCACCTCCATTGCCGTGAGCTCAATGGTCATGGTTCCAAGCGTCTTTCGATGTTCAACGAGATGATCGACCATATCCGCTCGCGCGTGCCGGAGATGATCATCCAGGTCGGCGGGTCGATTTCCTTCGCACCGGAAGGCGAGGAGGATGGCGCCGAGGCCAAATGGCTTTCCGACGAGGTTCGCCACATGCTGGCCGAGCTGACGCCCGCCCCAGAGCAGGTCACCATCGCGGTCAACACCACGCAGATGAACATCATGGACCTGATGGATGAAGCGGAATACGGGCAGACCACGCTCGCCAATCCGGCGCTGTATCAGGCCTATCGCGAGATGGTCGTGCCGGCCGGTCCCCAATGGGTCGAAGAACATCTGCGTCGCCTGACGGGTGCAGGCATCCAGCCGCACTTTCAGCTGACCTGTATGCCCGATATGGAAACGGTCGAGCGCCTCATTCGCCGAGGTCACTACAAGGGCCCGCTCAACCTCACCTGGGTTGGTATCGGCGGCGGTTTCGACGGCCCGAACCCTGCCAACTTCATGGAATTCATCCGCCGCGCACCTGATGGCTCGACAGTGACGCTTGAGAGCGTGATGGGCAATGTGCTGCCGATCAACACGATTGCCATCGCGCTGGGCATGCATACCCGCTGCGGGATCGAGGACACGATCTACGATCCGCACGGCAACAAGATGGGCTCGGTCGCGCAGATCGAGCAGCTGGTGCGGATCAGCCGCGAGTTGGGCCGGGAAGTCGCCAACGGCGAAGAGGCCCGCGCCATCTACAAGATCGGCACGCAATACAATTCGACCGAGGAAACGCTGGCGCGTCTCGGCATGGCACCCAATCGCGAGCGCGGTCAGCTGGCCATTCCGATCCGCGAGGTGGCATGACCGTCACCGTCCTTTTCGTGCCGGGTCTGCGCGATCATGTTGCCGATCACTGGCAGACTCATGCCGCAAATGCCCTGCCCGGATCGATCACGGTCGAGCCGATCCAGCAGGACCGGCTGAGCCTTGCCGCGCGGGTCAACGCGCTTGACGCGGCACTGCATGCGATCTCGGGGGAGGTCGTGCTTGCCGCGCACAGCGCCGGCTGCCTGATGGTCGCGGCCTGGGCGGCTCATCCGACCCGCCCAATCAGGGGTGCGTTGCTCGCTACACCGGCGGATGTCGAGAGTCCGTTGCCCGAAGGCTATCCAACGCTTGACGAACTGTCCGCCAATGGCTGGTGCCCGATCGCACGCAAGCTCTTGCCCTTTCCCTCGGTTGTCGCCGCCAGCCATGATGATCCGCTGGCCAGCTTCGAACGGGTCTCTGGGCTCGCAATAGATTGGGGGGGCGAGTTATTCGACGCTGGCAACGTGGGCCACCTCAACCCGCCTTCGGGTTTCGGCAAGTGGCGAGAAGCCTTGCCATTGATCAACCGGCTCGCGGCGCGCTAACCCGCCGCCTGGAGACAAACGCATGGCTGGTCCGATCAATCTCGATGCCCATGCAGAAGGGCCGGCAAGAGCAACGGTCTATAGCTGGATCGTGTTCGCGCTCACCTTCGGGCTGTTGATTTCGGACTATATGGCCCGGCAGGTTCTCAATGCGGTGTTTCCGCTGCTCAAGGCGGAATGGCAGTTGAGCGATGCACAACTTGGCCTACTCTCCGGCATCGTGGCGGTGATGGTCGGGCTGCTTACGTTCCCGCTCTCGTTGGCAGCCGACCGGTGGGGGCGCGTGCGCAGCCTTGCGCTGATGGCGCTCGTCTGGAGCCTTGCAACATTGTTCTGTGCGAGAGCCGCAAACTTCGAGCAAATGCTGGTGGGTCGTGCGTTGGTCGGCGTCGGTGAAGCGGCCTACGGGTCGGTTGGCATCGCCGTCGTTATCAGCGTGTTTCCCCAGCGCCTGCGGGCCACACTGGCAGCGGCCTTCATGGCTGGTGGCCTGTTCGGACAAGTGCTTGGAGTAGCGGTTGGCGGGACCGTCGCGGCCAGCCATGGCTGGCGCTCAGCCTTCATGCTGATCGGGCTGGGAGGGTTAGTGCTGGGCGTGCTTTACCCGATGCTGGTGCGCGAGAGGCGCGTGCGGCTACTGGCAGGGTTGGGGCAGGGCGATGACGGATCATCCGATTCCAAGGCATCGGCGCCACTCAAGGCTCTGGTCGCCAGCCGCTCGGTTCGCCTCGCCTATCTTGGCAGTGGATTGCAGCTCTTCGCTGCCGGGGCCATGCCCGCATGGCTGCCAAGCTTCCTGAACCGCAATTACGGGTTTGCATTGGACCGCGCCGGGCAGGTGGCCGCGCTGCTGTTGCTGGCCTGTGGGACGGGAATGATCGTGTGCGGGATGCTGAGCGATCGCCTTTCGCGCGACCGACCCGAACACAAGATCAATCTCGCGATCGGCTATTGCATCGGCACGGCCGCGTGTTTGACAGTCGCTTTTTCGCTGACGCCGGGCACGGCGCAACTCTTCCTGATTGCCTGCGCGATGTTCTTGGTGGCCGGCACGGTGGGCCCCACGGGTGCGATGGTGGCCAATCTTACTCCGCTCGCCATTCACGGATCAGCTTTTGCGACCCTGACACTGGCGAACAATCTCATTGGCCTTGCCCCCGGACCGATCCTCACTGGCAGACTTGCCGATGTGATAGGCCTGGCATCGGCATTTCGCTTCCTGCCTCTGCCCTGCATCGCCGCAGGGATCGTCTTCGCCCTGATGCGCCGCAGCTATCTGGCTGATCTGGAACGACGCCAGGCGCTCTCGGCCTGATCACGTGACACAGTTCTTCGAACGCGCCAGCACGCTGGCCCCCGGGGTTGCAGTTTCACTGGTGTTGGCCCTGGCGGCTACGTTCCTGTCAGAGCATTACGCGGCCCCTGTAATGCTATTCGCCCTGCTTCTGGGATTGGGGTTCAACTTTCTCGCCGACATTGGCAAGACGCGGCCGGGGATTGAATTCTCCGCCAGGGCGCTGCTGCGGATCGGAGTTGCTTTGCTTGGATTGCGCATTGGTGCGAGTCAGATTGCCGCGCTGGGGTGGCAGCCTGTGCTCATGGTTGTCCTGTTGGTCGCAGCGCTGATCGTCGGGTCAATCGCGCTGGCGCGAACGATGGGCTTCAACCCGCTGTTCGGATTTTTGTCTGGCGGAGCGACGGCCATTTGCGGTGCCTCCGCTGCGCTAGCCATCGCCGCATCGCTGCCCGCGCACGAGCGCAAGGATCAGGCGATGCTGTTCACGGTGATCCTGGTGTCCGTGCTGTCGACGATCGCGATGATCGCCTACCCGTTGGTGGCCGACCTTGCAGGCCTTACCGATCGGCAAGCCGGGATATTCCTTGGCGCGACCATCCACGATGTGGCCCAGGTCGTCGGCGCTGGCTATGCGATCTCGCCCGAGGCAGGCGATACGGCGGTGATCGTCAAGCTGGTGCGCGTCGCCATGCTGCTTCCTGTCATCATGGTGGCAGGACAGATCACCCGGCACGACGCAACGGCAGGGTCGGAAAGACCGCCGCTATTGCCATGGTTCGTCGTGGCTTTTGCGATACTGGTCATCGTCAACAGCCTGCTGGCGTTGCCTGCTGCCGTCACTGCCGGAGCAGGCGAACTCTCGCGCTGGTGCCTCGTGATCAGCCTGGCAGCTATCGGCATGAAGACACGTCCGGGTGATCTCGTGAAGGTGGGGATCAAGCCTGTTGTTCTTATGCTTGTCCAAACGGTGCTCCTGGCGGGTATCACCATGGCGGTCATCAAATTGGGCTGGCTGTGACACGAATTGCAAAATTGCTGTCACCAAATGTGAAATATCGGACCGGATCACGCACTATCACCAATCCCAATAAACGAGAGGATGGGAGACTGAAATGGGCCTAGGACACCTTCGCCGGTGCGTGAGCGCGCTTGCGATCATCGCGGCATCTGCAACCGCCGCACATGCCCAGGAGAGTGCCGCGCAAGACGGCGCTGCGATTGATGGCGAGATCATCGTGACTGCACAGAAGCGCGCCGAAAGCGTGCAGGACGTGCCGATCTCAATCGTCGCCATCAGCGGGGAAGGCCTTGCACAGGCGAACGTCCTCACCGTGCTGGACCTTGGGCAGGTCGCACCCAACTTCCAGTCGGTGCGCTCCTCAAACACCGGATCGACACGGCTTGGCATTCGCGGCGTGGGATCGCTTGCCAATACCCTGATCGAGCCCAGCGTGGCCGTCTTCATGGACGGAGTCTATGTGCCCCGCTCCGGCTCGATCCTCGGTGCTTTTCTCGACATCGAAAGCGTGGAAGTGCTGCGCGGCCCACAGGGCACGTTGTTCGGGCGCAATGCCAGCGTTGGCGCACTATCCCTGCGCGCTGCCAAGCCGAAGGACGAGTTCAGCGGGGAGGTGTCTGCGGAATTCGGTTCCTTCGATCGCTACCGCATCCAGGGGCATGTGAACGTCCCGTTGACCGACAATGTCGCCATGCGCCTTGCCGGCATGGCCCAATGGTTCGATGGGCCATGGTTCAACCGGCTAGATGGCAAGAACTACGGGGGCTCCGACGACGTCTCGCTGCGGGGCACCATCAGGGCCGACCTTGGCAATTTCGAATGGATCGTGCGCGGGGATTACACCCGCCTCAAAGGCGATGGGGTCGCCAATTTCGATTTTGACCCCGCGTCGGTCAGCCCGGCACGTCTGGACTTCATCCGCGCCGCCTTCAACGGCGGTCCCGACACCAACCTGCGCGACAGGGTGATGAACCAGTTCATCGCGCAGGGACTGGTTGACGAGAACTGGGGCATCGCGAGCGAGGCATCGCTCGACCTTGGTGGCAGCACCTTGCGGATGATCAACAGCTACCGTGTATGGACCAATGACCAGCTCGACGGCGACATCATCTACTTCCCTGTCAGCCTTGCCTCGCGGCGGAGCCTGTTCGATTCGAAGAGTCACAACCACGAGTTGCAGTTCATCTCGCCAGAAAAGGAATGGTTCGGCGGCGCGTTCGACATGGTAGCCGGCCTCTATTATTTCGAGGAGGATTTCGGTCTCGGCGAACAGCTCAACCTTGGCACAAGCTTCTGTGGCATTCTGGTTCCCGCAGGTCCTGGGCGAACCGCTTGCAGCAGCTTTGTGGCGAACACCGGCGGCACCGCCGCGACCGATCAGGACGTGTTCCAGAACGTCAAGAGCTTCGCAATCTATGGCCAGGGCAACGTCCATCTCAGCGACAAGTTGACGCTGACACTCGGCGGCCGCTGGACGAAGGACCGCAAGCGGGGAACCTACGCTCAGGCTTCCAGTCCCTTTACCCAGACACTGCGCGCCACCGAACGTCTGACGTTCCCCGGCATCAACGAAGACCGCTTCACCTACCGCGCCAGCCTGAACTACACGCCGACCGATGATGTGCTGCTGTTTGCGAATATCTCGACCGGTTACAAATCGGGTGGATACAATTCCGGTGGTGGCACGCCGTCGCTTTCGGTGGTCGATGCCAATGGCAACCTTGTTTCGACCCGCCGCCTCTTCGACCGCGAGACCGTGACCAACTACGAGATCGGCGCAAAGACCAGCTGGTTTGACCGGCTGTTGACCGCCAATGCCACGCTGTTCCGCATGGATATTGACGGCTTTCAGGACCGCGCCTTTGATGGCGTAAGCTTCATTGTCCGCAATGCTGGAGCCTTGCGCCAGCAGGGGCTTGAACTGGATCTCAGGCTCGCGCCCAGCAGGGATTTCTCGATTTCCGGTTCGGTGGCCTATCTCGACTCCGAGTTCACCGATTTTGCCAACGCCTCGAACCTTCCGGGCCTCCCCGGCACACAGGTGCTAAACGGCAAGCCCAACACATTCTCACCCAAATGGTCGGGCAATGTGGCGGTCGATTGGGGCACGGACATCGGGTCGAGCGGCATGCGGCTGAACGTGAACAGCAACCTGTTCTTCACATCCAGCCAGTTTGTCGGCACCGTAAACGATGCAAACCTGCAATCGCGCGCGCCAGCCTATGCGCTGCTAGGCGGACGGATTTCGCTCGACGGTCCGGATGGACGTTGGACAGTCGCACTGTTTGCCCGCAATCTGCTCGACAAGGCATACCGGCCGCTGTCGGTCTATCAGCCGCTGGGCGGGGCGCTGGGTCTCAGCAACACGGTGTTTCCGGGAAGTACGGCCAATCGCGTGATGGCCGGCGAGCCCCGGGCCTTCGGTGTATCAGCAACCTTGCGATTCTAGGCCGCGCACCGTGCCGACATTTCTGTTTGCGCGGAACATCTTGCCGCGGGCCCGCAGCACAAAGAGCAGGACGTCCGCTCCCGCCAACTGGCATGAATGGACGTCCTGCAACCAATGATGTCGTTTGGGCTCGTTCATTGTGCTCAGTGAAGCGCCGGAACCGAATATCGCAAGCCGGTTTCATCAAGCATTCGCTTGTCCGCATCATTTCTCGTCTCCTTATACGGGAGGAAAAGCTGAGAGCCTACTTCCCGTTCAGGCCCGATGACCGTCACTCTGGGTGCCAGCTTGACAACCGAATGATGTCGGCTTCCAGTAAAGCCGGCCGTTCGAGACGGCGCTGAGGGACGGCAGGAATGTCCCAAACCCGCCACCCATGGTGAAAGGCAACTATGTCCGCTTCCAGGCAATCGGCGGGCGAACTGCAATGACCGCTATGGGCGCAAAGCTGACTGGCGGCTTACGTTTAG
This sequence comes from Blastomonas fulva, assembly GCF_003431825.1. Taxonomy (GTDB): domain Bacteria; phylum Pseudomonadota; class Alphaproteobacteria; order Sphingomonadales; family Sphingomonadaceae; genus Blastomonas; species Blastomonas fulva. The sequence continues at coordinate 3,831,266 of NZ_CP020083.1, read as the reverse complement.
AGTTTCGGACGCCGTGAGGCGTCGGAAAGTCGACGGTGCCCGAACCCGCGGTCGTCAGGTGCTGATGTCTATGGGGATTTCGATTTTGGGCTTGTGGGAGCAGCGGTGGGTGCTGCCGATAAGCGGACGGAACTGAAAGCGGACTGGCTGCTTTTGGGGTGACGAGCGGGTTGCCGTAAATCGGACCGTCCGATTTTGGAGGGCGCAGGTCTGCTTTTGGTGGGTGATGGCGCAGTGCTCTGTGCTCCCCGAAGCACGGTCGCTTCGGGGCCGGTTGAAGGCAGGCCGTGCCGGGTCACGACGATGTTCTCCCGGATGCGTTGACAGGATGCGGTGGTGCGCGCGGCTGATATCTGCGCTCGAAAGTCTCGATGATGACCATGCTGCCACCGCAGCACGGGCACGGTGGCCGATGGTCCGGCGGATCGACAGCCGTGTCATCGATGGCAGGTGGCGCAACCGCCAGCAGTCGGCGGGCGTGTTCGAGATGGGCCTTGCGGGTCGCACCGGCCAGCAGCCCGTAATGGCGTATCCGGTGGAACCCGCGTGGCAGGTTGTGCAGCAGGAAGCGACGGATGAACTCGTCGGCGCCTAAGGTCATGTCCTGCTGGCGCTGCGCGCCATTGCGGCGATAATCCTTGTAGCGGAACGTGACGCCTTCACTGTCGAAGCGGAGGATGCGGCTGTTCGAGATGGCGACGCGGTGGGTATAGCGCGCCAGATAGGCGAGCACCGCCTCAGGTCCTGCAAAGGGCGGCTTGGCATAGACCACCCAGCGCTTTCTGCGGACCGGTGACAGATGACGCAGAAAGGCCCGCCGCTCGGCGAGATGCGCCAGGCTGCCGAAGAACCCGAGCTTGCCGGCATCGTGGAGCGCGATCAGCCGCGTGAGGAACAGGCGGCGGAACAGGGCGCCCAGGACACGGACGGGCAGAAGAAAGGCCGGGCGCGCAGATATCCAGCGCTCGCCATCACGCGCGATACCGCCGCCGGGCACGATCATATGGACATGCGGATGATGGGTAAGCGCCGAGCCCCAGGTGTGGAGTACAGCGGTAATGCCGATACGTGCGCCCAGATGCCTGGGGTCGGCGGCGATGGTCAGCATCGTCTGGGAGGCGGCCTTGAACAGCAGGTCATAGAGCAGCGCCTTGTTGTGGAACGCAATGGCGCTGACCTGTGCCGGGAGCGTGAACACGACGTGGAAATAGCCCACCGGCAACAGGTCGGCCTCGCGCTCGGCCAGCCAGGTACGCGCGGCTGCTCCCTGGCACTTGGGGCAATGCCGGTTGCGACAGCTGTTATAGGCGATCCGCCAATGCCCGCAGTCTGTGCAGGCTTCGACGTGACCGCCCATTGTAGCGGTGCGGCAATGCTCGACGGCCGACATGATCTTGAGCTGGTGCAGGCTCAGATGCCCGGCATGGGCAATGCGATAGCCAGGCCCTGCAACGCGGAAGATGTCGGCCACCTCTATGGAGGTGCGCACCGGGCCTCAGCCGTCGGGCACCTGCGCGGTGGATGAGGTCAAGGCCAGCCTGTCGAGCGGACTGATCACCGCTCGCATCGTCTTGGTTGCCACCTGTGTGTAGAAAGCGGTGGTGTTAAGCTTGGCATGGCCCAGCAACGCCTGGATGACGCGGATATCGACCCCGTCCTCCAGCAGATGGGTGGCGAAGCTGTGCCGCAAGGTGTGCGGGCCGACCCGCCTTGTGATGTCCGCTGCCTCGGCTGCCTCGACGACGACGCGATACAGCTGCCGGGTGCTGATCGGCAGCAGCGCGCTTCTGCCTGGGAAAAGCCAGCTGTCTGCATGCAACACGCCCTGTTGTCGTCCGGCGCGCCACCACTCGCGCAGCAGCACGAGCAGGCCTTCGGGCAGCATGGCGTTGCGATATCGGCCACCCTTGCCACGCTCGATACGCAGCACCATGCGCTTGCTGTCGATGTCGCGCACCTTGAGCGCCGAGACCTCGCCGACGCGCAGTCCCGCGCCATAGGCAACCGACAGCGCTGCCTGATGCTTGAGGCAGGTCGTGGCCTCCAGCAACCGCTTCACCTCGTCCTGGGTCAGCACCACGGGGATCTTGCGGGCGTGCGAAGTGCGCACCAGCTTGCGCGCCAGATCGGGCCGATCCAGCGTGTGGGTGAAGAAGAACCGCAGCGCTGCAACTATGCTGTTCATCGTCGGCACCGGAACGCCGGTCTCGCGTTGGTCGATCTGGAAGCGCCGCAGATCCTCTGCAGTTGCCGTGTGCGGCGAGCGTCCCAGCCATGTGGCGAAACGTCCAACATCGCGGATATAGTTGCGCTGCGTCTCGCGGCTGAAGCGCCGCATGTTCATGTCCTCGATCAACCGCTGGCGCAGCGGGCTGACCGTACCGATCGCTATAAGCTCGTTCATCGTTCGACTCCTCAGGTTGAAGGAGTCGAAATGGTCTGCCCACCACGGACACTGTTCAATCCAGGCGCTGCGCCCGCGCCGTCAGCTTAGCTTCACCCCAAACACCACTCCCGCGAAGCGGGTTCGTGCAACCGATCCGACTGCCATCTGCAATGCTTCGACGTGCGATATGGACTGCGCCCGCCCCCTCATTGGAGACAAGCCTCACGTTGCAGCACTGGCTTCAGCCAACTTGGCCCGCTCAATCGCCGACCTTATAAAACATCGAGTTGCGCAGCCACTCCTCAAGAGTCGATTCCCGCCATCCGCAGGATCGCTCTGCGATCTTGATCTGCTTCGGGAACGTCCCGGCCTGGTTCTTGCGGTAGAGCGTCGCGCGAGAAAGCCCGGTGCGATCGAGCACGGTGTTGAGCCTCAGGAACCTGTCGGGTGGATGGGATGCCATGGCCAATGTCTCCATCTTGTGATGTGATCTGCCCCTGCCTGCGGCACAGATTGGCGATGTGCCGCTGCGCGTCAATCGAGCCTCCTACGGTGATTTCGCAGGCAATGGGGCAGGGGAGCGCTGGGGGCATGCCGCTTCGGCGCATGTCTCGTGCAAGTCGCTCTCCGTGACAATAGGGATTTCCTATCCTAGTGCCTCTCGTCCTCGGAGGCGCAAGCTATGAGCGCGCGGCCCCTATTTTTCTAATGGTCCACAGCCCCATCTTGTGTTTCGAATTGCAGCCGGTTGCGGTTGAGCGAGCCTGGCGCTTCGTGCGCGATATGGCGCAGCACCGCCTCGCGCACGTCGCACCGCATGTCGAACAGCTCTGATCCGTTGCGGCCGCTCATCAGTACGCGAAGTTGCAGCACCTGCGCGGTCATGTCGGTCACTTGCAGCACTGCGACGCGCTGGTCCCACAGCCGGTGGCTGCGCACCTGTGCCACCGCGAAGCTGCGGATGCTCTCGACATCGGCGGTATGATCGACATAGAGCATTACGGTGCCCAACAGGTGGCTGGTCTCGCGTGTCCAATTCTCGATCGTGTCCTCCAGCAGCTTGGACACCGGGATCACCAGCCGCCGGTCGTCCCAGATCTTCAGCACGACATAGGTCAGCGTGATCTTCTCGACCCGTCCCCATTCGCCCTGATAGACCACCACGTCGTCGATGCGAACCGGCTCGGTAAACGCAAGCTGGATTCCGGCGACGAGGTTCTTGAGCAAGGGCTGCGCTGCGACGCCAAAGGCAAGGCCCGCAATGCCCGCCGATGCCACCAGCGCGACGCCGATCTCGCGCACCGCAGGGATCTTGAGCAGCAACAGGCCCAGGCTGACAATGACCACCACGATCGTCGCGATCCGCGCGAGGATGTCGGCCCGGGTCCGCCTGCGCCGTGCGGTCAGGTTGTTTGCGGCGGAAAGGTCTGATCGGGCACTGACGTATCCGTGGAGGAACCGGATGATGGCGATGACAAGCCAGCCCCACAGCAGCGGCAGGATGATCCGCACGGCACCCACGACAAGCGTCGCATATTGAGGATGGTCGGGCAGCACCTCATCCACCGATAGCAGCGCGAGGCTAACCATGATCCAGCGCAACGGATGATAGATGCACATTGTCATCGCATCATCCTGTCCCGTGCGGGTGCGCCACGCGATGCGCCGGAACACGAACACCAAAGCGAGATGGGCCAGCAGCGCTGCAGCCACCAAGGTCGCCATCAGCACCGGGGTTCGGGCAATCGTCCAAATTTCCGTGGTATCCATAAGCAGCCCCAACGCCTGCCGATGGCAGGGGTTTCATGGCCGTGCGGCGTCAGCTTGGCGAAACGTCGAGGAACATCATCACCGCAAGGCCCCCCATCAGCGCAGGTGTGGCAGAGCCGTGCTCGATCCGGCGGCTGGCCTGGGGTATGATATCGGCCATCACGACGAACAGCATAGCGCCTGCCGAGAACCCCAGCGCCCAGGGTAGGGCGGCAGTCGACAGCTGGACGATGGCGACGCCTACCAACCCGCCAAGCGGTTCGATCAGCCCGGTCGCCAGCGCGCCTAGCAGCACCGCACCGATGACCATCGCTGCAGCGACCGGCTTGGATGACCCCGTCGACTGCGCGCGCTCGATGCCGGGGATGATCAGCGGAAAGAATGCCGAGGCAATCATCAGATGTCGCCAGCGGTGTGGCACGGCTCGTTCCAAAGCCTATGTTAGGGATCGCCCGATTGTCCGGCGCTAACCTTGCGGTCTCTCCCCCAAGTCTCACCAGCCGCCCCACAGGAGACCGCAATGTCTGACAATCCCAAGATTCCCGCCAATGATGACGACGCTATGCACGACCAGACCGGCAAGGGCGGCGGAGGCGAGTCCGGCGGTGGTGCCTATCCCAACCCCCATACCGGCAAGGAAGAGCGCGGTGGCAACCCCGGGGACTTTCAGGATGGGCAGAGTGAGAGCCGCTATTTTGGATCTGATGCCGCAGCGGGCAACTCTGCCAAGGGTGCCAAGCGCGATAGGTTGGCATCGGACGAGGACACCGGGGAGTAACGCCTGGACCCTGCAATCCGCTCACGCAGAAAAATGGCGACCCGAAGGCCGCCAGTGAGATGAAGCTGGTTGGTTTGTCACGTCATTGACCGCCCGACGTGGTTGCAGCAGCGCCTTGACCAGTCGCAGCGCCCGTGTCGATCGCGTCGGTCGCGGCGCTTCCCGTCATCGAGTTGACCTGGTCGTGGTGCTTGCGGATGACCGGAACCACTGTTCGCGCGAAAGCCTTGAGATCCGCATTGTCGCCATTGGCGCCATAGCCTTCGTGCAGTGCCAGCGCTTTGCGATGCGCCATCATCTGCTGGTTCTGATATTCACGGTCAAACGCCGCGCCGCTGGCCGACTTGAGGCGATCAATCATGCCCTGATGCTCCGCGTCGAGCCGCGAAGGAGGAGTCGCAGCGGGCGACATCTTGGCCATGACCGCCTTCATGTCCTGCGATGACTTGGTATGGTCGTCGATCATCATCTGGCCAAATGCCCGGGTCTGCTCCGACTGGGCCTTCTGCACGGCCAGCTTGCCGGCTTCGATTTCATATTTGTCGGAGATTGCGACCCGATTGACATAAATGCCAGCTGGCACATTTTCGGGCATCATCGCCCCGTCCGGTCCGATGGTACCATCTGAGGTATCGGTGGCCATCTCATCACCGGCCATGGTGGCATCTGCCCGAGCCTTATCGGCCTGCTGGCTGTCGGGTGTATCGCACGCCGTTGACAACAGAGCCGCCGTCAGAATTGCAATGGTACGCATTGTCCTATCCTCTCGACTGTAAGTTGAGGATTAGGCGATACGGCCCCTTGGTCTGGTACGAACTTACATAGGCAAGTGCGGTGCCAGCGAAGACGTGGGAGAAGACAATCCAGAAGCTTCCTGCCGCGCCTGATCGATCAGGTCGATCATCGCGGCAAAGCCCTGCTGGCAGACTGGTTTTTCAAAGCGCGGCACACCTGCAAACTCGCTGCGGACCGGCTGATCGTCGTATCCGGTGCAGAACAGGAACGGCACGCCGTCCTGCGAGAGGCAACGCGCCATGGGAAACACGGCGGTCCCGCGCAAATTGATGTCGAGGATGACGAAATCGATCCTTCCGCAGCTCTTGTACAGCGACAGCGCGATCGGGAGTGTCGTTGCAGGGCCATTCTCAGCAGGCAGCCAGTAGGAAGCGCTGTGTTGCCAACGAGCAATCTGGATTGCAGCATCCTTTTCAAAGAGTGTGCGTCCCAAACTGGTCGCATGGGGCCACGTGATGTGAAACCTTCGCTTACGCTTCACAGATTACTCGAGCGTTGGATACTTTGGTAACGATACTAGTGCTCCGCGGGCTTGTGCAGCACTGTCAGTGACATGCGTTCGATTGCGATCAGGCCCATCTCCTCGAACTGCTGCAACCAGCCTGCCATCGGCCAGAAGCCCCAGCGCGCCCGAAAGAGTTGGGCGTTGCGCACGATGTCACCAAAATGCTGGAGCGGCGGATCGGGGCTGGGATGGTACTGGTGGAAAGCGCCGGGGCCTCCCATGAACAGAAGCGGCAACCCGGCTGCAGTGGCGCGAAAACCGAAGTCGGTGTCTTCGCCGCCATAGCCCAGATAGGCTTGGTCAAATCCCCCTAACGCGTCGAACCGCTTGCGGCGAATGCCGAACGCCAGCGACCAGAACAGCCCGGGATTTTCTTCGGCGCGCAAGCCCTTTTCGGGAAAGTTGCGAACGGCATGCGGCTTGCCCCGGGCTGCGAGATCCTTCTCGTCCCAGCTCCCGCGCGCATCTTCCGGACCAAGATAGAGTATTTCGGCGCAGATCAGCGCGTCGGCCTGCTTCAAGGCCTCATCCATGGTTCCGATCAACGAAGCCGTCGGAATGCAATCTACATCGAGAAACAGCAGGTTCTCGAAGCTTGCATGCCGCGCAGCCAGATTGCGCGCTTCGGCAAGCGGCAAGTGTTCGGCGGCCAGCCTTTTCACGTGGCAGGGAAAGTCAGTATCGAGCTGCTCGATCGGCGGCTCGCTCGCCATGTCAACCACAATGAGCTCGCCCGGAGGTTCGATGCTGCGACGCAATCCTTCGACCAGTTGGGCCAGATGCCCGGCACGGTTGCGCACGATCGTGAGAACCGAGATCATGCGCCCATCCGCCAGAGATCGAGACGATATTCGGGCTGGCGATCGGCGTGAAGAAGCATGATACGCTCGGCGAGCATCGCTTGCAGCTTCTGCACGGCACCGTCGCCCGATTGCGGATAGTCGGTATCGCCGGTCCAATGTACAAGCAGCAGTTCGCCCCCGGCAACCACAGCGCCTGCGATCCAATCGGCGGCGCGCTGCAGATCGCCATCGTCCCAATAATAGGCCACTTCGGAGAGCAGCAACAGATCGAACGCCGTGTCTGCAGGGGCCTGCCGGGGAAACTCGATCCGCTCAAAGGTCACCTGGGGCAGGCTGCTGCAGCGTGCGCGCGCCGTGTCCAGCGCGGTTTGGCTGACATCAATCGCCAGCAGCCGCTCGCAATACGGCGCCAGCTGGGCGGTCAGCACGCCGTTGGCGCAGCCAACCTCCAGCGCGCGGTCGAAACGGCGATCGCCCAGCGCCGCCAGTGTTCGCGCATATTTTGCCTGTTCATAGGCCTTGGTCTCGAAGCCCCAGGGATCGGGCGTTTCGCGAAACATTTGCTCGAAATATTCGGCATCGAGGCTGGTCTGGTGTCGCATGTCAGTCTCCGGTGCAATACAGGATGTCGGTGGTCGGCATTCGCCTGAAAGCGCGCGGCAACCGGAATCCGGGGCCCCGCGATGCGCCAATCTGGCTGCGATGCGCGGCCAGCGCCCGGCGGCGAAGCCCAGCCGGCATCGGTTGGGTACGGAGCAGGGTGCTGCCACGAGGCAAGGGCCGCTCACCCCAGACGATGTACTCTGCAATACGCAACGGGCGGCGGCTGGCATCGCGTACGGCATAGGCCAGCCGTGCAGCGGCCGCGTGATCGCAATGCGGCTCATGCCTTGCGGTCACTGCGATCGCATCCACCCGCTGCGCCGCGCACAGCGCCACCAGTCTACGGCAAGTGCGATCGAACAATACGTTACCCGGATGCGAAGGCGATGCGTCGCGCCAGTCGAGGTGCAGCGTCTCCACCGGTTCGCCGGCCAGCCGGCGCAATGCCAGCGCCGCTTCGCGCTTACGGGTAATGATCAACCCGCGACCTGCGCTTGCTGGGTGCGAGCCCGAGCCATCGGTGAGATAGGCAATCCCTGCCAGACGCTTTTCGCGCGCGGTCTGGTGGATCAGGGCGCCCGCACCCAATGTCTCGTCATCAGGATGAGGCGCGATCACCAGCCAGCGAAGAGATCGCCAGGGCCGGGCCGACAGGCTGGTGGCGCGCAGCAGTCCGCTCACCACAGCCGGTCTGCCGGGCCCCATGGGTCACGCTCCAGCCATGCCTGTGCCGCGCAATCGCGCGCATAATCGGGCCCGGCCTGGCGCAGATACAGGCTGAGATCGCGGCTGATCTTGTCAATCCGCGTGCCATCCAACGCGCTGTAAGTGCCGGTGATGCGCGCTGCGGCCTCGATGACATCGAGGCCTGCACGCTCCACGATCCCGCGCGTCATCTGCGCAAATGCCGGACCATCGGGATCTTGCGACGCGGCGCGCAGCGCGCATTCGCGGACCCACAGATAGGCGGTGCGGGCGGAAGCCACAGCATCGGCGAACCGCGCACGCTGCACCGGGTCCTCGCGTGCGGCAGGTCGCATGGCCTTGCGGATCTCGGTCAGCAATCCCTCTATTCCCCCCAGCTGGACCGCGGTGAACCGCCACGCGCCAGCCGTGAACCGTGGGTCGCGGTGATAATCGCCGCCTTCACCCAGGCGATCCTCCGGCGCTATGGCAAGGCCGTCCAGCGCATAGCTGCCACTCCCGGTGGCGCGCATCCCGCGCACACGCCATTGCGACAGATCGGCGCGTTCGGGGTCGTCGGCGCGCACAATCACCAGCTGTGCGTCTCCATCCGGGCGGCGGGCCGTGATCAGGGCATGGGAATTGCCGCCCGCGCCGGTAGCGAACGACTTGGCGCCTTCGAGCACATAGCCGCTTTGCGTTTCGAGAATCGCGACCCCGGGGAGGGGCTCGGTGGCCCACACGCCGTAGATCGCACCGGCGCCCAGGGCCCCCTTGAGCGCATGCAGCTGCACCGTCGAGCCATACCAGCCGAACAGCAGCATGGCGTTGACATGCCCCTCGTAAAGCCTGCCGACGCTGAGGTCAGCGCGACCGATGATCCTCAGGACATCGAGCATCGCCAGATGGCGCTGATCGTCATCGCGGAAAGGCTGGCCGCCGCTGGCCACCGGTGCGAAGGTGCGGTGCAGCCCCGCCCGCGCGATCTGTGCAATACTGTCGGCAGGATAGACTGGCGCTGCATCATAGCGCGCGCCGAGCTCGGCCAGATTTTCGGCAATGCCCATCGCTGCGGCGACGCAATCGGGGCCTGTCGGGACGGACGCGCTGGCCAAGGTCATGCTGCCAGCTCCCGTGCGACCCATGTGGCGGCTTGCGCCTCAAGCCAGCGGGCAAGTCTCGCCGCCGCCTGCGGATCGCGCAGCGCGCGGCGTCCTGCCGGGTCCAGCGCTCGCGCCGCGGAAAGAGCTGCAGGCCATTCGTGCGCGTCCGGCCAGGCCGGGCGAACGATGGCAGCGCCCATGCGCTGCAGCCCCGAGGCGGTGGCATTCTGTTCGCCGAAAGGTCGCGTCTCGGGGATGCAGACGAAGGGGCGATCGGCGGCCATGACCAGGCCGACGACCCCGTCGCCTGCTGCGCCGACCACCACCGAAGCCTTCGCTACCTCGTCGGCCATTGTGTCGCTCCAGCCGGGGAACACCAGGTTGCCCGGGCAATCGGATGGTGCCGAGAGGTTTCCGACAACCCTCCATGTGTGGTCCGAGCAGGCGCGGGCGGCGTCGGCGATCGCCGCAGCCGTCAGCGATGTCCCGCCTTCGCCCATGATCACCAGCACGGTTTCACGGGGAACGCCCGGCGCAGCGCGGGCAGGGCTGAGCCCCGGCGCATAAAAGGTCTTGGCCCGGACCCAGTCGGGCGTGGCGGGATCCTCCATGGCCTGCGCAAAGGGCGCGATCAGCGCCTGCGCGCTGCGAAACGCTTCAAGATGCGCAGGATCGCTGCGCTTGCCGTTCAAACGCACATAAAGCACGGGAACCGAGGCCAGCCGCGCCAGCATCGCCACTTCGATCGACACGTCGACGATCATCAGCAATGGACGGGCCTGCTCGATCCATTGGGTGATGCGGGCGACGCGGCTGCGGATGCCTTCATGGTCGAGCGGGGCGTAATGCAATGTATTGGGGCGATTGGCAGCCTGATCCCGGCCATCGAAACCGTCGCCGAGCCGGTCATCTGCAAGCACGATGCCCTCTGCGTCGATCCGGCTGCCGAGCAGGGTCACAGGCAAGGATGTCGCCTCGCGGATCACGCGCGCGCGGGACAGGTGCCCGGCGCCGTGATGATGGACGTAATAGCCGATCGGGCGAGGGGTCATGCCATCACCGCCAGCGGCATATCGTGCGGCATCGGTTGCAGCAACGCTTCGTCGCGCACCATATCGGCAGGGCTAGCCGGTAGCTCGCGCATCCCGCGCCGCCATTCGGCGCGGGCACGCCAGTGGTCGAAATCCGGCATCAGGAGCGCATCTTCCGCCCCGGCTTCGACGATGCGCGCCATGTCGTCGGCCATGCCGCCTGCCGCGCGACCGTCGCGTCGGGGCGAGACAAAGACCCAGACATCGGACGGATGCGCGATCCGCGCGCCCCGCGCCAGCGCTGCCATCACCAGCCCACGATCCTCGCCGCTGGCGATCCGGGGCACCCCGCCCGATGCGCGATAGGCAGCAAGCGTGATCGCGAGGCTGGCGCCGGTATGGTCGCCGTGCCGCGGGGGCATGTCCCAGGCTATCGGGTCGATTGCATCCTCGATCGCGCGCACCTGTTCCCAATAGCGATCCAACGCCCGCCGCAGCATCGCGGCATGCGCGGGCAATGGTTCGTCGGGATCGATGACGATGCGACCGCCCACGAGATCGACGCCGCGTGCGATGCCCGCCGCGATAGCCGACAGCCAGTGAGAGGGGGGGCGAACATCGGCGTCGGTGCTTACGAGGATGGCATGGTCATTGTTGGCGAGAAATTGGGCACCGCGGTCCATCGCAAGCCTTCGCGCCGACCCCGCATGGGCCTCGCCCGGCGCGAAGTGGATGTCGGTCAAATCGATACTCAGCCGTCCAGCATAGTCGGCCCGGCAGCGGTCGGTCACCTCAAGGCTGGCGTCGGTCGTGTTATTGACGACAATGGCAACCGGGATGGGCCCGGGAAAATCCTGGGCTGCGAGGGCCTTCAGCAGCACTGGCAGGCGGTCTGCCTCGTTGCGCGCAGGCACGCACACGCACAGCGGGGCGGCACCCGGATCACCCACGGATCATGGCCGGAGTTTGCGTGTCCATGGATTGTACCGGATAGGGTTCGCGCGCGGTGGGCACGGTTTGTGCGCGCATCCGGCGGATCATGTGCGCATAGATCGCTTCATAGCCATCGATCATCTTTTCGGCATCGCAGATCGCAATGGCCCTGGAGCGGCAGGCCCGCCGGTCAAGCTGCATCGCGGTCAGCGTAGCCAGCGCGAGAGAGCCTGAATCGCCGGGCGTTGCCAATACGCCGGAACGTGAATCGACAATCTCTGGAATGGCGCCGCGCGCAAACGCGGCAACGGGCACGCCGCATGCTAATGCCTCAGCCACTACGAGGCCATAGGGCTCATCCCACATCGGTGAGCACAGGAATGCGCGAGCCCCTCCAATGACGTTGGCCAGATCAGCATGCGCCATATGCCCTTCGTACCGAGCATGGACCCCCAACCGAGGCTGGATTTCGGCGCGGAAATAGGCCTCGTCATGCGCAGGCCCGGCGATCCGCAGTGGCAATCCCACATGCCGGGCGGCATCCATCGCCAGATGCAGGCCTTTTTCCGGGACGATCCGCCCGTACCAGACCAGATAGGGGTCGGCATCGGCAAAAGGCCGAAATGCGAACTTGTTGAGATCGATACCGTTGGGGATCACCGCATCAAGGCCGCGGACGTGCGCCCATTGCCGTGCGATCGAATGCGACACGCCGACCAGCGCATGGTTCGTCGTATCGCTCAGCCGGACACCGCTTTCCAGCCAGCAGAACGGCGGCGTATGCAGCGTCGTGACCATTGGCATTGGCAGCGCATCTGCCATCGAAACCGGCAGATAATGCAGCGAATTGTTCTGGATGATGTCGAAGTCGCGCGTACGCAGACTGTTCATAAGCGAGAGATAGGCATGGTGCTCGCGGAAGAAGGCAATGTCGCTGGCTTCTGACAGACCGACTTCGGCGATCGCGGTCTCTGAGCATATCTCCTCGAGGCCAAGATCAGGATCGGACCTTACGGTGGCGAAGAGGGTGACATTGTGCCCGCGCTGCCGCAGCATTCTTGCCAGTTGGAACGTGTGCGTTTCCAGACCCCCGGCAAAAGGTTCGGCGATCGGGTGCTTGAGATGGGAAACGATACCGATACGCAACCTTGAAGACTCCCGAAATTGACATCCTGGACCCGGGACAATCGCGGTATTGGCACGCGTGATTGCCATTGGCGGTCACGCGTCAACGCGCTGAGGCAAAGAAGGTGGGTCCCGGGATTGCCGGTGCATGTAACCAAGACGATACCTGTGAAGGGGTGATTGGTTGCGTGGCGACAAATGCCAGGGCGTCGTGATCTGGCGGAAGATTGGACAGATGCCTCGATCGCAATTCGTCTGCAGTCTCCAAAGTGCAATTCCAAATTTCAGCATTTCGAGCATTTTTTGGCGACCTCGAGAATGCTGGCCCTCGAGGTTCACCAGGCCCGCGACCACTTTGCTATTGATAACGCCTTGCAACATCTTTAAGGCCCTCTGCCAGAGGGAGTTGGCATGGGTTCGCTGCTGATTTTTAGTCTTATGGCCACGACGGCGATGTCCACAGGTCAGGGTGATGGGCTGGGCGCGGATGCAACCATGCCTCAAAGCGATCAGGTCGAGATCGTCGTTACTGCCACCCGCTCGGGCTCGGCTATCGAGCGACTGCCGATTTCCGTTTCGGTGGTGGATGAGGAGACGGTGAACGAGCAGCTGCGCCAGAACCGCAATATCCTGTCCGGCCTGGAGTTCATTGTGCCGGGCCTGAGCGTTCAGGACAGCGAGGTGCGCGGCAGTTGCAGCAGCGCCATTCGTGGCCGCGCAGCCTCGTTTCAGATCAACGGCGTGCCGGTGAACGAAGACCTGCGCCCGGGCTCGTGCACCGGACCTTTCACCATATCGCCGTTCTCGGTCGAGAGGGTCGAGGTGGTTCGCGGTGGCACCGCGCTATATGGTGCAGGAGCGCCCGGCGGGATCATAAACCTGATCACCCGGCGCGCGAAAAACGAGGCGCTGGAGATCGATGCCACCTTGCAGACCAGCTTCAATACCGAAAGGTCGCGCAACACGTTGACGACCGATCTGTATGCGGGCATCGGCCAGAAGCTCGGTTCATTCGATTATTATGTCGGCGCGGCCTATACCGATGGCGGACGGGCACGCAGCGCCACCGGCCTTCCTGTCTATTCGGCGGCCTATGAAGCGGTCGACCTGTTGGCATCGCTGGGGCTCGATCTTGGCGCGGGCCAGGAGCTGCGATTCACCGGCACGTTCCACAACGAGGATGTCGGCGCTCAATTCTATCCGGACGGCACGATCGACCCGGTCAGCGGTCTGTCGCGGATCGTCGAGGTGGCGCCCCACCCGCAGGTGGGCCAGGGTCGCGATCGCAATGTCACCATGGCCTTGAGCTACCGCCACCCCGATCTGCTGGCGCATGATGTGTCGATCAGCCTGTTCTATCAGGACCAGTCGATCAAGCAGCGCGACAACTTCTTCACCGCTGACTTCGGCGATGATTTCTTCGCCTCCAACCGAGAGAACAGCCGCCTCGGCTTCAGGTCCGCGCTGACGCGAAGCTACCCCATCGGCTCGGGAAGCCTCAAGACCACTTATGGCTTCGATTTCACCCGCAATGATTTTCTGCGATTCAATGTCGATGCCGCCAAAGGCGAGGCGGTGACCGGCTATGTGACGCCCGCCTTCTACCTCAATACCTATGCGCCGTTCGGTCAGGTCGAACTGGGCCTGGGACGCCTGACATTGAGCGGTGGCTTCCGCCGCGAATGGTACAGCGGCGCCATCGAGCGCGAAGGATTCAACCCGGCGCTGCCGCGCGCTGCCACGCCGGGAGCGTTCGGCAATTCGAGCCTGAACCTTTGGAATGCCGGTGCGGTGTTTGCCGTCGCCGATGCCGTTCAGCTTTATGCGAGCTTCAGTCAGGGCGCCGAACTCACCCAGCTTGGCCGTGCGGCACGTGGCGCGACCGACCCCTCGCTGATCACGGTCGAACCTGCCACCTCCGATCAATACGAGCTTGGCCTCAGGGGTGACATCGGCCCGGTGAATTTCGGCTTGGCGGTCTATCACTCGCGCTCGGCGTCTTCGTCGCAGATCCAGCCCGACCCGAGCTGCGCAGGCGAGACCTTCTGCCCCCTGATCCCGCTGCGCGTGCCGGAACGTTTTCGCGGCTTCGAGGCCAATGCGAGCTGGAAGGCGACCAATACCTTCACCCTGGCAGGCGTCTTCACGCTGCAACGCGGACGGGTGTTCAACGAGGATCTCGGGCGATTCATTGCATACGGCACCGATGTTGCCGTCCCGGTCCGGGTGACAGGCCGCGCGGAATGGCGCCCGGTCGCACCACTCAAACTCAACTTCCAGATGACTCATTATGGCGCGTCGTCCTTCTTCACCCCGACCGAACAAGCAATTGGCTTCGTCGATACCGACGCGGTGACGCTCGCGAGCGGCAGCGTCAGCTATCAGGCAGGACCGGTCGAGTTCTACATTGCTGCCGACAATCTGTTCGACGAACGCTATGTGAGCGTCGCCAACCAGGTGCAGGGACAAGGCGGCTTCACCTTCATGGAAGCACCGGGGCGCAGGGTGACGGTGGGTGTCAGCGGTCGCTTCTGACACCCCGCGCACGGTCCATGGGGACGAGGCGCAGGCGGGGCGCCGCAAGGCCGTACCAGTGTCCTACTGGCTGCACTCGCTTGTCGGCCTCAAGCTCAGCCTGTTCCTGGGCTTCGTCTGCCTGACCGGCACGATCGCTACCGTCGCGCATGAGATCGAATGGCTCTACAAGCCCGCTGTGCGCGCGTCCGCGATGCAGCGCGAGGCTGATTGGGGCGCGATGTGGGATGCCGCAAAGGCCGCCCATCCCTATGCAACATTGACCGCGATCGGATCGTACGAACGAAACGACGCGCCCTATTTCGCCAAGTCGGTGTCCGCGACCGACGGCACGGGCCAGGAATTCACGATCTATGTCGATCCCGGCACGTCACGGGTGACCGGCCACGAATATGGCCGCAGCTTTCAGGATGCGATGCGCGCGCTGCATTATTACCTTTTCGCACCCGGACCGATACCGATGTACATCGTCACGTCGCTCGGGTTCCTGTTGGTCCTGTCGCTGGTGACCGGACTGATCAGCTACAAGAAATTCTGGCGCGGGTTCTGGCGCATGCCGCGCTGGCATCGCGATCTACGCACCGTGATGGGCGATCTCCACCGCCTCATCGGGCTTTGGTCGGTCTGGTTCGTCGCGGTCATCGGCGTCACTTCGATCTGGTATTTCGTTGAGCACGCCGGGTTGGACCTGAACGCCCCGCCACCCTTTGTGAAGCCGATCCAACCGGCGACCGACATCACGGGCGACCAGATCAGCCGCTGGACCCGGATCGCCCGGCGCGAAATGCCCGGCCTTGCGATCACGGCGGTCCATCTGCCTTATGGACCCGGCGACCCCGCTATCGTCCAGGGCCAATGGCAGGCCTGGCTGGTACGCGAGCGTACCAATGCCGTCTTTATCGACCCTGCGACCGACGAGATGGTTGGCAAGCGCATCGCGCACGAAATGGGCGTGGGCGAACGCATCGTCCACACGGCCGACCCGCTGCATTTTGGCACCTTTGGTGGCCTCGCCACCAAGCTTATCTGGGTGGTGTTCGGTGTCGCGCTTGTAGCCATGGCCGGCAGCGGGGCGGTGATCTATGCCAAGCGTCTGCGCATCGCGGCGGGCAGCGGCGTTGCCATGGGCATGCTGGACTATCTGGGTGATTGGAAATGGCCGAGCATCCTTGCGATCACTGCCGTGCCCGGGATTGCATTCTGGTTCTGGTGAACAGCCAAGCCCGCTGAACCATAACTTGCGCTCAGCCACGCACAAAATGGATGATAGATTCTTCCAAGGTGGAGATAGCTTCTGCCTTTGCGCCTTGACCTGATTAAAACCGAGGGCCGCGCAAGGCTGATCGACTGCGTCGAGGCGCAAGCGACCGCTCCTATCAGCTACGGTCGTTCCTGTCGGCCGACGTGAACGACCCATTCTGGGTCGGTTACGGACTGACAGGTTCTGAGGCATCCAGCTAACGCTCAACGGCTGCTGTTAACTGGGCATAGGCCCTTCCAGGGGCACCCGGCTGCTAACAACGTTGACTTTGCCATTGCCCCCATGCCGCGCCTGCGGATCAGATTTACGCGAGCCGGTGGCAATGGTAGCCCAGTCAACAGGGCAAGGGGGAGGTGCCGATCATGCGGGCTAGCTAGTTGGCCGTGGGTTGGATGATCAAGTCTGCGATGATCACGATGTTAGCATGACTCCCCAGAAATCCAGACAACCACAGAAGGTGTTCAATCTGCTTTGGTACGAGCGCCTCCAAAGTCCCGGTCGACCTCAATTGAACAGGAAAAGCCGCAGATTGGCGAAGAGTTCTTCGCGTGATGACACGCCGACCTTGCGGTAGATATTTCGGATGTGGAAGCGTACGGTGTCGAAGGATTTACCTTCGATTTCGACGATATCCTGCACTGTTTTGCCTTCGAGCTTGCGGCGGCAGATCAGCGCTTCCTGTTTGGTCAGGTTGAAGAATGTCTCGAAGTGACGAAAATCGGCAGCGAGGAAGTCGTCAGTCTGTGCAAACCTGATTCCAAAGCATGTTGGCACTCCGGGCGTCATGATCCGCTGGATCTGGAGAGCCCAGAGCGGGCGATCGTTTTCATCCTTGAGCCATAGGACAATGTCCGCGTTTCCGCTGCGGATAAAATCCTGAAATGCCATCTGCTCCTTTTTGCCGGTTATGGTGATGAGATCACGGTCGATCCTGAATGCCCGGGTGGCGGAGAGGAATTCTGCGAGCTGGTCGTTATGCCATAGCACCTTTTGCTGCTCGTCGCAGATGAGACGGCCATGGCGGCCAAGCGAAAGCCAACCCGACAGTACCAGCGGTAACATCAATGAAAAGGTCATTGGCACCTTTTGGTGTACTGATTGCATCCTTTGTACGTGGATGACCTACGCCGTCCGAATAAATTAATCACTATTATTTGTATTTCTCGAAATTCGATAAACAAGTCTATTTTCTCCAGCGAGGCTACCAGATTATCTGAAGCACTTTGTAGACAGAGTATGGTCGCATCCAACACGGCCAGGGATATATTGCACTGCGTATGTCTTGAGCATTGCGCAGGTCGCGCCAACACCAAAATTAATAGATTTTTAATGAAAAAATATTTCAAAGGCGGGACGGTTCGCCTTTTTTTATGCTGTGCACGCGATTCGCGATTGTAAAATCGTCTCTATTCGGCACTCAATGTCACTAACGATGATGATAGATCGGGCGCGAACCAAGCAAACCTTGGCCTGCATGGGCATGTCGGCAAATCCCACTCAAATGGGTGAAGCGATCTGCTTGGCATTGGGGCTACGCTGATTAACGGTGAAGGTTTTGCTGTTAACTATTTCAGTTAACGGCTGCTGCCTTCCCCAAAAATGCAGAGGATATGCCGACAATAGCCCCCCCCGATTACCTTTGTGTCGCAGGCAGGTCTCGCAGCCTGCCCAGGAAAAGTAACCCATATGCCAAGCAATGGTGCCTGGCGTAGGCGAAAAGGATTTGTCTTATGAAGAAGATCTTGATGGTTGCAGCTGCAGCCGCAGCCCTGAGTGCAGTCCCCGCATCGGCACAGACTGCCGGTACCAATCTCACCATCAACCTGAACGCTCAGGTCGGTAGCGTTTGCGGTGCCTATCGCGCAGGAGGCCAGGTTGTGGCTATCAATTTCGGCGAACTCGCCAGCGTCGCAACCACTGCAACCGTGACCCCCGCCAGCCAAGGCAGCGTCACCTATCGCTGCAACTCGCCGGTTGGCTTTACTCGCACGATCAGCTCGGCAAACGGCGGTTTTCTGTCCCGCAACAACGCACCGAACCCTACTGCTGAAAACCGCATTCCGTTCTTTTTCGCACATGGTGGCGGCAGCGGTCTGGGAATTCCCTCGCAGCAGCTGACGGCTGCGGTCATCACCAACCTGAACGCCAGTTCCGCGTTTCTTGCTGGCCAGACTGGCGGTCTGACCTTCTCGATCAATGGTGTGCAGGCCGCTGTCGGTGGCAACGATGCGCCGGGCACCACCGTGTTCGCTGGTACCTATCAGGACACTGTGACCATCGCCATCACTGCGAACTGATTTTGCCGACTTCAATGTATGCTCATGAAAAGGGCGGGGCAGCGATGCCTCGTCCTTTTCAGTATTTTCCCTGATCCATGCATTACGATGGCATCTTCGGTCTTATGAGCGACAATGCATCAGGTGTCTGGATTGGGCGACAAAATCTGTTGTCATTACTAGGAGCTTATTGATGGTGCCCGCTAGGTTAGCATCAACGATTAAGGCTGCCATATTGGTCATCGTTGCAGTGGCAATGGCGACGGTCGCCCACGCATATGAAGTCTCCCCGATGCGCATTTTTCTGCAGCCCTCCCGCGGTCAGTCCAGCGCGACGATTGCCGTCAACAACATCCGCACCGACAGCCTCCCGATCGAGGTAAAGGTCCTACGCCGTCTGGTGAATCCCGACGGTTCCCAGACCTTTCAACCTGCCGACGACAAGTTCGTCATATTTCCTCCGCAAGCGCAGATTGCTGCAGGCCAGTCGCAGGCCCTTCGGATCCAGTACACCGGAGATGCTGTCACCGAAAGCGAAGCCTATGTGATCCAGGTCACGGAGGTTCCGGTCAATCGACTTGATCAGTCAGGCATTCAGTTCACCTATAATTTCGGCGTGGCCGTGTATGTTCAGGCCAACAGGCCTCGAGCAAGACTAGCTATCGAAAATACGAGAATTGTTGAAGGAAAACTTCGCTTCAAAGTAGCGAATTCGGGCAATGATTTCGCCTTCATCAATGGCCAGCAGCTCGAATATCAGATCGGTGACGAAAAATTTCGTCTTGATCGGGACGCCCTCACAAATCTGGTAGAAAACCCGATAATTTCGCCAAATAGCGAACGGGAATTTTCTCTCTCGCTTGATAATCTGATCGATGGAACTCCCGTCAAGGTTCGGTTGTCGCGCGCCGACGGCTGATAGTTTGCAGCTCGATTATTCAATAAGAAATGGAGCATTTTCAGGGCATGAGTGGGGCGGCTGTGGCAAGGGGATTCTTGATAACCAAGATGATTGCCGGCACCACGCTTGCGATCGACTTGGCCTCGCCCCCGGCAATCGCCCAAGCTTCGGCGGCACCTGAGCCGACCAGTCAGGCTTCCACGCCGCTGCGCATAGGGCCGCAGACCGCGCCGTCCAAATCTGAACTGCCAGAGCCCGACTTGCAGTCCACGCAAAAAGACGCAAGGCAGGCGCCGACGCGGATTAGCCTGCCCCCCTTGCTGGGAGGCCAAAGGCTGTCAGCCATCATGGCGGAGATCACGCTGACGGAGCTGCTCGGAATCGAAGGCGCTTCATTGCTTGTAGCTCTGGGCGACAGGATCGATGACGATACGAGATTGGCGCTCGAAGAGCGCAAAAGCGAATACTTGACCGTCGATGATCTAGCCCAACTGGGAATTACGGCCAGTTACAAGCCCAATGAACTCTCGATCGTACTAGCCATTCTGCCTTCAGCGCGAGGGCCACAGCGTTTTAATATAGCCAACCAGTTTGATTTTTCCGCAGCCGCTCGTGCGATGCCAGCGGAGTTTGCCGCGGGCTTCACCGGCACGCTGATCGGCGGACGCGACTTCAGCGCTGGGTCGGTCAGCGACAGGCTGATCTACGATTTCGCCGGCTTTGCCAACGTCGGCGGGCGTGATGGAGTGTATGTAACATATGGCGGAACGTTTAACATTGCAGGCGGAGGCGGGCTGTTCGAGCGGAACCGGATCATCGTGTTCAAGGATTTCGAAAGCGCGATCCTGCGTCTGTCTGCCGGTGACCTTGTCCCGCAAATACCGATCATTGCAGGCGACGTTGAGATTCTCGGCGTATCAGCCGAACGGCGCTACGACGCCATCCAGCCGTTGCGAAACATCCGTCCCACCGGGCGTCGTACCTTCAGTCTCGATTCCCCGGCCCGGATCGAGATATACGCCAATGGCGCGCTTGTTCAGACGATCGACGCCAGCCCAGGTGAGGTCGACCTCAACCAGATACCAGCTCTTTCCCTGACAAGTAACATTTCTATCATTGTCGAGGACACGACCGGACGCAGAGAAATCGACAGCTTCACATTGGCCAACGACATCGAATTGCTGGCCGAAGGCATCAGCGAGTTCAGTTTCTCGGCTGGAGCCCTCCGACGGTTTTCTACGCGCGGATTTGCCTATACCGATAACCCTGTCGCCACCGGTCAGTATATCAAGGGTTTCAGCGAGAAAGTGACTGCGGGGGGACATTTCATCGTCGCTCAGGACTACCAGAATGTCGGCCTGCGCGCTGCGGTACTCGGTTTGCGTGGCGCAATTTTCAGCGGCATCAGCGTCAGTCGCGCGACAGGGAGCACCGGATATGCCGCAAGCCTCGCTTATCGTGGAGATCCGTTGCAACTGTCGGATCTTGGCGGACAGCTGAATTTCCGGTTCGACTATCAAAGCCGTGGTTATCGTCGGTTGTCACTGTTTCAGGTGATCGATAACGTAAAGTTCGATATCGCAGCCGATTATCGGATCAATCTCACGACACGGATTGGAATTTCGTTCGGGGGCACCTATTTTGAACGCTATAACCAACCCGACAAGACGCGCGCTTTGTTTGGAGGCGTCCAGGTCAGTTTTGGCCGACTGCTGCTTTCGGCCACTGCGCGCTATGCCAAGATTGGACCTCGCACCGACACGGGGGTTTTGGCGACGGCGACCTTGCCGCTTGGCCGCTCCCACTTCGCCAACGCCAGCTTTGACACTGGAACGGAGCAGGCGCGCTTAGAGGTCCGCCGCCAGCGCGATATCACGATCCCCGAATTCGACTATGGCGTCATCGCCGAATCCAATCCGCTTTTCGATCGCCTCACGGGCCAGACACGTTTTGCCAATTCGCGCGTCAATCTCGATGTCGAGTTCACGAATGTCCAGCCCAGAGGCACGTTCGGTGGCAGAAACCAGAACATCGGCCAGTTCCGTCTGCAATCCGGTTTCGCCTATGCAGATGGGGAATTTGGGATCGGCCGCAATCCGGGCCGTGGATTTGTGATGGTTAACCGCCACCCTTCGCTGCGTAGGTCGCCCATCGACATCGAGAACAGCGGTGTCGGAAGACGGTCAGGCCAGATCAACGGCTTAGGGCCGGCAGTGATCTCCCAGCTTTCCGGTTATCGTCCGGATCCTGTCCGCGTCGATGTGCTCAACGCGCCGACCGGGTACGATATCGGTCCGGGGGAATATATCAGCGATCCGGGAGCGCTCAGCGGCGTCAAGATCACGGTCGGTTCTGACGCTTTCCGCACCGTGATCGTAACGCTGACTAATCCTGACGGTGTTCCCGTGGCGTTGAGTTACGGAACTGTTCGCAACCTTTTGACCGGCAAGACAGACACCTTCTTTACCAACGCAGCCGGGCGCGCTGTGTTCTCGCAGGTTTCTCCAGGCCGTTACAGGGTTGAGTTTATGGACAGTGACTTGACCTATGATTTCGTGGTATCGGAAGATGCGGCAGCGATTATTCAATCCGGCGTCCAGGCCATGGAGGTGATGCCTTGAAGAAGCTTGCTCTGTTCATTGCAATGATCGTCGGTGTTCTTACTCCGGTCCAAGCTGTGCAGTCCCAGTCCGGGCAAGCTCAAGGGCAGGGTAACGGGGCAGGTCAATGTTCAGGCCCCTATGTCCTGACCGCACGACAATCGAGCGGGCAGACCTATGACCCCAACGAAAACACCAGCGCCATCGTCCGGATCAACCTGCAGCCAGCCGCCTCCGACACACCGCAGGGTTGCGCCAGCCTACCGGTTAGCATCTTTCCGCAGTCGGCGAGCACGTTCACATTTGGCAACGGTGGCAACGCCATCGGGTTTACCCAGGTCAATTCTGGTCTAGTCTCGCAGGCCAACGCGACGCGGTTCGAGTTGAGCGGCAATGCTCGCAGCCAGCTTGTGCGCGGCACCCCTGTCGATGTCGACTTGTTCGAGATCAGCGCCGGGCAGTTCCTGGCAGCCGGCGAGTATCAGGGGACGGTGCTTGTTCAGGTGGGGGACGGCCTGCCGACCCCGGTGCTGTTCACGATCATTGTACGTCCCGCGATCAAGTTCGTGATCGAGAACGGGTCCCTGCAGAAGGACCTGAGTTTCGGCGACGTCACCGACGGCTCGACGCTGCAGACCACAGTGTTCTATCAAAGCAACGCGGCGGTCGCTATCACGATCCAGTCACAGAACCTGGGTTCGCTGGTGCATGAAGGCGGCAGCGCGTTCGGCAACATCCCCTATAGCCTGGTGTACGATGGCACGCCGGTCAATTTGGCATCGCTTGCCCAGATCAACAGGGCGTTCACCGGGCTCGGCACGCGCAGGGAGCAGATGCAGTTGCGGGTCGAGCCGCAAACGCGCAAATATGCCGGCACCTACCGAGACGTCCTGACGCTCAATTATACGGCCTTTTAGGCATCGTGGATCAGAGTGCCTGGATGTTGAAATAGGCGGAGCGAACCTGGCTGAGGTCGCCGTTCATCTGCACACGAATGACGGTTCGCCCGGGCCGATCCGACTGCATGCTCAACTGGCTGCCGAAAGAAGCTGCGCGGCCTTGGCTGGCTGACACGCCTCCCACGCCGATGTCGGAAAGATCTCCGCCCAGCGAAATCGCATAATGTTCGGCGTTGCAATTCGTCTCCAGCAGGATTTCCCCGCTCGACGGGTTGGGCGCGTAGGCATCTGTGATGTGGCATATTACTGGAACCGTCACCCGCAGCTGAATGCCCAACGAGGACGCATTGGCGGCGTTCAGCGGCAATAATGCCGCTGCGAACGCAGCAATCACGGTTCCAGCTAACTTAGCACGCATGGCAAACACCTCCGACGCCCCCGGGATACCGGTAGTTGCTGAAACGGAGATTTATCGGCGTGGTTAATAGCCCGTGAGAATTATTGTTGCGTCTCGGCAAATTGAGATCGAGCCCCGATATCAGTGTCGGTTCCAGAGCACTTTGAATGGCAAGCGCAAGAAACCGCGTCGCATATTCGCGTGGGGCCTCATTGGAGTTACCCGCCATGACCGGCCGGATTGTCCCATATTCGCCGACAATGGCCTCTATCTTGAGATTCGGCCAAACGGATCTAACCATCGGTCCTTGTCCTATCGACGCGGTCGATCCCGCAGAACTTTTAGCTGTGCTCAAGAAGATCAACACGGCGGGCAAGCGCGAAACGGCGGTGCGTACCAGGGCGTTTGCCAGCCGCGTATGTCGGCACGGGGTACTATGGCATGCATGATCCGGCAGCAATGCGTGGCGGCGCGCGAGGTTTGAAGTCCAGGCCGCAAAAATGATGCTAAATGTTTGAGCGTCGCGCGGCTGTTATGAGAGCATCGGCAATGGCGGCGCGGAGCGGTTTTGCGCGAAACTGGTCATCATAGGGGGTTGGTCGCTTGGGCAGGCCGTCGCTGCGCGGGGTCAGCCCATTGAGCCAGTTATACTGATCGGTAATGCCCCACAGCACGATGTCGCCCAACTGCGGATAGCTCAGCATGCAGTCCAGATACGCTCGGGCATAGTCGGCCACCTGCGCGTCGCGCTCGGCCGTCGGGGCGGGCAGCTTCTTGTCGCTGACATCCAGCTCGGTGATGTGCAGCTTGTAACCCATCGCGGTGACGGCATCGAGAAAACGCCGCCACGCCCGTTCGTCGCGCGCAGCGAAGGGGGCGCTCTTGGCACCACCGGGGTCACCGATATGGCCCTGGATTCCCATCGCGTCCACCGGCACGCCGCGCTTGCGAAACCCTTCGAGCAGTTCGAGTACGGCGGGCACATGGCGCGGGCTGCCAGGCTCCCAGGACATGAAATCATTATACACCAACTCGGCCTCGGGCGCGGCCGCGCGTGCGGCGCGGAAGGCCAGGTCTACGGCCTCTTGCGGGCTGAGATGCTGCGTCAGCGGGGTTGTGCGGTAATCCCCGGTTTCCGGGTCGATCGCCTCGTTGACCACGTCATAGCTCAGGATGCGGCGGCCATAATGGCTGCAGACCGTGGTCACATGCTCCTCGATCAGCCGTGCGGCCTCGCTGGCGGGCTTCGATCCGTAATCATGCTTGGCGACCCATTCGGGGGTGTATTGCGGGTGGTGCCACAACAGGGTGTGCCCGCGAAACGCCATGCCGTTGGCTTCCGCAAAGGCCAGTAACCGGTCGGCGGGAGCAAAATCGAACGATCCTGCGCCACCACGGCGCAACACGCTCCACTTGAGTTCGTTTTCGGGGGTCATGACGCCGCATTCCGCTGCCATGATCGCGCGATAGGCCGGATCGTCGAAAGAGCGGGTGAGCGGCCCGCCATGGCCGCCGCCGATCGCAGAGCCGAAACGCCGACCCGAAAGCCCTGCCAGCACGTCGAGCGACGGCCCGATGGCAGGTTCGGCCCAGGCGGTGCGCGGCAGCAGCGCCGCTGCCCCCACTCCGGCCAGCAGCGTACGGCGTGTGCAATCGACCATCACTTCTTCTCCTTGCGGGATGAAATGCGTACCCAGTCCACATCGATCGATCCGGCCGGGCTTGGGGCATGGGTGAAGGTAAACAGCCCGGGCCGCGACCCGCGCCACCATGAGAAAGGCGCCAGTTGCAGCGCCTTGCCAAAGGGAAAGAAGAGCCGTCCGTCCGCGCTCCAGCTGTAATGCGCCCGCTGGTCGGGACCGACCTCGACGCGGAACAGCGCGGTGGCGGGGAGCGGCTCGCCCAGCGTTTCAACGCCTTCGCTGGCAAAGGCGAGCCTGGTGACGCCGCCTTCGCGCACCGCGCCGATCCAGGTCGGGCGGACGCCGAACATGGTCAGCCCGGCGCGTTGTCCATCGGCCATCCGTCGCAGGTCGATCCGCGTGGTGGCGACCATCTGCGGGCCGGTGAGCATCTGGGTCAGCGTGTTGCGCGCGTGAGTGAGATAGCGCGCGTGGCCCGCCGACAGCCGCAGCCAGCCCGGCCGGTCTGCCAGCGACCACCGGCGGTCGTCCGGATTATGGTTCCACTGCCATTGCAGCCCCAGCCTGCGGCCGCTGAACTCGTCGGATGCCTGCAGCGCAAAGCGCGGCGATGATGCGGGCACATCTGGCGCGGCGGCGCTCGCTACGGGGCGATTGGACGCATCGCCCATCATCGGCCAGCCGTCTTCCCAGCGCACCGGCTCCAGCCAGGTGATGCGCCCGAACGCGCCGGTCGAGTTGAAATGGACGAACCAGCCCTGGCCCGAGGGTGTTTCCACGTAGCCGCCCTGGTGCGGGCCTTTGACCTCGGCGGTGGGCAGCAGCACATCGCGCCACTCATATGGACCGGTGATGCGGCGGGATCGGCCGACGGCCTGCGGGCCGGTGCTCACCCCGCCAATCGGCGCGAAGATATAGTAATATCCGTCGCGCTTGTAGAGCTTGGGGCCCTCCAGCACGGGCAGCCGCTGCCTGTCCTCGGCCACCACGATGCCTTGGTCGAGCACGCGCGTGCCGTCCGCGGACATGCGGTGGAGGATCAACGGGCCTGCCCCGACACGTCCGTGGATCAGCCATGCGCTGCCGTCATCGTCCCAGAAAGGGCAGGGGTCTTCCAGACCGGGTCCTGCGATGACCTGGATTGGGGCGCTCCACGGACCGCGCGGATCAGTCGCGGTCATCATGAAGATGCCCTCGTCCGGGGTGGCGACATAGACGAAGAATTTTCCGGCATGGTGGCGGATCGACGGAGCCCAGGTTCCGCTGGCATAGCGGGTGCCGCCGATCGGCTTGGAAATCGCATCGGTCAGCGTGTGAGGCCCGGGCATGTCATAGGCGGGATCGAACGGTAGCCGGGGCAGGACATGGCCGATGATCCGCCATGTCACCAGATCGGCCGATTCGAGCACCGGGATGCCCGGCGACAGGTGGAAGCTCGACGAGACCATGTAATAGCGGTCGCCTACGCGGATCACATCGGGGTCCGAATAGTCGGCCCAGATGATCGGGTTCGCATACTGCCGGTTGGCCGGGGGCGTGGCTGTGGCCGATGTCGCCCCGCCCAGAGCCAGCGCCAGCGTCAGCGAGTATACGAGGCTGGACCGCATGTTCCTCACGCCCCCAGCATGTTGCCATAGCCGATGACGATCGTCGCCATCACCAGCAGCGCGACACCCGACCAGACCATCGCCTTGATGCGGCCCGGCGCGTCGCGCCATTCGCGCAGGGCAAAGCCCCACACGGTCCCGAAGATGATGATCGAGGCCATATGCAACGTCCAGGACGAGAAGCCCAGCCGGCCCATCTGGCTTTCCCCCATCGTGTAGAAGAAGAACTGGAAATACCACGTCGTCCCTGCCAGCGCGCACAGCCCGAAATTCGCGAGCAGCGGAATGGCGGGTTGCACTGCAGCGGAAGGATTTGCTGCGGCTGGTGCAGGCGCGTCCGTCGCGGCATCTGCAGAGCGTCCCACCCATTGCCCGGCGCTGCGATTGCGCAGGATCAGAAAGGCGCACCACAGGCCGTTGGTGACCAGGCCCCCCGCCATGATCAGGCACAGCACGGGCAGGCCGGTCCACAACGGGCCGGTGCCATGCGCGGCCGAAACCGCCTTGACCGGTTCGCCTGCCGCCAGCCCGAAGGCGAAGCACGAGGACATGACGCCGCTGAAGATCGCCACGCCGATTCCCTTGCGGAAGTTGAACTCCGCCACCGCATCAGCCTTTTGCGCATCGGTCAGGCTGGCGTCCTTGCGCGCGCCGGCGATGGCGACGACGATGATCCCGCCTAGCGTGATGGCGAGCCCGGCCAGAATGATGTTGCCGCTCAGGCTGTCGAGCAGCTTGGACTGAAAGTCTCCCTGGAACAGCGGCGGAATCAATGTCCCGAACACCGTGCACAGCCCCAGCACCACCGCCATTCCCAGCGACAGGCCCAGATAGCGCATGGTCAGCCCATAGGTCAGCCCGCCAAAGCCCCACAACATGCCGAACACCACCGGCCAGATGATCGCGGCAGGGGGCGCCTCCCCGAAGACCATCAGCAGATCGTTGGTCTGCAGCGATGCGAACAGCCAGGGCGCGATCGCCCAGGAAAACAGCCCTCCGGTCAGCCAGTAGATTTCCCACGACCAGCCGCGCACCGCGCGATAGGGCACATAGAAGCTCGCCGAGGCAAAGCCGCCCAGCCAGTGATAAAGCACGCCGATCAGCGGATTGGGGGTCATGATGTCAGATCCAGTCCCAGGCGATAGAAACGGTTGGCATTGCCGGCAAACAGTGCGCGGATCTGCGCGTCAGGCAGATCCTGTACCGCCTCCAGATAGCTGTCGAGAATGGCATCGAACCCGCCGAACAGCCGATCGGTGGGAAAGTCGCTGGCAATCATGCAGCGCTCTGGCCCGAACAGGTCGATCGTCCGGCGCAATCGGTCGCGGACCTTGGACGGATCGAGCGGCCGGAAAACAAAGCCGAAGCCAGACAGCTTGACCGCAACCTGGGGCAGGGCGGCGAGCGGTTGCATGCCGTCGCGCCAGTCCGCCTCGCCATCGACCCCCATGCCAGCGTGATTGATGCACACCGGGATATCCGGATGCTGCTGCAGCAAACGAGCGAGCCCCGGCATCTGGCCGGGATAGCATTGCAGATCGAACGACAGGCCGTGCGCGGCAAGCCGGGCAAAGCCGTTTTGCCAGGCAGCATCGCTGGTCACGTCGCGCGCGGTATAGGTGCGATCTGCATCGCGGTGCCAGTTGACGATATGGCGGATGCCGCGGACGTTGGCGTGCGCAACATGGGCTGCGAGCAGATCGTCGACATCGCTCTGGGCCAGATCGGCATAGGCGATGATCGCATTGGGCATGCCGTGCGTGTCGGCGGTGGCCTGCAGCCATTCGGTTTCGGCCAGCGCGTCGCGTGGATCGGCTCCGGCATCGACATGGACCACGCCGCGCACATCCCAGCCACCTGCTTCCACCAGATAGTCGGCAAGCGTGTAGTCCTGGGCGATGGCCGCAACCGAGCCGTTGGGCCCCCTGTCATCGAACGGCGGGGTCAGCCAGGGATAGCGCAAGCGTAAGAGCTGCCAGAAATGCACATGGGCATCGACAAATGGCGGGCGGTCCAATCTCGCTCCTCTCGTCCTCAATGGCCGCCCCGTCTGCGGGGTCGGTGTGCGCGTGTCAGAAGGTTGTGCGGCCTCCCGAGGTGTCGAAGGTCGACGCCGTGGTAAAGGTGCATTCTTCCGATGCCATGAAGCAGACCATCGCCGCCGATTCCTCGACCCTGCCCAGCCGCCCCATCGGAATGCGCGACAGCATATAGTCGATCTGGCTCTGGGGCAGCTGCTCCAGGATCGGGCTTTCGAAGGTGGCGGGGGTAAGCGCGTTGGCGACGATGCCCTTGCCGGCGAGTTCCTTGCCCACGCTCTTGGTAAAGCCGATCACCGCTGCCTTGGTAGCCGAATAGGCGCTGGCATTGGGGTTGCCCTCCTTGCCGGCGACCGACGAGATGTTGACGATCCGGCCATAGCCGTTGGCCAGCATCAGCGGGATGACCGACCGGTTGGAATGGAAGACGCCGTGAAGGTTGACATCGACAACCTGCCGCCAGCTATCCACCGGATATTGGTGCGCAGGCGCCGTGGCGCCGGTGATGCCAGCCGAGCAGACCAGGATATCGATGTGCGCCATCGCGGCGACCGAGGCCTCGACCGCCGCCTCGACCGCGGCCAGATCACCGACATCCACCTGGCTGACACTGGCCGCGCCGATCGCGGCCGCCGCTTCGGCCAAGGCATCGGCGTTACTGTCCCACAGTGAAACCTGGCCACCTTCCGCGACGATGCGCTCTGCCACCGCAAAGCCCAGGCCCGAGGCACCACCAGTAATGACCGCGCAACGGCCTGCGAAACGTCCGGAAAACACGCTCACGCCAGCGCTGCCAGGTCGAAGGCCACGACCCGCTGGCGCTGTTCGCCCAGGCCTGTGATGCCCAGCCGCATGTCGTCGCCGGGCTGCAGGAATATCTGGTCAGGCTTCTGGCCCTCGCCGACGCCAGGCGGCGTGCCGGTGATCAGCAGATCGCCAGGGTGCAGGGTGATGAAGCGGCTGACATAGGCGATGCATTCGGCGACGGGGAAAATCATCGTCCCCGTGTTCCCGGTCTGCATCCGCTGGCCGTTGACGTCGAGAAACATGTCGAGTGCCTGGCAATCAGCGATCTCGTCGGGGGTGACCAGCCACGGGCCGACCGGGCCGAAGGTGTCGCAGCCCTTGCCCTTGTCCCACTGGCTGCCGAGTTCCTTCTGAAAGGCGCGCTCGGAGACGTCGTTGACCAGCACAAAGCCTGCAACATGCGACAGGGCTTCGGCCTCGGGCACGTAGCGGCAGGTCTTGCCGATCACCACGCCCAGCTCGACCTCCCAGTCGGTCTTGCTCGAGCCATCGGGGATCATGACATCGTCATTGGGGCCGTTGAGGCACGAAATCGCCTTGGTGAAGAAGATCGGCTCGGGCGGCGGCTCGAGCCCGGCTTCACGCGCGTGATCGGCATAGTTGAGGCCGATGGCGAGGAACTTGCCGATCCCGGCGACGGGGACGCCATAGCGCGGCGTGCCCTCCACCAGCGGCAAGGTGTCGGGGTCGAGCGCTGCAAGCGTGGAGATCGCGTCGACCGTGAGGTCGTCGATAACCCCGGACAGGTTTCGCAAACGACCCGCGGCATCGACCAATCCGGGTTTTTCAGAGCCCTTGGGCCCATAGCGGCATAGTTTCATGTTCAACTCGTCAATTGGAGTAGGGGCGGTGAAGGGGGACATCGGGGTTGAGCTCAACCCCGAACCCCGGCTTGTCCAGAGCGCTCACCTTGATGCGCCCGTTGTGCGGCACCGGCTCGCCCAGCAATTGTGGGGCGAACATCGGCACGACCTCCGTCGGGCCAGGGTGCATCATCAGGAATTCCGCGAAGGGCGAATTGTGGCGGGTCACGACAAAGTGATAGCTGTAGACGCTCGATCCATGCGGGACGACGAGCTTGCCGCGCGCATCGGCCAGCGCGGAAATCTTGATGAGCTCGGTGATGCCGCCGCACCAGCCCACATCGGGCTGGATGATGTCGCAGCAGTCCATCTCCAGCAGCATGCGAAAGCCCCAGCGCGTGGCTTCATGCTCGCCGCAGGTCACCAGCATGCCCTTGGGCACATTGCGCTTGAGTTCGGCGTAGCCCCAGTAATCGTCCGGGCTGATTGCCTCCTCGATCCACTTGAGGCCATGGGCGTGGCAGGCATGCGCCAGCCGGGTGGCATAATCGACATCAAGCGCCATCCAGCAGTCGTACATCAGCCAGAAATCGTCGCCGCACCTGGCGCGCATGTCGGCCAGCAGCGCGACATTCTTCTTGAGCCCCTCGTCACCCTCCGCCGGGCCGTGGTGCAGCGGCAGCTTGCCGCCGATAAAGCCGAGATCGCGCGCGATGTCAGGGCGGGCGCCGGTCGCGTAGAATTGCAGCTCGTCGCGAACCGCGCCGCCGAGCAGGTGATAGACCGGTTCCTGCCGCAGCTTGCCCAGCAAATCCCACAACGCCAGATCGACCGCCGAGATCGCGTTCACGACCAGCCCCTTGCGCCCGTAATATTGGGTCGAGAAATACATCTGGTCCCAGATGCGTTCAAAGTCTGCAGGGTTCTGACCGATCAGGAAGCGCGACAGGTGGCGCTCGACGATGAACGCCGCAGGTTCGCCCCCGGTGGTGACCGCAAAGCCAACTGTTCCGTCGCTCGCTTCCAGCTCCACCACCAGCGTGCCCAGCACATTGATGCCGAAGCTCTGGCGCGACGCGCGATATTCGGGGTACCGTGCCATGGGCGTTGCGATATGATCGTCGATCCAGTGGCCAGCGCCCTGGTCGTGATAGTCCGCGCCGCCACCGCGCGCGGTAAACGCACGAACAGCAACGATTTTTGGAAAGGGAATCACGACAGACCGACACCGGCCACGGCGGGCACACAAGCGCCATCATCAACGCGGTCTAACGGAGCCCTCATAATACCCTCTTTCATATTGTGAGATTGAATGCTAATTTATGGGAGTAATGACGTCAATGGCTGAGGATCAGAAAAATGGCACCGGCGGCAGCCAGACCCTATTGCGGGGGCTCGACGTGATCGAGGCATGCGCCGATGGTCCGATCCAGCTGGCAGCGCTGGCGGACAAGCTGGGGCTGACCCGGTCCACCACGCACAGGCTCGCGAACGCCTTGATCGACCGGCGATATCTCGCATCGGTGCCTCGGCGCGGCTACACTCTGGGCCCCGAACTGCTCAAGCTGGGCTTTTTGGCGCAGCGCCAGACCGATGTGGTGCAGACGGCGCGGCCGCATCTCGAAGAACTGGCCAAGCTGTCAGGCGATACGGTGCACCTGGGCGTGCTCGATCACGACCGTGCGCTTTACCTCGACAAGATCGCCGGACAGCGGCGGATCGATATCCGCAGCCGTATCGGCGACCGCCACCCGCTGACGTCTACCGGTCTGGGCAAGGCGCTGCTGATCGATGACAAGCCACCGCGGTGGCTGGCGCTGTTCGAGCAGGACCAGGCGGCGGGCGCCTTTCCGATCGAGCGCGATCTGTGGCTCGAACGGATGAAGACCTACGCCGCAAGCGGCCATGCCTTCGATCTGGAAGAGAATGAGGATGCCATCCGCTGTGTCGCTGCCCCCGTGCGCGATTCGAGCGGACGGATCGTCGCCGCGATCAGCGTGTCGAGCGCGGCGCAATATATGGACGACGAGCGCATCCAGGCTTTGGTGGTCGATGTCCGCCAGACGGCGGAAGCCATCGCCCGGGATCTGGGGTGGAGCGATAGATGAACCTGCTGGCCGGGCAGACAGTTTTGGTGACAGGGGGTGCCAGTGGTATCGGCCGTGCGATCGCGCTCGGCGCAGCGCGGGCAGGGGCCGACGTGGCGGTGTTCGACAAGGACCCGGCGCAGGCGCTGGTCGCGCAGATCGAGGCGCTCGGTCGCAAGGCCCTGACGGTCACCGGCGATGTCGCCGAACCCGGCGAGGCGGAACGATTCGTGCGTGAGGCGGTCATCGCCCTGGGGCGGGTCGATGTGTTCGTCAGCAATGCCGGCATCTGCCCGTTTCACAGCTTTCTGGATATGCCTGCCGAAGTCTTCGAGCGCACTGCGCGCGTCAATCTGCATGGCGCGTTCCATATGGTCCAGGCCGCTGCCAATGCGATGGTCGCAGGCGGGCGGGGCGGCTCGATCATTGCGGTCTCCTCGATCTCGGCGCTGGTCGGCGGCGAGTTCCAGACCCATTACACCCCGACCAAGGCGGGGGTGCATTCGCTGATGCAGTCCGCCGCGATCGCTTTGGGGCGGCATGGCATTCGCTGCAATTCGGTGCTGCCCGGCACGATCCTCACCGACATCAACAAGGATGACCTTGCCGACGAAGGCAAGCGGGCACGGATGGCGGCGCGTGTTCCGCTGGGCCGACTGGGAGAGCCCGACGATCTGGTGGGCCCGACGCTTTTCCTCGCATCGGATATGGCACGCTATGTCACCGGTGCGGCGCTGCTGGTGGACGGTGGCGCTTTCGTAAACCTGCAATGACTGCCGCGGCATCCACGCTGGATTATCGCGCACTGGCCCGTGCACGGCTTCCGCATTTCCTGTTCGAATATATCGATGGCGGCTCTTATGCCGAGGTCACGCTGCAACGAAATGTAACCGATCTGGCGGAGGTTGCCCTGCGCCAGCGGGTGATGACCGATGTGTCGGCGATCGATCTTTCGACCGAGCTGTTCGGCCAGCGTCTGGCCATGCCGGTGGCACTCGCGCCCGTGGGGCTCGCGGGGATGAACGCCCGGCGCGGCGAGGTGCAGGCCGCGCGCGCCGCGCAGGCGGCGGGCGTGCCGTTCTGCCTTTCCACCGTGTCGGTCTGTCCGCTGGCAGAGGTCGCCGCAGCCGCCGCGCCGTTCTGGTTCCAGCTGTACATGATCCGCGACCGCGCGTTCATGATCGACCTGATCGATCAAGCCAGGGCGGCCGGCTGTTCGGCGCTGGTCTTCACGGTCGACATGCCGGTACCCGGATCACGCTATCGCGATCTGCGTTCGGGCCTTGCGGGAGCCGCAGGGATAGCAGGGTCGCTCCGGCGGGCCTGGCAGGCTGCTCGGCGGCCGGGCTGGGCCTGGGACGTCGGGCTGCAAGGGCGTCCGCACCATCTGGGCAATGTCGCCCCGGTGCTTGGCAGCAACAGCGGGCTCGAGGATTTTCTCGGCTGGATGCGCAACAATTTCGACCCCACGGTGACATGGCGCGATCTCGAATTTGTGCGCTCGCGATGGGACGGCCCGTTGATCGTCAAGGGGATTCTCGATCCCGACGATGCCCGGCTTGCAGCCGATCATGGCGCCGATGGCATCATCGTGTCCAACCATGGCGGCCGGCAGCTTGATGGGGTCCTGTCGAGCGCCAAGGCGTTGCCGCCGATCGCCGATGCGGTGGGCGGTCGCGTGACGGTGCTGGCAGACAGCGGGGTACGATCCGGACTGGACGTGGTGCGCATGCTGGCACTGGGAGCAGATGGCGTGCTGCTGGGGCGGGCCTGGGCTTATGCGCTCGCGGCAGCAGGAGAACAGGGTGTGAGACATATGCTGGGGCTGATCGAAGTGGAAATGCGCGTGGCAATGGCGTTGACCGGGTGCACGAACATTCCGGCGATCACGCGGGACATTCTGGCGTGATCGCCCGCCTGCTGCTGGCGGCATGCCTGGTGCTGGGATCTGCAAGCGCCGAAGCGAAGATTGACCGCAAGGCCCTGATTTCGCGCCATGATGTCCATCTCACCAGCGTCGACCCGCATGCGCCGGTGATGATCGGCAATGGCGAACTGGGCTTTACTGCCGACATCACCGGGCTGCAGACGTTTCCGGAGGCCTACGCGCCGCAATCGCCGCTGCTGACCATGGCGCAATGGGCCTGGCACAGCTTCGCCAATCCGCGCGGATGGACCGCCGCCGATGGCGATGCGCAGGTGCCGGTGCAGGGCAGGGGGACGCTGTCTTATGCCTGGTTTCGTGATTTCTCGATGCTCAAGGACCGTCCCGCGCTGGTCTGGCTGCGGGAAAATCCGCACCGCTTTTCGCTGGCGCGGATCAGCCTGAAGCTTACCCGGCGCGATGGTTCGGCTGCCGTGCTCAGCGATCTGACCGCCACCCGCCAGCGGCTTGACCTGTGGCGTGGAGTCCTGATCAGCCGGTTCGTGTTCGATGGCGCGCCAGTGACGGTCGAAACCCGCGTAGCGGCGGCATCCGATGTCGTGCTCGTCTCCGTGCGCTCGCCGTTGGTGGCGACGGGGCGGGTGGCGGTCAGCGTTACCTATCCGGGAGTGAAGGCACCGCTCAATCCCGACCCGTCCGACTGGGAATCGCCGGAAGGCCATGCAACGCAAATCGTCCGGGCGACGGCGCAGGCGGTGCAGGTGCGGCGGACGATCGACAGCACCGACTATGACAGCAACCTGTCTGCGCCGGGGGGGCGGATCTCCGCCGATGGTGTGCATCGATTCACGATCCTCGGCTCGGGGCAGCGTCTGGTCGCGACCGTCGGGTTCGGAAAGGCTGCATCAGCGCTGCAACCCTTCGATGGTATGACCAAGGCTGCGGACAAGGCCTGGATCGATTACTGGCGCACCGGGGGTGTCATCGACTTTTCGGGCAGCACCGATCCGCGCGCGCATGAACTGGAACGCCGGGTGGTGCTGTCGCAATATCTGGCGCGCATCAACCAGGCGGGCAGCGTTCCGCCGCAGGAAGAGGGTCTGTTCTCCAATAGTTGGAACGGCAAGTTCCATCTGGAAATGGCGATCTGGCACGCCGGACATTTTGCAACATGGGGGCGCGCACAATTGCTCGACCGCATGCTGGCATGGCATCTGGAGCATCTGCCGCAGGCACGGGCGCTGGCGACCAGCCGGGGTGTGAAGGGGGCGTGGTGGCCCAAGATGACAGGGCCGGAAGGGCGTGAAAGCCCCAGCCCGATCAACCCCTTCATCATGTGGCAGCAACCGCATCCCATCTTCCTCGCAGAGCTACGCCGCCGCGCGACCTCCGATCGCGAAGCGACCGCGCTCTATGGAGTGTTGGTCGAGGATACGGCCGACCTGCTGGCCAGCTGGCCCTTGCCCGATGGGACGTCGCGGGTCGCACTGGGGCCGCCGATCGTGCCGGTGCAGGAGAACCACGATCCGCTGACCACACGAGATCCGACGTTCGAGCTCGAATACTGGCGCTGGGCGCTGACGATCGCCCAGCAATGGCGGGAACGGCGCGGATTGCCCCGCAAGGCGGAATGGGACCGCGAGATAGCAGCGTTGCCGGCACCGGCCCAGGCTGATGGCTTGTATCTGCCCGTTCCTGGCGAACCACGATTCTGGCAGGATACCGCAGGCCGCTGCCGCAAAGACGCAACCCCGGCCGGATGCCTCAACCGCGACCATCCTTCATTCCTGATGGCTTTTGGCCTGATCCCCGGGCAAGCCATCGACCCTGCGGTGATGCGCGCCACGCTCAAGGCGGTCGAAAGCCATTGGGATCTGCGCCAGACCTGGGGTTGGGATTTCCCGATGATCGCCATGACGGCAGCGCGGCTCGGGGATCCCGAAGCGGCGGTCGACTGGCTGTTTGCCGATCAGTTGAACAACCGTTGGGGAGTCACCGGCATGACACCGCGAGTCGAGGTGGAGCCTCATGCCACGGGCGGACCGGATGGTATCGGTACCAAAAGGGTCGCTGATACCTACTTCCCGTCAAATGGTTCGCTTCTGCTGGCTGTCGGCATGATGGCAGCCGGCTGGGACGGCGCACCACGCAAACCGCCCGGTTTTCCGCGCAAAG
This sequence comes from Blastomonas fulva, assembly GCF_003431825.1. GTDB lineage: Bacteria > Pseudomonadota > Alphaproteobacteria > Sphingomonadales > Sphingomonadaceae > Blastomonas > Blastomonas fulva. The sequence goes on along the minus strand of NZ_CP020083.1, from coordinate 3,794,835 downwards.
GCTGGCAGGTGCGGGTCGAGAATATCACACCTCTGCCCTGAAAATTCGCTTCCTGAGGCGAGATGTTGACGCTACCAATTTTATCTGTTAGGACATCATCCCATCATATGGGATTTGTTGGCGCTGGTTCGCGTAGCATTCAATGGCGAGGTCCTTAAGGCCCGCTTTTCAGGGAGAGTATGATGAAGGTATCGAGCAATCCGTTGCGCATTTCGCTGCTGGCCAGTGTCGCGTTTGCCGGAGTCTGCGTCGCCAACCCGGCCGCGGCTCAGACGCAGTCAGCGCCAGGTGGCACGACGACAGCCGTGCCGGCCGCAGAAGCCCAGGCCGACGAAGAGATCATCGTCACCGGCTCGCGCATCGCGCGCAGCGGCTTCGACACCTCCACCCCCGTCAGCGTGGTGGACGATACCGAAATCACCCTGTCCGGCACCGTGAACGTCGAACGTCTGCTGGGCCAGTCGCCTCAGTTCATCGCATCGCCCACCGGCGGTTCGACCGTTTCGGGTCAGGGCGCAGGCATCGCCGACCTCAACCTGCGCGGCTTCGGTGCCACCCGCAACCTGGTACTGGTCAATGGGCGTCGCTTTGCGATTTCGGGCCCGGACCAGACCACCGACATCAACACCATTCCCAGCGCGCTGATCAAGCGGGTTGAAATCGTCACCGGCGGCTCATCGGCGGTCTATGGCTCCGATGCGATCACCGGCGTGGTCAATTTCGTGATGAACGACGAGTTCGAAGGTGTGGTTGCGCGGGCGCAGTTTGGCGGCAACACGACCACCAGCGCACATACGCAGGACTACACCATCACCGCCGGCGGCAATTTCGCCGATGGCCGGGGCAATACGGTGGTATCGCTCAACTATCTCAAGCGCGACCCCATCACCCGCGCGGAACGCGGCGGCTTTACCTCGGTCGCGCTGGCGGATGGTTGTGTCGTGCCCGGCAGCGATTCCGGCGTCACCCGGGTAGGCACACCCTTTGCGGTTCCGGCGGGGCAGACTTGCCGCTCGGCAGGGGGGCAACCCGGCTTCATCTTCGGTGGATCGGGCGACATCCCCAATGGTCGCGTATCCGGTATCGCCACTTACGGTTCGGCAAGCCCGGGCCTGCGCGCAGCCTATGACGCGGCAGGACTGACCAATATCGGCGGTTTCGGCTTCACCTTCAACGATCAGGGCACAGCTGCGCGCAACGCCGTCGATCCGGCTGACCGTTACAATCTGGCGCCGGACAACTATCTGGTGATCCCGCAAAAGCGCTACATGATCAACTCGTTCACCACGTACGAGTTCACACCCAACGTCACCGGCTATCTCGAAATGCACTATTCGCAGAACGAGGTCCGCGCCCAGCTGGCGCCGTCGAACGTGGGCGTTTCGACGCTGCTCAACGTGAACAATCCTTTCCTGTCGGCAGGCGTTCAGGGTGTCCTGCGCCAGCTGGATGCTGAACAGACCAATCCGATCACCGTCGCCTCCGGACCGGTCAGCCGCACGACCACGGTCAATGACGGCCTGGCGGTGGTTACGCTGGGACGGCGCTATGGCGAGGTGGGCCCTCGCCAGGCCATCCAGCGGCGCGACGTGTTCCGTGCTGTCGGTGGTTTTCGCGGCGATCTGGGCACCGTGGTCGAGGGTGGTTTGCGCGACCTCACCTATGACGTCTACTATAGCTATGCGAAGACGAACTTTTCCGAGGAGCTGAACCGGGCGCTCTCGCGCAGCGCGCTGCAGGCTTCGCTGCTTTCGGTCAACGGTGCGGCCCCGGTCTGCAACGTGTTCGGCCTGAACATCAGCGATGCGTGTATCCGCGCCATATCAGTTTCGGCCACCAACACCACCGAGGCCACCCAGCAGGTGGCAGCAGCCAGCATTTCGGGCAAGTCGTTCACGCTTCCCGGTGGCGATATCGGATTCAACCTGGGCTTGGAATGGCGCAAGAACGAAGCCGCGTTCCGGCCCGACCAGTTCCTGGCAAGCGGCGATGTGGTGGGCTTCAACGCGGGCCGGGCCACGGCCGGTGGCATCACCGCCAAGGAAGTGTTCGGTGAAATCCGCCTGCCGATCCTTGCCGACACGCCGTTCTTCCAGGCTCTGACCGTCAACGGCGCCTTCCGCTATTCCGATTACAGCCTTGGCGGTGTCGGCGGCGTGTGGACCTATCTTGGCGGGGCCGAGTGGAGCCCGGTCGACGACATCACCTTCCGCGGCCAGTATCAGCGGGCCATCCGCGCACCGAATGTCAACGAGCTGTTCGGGGGCATCAGCCGCAGCAACGTCGTTGCGACCGATCCGTGCTCGAGCCGCCAGCCGGCTGCGCAGCAGTCGGCGGCGGTGCGCGCGATCTGCGTTGCCACCGGCGTGCCTGCGGCCGCGGTGTTCACCGCCGGCGTGCAGCCCAACGCGTTCTTCCCTGTCGATCAGGGCGGAAACCCCAATGTCGGCGAGGAGCGGTCGGATACCTATACGTTCGGCGCGGTGTTCACACCGAGCTTCCTGCCCGAGCTGCGCGTCAGCGTCGATTACTTCAAGATCACCCTGGACGGGGCGATTGCGGCGCTGGGTGGCGGCCTGAACAACACGCTCAACCTGTGCTACAACGTGCTGCAGGATGCGGGCAGCGAGTTCTGCCAGGCGGTCAGCCGCGACCGCAACACCGGGGCAATCACCGACAATTTCCCGGTCCGCGTTCTCGCCGCGAACACGGGTCAGCTGAAGACCTCGGGTATCGATTTCGTCGTGCGCTATACCCAGCCGCTCAACTTCGGGCTGTTCGGCCTTGCCGAGACCAGCACGCTGTCGTTCGGAATGGACTTCACCTATCTGGATGAATTCACCGCAACGCCGGTGGCTGCATTCCCCAACATCAAGAACCGCTGTGCCGGCGCGTTCGGCCAGACCTGCGGCGAGCCGCTGCCGCGCTGGCGCGGGACATCGCGCATCACCTGGGACATGGGCCCGATCAGCATCAGCGCACGGCATCGCTATATCGGCAAGGTGACCGACGATCGCCACGTGGTGCCGACCCGCGCAGGGAGCGCCACCGCTCCGGCGCTGGCGGACCTGTCGCACCCGGTGCTGGGTGACGAGCACTATTTCGATCTGTCTTTCACCGCCGAGGTGATGGACAGGGTGGAACTGTTCGGCGGCGTGAACAACGTGTTCTCCAACGCACCGCCGGTGGTGGGCAGCGCCCAGGTTCGGGCGAATACCTATCCGGCGACCTATGACTCGCTGGGGGCGGAATTCTTCATCGGCGCCCAGCTCAAATTCTGAGATCCTTCCTACTGGCGGGGCCGTGTCATGCGGCCCCGCCTTTTTTGGATCCACGGCAATGCAAGGAACAGCGTTGATGCAGTTTGACCGGCGGCAGATGATTTCCGGGGCAGGGGCCTTGGCGCTGGCAGCGCCGCTTTCGGGTTTGCCGGCAACGGTCGGGGCGCAGCCCCAGCGTGCTGCCTTGCGGCCGGCGCCGATGGGAGCGGTCGATGTCCGAAAGTTCGGCGCTAGGGGCGATGGCAAGGCTATCGATTCCGCTGCGATCAACCGGGCTATCGATGCGCTGGCAGCGAGCGGCGGCGGTACCCTGATCTTCCCGCCCGGCACCTATGCCTGTTACACGATCAGGCTCAAGAGCCGTGTTTCGCTTCATCTCACCAATGGGGCAACCATTCTTGCCGCGGCTGCGCCCACCGACGGACGCGGCGGCTATGACCTGGCAGAAGAGCAGGACCCGCGCGCGGTCGGGTTCCAGGACGCCGGCCACAGCCATTGGCGCAACAGCCTGATCTGGGGCGAGGGCCTGCACGACATCGCGATCACGGGCGATGGGCTGATCTGGGGTAAGGGGCTGGGCCGTGGTGACGGCAAGGACGACTGGCTGAAGGACCCCAGCGGCCCGGGCACAGCGAACAAGGCGATCGCGCTCAAGAACTGCCGGAATGTCCTGTTGCGCGATTTCCGCATGCTGGAGGGAGGCTGGTTCGCGCTGCTGGCCACCGGGGTCGACAATCTGACGATCGACAACCTGCTGATCGACACCAACCGCGATGGGATGGACATCGATTGCTGCAAGAATGTGCGGGTGACCAACTGCACCGTCAACTCGCCGTATGACGATGCCATCTGCCCCAAGTCCAGCTTTGCGCTCGGCTATGCCCGGGTCACGGAAAACCTCACCATCTCGGGCTGCTTCGTCACCGGCAATTACCAGATCGGATCGGTCCTCGACGGCACATGGCGCAAGATGCCCGCCGATTTCGCCCCGCTGATCCACGGCCGGATCAAGTTCGGTACTGAATCCAATGGCGGTTTTCGCAACATCGCGATCACCAATTGCGTCTTCGAGGACAGCCGCGGGATCGCGCTGGAAACCGTCGATGGCGGCGTGCTGGAAGATGTCGCGATCAGCAACATCACCATGCGCGGGATCGTCCATGGCGCATTCTTCCTGCGGCTGGGCAAACGGATGCGCGGGCCCGCCGGGGTACCGATCGGCACGCTCAAGCGCGTGCGGATATCCAACCTTGTCTCTTCGGGCGGCAGCCAGCTGCCTGCGGTGATCGCCGGATTGGCAGAACGACCGATCGAGGATGTGTCGATCAGCGATGTGCTGCTCCACCAGATTGGCGGTGCCGATGCGGCCATGGCTGCCCTGCAGCCGCCGGAGAATGCGCTTGGCTACCCGGAAGCCACGATGTTCGGCGACCTGCCGGCTACCGGTTTGTTTGCACGGGCCGTGCGCGGTCTGTCGCTCGACAATGTCGAAGTACAGGTGGATCGGCCAGACCTGCGCCCGGCGCTGTGGCTGCAGGATGTCGACGGCGTTGATCTGTCGCGGTTGCGCCTGCCCGAAGGCAAGGCGTTCGCGCTCGACCGGGTGCGCGGTCTGCGCAGCAGCGCCGTGCGCGGGCACGCCGATCTGCGCATCGACTGACCGCTTAAGGGATAGCCAGCTCGAACGGACCGGCGGGCAGTCCCGCACCATCGAACAGGTTGATGGTCGGTGCATCGGCCCAGGCATAGCGCACGCGTGTCGCGGCGGCGCCATCCTGCGGAAGGGTTACTTGATTGCCCGCAATGATGCCCGGCACAAAGCGGCAGGTGGCCTGATCCGCGCCGCACAACTCGAAGCCGATCGCCTGTGTGCTGCCGCGCGCCACCAGTGAGCCGGTTACCCCCTCGAAGGTCACGACTACCGCGTTTTCGCTGCGTGTGACGGAACGTACCGACGGCCCCGAAGCGGAGTCCGGGCCGCCATAGGCAATCGCGCGCATCGTGCGGGCAAGTCGCCGCCCCAGTTCGCGCTTTTCGCCCGGGTGGACGTCGAACGGATCGCCGATGTCGAGGGTCAGCGTTAGCCCGACCCTGGGATCGTTCGCGGCGACCTTGCGCTGGTCGTTGCGGACATCGGCCCAGCCGCTGGCGCCGGGCGCTGCCGCCGGCGCGCCGAAGCCCGCCAGGCTGACGATCGCAAACGGTAGATCCGGCGTATCGAACTGCGCGCGCCATGCCGCGATCATCGCGCTCAGCCGGCCAGCATAGCCTGGCAGGGAAGTATCGGATTCGCCCTGATACCAGGCGACACCCTTGAGTGCGGGGCTGCCCAGCGGTGCGATCATTGCAGCGTAGAGATTGCCGGCCCCTGCGGTATCGTCCCAGGGCGGGCGTGGCATGCCGGGCGCGCGGCGCCGGTCGGGCGAATAGGACCAGCCCTCGCCGAGCGGCAGGCGCTGGCCATCGCGAAAGGTCACCGCGATGCTATCGGCAGGCCCGGCCATCCCGCCCTTGCCCCACAGATCGTTGACGTTGACGGTGACGACATTGCGGCCCGGCTTCAGCGATCCCTTGGGCAGTGCATAGCGTCGCGGAGTGGAGATGCTGCCGCCGCCACCCACCGGACGACCGTTGATCCAGACCACGTCCTGATCGTCGAGAAGGCCCAGATCGAGTGACGCGCCCTGCGCAACCTGGGCCGCAGTGAGCATCAGCTCGCGGCGCAGCCACATGAAACCGTTATATTCGACCAGTTCCGCGTCGCCCCAGTCCTCCCAATATCCGATCTTTGGAACCGGTCGCCAGTCGCGATCGGCATCGGGCATCCACGGCGCATCCTTGTGCGCCGCGCGCCACCAGCTTTCCCACCGTGTGCCGAAGCCGCGCTGGGCGCTGGTGGGGTCCTTCGCACTGAGCTGGCGCAGTTGCACCTCGGCCGCTGCCCCGGTCTGGCCGAGCGCTGCATCGGACATCCAGCTGCTGATCCGGGTTCCGCCCCAGCTGCTGTGGATCGCGCCCAGCGGAACATCGACCGTCCGGCGCAGGTCCTTGAGCATGTAGAAGCACGCCGCCGAAAATGCCCCCGCCGTCTGGGGGCCGGCCACATCCCACCGGGGTGCCTTTTCGAACGTGACGCGCGGGTCGAGTGCGGTCTGGCGCGGTACGGTCATCATCCGGATGGCAGTATCGCCGGAGTTGGCGATCTGGGCGCGGCTGTCCTGCGATTCTGCGATCGTCATTTCCATGTTGGACTGGCCCGAGCACAGGAACACATCGCCGATCAGCACGTCTTCGGCGATGCTGGTACCGCTGCGCGCAGCCACCGTGATGCGATAGGGGCCGCCCGCCGCCATCGCCGGCAGCACGATGCGGAAACGGCCATCGCGGCCTGCCACCGCCGTGCCGACATGCGCGCCGATCTCGACCGTCACGGTCTCGCCGGGGTCGGCAGTGCCGCTCACCGGTATCGGCCTGTCGCGCTGGATCACCGCGTGGGATGCGAAGGCGGGGTCGAGCTCTGCCGCGAGAGCCGGGCTGATGCTGCCGAGGATGCAGGCACTCGCAAGCATCGCGTTGATCGAGGGTCTGAAGGGCGCTGTCAGCATGTCAGTGGTTGTGCCTTGGTGTTTTGTGGGATGTTCCGCGATATTTGATGGCCATTTCCAGCACGCCGCCATCTGCGAGCTGGCTGGTCTTCTCTCGGTACAGCTCTTCCCATGGGGTGTTGCTGGGCGGGATCGGCGGGGAGGGGATGTGCTGCTTGCGCCGGGCGATCTCGGCTTCGTCGACCAGTGCGTCGCAGCGCCCGGTGTTGAGATCGACGCGGATCATATCGCCGGTCTGCAGCCACGACAGCCCGCCGCCTGCCGCACTCTCGGGCGAGGCGTTGAGGATCGAGGGGCTGTCGGACGTGCCCGATTGCCGACCGTCGCCGAGAGTCGGTAGGCTCATGATACCCTGCTGGATCAGGCCGTCGGGCGGCTGCATGTTGACGACTTCGGCCGACCCCGGCCAGCCGAGCACGCCCGCGCCGCGGATCACCAGCACGCAATCGGCATCGATGCCCAGCGCGGGATCGTTGATGCGGTGGTGATAGTCGTCCGACCCGTCGAACACGATCGCCCGACCTTCGAAGATGTTCTCCGCACCGGGGCGCGAGAGATAGCGGTTGCGGAAGTCCTCGCCGATGACGCTGGTCTTCATGATCGCAAAATCGAACAGGTTGCCGCGCAGCACCAGAAAGCCTGCGCGCTCCATCAGCGGGGTGTCAAAGGCGCGGATCACCTCGCGGTTGCGGCTTTGTCGGCCCGTCAGGTTGTCGGCCAGGCTCTGGCCGGTAATCGTCAGCGCATCGCCATCGATCACGCCCGCCGCCAGCAGTTCGCACAGGACAGCAGGCACGCCGCCTGCGCGGTGGAAATGCTCGCCGAGGAAGCGGCCTGCGGGCTGCATGTCGACCAGCAGCGGCAGCTCATAAGCCTGCATCCAGTCCTGCGCGGTAACCTCGATGCCGGCATGGCGCGCCATCGCGACGATATGCGGCTGCGCGTTGGACGAACCGCCGATCGCGGTGACCGCAGCGATGGCGTTGCGGAACGCGGCCTCGGTGAGAATCTGCGAGGGGCGCAGGTCTTCATAGGCGATCTCGACCGCACGCCTGCCGGTCTCGTACGCCATCTGCCCGCGCTCGCGATAGGGCGCGGGGATCGCTGCGCAGCCGGGCAGCGAAAGGCCCAGCACCTCGGCCACCGCGTTCATCGTCGAAGCGGTGCCCATGGTGTTGCAATGCCCGGCAGACGGCGCGCTGTCGGTGGCGCGCGCCAGGAACTCGGCCTCGTCGATCTCGCCTGCGGCCAGCTTGCGGCGGCTGCGCCAGATCACCGTGCCCGATCCGACCAGCTCGCCCTCGTGCCAGCCGTCGAGCATCGGTCCGCCCGACAGCACGATCGCGGGAATATCGACGGTAGAGGCGGCCATCACCTGCGCAGGCGTGGTCTTGTCGCAGCCCGTGGTCAGCACCACCGCATCGATGGGATAGCCGTTGAGGATCTCGACCAGCCCCAGATAGGCCAGGTTGCGGTCGAGCGCGGCGGTGGGGCGGCGGCAGTTCTCGAAGATCGGGTGCAGCGGGAACTCCATCGGAATGCCGCCCGCATCGCGGATGCCCTCGCGCACCCGCCGCGCCAGATCGAGATGGATGCGGTTGCACGGCGAGAGGTCGGAGCCAGACTGCGCGATGCCGATGATCGGCCTGCCGGACATCAGCTCGGCAGGGGTCAGGCCATAGTTCATGAACCGCTCGAGATAGAGCGCGGCCATGTCGCTCCTGCCCGGCGCAGCGAACCATTCACGCGACCGGAACGGTCGTTTTGGCTGTCTGTCCATGCCTTCAAACTCTCCAGTGACGTGTCGGTTATCCCGGTCGCACCGCGCCGACATCGCTTCATGATTGCGCTACCATGCACCGCGCGAGGGGCGTTGCACAAGCCCTATAGCGTCACGCCGCGCTTCCAGATCGCGATCGTGCGCTGGCCCTGCTTCTCGGCAGCGGTCCGCGCGCCGCTGGCGATGGCAAGCAGCGTGGCGAGGAACTGGCGCCTCAGTTTATTCCTATCGTACCCTCCCAGCTTAGGCAGTCGCGTCTGGTTTAGCCCCGATATCGCTTAACGACCTGAGCCCAGGAAAGCTGTCGGATCGATGGATCGCGCACACCCTTTTTCGGTCACTTGATTATGCGGTCGATGTGCGCTTGCAAACGGGGACTGACGACCAGGATTATTGGAATGACAATAACATACGCCGTCACCCATGCCTGTAACCAAGACCCAAGAAACCTCTCCGAAAAGCCGAGGTTTATAGCGATGAGCGAGAAAGAGATGATCCCTGTTGTGAGCATCCCCATCACGAGCGCAAATGCGACTTTCTGCTTCATTTTCGTGTTCATGCGCCAGTGCTCCTCACATTTTGGCAGACCGGCATCGATCACCGCCTGCGCGAACGCATCTGGCGCCTCCTGCGGAAGATTGTGACCTGTGCCGCCGCTGATTGTTCGATGTTGGAACGGACCGGATAATTTCTTCGCATGGGTCGTCCCAAGAGCAGGGTGGGTTCACGCGGAGACGGGAACCGGGCGATAACGCGCGGCCGGTTCAGTCAGCGACAGGTTCGGAACCATGGCGATCCGAGCCGCCTCGAACGCGTGCCAGGCTTCGGTATCGGGAAGGGCGGGAATGGTGACCGTCTCGCCAAGCGCCAGGCCGGCCAGAGCCGCATCAACCATGGCATCTGCCGACATCACGATCTCAGCCGGAATGCCTGACAGAGGCACACCCGAAGTGTCCCAGAACTCGGTCGCAGTGGCACCCGGCAAGACAACCTGGATGCGCACACCCTTGTCGGCGAGTTCGGCCTGAAGCGAAGCGGTGAGCGCAAGGACAAACGCCTTGGTCGCTCCATAGACGCCGTTGAGCAGAAATTCCGGGGCGATTGCGACGGTCGAGGCGATGTTGATAATCGTACCTTGGCCTGCGGCAGCAAAGCGCTGTGCGATTGCATAAGTCAGCCGGGCAAGAGCGATGGCGTTGATATCGATCATCGTCTCCATCTGATCGACATCGGCCTGCCAGGTCGGCACGGGTGCACCGATGCCTGCATTGTTGACCAGCATCGTGATGCGACGATCGTTGATCAGGCGCGCTTCGATCAGACGCAGATCGCCGGGGTTGGAGAGATCGGCCGGCAGCGTGTCGACGTTGCGGCCGGTCGCTTCGCGTATGGCTCCGGCGACCTGATCGAGCTTGGCTGCGGTACGTGCGACCAGAATCAGATCATGGCCCTGGCGCGCCAGCCGGTCTGCATAGATTGCGCCGATTCCGGCCGAAGCGCCGGTGATGAGGGCAGTGCCCTTTACTTCGTTCATCGCTCTTCCTTTCAGAGAAGGTTTGGATGCCGACCGACCGGGAAGATCGGGGCGACCAGAACGATTTAGAAGGGTGGGAGATTGTCGGTAGAATGGGAAAATGAGAGTGAGCCTCTCATTCTTGGCCCAGTGTTCAGACGCAATCGTCCAGCCCGGAGCACGCTGCGCGCAGGCGTGGCGCGGCCCAATCGATAAATGCGCGCACTTTGAGCGGCAACAGCCCCTGACGTGGGTAGACGATGTGGATCGGGCGTGGCTCGCCATCGGCATCAGGAAGGACGCGCACGAGCGCACCGGACTTCAGGTGCTCCGACACCTGGTAATCGAACAATCGGGCGATGCCGACACCCCCGAGAACTGCCGCGAGATTGCCAGCAGCGCTATTCACCGAAACCTTGGCCCGCGGCATGCAGATGAGATCCTCGTTGTCCAGGCGGTAGCTCCAGAACATCCCAAGCGGTCCGAACATGATGCCGTCATGTTCGGGAAGGTCGCGTGGGCTGGCCAGTGGCTTACAGCGTTCCAGATAGCCAGGGGCAGCGCAAGTGATCAGACGAAACTGCCCAGCTTTCACAGCAAACAGAGCGCTGTCAGGCAAAGAACCAAGCCGAATTGCCACATCGACATGTTCATCCACCAACTGGACCAGCCGGTCCGAGGTCACGAGCCTTAAGGTGACGTCAGGATGGGCTTCGATAAAGGCCAATGCGATGGGGATAACGAACTTTGCACCAAACTCGATCGGCATTGTGATCGACAGTTCGCCGCGCGGCGTCTGATATTCCCCGGATGCGCGGCGTTCGGTCTCCTCAAGGTCCGCAATGATCCGCCGTGCAGACTCGACATAATCACGCCCTGCATCGGTAAGCTGGATTTTACGGCTCGTTCGCACCAGCAGATTTGTACCCAGATGACGCTCAAGTTCTGCGACCTTGCGACTGACGCTGGCCAAAGGCGAACTCAGGACCCTGCTTCCTGCGGACAGGCTGCCTGCATCAACGACTGCGAGAATGACCCGCATGGCATCCAGCCGATCCATTTTTTCGCCTCCTGCACAACCACCAGCAATTTAGCCGATAAGACGGGCCCAATATAGCCGTAAGCCACTGGAGGCCGCACGCGTGGCACCGGGCTGCACTAAAGGCCAAGATCGCTCAGACACCGGGATGGCCATCGGAACGGCGGCCGGCGCAGTTTCTCCAACGGCTGGCTGGCGAGTCCACCAGCGTCACCCTGGCAGCGTCACCCTGGCAGCGTCACCCTGGCAACGTCACCCTGGGAACGTCACGCAAGGCGTGATGCCCGTGACCATCGTCGAAGTCTTGTTCAGCCAGATTGATTGCAGAACGTGTCGCTGAACAATGGCCTTGGCTGGCCGTGCGCAGTCAGCGGTTAACCCAAAATGGTCATAAGCCGTGGTCGCCCACAAATCGATGGGCAGTTGGTCGACCTGCCCGGCCCGACAACAAGCATGCCTTAACGCCGCGCGGCCCTCGCCTTGAGAACGGAGACCATGTCTTCGTTGCGGATGCGCCGCCATCTTGCATCGACGAAGCTGTGAACACCGAACATGAACAGTCCGATCGCGACCAGCGAATAGAGCTCCGGATGATCGGTGAGCGAGTAGAGCGCGTCGCCGAGGCCCTTGACCTCGCCCGCAGCGCCGAACCATCCCGCGCTGAGCAGCGACACCCCGATTGTCGCGAACACCACCGCGCGTGCGACCAGTCCCGCCCGGCCCACCGGCACCACCCAGCGCGGTGCACCGGCGGCCATGTCTTCCATGAATTCGGTCGTCCACGCCTTGATCAGCTGGTGCGCGGCAGCAGCAAGGAAGGCCACGCCCAACGCGCCGAGGATGGTCTGACCCAGGGGGATGTCCAGCATCATGCCCGCAGCGCGCTGTTCGGTTTCGCCGTCGCCGCCGGAAGGTTGACCCGCCGCCAGCCGGATCGCGGCATAGGCCAGGAAGAAATGCGCGAACCCGCTTGCGGCATAGCCGATGCGGACCGCTATGCCCTTGGCGTCGTCGCCCTTGCCCTCGCTGTCCAGCGCTGCACTATAGACCCTGTAGGCACCGTAAAGCGCCAGCCCGAGCGCCAGCAGGCCGAGCAGCCATTTGCCCGCAGGCATATCTTGCACCGACCGGAAGACCCCTTGCGGACTGGCGTCGGATGCGCCTGCACCGGTGAGTGCGAGATAGGCCAGCAGGCAATACACCACGCCTCTGGCAAACCACCCGGCACGCGCGAAGGTCTCGAGTTGTCTCATCTTGTCGATCATGTTGGTTCCTGCTCGTCGCTGGCAGCCTTACGCCTGCGCAACCGCGCAGTTCCTGCATTGTGCCCGGTACCCGATACTTGCGGTGGGGCGGGATGGGTATGCCGACAAATCCCGGCCCGGAGCATCGGGCGAAATGCCTATTCCTGAAGCGTCGCGGGGGTTCCGGGCTTGACCATCTGCGCGAGCCTGGCGGCATCCCAGTTGGTCAGCCGGATGCAGCCATGGCTTTCGGCGCGCCCGATCGTATGCGGCTCGCTGGTGCCGTGTATGCCGTAATGCGGCTTGTTGAGATCGATCCAGACCACGCCGACCGGGCTGTTGGGCCCCGGTTTGAGCTGTTGTGCGGCCTTGTCGTTGCTCACGTCCCAGAACAGCTTGGGATTGTAATGGAAATCCGGGTTGCGACTGACACCCTGGATCTTCCATTCCCCGATCGGCAGCGGGTCCTTGCTGCTGCCCATCGTCGCTGGAAACTGCGCGATCAGCTTGTCGTCGCCGTCAAACACCCTGAGCACGCCATCGGACTTGTCCACCACCACCCGGTCGGCCAGCGGCTGATCGGCCGGCACGCCAAGGCTTGCAAGCGTCTCGCCCCAACCACGCGGGTCTTCTCCCGAAAACGCACTCTTGGCGTTTGGAATGTTCGGCACCCGGATCGCGGTCCCCGCTGCCATGGACGTCATGTTGGGGTTCATCGCCGTGATCACTTCAGGCGTGGTGTGGAACCGCTCGGCCAGGGCCTCGATCAGATTCTTGTATCCAAGCTGGTCCAGCTTCGCCTGGTCTGCAGCGCTGGCAGGAAAATCGGAAATGAACGGCCCTGATGCGAACCGTTCGGGGATCACCACAACGCGGGTAGCACGGACATCACGCCACTGGTCCAGCCTGGCAAGCGTCGCTTCGTCCAGCTTCCCGGTCTCGGCGATGTCATTCGCCGTCTGAAATCCGCGCAAGGCGGCGAAATAGGACTGACCTTCTTCGCCATCGATCACGCCCGGCGAGAACCCCAGGTGATCAAGGATGACCTGGGCGCGAAGCACGGGCGTTTCGGAATAGGCAGGCACCTGCTTTTGGGCGTCAACGAAATCCAAAGGCGCCGCTTTCGGCGCAGGCTGCGCTCTGGCCTCACGCGCGGGCGCCGCCTCGGGCGCGGAATCGCAACCGCCCAGAACGAGCAGGCTGGCGAAAATATATGCAGCTTTCAAATGATATCCCCTCTTGATCACTGCATCCAACGTTGCCGCTGGGGAAAGGATGCAGAGGCCCGGCAAACACATTTGCCCGGGGGTGCCGAGACGCACGGCATGTCGAGCGCCCATCGGACGCGGGCCGCATCAAGCGCGACCGGGCAGCTCATTGTCGGTTACGCGATCGTCAGCGCCTCGCACCCTGCGAGAATGGCTTCGGGCAAGGGCGCCGATTTGCGCGCGACCAGGTCGAAGCGCACCGTGGTCGCGGTAAGGATGGCGTGCTCGATGGTGGCATCGGGATCGGTCATGACGTGCCGGGTGACGATCGAGCTGCGCCCGGTGCGGACAACGCCGCTGCGGATCAGCAGCAGAGCGCCGATAGCGACCTCGGCCTTGTAGTCGATCGTGTGGTTGACATCAGCCCAGCCGAGTTCGGCGTTTTGTCCTGCGGGCCGGTCGCCCAATGCGTGCATCAGATGATAGGATGCGACATCGAACATCTCGACATAGCGAAAGGTGGTGAGGTGCCCCATCTGGTCGCACAGCCAGGGGAACGCCACGGCGCGGTGGGTTTCGATCATTGGCATGGCTGCTTCTCCTGCGGGTGTGAAAGGCGGTGCGCATGGCCCCAGGGGAGCGTCCAGCGCCATGGCGAGGCAGCGGGCCCGTCGATCAGCGCGGCGACCTCGCGCGAGCGCGCAACATGGCCGTGCTGTGCGAAGCGTTCGTGGTTGGCCACCAGATCCTGCTCGCGATAGACATAATTGACCATCATGCCTTCGCTCTGCGCGATGCCCTTGGGCGAGACATCGGCGTGCGGGTTGATCCGCCAGAGTTCTGCGCCGTTGCCGAGATGGAATGCGGCCACCGGGTCGCGCGGCCTGCCGGGGGTGCCGTCGGGCGCGGACCCGGTGAGATACAGCGCGCATAGCCGCCGGGGATCGTCGCCCTCGCGCGAGAGGCTGCGGCCGCCGGCATCGAGCCAGCGCACCAGGCCGGGTATCGGAGACAGCGTCGCAAACGTAGTGAGCGTGGGAAACTCGGCCTTCAGGTCGGCCACGATCTGCTTGATCAGGAAATTGCCGAACTGCAGCCCGCGCAGCCCGGGCTCGCAATTGCTGATCGAATAGAAGATCGCGGTGCTCGGCCGGTCGGGCGCGGTGCGGCTTGAGGGGTGGTCGAGCAGCGGAGCGATGGCCTCGCTGACATGGTCGGTCAGCGCGACCTCGACGAAGATCAGCGGTGTGTCGGGCAGCGCCGGGTGGAAAAAGCCGTAACAGCGCCTGTCGCCCTCCAGGCGCCCGCGCAGATCGGACCAGCCTGCGATATTGTGCACCGCCTCATGCGCGATCAGCCGTTCGAGCAGCCGTGCCGGGCTGTCCCAGGTGATCGGTCTGAGCGTCAGGAAACCCCGGTTGAACCAGGACGCCAGCAGGTGCCTGAGGTCCGCCTCGAGCGGTGCCAGCGCCGGGCACTGCGCAAGCTGGCGCAGCAGGCGCGCGCGCCAGTCGACCAGATGGCGGGTGCCGCATGGCGCGGTGTTGACCCGCCGCAGCAGCTCCTGGCGGCGGGGTTCGGCGCTGCGGGTGAGCTGTGCGGCATGCGCGGCGTCTGGCCGTTCCAGCCATCGTTCGATGCTGGCGCCGAGCATCGCAGCATCGGGGCCGAGCTGGTCGACCAGCCACAGGTCATAGGCCTGTGCGGTCTCGTCGTCGAGCGACGCCAGCGCCGCAGCGAGCCTGGTCGCCGTCAGCGTCCCCTGCGTCTCGCCACAGCTTTCGAGCAGGCCCAGCGAGAGCCGCTGCGCTTCGCCGAGCGGATCGCGATGCGCGGCCTTTCTGGGCAGGAAAGGCACATTCAGCCGCATGCGCTGAATCGATCTGCGTGGAGCCGCCGCAACTCGGCCTTCTGCACCTTGCCCATCGCATTGCGGGGAAGGGCGGGGACGAATTCGATCCCCTTGGGAAGCTTGAAGCCGGCAAGCTGTGGGCGCAGGCGCTCGACGATGAGCTCGGGCTCGATCGAGATGCCCGTCTTGAGGCAGGCGACAGCAACCACGGCTTCGCCGAAATCGGCATGGGGGACGCCGATCACGGCAACCTCGGCAATCTCGTCCATCCGCTCGATCAGCGTCTCGATCTCGACCGGGTAGATGTTCAGCCCGCCCGAGATGATCATGTCCTTGTCCCGGCCGACGATCCGCACGACCCCTCCGACATCGATCGTGGCGATATCGCCGGTGCTGAAATAGCCGTCATCGCGAAATTCCTCGCGGGTCTTTTCGGGCATCTGCCAATAGCCCGAAAACAGGCTCGCGCCCTTGACCTCGAGCACGCCTGTTTCGGCATTGTCGGCGATGCGCACGTGGTAGCCGGGCAGGGGATGCCCGACGGCACCGGCGATCCGCGGCCCGTCGAGCGGGTTGGAGCAGATGATGCCGCATTCGGTCATGCCATAGCGCTCGAGAATGCTGCGACCGGTGCGCTCGGCAAACGCCTGGAAGGTGGCGGGGGTCAGCGGCGCCGATCCGCTGACGAACAGCCGGACATGGCGTGCGGTATCGCGGTCGAGACCCTGGGTGGCGAGCAGCCGGGTGTAATAAGTGGGTACGCCCATGAACACCGTGGTCGTCGCCAGCCGGGCGAGCACCGCGTCAGGATCGAAGCTGGGCATCAGGTCGATCCGCGCTCCCGCCAGGAGCAAGGGGTGCAATGCCACGAACAGCCCGTGGATATGGTAGAGCGGCAGCGCGTGCAGCAGCGTGTCGTCAGCGGTGATGCCCCACACCGCAGCCAGATCGCGGGCGTTGGCGAGCAGATTGCCCTGGCTGATCATCGCGCCCTTCGAGCGGCCTGTGGTGCCCGAAGTGTAGACGATGGCGGCAAGGTCGTCGGGCGAGGCGGGGAGAGGCGGCAGCCCGGCCTGCGATGGCTCGACCGCCTGCCAGGTGCCTGCGCCATCCGCGCCCAAGGTGCGAAGGGTGACCGTTCCGGGCAGGCAGCCCGATTGGTGGAGCCCGTCTGCGGCGTCGGGTGCGCAAATGAACAGCGCCGGCTCGGCGTCGGCCAGAAAATATCCGATTTCATCGGGCCGATAGGCATCGTTGAGCGGAAGATAGACCGCGCCGAGGCGCAGGCAACCCAGATAGAGCAGCACGAGATCGATCGACTTTGGGGCCTGCACCGCCACCCGGTCGCCCGGTGCGACGCCGAGGCTCATCAGCCGCCCAGCGATGGCGTCCATGGCTTGGCGCAGTTGCGCTCCGGTAAGCGTGCGGTCGCCCTGCGCGATGAGAACCCGATCGGCGGCCTGGTCGAACGCCACCGCCAGCGATCCGGTGAGAGTGTTCTCGGTCATAGGCCTGCTGGCTCCTGTCACGTAAATGGCATTGTCCGGCTGGCGGAGCGCCAACTGAGATGACAGGCTAGGCGCGAAAGGCGGTTTGTGTCAACCGATCCAGCCGGTATCGTCGACGATAAAAGTCACAATAGCCGTATATTTGGCTATAAAAGGCTTTATCGTCGACGATACCGTAAAAATAGCTATGGTCGACGGGTGCTGGCGGTTGCGCCCTAGCTGGGTTACGAGGAGAGATCGTCGACAATCTACAGGGACAGCCAGTGAGCAAGAGCAAAGCAGAGGATCCGAAGGCCAAGTCGCCTGCAAGGCGCAAGGCAGTGTCGAAGACATCGCGCGCGACCGAACCGAAAGTGCCCGTAAGGCCGTTCGGCGCATCCAAGGTCACTGCAGGGGGTGAGCTGAAGATGTCTCTCGTCGAGCGCGTCTATCAGACGCTAATGGCCGCGATGGACCGAGGAGAGCTGGCGCCGGGCAGCCGGATCATCGCTGCTGAGGTGGCGCAGCAGCTCGATCTGAGCCGCGCGCCGGTGCGCGAGGCGTTGGCGGTGCTCGCCGGCCAGGGGCTGGTCGAATTGCTGCCCGATCGCGGCGCGGTGCTGCGGCCGATGGAGCAGCACGATCTTGCCGAAATGTACGAGGTTCTCGCACCGATCGCCGCTCTGGGGCTCAAGGCTGCCGCCGGCCGGGCGCAGGATGGCGACAACCCGGCGCTGATCCGTACGGCGATGGCGGCGATCCGCGAGGCTGCGGCCAATCCGGGCGAGGGCGTGGCCTTCTTTCAGGCGCTGAACAACTTCCATTATGTCGCCAATGCGATCGCCCAGAAACCCTATGTCGATTTCGTGATGCGGATGATGCAGATCGAATACTGGAACCGGCTACTGGTCGCGGCGATCGATCTCGATCGGCATGCGCCGCAATATGTCACAAATTATCAGCGACTTACCGACGCCCTGCTGGAGAGCGACTCGCGCAGCGCCGAGGCCGTGATCCTGCATCATGTCGATTGGTGCGTCAGGCTGCTCACGCCGCCAGCATCAGAATGATGGCAGGATCGTCGACAATAATTGGCTGTTTTGACAGAGAAATGAATTAAAAATGACAAATCGTCGACGATTGGCTTGATTATCAAATTGGCCTGTGTCTACATTGCGTCACGGCGAGGCAAACGTGCTGCAGCCCTGGGACAGCAAAAGGGGACGATCATGGTCAGCCAATTCGCATCGATGCGGGGAGCATCTGCAATCGCAATCGCGATCACCATCGCATCGCCCGCTGCGTTCGCCCAGCAAGCCGCCAGCGCCGATCCCGCGCCGGAAGCTGCTCCATCGGGCTATGACGACGAGATCATCGTCACCGCGACCCGCACCGGCGAAACCCGGCTGCAGGATACCCCGCTGGCGGTGACCGCGGTCAGCGCCGAAACGCTCGACCGCGCCGGGATCAAGGACATCCGCGACCTGGTGTCGCTGGCGCCGGGGCTTCAGGTCACCCAGAACGCCACCTTCTCGCAGGTCTATATCCGCGGCGTCGGTTCGAACAACGTGTTTGGCGGATCCGACCCATCGTCGACGATGCATGTCGACGGCATCTACCTGGCGCGGCCCGGCAGCTATCTGAGCAACTTCCTCGACGTCGAGCGTATCGAGGTTCTGCGCGGTCCGCAGGGCACGCTGTACGGTCGCAACTCGGTCGGCGGCACGATCAACGTCATCAGCCGCAAGCCCGACGATGTGATGCGCGCCCGTGCGCAGCTCACTTATGGCAATTACGATTTCATGCGCGCCGAAGGCTATGTCAGCGGACCGGTGGTCCCGGGCAAGATCGCAGCGTCGTTCTCGGTGCTGCGCTCGAAGCGTGACGGATTTCTGGACAATGCGGTCGCAGGGGTCGGCGATATCGACGATGAGGATACCGTGGGTGGCCGGGTGCAGTTGCGCTTCACCCCCGACAGCCGTCTCGACCTCGTGCTGCGGGCCGATTACCTCCATTCGGACGATGCGCTCGGCGGCTATGTCAAGATGCTCCAGCCAACCAATGATCCGGTTGCCAACAGCGTGCTCGGCGATTTCCGCACCGTCGCGCTCAACATCCGCTCGGGGTCCGACCGCACCCAATGGGGCGTCTCGGGAGACCTCAGTTACGATCTGGGCGGTGCAACGCTTCGCTCGCTGACCGGATATCGCACCAACCGCCTGCAGCAGGTCGGCGATACCGACGGAACCGCGCTTAACGTGCGGCGCACCGACCAGTTCGAAGGCCAGCGCCAGTTTTCGCAGGAGCTGAACCTGTCGGGCACGCTGGGCGACCTGTCGTATATCCTGGGCGTCTATTATTTCGACGAGAACATCCAGGTGAACTCGTCGGTCACCACCTTCGCCGCAAACGTACGGGCCAATTTCGCGCCCGTCATCGAAACTGCAGCCCTCGCAGGCTTTGTGCAGGCCAGCTACGCGCTGACCGACCGGCTCAGCCTCACCGCAGGCGCGCGCTATACCCGCGAGCGCAAGCGCTTCGACCAGACCGCCAGCCAGTTCTTCGTGACCACCGGCGGGTTCCGCCCGGGCTTTCCCGAAACCTATCAGCTGCGCGACGTGTATTCGGCCTGGACCCCCAAGATCGGCATCGAGTTCCGGCCGATGGATGACGTGCTGCTCTATGCTTCGGCGACCAAGGGGTTCAAGTCCGGCGGATTCAATTTCGCCAGCCGCAACGTCAACCAGGGCTTCGATCCCGAAACGCTGTGGAGCTATGAAGCGGGCGTGAAGCTCGAGCTGTTTGACCGGCTGTGGCGCCTCAACGGCACCGTGTTCCACTATGACTACACCAACCTTCAGGTGCAGGCGTTTCTGACGCCGGGGGTGATCGATATCACCAATGCGTCCGATGCGACCGTCGACGGGGTCGAGATCGAATCGCTGATTCGGCCGGTGCGGGGCATCCAGATCGGCGCTAACCTTGCGTATCTCGATGCCGTGTACAAGAACTACACCACCGCGCTCGCACCCGGCAACGTGGTGTTCGATGCTTCGGGCAACCGGCTCAACCTTGCGCCGAAATGGGCCTATTCGGCGTTCGTCGATCTCGATCTTCCCGTCGGCAACGGCTCGATCATCGGACGCGCGGAATACAGCCACCGCGGCCGCCAGTTCTTCACGGCAGGCAATGTCGGGCTCGACCAGCAGTCGCCTTATGGTCTGATCAACGCCAGCCTGGGCTATGACTTTGGCGACAGCGGCTTTCGCGTGATGGTGTTCGGCCGCAACCTGGCCGACAAGGAATATGTCACCAGCACCGCAAGCTTCGCCTCGGGCATCGTAGGACGTGTCGGAGAGCCGCGGACCTACGGGCTGCGGGTCAGCGTAGCCTATTGATCCGACATCGTGGCGACCGACACCTCCAGCACGAAGAAACGACCATGACCGCAGTGATGACAGCCTCCATCCAGGGATATTGCGACCCGGAATTCGCCGCAGTGCGCGAGGTGTTCGAAGCGAACTTTCGCGAACGCGGCGAACGCGGGGCAGCGGTCGCGGTGTTTCGTGATGGCGTGCAGCGTGTCGACCTCTGGGGCGGCTGGGCGGACAAGGCGCAGACCCGGCCCTGGGCGCAGGACACGATCGTCTGCATGATGTCGGTGGGCAAGGGCATGGCGGCCTTGTGCCTGTGGATGCTCGCCGATCGCGGCGTGCTCGATATGGATCGCCCGGTGGCGCATTACTGGCCCGAGTTTGCCGGCGGCGGCAAGGCGGCGATCACCGTCCGCACCCTGATCACCGGCAAGGCGGGCCTGTTGTTCGCCGATTCCGCGCCCGATGGCGCAGGACTCGACTGGGAGGCGATGATCCACGCCTATGAACAGCAGGTTCCCGAATGGGAGCCCGGCACCGATCATGGCTATCACAGCTTCAGCGCGGGATATCTGCTGGGCGAACTGGTCCGCCGAATCGACGGTCGCCGGCTCGAACGCTTTTTCGACGAGGAGGTGGCCCAGCCGTTTGGCGTCGATTACGGCTATGGCACGCGCGGTGCGCCCGACACGCGGGTGGCCGACATCATTCCCAATCCCGACAGCCACACCTTCGTCCAGACGCGTGACCGCACCACCAAGCTGGGCCGGGCATGGAAGCAGCGTCCGCCATCGGACGATCCCTATAACGATGCCGCCTATCGCGAAGGCGTGATGCCGTCGAGCAACGGGCACGGCAATGCCCGATCGGTGGCGAAGGTCTACGCCGCGCTGGCCTGCGGTGGCACGCTGGATGGTGTCCGGCTGGTTTCGCCGCCGACGATCGACGCGATGCGCAACCAGTCCTGGTTCGGTACCTGTGCGATGACTGACCGGGTATTCCGCTATGGCCACGGCTTCTTCCTCAACGAGCCGAACATGTCGCCGATGGGCAGCAATCCCGGTAGCTTCGGCCATCCCGGCGCAGGCGGCGCACTCGGCTTTGCCGACCCGGAAAACCGGATATCGTTCGGATACAGTCCCTCATTCATGTGCGCCGGCGGCGGGCTCGGCGAGCGCTGCGCGGCGCTGAGCGCGGCGGTGTACGCATGACCGGTCGTTTCGATGGCAAGGTGGCGCTGGTCACTGGTGGCAGCTCGGGCATAGGCGAGTGCGTTGCGCGCGCGCTGGCCGCCGAAGGCGCCGAGGTTGCAATTCTCGCGAGCTCTTCGCTGGACAAGGCGCACGCGGTCGCAAGTTCGATCGTCGCCGCGGGCGGCAACGCGCGACCCTACAAGGCCGACGTCCGCGACGCTGCCGCGATGGTTGCGCTGATGGCCAGTGTCGAAGCCGATCTTGGCGGGCTCGACCTGCTCGTCAATGCCGCAGGGGTGTTCTACGCGACCCCGGTCGGTGCCACCGATGGCGGTGATGCCGCGCGGATGATCGACATCAATGTCACCGGTTTGTGGAACAGCATCGCGGCGGCAACCCCGCTGATGCAGCGCCGGGGTGGTGGCAGGATCGTCAACTGCGCCTCGACCGCGGCAATGATCGGGATCAACAGCCACTCGCTCTATTGCGCGAGCAAGGCCGCGGTGGTGATGATGACCCGCGCGCTGACCGCAGAGCTCGCCCCGATGAACATCGCGATCAACGCGGTCGCTCCAGGCAACACCGCGACTCCGATGAACGAGGACGTCCGCAACAACGCCGAGGCGATCGCCGCGATGCAGGCGATGACACCGAGCGGGGTCGCGTTCAGCGATGCCGATGCGATCGCTGGCGTCATCCTGTTCCTGCTCTCGAACGAGGCGCGTGCGGTGCACGGCGCGACATGGCTCGCCGACGAAGGCATTTCGGCGGCGATCGGCTGATGCATCCGGCATCGCCCCGTCTGGTGCAGCCATCTTCGGTTACAGGAGGATGGTACCCGTGGTACGTCGCCGGGCTGCTGGCGATGGCGCATCTGGTGTCGTTCGTCGACCGCTTCGTGCTCAGCCTGGTGATGGAGCCATTGAAGCTCGATCTGGGCATCTCGGACACCGAACTCGGATTGCTTCAGGGCACCGGCTTCGTGATCCTCTACGTCGTCGTCGCGGTGCCGCTCGGGCGGATGGCCGATCAGGTCAACCGGCGCAATCTCATCGTCATCGGCATCGTTTTGTGGAGCATCGCGACCGCCTTGTGCGGGCTGGCCGACAGCTTCGGCTCACTGTTCCTCGCACGGCTTGGGGTGGGCTTTGGCGAAGCCGCTTTGGTGCCTGCCGCGATGTCGCTGCTTGCCACCTATTTCCCCAAGGAAAAGCTTGGCCGCGCGGTCTCGCTGTTCACCACCGGAGCATCGCTCGGCAAGAGCGCCGCGATGATCGGCGGTGGCGCGGTGCTGGCGCTGCTGGTGGCGCAGGGCGGGCTGACCCTGCCGATGGTGGGAACGCTTCAGCCATGGCAGGGCACGTTCGTCTTCATGGCGCTGCCCGGGCTGGCGCTGGCGCTGATCATTGCGCTGACCTTGCGCGAACCCAAGCGGGTGCAGGTCGCCGATCCGCTCGCCAAGCCAGGCTTTGGTCCGGCGATCGCGCATGCCAGGGCCCATCGCAGCGCCTATATTCCGCACGTCGCCGCATCGGTTGCGGTCGTGCTGCTGATCCAGACCATCGCTGCGTGGAGCGCGACTTTCTACGTGCGGCTGTTCGACATGACACCGTCGCAGGCGGGCCTGCTGGTCGGCAGCGTCATCCTGGTAGCAGCGCCTCTGGGTCATCTCAGCGGAGGCTGGCTGACCGACCGGTTCGCGCGAAGCGGTGCGCCGTCTCCGGCCGCACCTGTCATCACGATCGGCCTGCTCGGCGCGGTCCCGGCCATGCTCGTGTTCGCCTTGAGCCGCGATATCGCCACTTCGGTCATCGCTTATGGCCTGCTCAATTTCTCGCTGACATTGGGATCGCCCGCCTCGCTCGCAGGCGTGCAGATGCTTACTCCACCCGCGATGCGCGGGGTGGTGACCTCGGTGTTCCTCGCCATCGTGACGCTCGTGGGCATCGGACTGGGCCCTCCCTTGGTCGGCGCGATCACCGATTTCGTCTTTGCCGATCCCGACAAGCTCAACCTCTCGTTGCTCGCGATGGTTCTCGTCGTTGCCAGCTTTGGCGCGACGATGGCGATGGCCAGTCGCACGGCCTTTGGCCGGACGATGCGCGCGCTCGAATAGTCACGCGCGGCACCTGCCGCCGCCCTGAACCTTCTAGACACAATTGGAGCCAATCGATGAAGCATACCGGTAAGGCGATCATCACCTGTGCAGTCACGGGATCGATCCACACGCCCAGCATGTCACCCTATCTGCCGGTCACGCCCGACGAGATAGCCGAGCAGGCGATCGAGGCGGTCGAGGCGGGGGCGGCGGTGCTGCACCTGCACGCGCGCGATCCGATCGACGGAAGGCCATCCCCCGATCCTGCGCTGTACATGCAGTTCCTGCCGCGGATCAAACAGCAGACCGATGCGATCATCAACATCACCACCGGCGGCGCCCCGGGGTTCAGCGAGGACGACCGCATGGCCGGGCCGCTGGCCGCGAGCCCCGAGATGACCTCGCTCAACATGGGGTCGATGAACTTCGGCTTCTGGCCGCTCGCCGACAAGTTCGACTGGAAGCACGAGTGGGAACGCGAGCTTATGCTGGGCTCCAAGCGCTTCCCAGCCAACCACAATTTCGCGCTGATCGAACGGATCATGACCGAGCTGGGCGAGGGCCATGGCACCCGCTTTGAGTATGAATGCTACGATATCGGCCATCTCTACAGCGTGAAGCACTTTGCCGACCTCGGCCTGATCAAGCCGCCGTTCCTGATCCAGGGCATCTTCGGCATCCTGGGCGGGCTGGGCGCGGAACTGGAGAACTTCTTCCTGATGAAGCAGACCGCTGACCGGCTGTTCGGCGATGATTACATCATGTCGTGCTTTGCCGTCGGCCGCCCGCAGATGAAGTTTCTGGCGCAATGTGCGCTGGTCGGCGGCAGCGTCCGCGTCGGGCTGGAAGACAGCCTGTACATCGGCAAGGGCGAGCTCGCCGTCAGCAACGCGCAGCAGGTGCGCAAGGTGCGCCAGATCCTCGATGCGCTCGACATCCCGATCGCCACCCCCGAGGAGGCGCGAGAGATCCTGGGCACCAAGGGCGGGGACAGGGTGGCTTTCTGATGCGCTTTGCAACCGATACCGGCGGGACGTTCACCGACCTTGTCGTCGAGGAAGACGATGGTACGATCACGCTGCACAAGGCGGCGACCACCCCGTCGGACCCGGTGGCCGGCGTGCTCGACGCGCTGCGCGTCGCGGCCGATGCACGCGGGCTGACGCTGGCCGACCTGCTCGCGCGCGGCGACAGCTTCATCCATGGCACCACGCATGCGATCAACGCGATCATCCAGGGGCGCACTGCGCGCACCGCATTGATCGTCACGGCCGGGCACCGCGACATGCTGCTGTTCCGTGAGGGCGGCAGGGCCGAGCCGTTCAACCACGCGCACGCCTATCCGCAGCCATACGTGCCGCGCGCACTCACCTTCGAGGTGCCCGAGCGGATCATGGCGGGCGGCAAGGTGCTGACCGCGCTCGACGAGGCCGCGACCGAACAGGTGCTCGAAGCGATCGCGCAGGCAGATGTCGAGGCGATCGCGGTCGCCCTGCTGTGGTCGACGGTTAACCCGGTGCACGAAAACCGCATCGGCGCAATGATCGCTGCGCGCTTTCCGGGCACGCCCTTCAGCCTGTCGCACAGCGTCAACCCGACGCTGCGCGAATTCCGCCGCGCGTCGTCTGCGGCGATCGATGCCTCGCTCAAGCCATTGATGGGCGCGTATCTCGGCAGCCTCGAAGCGCGGCTGGCCGAAGCCGGGTTTGCCGGGCGCGTCATGGTGCTCACCAGCGCGGGCGGCATGGTCGACGCGCGCGAGGTCGCTGCGCAACCGATCTCCGCAATCAATTCCGGCCCGTCGATGGCCCCTGTGGCGGGGCGTCACTACGCCTTGCGCGAGGGCGGCTTCGACAACGCGATCATCGCCGATACCGGCGGCACCACCTACGACATCTCGATCATCGCCGACGGCCGCGTCGCGATGACCCGCGATCTGTGGATCGGCGAGCCGTATCGTGGGCATCTGGCGGGCTATCCTTCGGTCGAGGTCAAAAGCGTCGGCGCAGGCGGGGGCAGCATTGCGCGCGTCGATGCCTCGGGCCTGCTGCATGTCGGTCCGCAAAGCGCGGGCGCGATGCCCGGGCCAGTCTGCTACCAGCGCGGCGGCACCTTGCCCACGGTCACCGATGCGTGCGTGGTGCTGGGCTATCTGGACCCTGATTTTTTCCTTGGCGGCAAGATGCAGCTCGATGCTGAAGGCGCGCGTCGTGCGATCGAGGAGCACATTGCCGCGCCGCTTGGAGTTTCCATCGAGGAAGCCGCGTGGTCGATCGTCGATCTGGCCACCGAAGCGATGGTGCAGGCCATCCAGGACCTCGTCGTCAACCAGGGCATCGACCCGGCCAGGGCGGTCTTGATCGGCGGGGGCGGGGCGGCGGGTCTCAACTCGACCTTCATCGCGCGGCGCCTGGGTTGCCCGCGGCTGCTGATCCCCGAGACCGGCGCAGCGATGAGCGCGGCAGGTGCGATGATGTCCGACATCACTGCCGAGTTCGCTGCCACCGTCCACAGCAACACCGCGCGGTTCGACAGCGACGCGGTCGGCGCTGCGGTGGCCGGGCTGGCAGCGCGCGCTGCCCAATTCATTGCACGGTCGGGCAGGCCGGGCGAGACGCATTTCATCGCCGAGGCCCGCTACGAAGGCCAGGCGTGGGAGATTGACGTCCCGCTGCCGAACACTGACTTTGCCAGCGACCGTGCGATCGCGGATTTCCGCAAGCGCTTCGAGGCAGAGCATCTGCGGCTGTTCACGATCGTCGATCCGGCATCGGACATCGAACTGATCGGCCTGCGCGCGCGCGTGCAATGTTCGGCGCGCGACGGCGCATCGGACTTCAGACTCGCTATGCACCAGGCCGAGCGGCGCGAGGCGGGCACGCGCGAGGTGTATTTTGCTGGCAGCGGCTGGTGCAGCACCGCGGTCTGGCGGCTCGAGGCGATTGGGCCGGATCTCAAGATCGACGGCCCAGCGATCATCGAATCCGATTTCACCACCATCGTCGTCGATCCGGCGTCGTGTTTCTGGCGCTCGGCGCCGGGGGCCATCTTGATCGAGGAGCGCTCGCAATGACTTCGCCCAGCTTCAACGGCGCGCAAATGGCGGTGCTGCGCAGCCGTCTCGATGGCGTGGTGCGCGCGATGTCGAACACGTTGCTGCGCACCGGGCGATCGGGAGTGCTCAACCGTGCGCGCGATTTCTCGTGCTGCATCCTCACCCATGACGGCGAGCTCATCACCGCCGCCGACAGCCTGCCGATCCACGTGCTGTCCGGGCCCGATCTGATGGTCAAGTCGGTGAAAGACTTCCACCCGGTCCAGAAGCCGGGCGATGCCTTCCTGCACAATTCGCCTTATCACGGCTGCTCGCACCCCGCCGACCTCTCTGTGATCGCACCGGTTTTCGATCCCGAGGGGCGGCACCGCTTCACCCTGCTCGCCAAGGCGCACCAGGCTGATATCGGCAACTCGCAGCCCACGACCTATATGGGCGAGGCGACCGACGTGTATAACGAGGGCGCGCTGATCTTCCCCGCCGTGCAGGTGCAGCGCGACTGGCAGGACATCGACGACATCATCCGCATGTGCAAGGTGCGCATCCGCGTGCCGCACCAGTGGCATGGCGATTACCTCTCGACCGTCGGTGCAGTCCGCGTCGGCGAGCGCAACCTGACCGCCCTGGCCGAGGACATCGGCTGGGACCGGCTCGAGGCGTTCGCCGGGGAGTGGTTCGACTATTCGGAAGCGCGGATGGCCGAGGCGATCGCGGCATTGCCCGCAGGCCAGGTCAGCGGCAGCTCGACGCATGATCCTTTCCCCGGGCTTCCCGCCGAGGGGGTCAAGATCACCTCGCACATCACCGTCGATCCGGCAGCGGGCCGGGTGACGGTGGACCTTGCCGACAATCCCGATTGCATGCCCTGCGGCATGAACCTGTCCGAAGCCTGCGCGCGCACCGCCGCGATGATCGGGGTGTTCAACAGCATCGACTATCAGGTACCCAAGAACGCAGGCTCGTTCCGGCGGATCGACGTACGTTTGCGCGAAGGGTGCATCGCGGGCATCCCGATCCATCCGTTCTCGTGCTCGGCAGCCACCACCAACATCGCCGACCGCGTCGCCAACTCGGTGCAGACCGCGCTCGCCGGGCTGCAGGATGGCATCGGCATGGCCGAGGTCGGCGCGGTGATCGCGCCTTCGGCCGGCGTCGTCTCTGGGATCGACCCACGCAGCGGCAAGGCGTTCGTCAACCAGGTGTTCCTGGGCATGAGCGGCGGGGCTGCAAGCCCGGTCGCCGATGCGTGGTGGACGGTGGGGCATGTCGGCAACGCCGGGCTGTGCTGCATCGACGGGGTCGAGCATGCCGAGATCGTCCAGCCCATTCTCGTCCACCGGCGCGCGTTCGTGCCAGACAGCGAGGGCGCGGGCCGCACCAATGGCGCGCCATCGACAGTCATCGAGTTCGGTCCCGTGGGCGGTGCGATCGACATCGGCTATCTGTCCGACGGCCACGTCAACGCGCCGGTGGGCGTGCGTGGCGGTGGATCGGGCGGTGGTGCGGACCAGCATATCATCCATGTCGACGGCAGCAGCGAGCGGCTCGCCGCCTGTGCACAGGTGCATGTCGAGGACGGCGAGCGCGTGCTGGCGGTGTCGTGCGGCGGCGGTGGCTACGGATCACCCTTCGAGCGGCCAGCCGAGACGGTGCTGCGCGACATGGCCGAAGGACTGATCAGCGCCGAGCGGGCGCGCAGCATCTACGGGGTCGTCGCGCTGCCGGACGGGCGGCTTGACGGTCTTGCGACACGGCAATTGCGGGAGCACAATTCATGAGCATTCCACCGAACCCGATCAGGCACGCGGTGGTCACCGCGGGCGCAGCGAACATCGGCCTTGCCATCGCGCACGTCTTTGCGGATGCTGGCTGGAAGGTCAGCATCTGCGATGTCGACCCGGCGGCGCTCGACAGCGCGTGTGACGGGCATCTGGGACTTTCGGGTTACTGCGTCGACGTTGCCGATCCGGTCGCGGTGGAGGCTTTTGCGGCCTCGATGGGGCCGGTCGACGTGCTGGTGAACAACGCCGGGATCGCAGGGCCGATCGGCGGGATCGAGACCAACGCGCCCGACGAATGGGCGCGCTGCTTTGCGGTCAACGTGCAGGGCGCGTTCCACATGATCCGCGCAGTGGTTCCCGGGATGAAGAACGTCGGCAGCGGCGCGATCATCAACATCTCGACGGCATCGGCGGTCACCGGGCTTCCCGGGCGCACCGCTTATGTCGCATCGAAATGGGCGCTGGAGGGGATGACCCGCAATCTGGCGCGTGAGCTTGGCCCCGATGGCATCCGCGTCAATGCGATCCGCCCGGGTTTCATGGACACCGAACGGATGCGAATGCTGATGGGGCGGGCGGCCGAAGCGCGTGGGCTGGCCGTGCCTGAGGTCGAGGCCGAGGCGCTGGGCTTCATCTCGCTGAGGACCAAGATCCAGCCGTCGGAAATCGGCGACATGGCGCTGTTTCTGGCATCGGCCGCGGCGCGGCACGTCACCGGGCAAATCATCGGCGTCGATGGCAATTGCGAATGGGAAGGCTGACAGCATGGCACGCATCAAATCGCTGACCCTCGAGGAACTCGCCGAGCGCGGAATCGACACCAGCCCGTTTCTCGCCGATTTCGCCGAGCTGCCCGGCAGCATCACCACGCTGGGCTACCGGCCCGATATCCTGCAGGCCACGCTTGGTCTTTGGACAGCGATCATGGGGGCAGGGCGCGTGGCAGCCGATCTCAAGTACATGGCGGGCTATCTCGCCAGCATGGCCGCAGGCTGCCAATATTGTTCGGCGCACACCGCAAGCAACGCGGCGCACAGCGGCGCTTCGGTCGAGAAGATCGCGGCGATCTGGGATTATGAGCGCAGCCCGCTGTTCTCGCAAGCCGAACGCGCCGCGCTATCCTTTGCGGTGCTTGCCGGACAGTCCCCCTCCGGAGTGACCGATGCAGCGATGGCGCAACTGGCCGTGCATTTCGACGAGCAACAGATCGTCGAACTGCTCGCGGTCATCGCGCTCTACGGCTTTTTCAACCGCTGGAACGACAGCCTCGCGACCAAGCTCGAAGAGACTCCCCGCCGGTTCGGCGAAGCCCATCTGGCAGGTCAGGGGTGGCAAATCGGCAACCACGCCGGATGAGCTGGCACGGATCGCGCGCGCCGCGATCCTGATCCGACAGCCCTGCGCCACGGCGCTGGTGCGCCCCATGCGGCAATGGCTGTTGCCGCCACGGGCAGACTAATCTGTGGCAGCCGCGCGTTATTCCCGTATCACCGTCTCCGGGCCTTGCTCTGGAGACACACATGACCGACGCGAATTTCGACATCATCGTTTATGGGGCGACCAGTTTCGTCGGCCAGATTATCACGCGGTACATGCACGGGCAGTTTGCGGACGGGTCGATCAGATGGGCGTTTGCCGGGCGCTCGCTGGCCAAGCTGCAGAGCGTCAGCGATGCGGTCGGGCTGTCGGGGGTCGAGATGATCGTTGCCGATGCCGCCGACGAGGCCGCGTTGCGGCAGATGTGCGCGCGGACCAGCGTGGTGATGTCCACTGTCGGCCCCTATGCGCTGTACGGCAGCCTGCTGGTGCAGGTCTGCGCCACGAGCGGCACGCATTATTGCGACCTGACCGGCGAGCCGCAATGGATCCGCAAGATGCAGGCACGGCATGAAGCCGACGCCAAGGCAAGTGGCGCTCGGATCGTGCACTGCTGCGGGTTCGATTCGATCCCGTCGGATCTGGGCGTGCATTTTCTCCAGCGGCACGCGCTGCAGCGCTTCGGCCAGCCGTGCGAGAAGATCGCGATGCGGGTGGTCAGCATGAAGGGCGGCGCATCGGGCGGGACCATCGCGAGCATGATCAACATGGTCAAGGAAGCGGTGGGCGATGCCGATCTGCGGCGCGAGCTGAAGGACCCCTACAGCCTTTGCCCGCCGGGGCATGGGTTCTCGGCCCCGCAGCGCGAGGTGAAGATCGCCCATGACGATGCCTCGGCGGGCTGGATCGCGCCGTTCATCATGGAGGCGATCAACGCCCGGGTGGTGCATCGGTCGAATGCGCTGATCGGCAACAGCTATGGCACCGGCTTTCGCTACGAAGAGGCGGTGGTGACCGGGGCCGGCGCGCGCGGCAAGACGACGGCGCGGGCGACGAGCTGGGGCCTGAATGCCCTGATTCTGGGTCTGGCGGTGCCGCCGGTGCGCTGGCTGCTCGAAACCGCGGTGCTGCCCAAGCCGGGCGAGGGCCCAAGCGAGAAGGCGCAGCTGGAAGGCGGGTTCGACATCGTATTCCGCGGCACGACCGCCAAGGGCGAGACGATCGCCTGCCGGGTGACGGGTGATCGCGACCCCGGCTATGGATCCACCGCCAAGATGCTGTCACAGGCCGCGGCGTGTCTTGCCCGCGACGTGGCGGACGATGTTCCGGGAGGGTTCTGGACGCCGGCGACGCTGCTGGGCGACAGGCTGATCGAGCGGCTGCAGGCCGATGCCGGGCTTACGTTCGAGCTGCTGGAATAGAGGGTGGTCCAACCGGCGCGGGGTGCGCGTCGGTCATCGCCGCCAGCCGCTGCGGCAGCACCGAGAGGATCTGCTGCTTGCGGTCATCAGGCGCGCTCGGCCATTCGACGATTTCCGCGATGTCGCGGCCGCAGCCCGCGCAATAGCCGCTATCGGGTTCAATCCGGCAGGTCAGGTTACAGGGTGACTTCACGCCGCGCACAAACCACAACGCCCCCCTGCGCGCAAGCGCACCATTGTGGGAGATGCGCGCAAGCGCACCATTCTGGGAGGCGCGCGCAAGCGCACCGGTCCGGGAGACGGACGCGGCGTCAGCCCCGGCAGGGCACGCCCGTTTTCGCGGCGAGCGCGATTCGGCTGTCGCGGCGATAGATGTCCGGGCTGAACGCGATCGTGCCGTCGGCAGCGGGCGCGGCGGTGAAATAGGCGAGGTATACCGGGATCGGGTTCGCCAGATCGAAGGTCACCGAATTGCCCGCCTTGACCGCTGCGGCGACCTCGGCGCTGGTCTTGCTGCCTTCGAGCAGAACGGTGGCAAATCCGACCGCATCGTCGATCCGCACGCAGCCATGGCTGAAGGCGCGGGTCTCCCTGGCGAACAGCGTCTTGCTGGGGGTGTCGTGGATATAGACGCTAAAGGGATTGGGCATCACCAGCTTCATCTGCCCGAGCGCGTTGCCGGGGCCGGGCTTCTGCCGCCATTGCCCGCCCGTCTGGACATATCCCTGGCTTGCCGCAAAGCGCCCGCCCTTTTCGCGAACGATGCTCGCCGGGATGTTCCACCAGGGGTTGAGGTTGACGCCGGTGATCTGGGTCGCGAACACCGGGGTCGGGGTTGCGGTCTTGCCGACAATGACGCGCCATGTCCGGTCGGGCTTGCCCTGCCGCGTCAGCCGCGCCTCGAAGAACGCGGCGTTGACCAGCAGATGGTTCACGCCCAGTTCCCGCGGCATCCAGCGCCAGCGTTCCATGTTGCGGGCGATTACCGCCTTGCGGTCCGGGTCGCTCTCGATGGCATAAGCGGCGCGCAGGGCGGCATAGTCGCGGTGCGCGGGACGCAGGCCGGTGAGGAACCTGGCGAGGCTGTCGCTGGCAAGCGCCTGGTCGAGCCCCTGACCCAGGTCGGTCTGCGCATCGGTATCGGGGATCTGCCAGCCGGCCTTCTGGTTTGCAGGCGAAGCGCCCAGCAGATGCATCGCGGCGAGCTTCAGCGCGAGCGTGCGTGCACTCAGGTCGAGCGCCGGGCCCGGCCCTTCGCGCAGCGCGGTGTCGAGCTCTGCGGTGTCCAGAACCGGAAGCGCATCCTGCGGCGCGGCGGCGATCCACTGGCGCAGTTCCTGCGCCTGCGCGATCCGCCAGGACGCCGCATGCGCCGATGCCGAGCCTGCAACCGCCAGCCCTGCCAACGCCAGGCCGAGCAGCGCCGACCTTGTCATCCGCGATTTTTTCTGCATTCTTGATCCGTCCGTTTGCACTTTGTGCCTGGAGTGCCCAATTTTGCGGTGACTGAACTGTTTGACGGTGTAGCAATGAAACTGACACGACGCCACTTTATCGGAGCGCTGGGGCTGGGGGCAGCCGGGCTTGGGGTAGACGGGCTGGGCGCGCCGCGCGCCTTTGCCGCCGTTCGCACCGATGCCGCTCCGGGTCTGCTCGCCAAGGCCAGGGCGGCGCTCGACGCCCATGGCGCCAAGGTACCGCACCGCGACGTTGTCGGCCTCGTCGATTTTGCCGCACCTTCGGGCAAGCCGCGCTTTCAGGTCATCGATCTTGGCAGCGGGCGGATCGTGTCGAGCAACCTTGTGGCGCATGGGCGCGGGTCTGACCCCGCCAACACCGGCTTCGTGCAGCGATTCTCGAACGAACCGGGATCGAATGCCTCGTCCGCAGGCAGCTTTCTGGTGGGCGAGAGCTATGTCGGCAAATATGGCCGCTCGCGGCGGTTGCACGGGCTCGATCCGCAAAACGACCTGGCGTTCGATCGCGCCATCGTGATCCACAGCGCCGATTATGTCAGCCAGACCATGGCGAGCACATCGGGCAGGGTGGGGCGCAGTTTCGGCTGCTTCACCGTCTCGCACAGCGATATCGCCATGGTGCTGGCGCAGCTGGGGCCGGGACGGCTGCTGTTCTCCGCGCGCTAGGCTGGCGGGTCGTCAGCGCCCGGCGCTCCCGCCCGGCAACGCCTCAAAGGGAGACGAAGCCGGGCCGGAAGAACCGGTGACGCGTGATCACCAGATGCGGATGCGCTTTTCGGGCGGCAGGTACAATGCGTCGCCCGGCTTGACGTCGAATGCCTTGTACCACTCGTCGAAATTGCGGACGGTGCCGTTGGCGCGGTAATTGGCGGGCGAGTGCGAGTCCGTCTGCAGCTGCTGGCGCAGGAACTCTTCGCGCGACTTGTTGCGCCACACCTGTGCCCAGGCCATGAAGAAGCGCTGGTCGCCGGTCAGCCCGTCGATCACCTTGTCCTCCTTGCCGTTCAGGTGGATCTTGTAGGCGCGATACGCCATCGACAGACCGCCGACATCGCCGATGTTCTCGCCCAGGGTCAGCGCGCCGTTGACGCAGGTCTTGCCGTCGTCGAGCGGGCACAGGGCGCTGTACTGGGCGACCAGCGCGCTGGTCAGCTTCTTGAAGTTGGCCTGATCCTCCGGCGTCCACCAATCGCGGAGCACGCCGTCGCCATCCGACTTGGAGCCCTGATCGTCAAAGCCATGGCCCATTTCATGGCCGATGACCCCGCCGATCGCGCCATAATTCACCGCCGGGTCCGCGGTCAGGTTGAAGAACGGCGGCTGCAGGATCGCGGCGGGAAAGACGATCTCGTTGCGCGGCGGCGAGTAATACGCATTCACCGTCTGCGGCAGCATGAACCATTCGGTCTTGTCGATCGGCTTGCCCAGCTTGGAGATGTTGTCCTTGTAGCCCCAGGTGGTCGCGGCGATGACATTGTCGAGCGCCTTGCCAGGCGCGATCGCCAGGCTGTCATAGGTCTCGAACTTTTCGGTATAGCCGATCTTGGGGGTGAACTTGGCGAGCTTGTCGCGCGCCTCCACCTTGGTGGCATCGCCCATCCAGGTGATGTCGTCGAGGTTCGCCGCCATCGCCTTGCGCAGATTGCCGACCAGCTCGTCCATCGCGGCCTTGTTTTCCGCGGGGAAATAGCGGTCCGCATAGATCTTGCCGACGATCTCGCCCATCGTGCCTTCGACCGCGGCGACACCCCGCTGCCAGCGCTCGCGCTGCTTCTGCTGGCCGCCCAGCACCTTGCCGTAGAATGCGAAATTGGCCTCATCGATATCCGAGGGCAGCACGCTGGCGTTGCTCGAGAGGAAACCGGCTGCAAGCCAGGCCTGCCAGGCCGCGATCGGCGCGGTGTTGGCGAGCGTGAACAGCCCGCCGATGCCGCTGCCGAGCTTCGCCGCCTGTTCGGGGGTCAGCTTTTCGGCGGCGAGTTCCTCGGCGGTCGGGGTGAGCTGGCGGACGACGAAGTCCTGCTGGCCGTCGACGCCGATCGCCTTCATGAAGGTCTCGACCGGGAAGCCGCCGCCCAATGCCACCATCTCGGCCTTGGTGAGCTTGTTGTAGGTAAGGTTGCGGTTGCGGCCGACAGCGCGGTCCCAATGCGCGGTCGCGATCTGCTTTTCCAGATCATAGACCGTCTGCGCGGTGGCTGCCGGATCGGCATAGCCTGCCTTGCCCATCAGGAAGGTCAGATACTGCATGTATCCGGCGCGGATCTTCAGGTTCGCCTCGCTGTCGACGAGATAATAGTCGCGGTCGGGCAGGCCCAGGCCCGCCTGGGTGACCTGGAAGATATAGGTGTCGGTCTGCTTGGAATCGATATCGACAAAGCCTGCCACCGGGCTGCGGAAGCCGGGCGCGCCGAACAATTTGGCAAGGTCTTCGCGGGTCTTGGCCGCCTTGATCTTGTCGAGATAGGGCTGGGCAGGGGCAAGGCCCGCCGCGTCGATCGCTGAGGTATCGAGATAGGAATTGTAGAAAGCGGCAACCTTGCCTGCGCCGGTCTTCGGATCGGGCTTGGTAGCGGCGAGCTCGTCGATGATCTTGCGCACGCGCTGCTCGGACTTTTCGGCGAGCAGCGTGAACGCGCCATAGCGGGTACGATCGGCGGGCATTTCGAAGCTGTCGAGCCACTTGCCGTTGACATAGGCGTAGAAGTCATCGCCGGGCTTGACCGCCGGGTTCATCACGGTGGTGTCGATGCCCCAGTTGCCCCAGTAATCACGTGCGGTGGTGGTGATGCCCTCGGCATCGGGGGTGCCGGCCAGCGGCGCTTCGGCGGACGCTTCGCCTTCGATCAGCAGGTCGATTTCCGGGCCCTTGCCATCGGTTTCGTGCGCGCTGACAGGTGCCGCCGCCAGCGCGATGAGCGCTGCCGATGCCAGCAGAATCGATTTTACCATATGTAGCTCCCCTAAGGTCTGTTGAGCCCGCATTGCGGGCGGTCGCCATGCCGCGCCGGAACGGCGGACTGCGACGATGCGGGCAGCCTAGGGCGTGTCCGACAGGCGGGCAAAGCTTTTCGGCAGGCAGCAGGGCAGCGTCGACCAACGGCTTTGCAGTACCAGCTGGCCGCGCCGCCCCCGCCGCCGCGATCAGCCGGGCATCGCGATCGTCCGCCGTCCGGGAAGGACGCTAAGGCTGCTGCTTCCGGCCAGATCGGTGCTGCGTTCGCGAATGGTGCGCAGCTTGTGCCAGTGCGCGGTGGCGCTTTGCTGGGTCAGCTGCAGCGTCATGTAGCCGCGCGAGCTGGTATCGGCCCATTTGAGCTGCGGATTGCCGCGCACCAGTGCGCCTGCGACATCGGCGGGGGCAATCGTCGGCGCATAGGCCTCGAACCCCGGCGAGCTGATCGAATGACCGGCAAACTCGACCCCGGCGGGCTTGCCGCCCGCATCCAGATCGAAGCCCCAGCCATTGTGGCTGTCGCCCGACAGCACGACCAGATCGGCGTCCGCGGCCTGCGCGGACTGGAGCAGCGCCTCGCGCTGGACGGGGTAGCCATCCCATGCGTCCATGTTGAACGGCAGGCCGGCCTTGCTCGCTGCAAGCCCCGCAGCCGATCGGCTGCGCACGATCGCGGGTGCGTCCCTGGGCACCCAGTCGCCGGTTTCGAGCGGCAGCTTCATCGATCCCATCACGCATTGCTGCGCCCACACCTGCCAGCGGGTACCTGACGCCTTGGACGCCTTGAACTGGTCGCCCAGCCAGCGCGCCTGATCGTCACCCAGCATGCGGCGGGCAGGGTCGACCCATTTTTCGTCGCGGAACCTGGCCAGTGCTGCAGCGATGTCGCCGCCACCGGCAAACGCATCGGCGAGCTCGGCGGGTTTGTCTCGGCCCGACAGGCGGCTTTCGGTGCGGATCAGCGTGGCAAGGTTGCCGATCTGGTAGCTGGTCCACAAGGGGTCGGCGGGCGCCAGATCTGCGACCGGCATCCACTCGCGATAGACCTGTTCGGCGATGCGGCGGCGGGTCGCATAATCGCCTTCGCTGTCGCTCTGATGGTTCTGCGCGCCATCGCGATAGCTGTCATTGGCGATCTCGTGGTCGTCCCACATCGCGATCATCGGCACCACCTGGTGCAGCCGCTGCAGATCGGCATCGAGCCGGTAGCTGGCATAGCGCAGCCGGTAATCGGCCAGCGTCACCATCTCGTGATCGGGCTGGACGCTGCGCCCGGGGAGCGCCTGACCGCGCGTGGGGTACACGTCGAGGCCGTATTCATAGACATAGTCGCCGGTGTGCACCGCCAGATCCAGGTCGTTGCGCGCGGCGGCATGGGCATAGCCGTTGAACCAGCCAAAGGGCAGGTTGGAGCAGGAAAACACGCCGATGTTGAAGCCTGCGGCCTCGCCCACCGGCAGCGTGCGGGTGCGGCCGACCGGTGACGTGCTGCCATCTGCCGCCACGAAGCGATAGAAATACCAGCTGTCGGGCTTGAGCCCGGTGACGGTGAGCTTGGCGATATGGTCGCGCGCGGCGCTGGCAGTTACCGACCCGCCGCCCACAGGCCTGGCGAAATCGGGGGTAGGGGAGAGCTCGGCGGTCAGCCGTGCATCGCTGTCCGCGACATAGCGCGTCCACAGCAGCACCGAATTGCCCGAAGGCTCGCCGCTCGCCACGCCATGGGTGAAGCCGCGCCCTGCAAACAGCGCCTGCGCCGCACCGGGAATGGACAATGCGGCAAGCCCGAAGGTGCCCGCCTTGATCAGCAGCCTGCGGTCGATTGTCATGGTCATGGGGACGGCCTCTCCGGAGTGTTTTGGCAGCGCATCGGACAGCGCGCGTGTCTGATGGTCAAGTCCCGTGTCGTGCGTGTGACAATAGGGTGAAATTTTGAAGATTACAGAAATATGACATCGGGACGTCTTTTATATGACAATGATGTTGCATTGACTGTCACATAGGCATAGCATTCGACCTGTCACGTTGAGAAAGGATCAGATGACATGAACACCAAAGTTATCGCAATCGCGGCCCTGGCCGCCCTCGGTATGGCTGCGCCTGGCTTTGCCCAGCCTGTGCAGAACCGGGCGGCGGCGAATGAAATCGGTTATGATGCCGGCGCGCTGGGCTATGCCGCGCTGCTGCAGGGCAATTACCCGGCCGCTCTGGAACAGATGCAGGCCGCAGAGAAACAGGTTTCACCGGCTGCCCGCCGCGATCCCGCAAGGTTGATCAACATGGGGCTGGCCTATGCCAAGATGGGCGATGTTGCTTCGGCGCGTCAGCATTACCAGGCGGCGATCAACGCCCCGGCATCGTTCGACATCATCCTGTCGGACGGGCGCGTGATGGACAGCCGCGTTGCCGCGCGCCACGCCATGCGCCGCCTCGATCAGGGCTATGCCAGCCGCTGATCGCGCCGATCGATCGAAAATCACCAGCGCCCGGCCGGACCTGTTCCGACCGGGCGTTTTTGCGTCCGGCTGTGGGACAGTTGTGGCAATTAAGTCACCTTATTCGCGCAATGCGCATGCGCGCGGCGACTCATTCGGCGCTCGCCAAGGCCTTGGCTGAACTGCAGGCCTCGCCCAGGCGTTCGGATTAGTCCTTATTTATTAGGTAGATAGGTCGGTGCATCTGTCCCGTGACCCGGTTCTGTCACATAAGACTCCAAACCGTCATAATCCTGTCGCTCCATTGTCACTGAAATAGCGCCGCAGGTTCATCTTGCCTGCCTATCTGCCCCCTCGAACGGCGTTCCAGGGGGTGGAATCAGCTCATCTCCGCCTCGTTCCAGAAAAGCCGACAGACTGATCTGTCCTGATTTGCGGAGATTCAAAGATGCTCAATGCACGTGTTCGTTCGGTCCTGATGGCTTCGGCCGCGGCCCTGGTAGTTACCGCTTGCGGCGCAGATGACGTCGCATCGCCCGGCGAAGGCGTCATCGTTGTTCCGGCTCCCACACCGGCACCCGCGCCCGCCCCGACGCCGACTCCGACCCCCACGCCGACCCCGACCGGTCCGGCTGCAGACTGCCCCAACGGCACCGCAAATGTCGGCACCATCACGCTGGGTGGCGGCGCAGTTGCCCGCAACTGCCAGCTTTCGGGCACGATCACGACCAACCTGGTGATCCCGCGCCGCGCCGGCACTGTCTACTCGCTCTCGGGCCGCGTACAGGTCGGCGTCGATGTCGGTGCCGCAGGTGGCGCCGGGACCTCGGCCATCCTGACCATCGAGCCGGGCGTGACCTTCTTCGGATCGTCGGGCGCGGACTTCCTGCTGGTCAACCGCGGCTCGCAGCTGTTTGCCGAAGGCACCGCGACTCAGCCGATCATCTTCACCGCACGCGACAACGTCGTGGGCACCGCCACCGCCAACTCCAAGGGCCTGTGGGGCGGTGTCGTGATCCTCGGCCGTGCGCCGCTTTCCGACTGCGCCACCGGTTCGCCGACAAACCCTGGCGGCACCCGCACCGATTGCTCGGGCGTCGTGGAAGGCACCAACGCCAATTATGGCGGCGCGGTGCCCACCGACAATTCGGGCCGCATCGCGTTCTTCCAGGTTCGCTATTCGGGCTTCGAGGTCCAGCCGGGCAACGAGCTCAACGGCATCACCCTGGCAGGCGTGGGCTCGGGCACCTTCTTCCAGAACGTGCAGGTCTACAACAGCTCGGACGATGGCATCGAATGGTTCGGCGGACGCGTCAACGGACGCAACCTCGTCGGCCTGGGCAATGACGACGACACCTTCGACATGGATCTGGGCTATCAGGGCTTCAACCAGTTCCTGCTCGGCATCCAGACCGCCAGCGCCAACCACGTGATCGAAGGCGATTCGAACGGCAACGAAAACGCCGAGCCGCGCACCAAGTGGTCGATGTCGAACGCCACGTTCGTCTCCACCCAGACCACCGCAGACGAAGCGGCGATCCTGCTGCGCGGCGGCATGGACTTTGCCGCGTTCAACAGCGTGATCAGCGGTCCCGGCTGGTGCCTCGACGTTGACAGCGCGATCACCATGCAGGCTTCGGGTGCTGCAGGCGATGAAGCCGGCCCGCCGCGCTTTGAATCGGTGTTCCTCAGCTGCCCCAACGCCTTCACCGATGATGGCAACGTGACCGTTGCCGCCATCCAGGCGCTGTTCACCGCTGGATCGAACAACACCACCAACGGCACCTCGACGCTGTCGGGCATCTTCATCAATGGTGCCAACGAAACCGCGCGTCCGGTGTTCAACGTGACCGCGATCAACAGCTTCTACAACTCGGTCACCTATATCGGTGCGGTGCGCGATGCTGCCGACACGCGGTTCCAGGGATGGACCTGCGGCCTGTACAGCAGCACGCCTGCTTGCACCGCCGTGCCGACCATTCCGACCACCTGATTGTAAACCGCTGACCGGTTTCGGGGCGGCGGCGAAAAGCGCCGCCGCCCCTTTTTGATGAATTCTTGGAGGGACTCATGGCGAAATTGACGCCGCTTTCATTCGCTGCATTGCTGATGGCCAGCTCAGGCTTGGTTTCGCCGGCCGCCTTCGCCCAGGAAGCCCCCGCGCAGCCGACCCAGGATGCCGCCCAGCCGGCTGCCGAGGAACCGGCTGCCGAGGAGCCCGCCCAGGAAGAGATCGAAATCTCCGGTCCCGGCGCAGGCGGCGGCAGCAGTGAAATCGTGGTGCGCGGTCGCTTCATCCCCAACCCGATCCGAGCGACCTCCGAGGTGCTCTCGGTCCTCAGCGAAGCCGACATCGCGCGCACCGCCGATGGCGACATTGCCGGATCGCTGCAGCGCGTGACCGGCCTCAGCGTCGTCGGCGGCCGCTTCGTGTTCGTTCGCGGTCTGGGTGAACGCTATTCGCTCGCGCTGATGAACGGATCGCCGCTGACCTCGCCCGATCCGCTGCGCCGCACCGTGCCGCTCGACATCTTCCCGACCAGCGTCATCGCCTCGACCACCATCCAGAAGAGCTATTCGGTGGACTATCCGGGCGAATTCGGCGGTGGCGCAATCAACCTCACCACCAAGTCGGTTCCGCGCGACCCGTTCTTCAAGATCGAGGTCGGCACCGGCGGCGACACCATCACCACCGGCGAGGTGGGCTATACCTATTTCGGCTCCTCGACCGACTTCACCGGCTTCGACAATGGCGCGCGCACCCTGCCGCGCAACCTGCGCAACGCCTTTGCCTCGGGCAATCCGATTTCCGTGGGGGCCAATTTCACCGCCGGTGAAGTGCGCGACCTGACCGCAAGCCTGGCCAACGCCAACACTGCGCTGATCCAGCGCAACAACAACATCCCGGTCAATTTCTCGGGCCAGATCAGCGGCGCGACCAGCTTTCTGATCGGCGATGTCAACATCGGCATCGTCGGCGCGACCGGCATCAACAACACCTGGCGTACGCGCGGCGGCGTCCAGCAGATCTCGCAGGGTATCGTGCCGGTGAACGGCGTCGATACGCTCAACCCCGACATCGATTTCCGCTACCTGACCACCGAGAACCGCATCGTCGTCAACGGCCTGCTGGGCATCACCGCGGACGTCGGCGAGCACAAGTTCAAGCTCACCAACGTCTTCATCCGCGATACGCTCAAGGACGCCTCGATCCGTGAAGGCATCGACGCGCGCGTCACCGACACCCGGTTGATCAACCGCAGCCGTACCAACTGGTTCGAGCGCCAGCTGATGAACACCCAGTTCGTCGGCGAGATGAAGTTCGACGATTTCCGCCTCAACTTCCGCGGCAGCTACGCCAATTCGCAGCGCGAAGCCCCGTATGAGCGGACGTTCGACTATACCTTCAACGCGGTCGCTGGTGACTTCGTCAACGATCTCCAGTCGGCGGGCGAGGGCGCGCGCATCGCGTTCAGCGATCTCGACGACAATGTCTACGGCGCCAATGTCGACCTCGCTTATGACACCGACATCGGCTTTCCGATCACCTTCTCGGCCGGCTATGCCTATTACAAGAACGACCGCACCTCGATCCGCCGCGACTTCCGCTTCCTGAGCGGGCAGGGACCGCTGCCGTTTGCGGTTTCGCAGCAGCGCCCCGACTTCCTGCTGTCGGACTTCAACGTCTACACCTTCGATGTCCGTCTGGTCGAAACCTCGGGCACCAACGGCGCGGCAGCCTATGATGCCGGGCTGGAAGTGCATGCAGGCTATCTGCAGTTCGAAGCCAAGTTCACCGACACCCTCAAGCTTCAGGCTGGCGTGCGCTATGAAGATGGCTCCCAGTTCGTGCTGCCGATCGATCTGTTCGGCCTGGGCAGCGCCAATCTGGTGGCGACCAGCATCAAGAAGGATGACTTTCTGCCTGCCGCGACGCTGACCTGGAACCTGGCCGAGGACATGCAGGTGCGCTTTGCCGCCTCCAAGACCATCGCCCGGCCGCAGTTCCGCGAACTCGCGCCGCAGCAGTATCTCGATCTGGAATTCGACCGCACCTTCTTCGGCAACCCGTTCCTCAAGAACAGCCGCCTGATCAACCTCGAAGCGCGCTACGAATATTTCTTCGGGCGTGACGAGCGCGTGACCGCCGCGATCTTCTACAAGGACATCAAGGATCCGATCGAAAACCTCGGTTTCCGTCAGGGCGACAACTTCTTCACCACCTTCGCCAACGCGCCGACCGCCACGCTGTACGGTGCGGAAATCGAGCTGGTGAAATATTTCGATCTGATCGATCTGGGCGGCACCTTCTTCGAGGAACGCCGTCTGCTGATCGCGGGCAACTACACCTACACCAATTCGGATGTGAAGGTGACCGCGCAGGACCAGATCGCCGATCCGCTGAGCGGCAACATGGTCGCCGCCTCGACGATCTTCCGCACCGGCGGCTTTGCGCTGACCGGCCAGTCCGATCATATCGCCAACATGCAGGTCGGGCTTGAAGGCACCGGCGAACGTCTGTCGCAGCAGACCATCCTGCTGTCGTGGAACAGCAACCGCGTGACCAACCGCGGTCCTGCGGGCCAGCCCGATTTCGTCGAATACACCGGTCCCCGGCTCGACTTCGTGTGGCGCGAGGGCTTCAAGGTCTTCAACAAGGTCGCCGAGCTCAAGTTCGAGGCCCGCAACCTGCTGGGAACCGATTATGTCGAGTTCCAGCAGCTCAACACTTCGACCATTCTCAACAACGCCTATGACATCGGCCGGGCCTTCTCGATCAGCGCATCGCTGCAGTTCTGATCGGTCCAAGGCGGCTAAACGATATGCGTGATGGGGGGCAGTCCGCAGGGGCTGCCCCTTGCCGTTGGCGTTTCAGGCCGATCACGCGCGCATTTGCATTCAAATATCTGTCATAAACTGGTAATCCAACCGTCATGCGCCGCGCCTAGCAGCGTGTCAGGGCCAAGGGGATCGGCCCGCAACGGGGAGTGATTCGTGGCATCAGCGGCCCATCACGGCGCGCAGACAGGCCTTGGTGCTTCTCTTTCCCGATTCCGGTCGGCAAGATTTGCAGCCCCGGCCAGTGGTCTGGCGCGGTTTCTGCCCAAGGGGTTGTATGGCTGGCTGCGGGCGCTGCTGATCCTTGCGCTGGTCATCCAGATCGCGCGGCTGATGTGGACCATCATCACACCGATCGCGCCTTTGGGCGACTGGCAGGCGCGCACCGCCAAGGTGATGTCCGCGCCTTCGCGCGCAGCGCTGTTCGCGAGCTTCGACGGGTTCGACCGCGCGGCGGCCGCGGGCGATGCCAGCGCGGCAGTCACCTCGCTCGATCTGACGCTCTACGGTTTGCGGATGAACGAGGCTTCGGGCGGCGGTTCGGCGATCATCGCCGGGTCGGACGGCGTCCAGCGCAGCTATGGCGTGGGCGAGGAGGTGGCACCGGGCGTCAAGCTGGTGCAGGTGCTGTTCGATCATGTCGTGCTCGAACGCGGCGGATTGCGCGAGAGCCTGTTCATCGACCAGTCGGTTCCCGCCGATACCGTGGGCGACACTGCGGCGGCGCCAGCCACAACGGCGCAGGCGCTGCCTGTGGCGCAGGCCGGGCCGCTCACTGCAGAGGCGATCACCGCGGGCATCGGCTTTGCCCCGCGCACCGAGAACGGGCGGGTCAGCGGTTTTGCCGTCACCCCCAAGGCCGATGGCGCGGTGTTCGCGCAGGCCGGCTTCAAGCCCGGCGATATCGTCACCGAAATCAACGGCCGCAAGGTCAGCTCCGCGCAGGATGGCGCGGCGTTGGCAGGGCAGCTTCGTCCCGGAGCCCGGCTGTCGCTGCTCATCGAGCGCGGCACCGAGACCCTTCCCATTGCGCTGATCATACCGGAACCATGAAAAAACACATTTCAACCCTGGCGCTTTGCGCCGCGCTCGTGTTCGCGTCACCTCTGGCCGCGCAGCACAGCCTCAATGTCCGCGATGCCGATGTACGCGCCTTTATCGAGGATGCGGCCACGGTGACCGGGCGCACGTTCATCATCGATGGCCGTGTGCAGGGCAAGGTTTCAGTTGTGACCGACCGACCCTTGAGCCGCAGCGAGTATTTCGAGGTGTTCCTCTCCACGCTGCGCGCCAACGGGCTGATCGCGGTGCCGACCGCCAACGGCGCCTATCGCATCCAGCCGACCGATGGCGCAGCGTCTGCGCCGGGC
The DNA here is from genome assembly GCF_003431825.1 of Blastomonas fulva. Taxonomy (GTDB): domain Bacteria; phylum Pseudomonadota; class Alphaproteobacteria; order Sphingomonadales; family Sphingomonadaceae; genus Blastomonas; species Blastomonas fulva. The sequence goes on along the minus strand of NZ_CP020083.1, from coordinate 3,750,509 downwards.
CGGGTGGGCAGTCGCGGCGGGCAGAACGAGTTCGTCACCGAGGTCTTCCGCCTGCGCGCGATCGACGCGACCACCGCGGTCGAGACGCTGCGTCCGCTTGTCAGCCGCGAAGGATCGATCACCGCCAACCGCAGCGGCAACAGCCTGGTCGTCGCCGATTATGCCGACAACATCCGCCGCATCCGCGCGCTGATCGGCCAGATCGACCGCGACAATGCGACCACCCAGGTGATCACGCTCAACCATGCCGGCGCGCGCGAGATCGCGATGACGCTGCAGCAGCTGGCGCCCGCGCCCGGCGGCGGCGCGGAAGGCGGCGGGGGCGGCGCGCCGCTGGTGTCGGTCGTCGCGGTGGATTCGAGCAATTCGGTCGCGCTGCGCGGCGATGCGCCCACCGTTGCGCGGCTGACCGCGATCGCCAGGGAGCTCGATGCGCGCGCTGCGAACGGCAGCGAGATCCGCGTGATCTGGCTCGATTATGCCGATGCCGAGCAATTGGTGCCGGTGCTGCAAATGATGGTCGGCGCGCAGGGCGGCGGCGGTTTGCAGCCGATGTCCGCGACGCCTGCGGCGGCTCCCTCTGCCAATGGCGCAGCCCCGGCTGCGGCGTCCGCCCCGATCGGCGGCGCGGTGGGGCTTTCGAACGGACGCGGCACCGCGATCATCACCCGGTATGAAGGTGCCAATGCGGTGATCATCTCCGCACCGGTCGATGTCCAGCGCTCGCTCGCCGAGCTCGTGCGCCAGCTCGATATCCGCCAGGAACAGGTGCTGGTCGAGGCGATCATCGTCGAGATCTCCGACCGGGTCGCTCGCGAGCTCGGCGTGCAGTTCCTGATCGGCGGCAAGGACATTCCGTTCCTCGTCACCCCGTTCTCCAACGTCGCGCCCAACATCCTCGATATCGCGGGCGGCATTCTCGCCAACGATCTGGATGAGACCACCACGGTGATCAACGGTGATACCGTGACCACCAGCAACAACAGCGCGGTGGGCGATTTCCTGCGCCAGAACGCTGCCAACCGCATCTTGGGCGCGCGCGGCGGCTATACCGGCTTTGCTGCCGATATCGGCAACAACCGGGTCTTGGGCGCGATCATCAATGCGGTGCAGGAGGACAGCGAGTCCAACATCCTGTCGACGCCATCGCTGACCGTGAACGACAATGTGCAGGGCTCGATCCTGTTCGGCCAGGAGATCCCGATCAGCACCGGCGAGGCGCTGTCGAACAATTTCGACAACGCCTTCCGCACCATCCAGCGGCAGAATGTCGGCATCGAGCTCGAGGTGAAGCCGCAGATCAACGCGGGCAACCAGGTCAAGCTTGACATACGGCAGGAGGTCAGCTCGATCGTCGGGCCGGTGAGCAACGATTTCAACGAGCTGATCATCAACAAGCGCGAGGTCAAGACCACGGTCACGGTCAAGGACCGCGAGATCATCGCTTTGGGCGGTCTGCTCGACGACAACGAGCGCCGCACGATCCAGAAGATCCCGCTGCTCGGCGACATCCCGATCATCGGCGAGCTGTTCAAGTCGCGCGGCCGCGAGCGGACCAAGACCAACCTGATGGTGTTCATCCGCCCGACGATCCTGCGCACAGCCGAGGACGCGCAGGCGATTGCGGCGCGGCGCTACAATTATGTCCGCGCGGCGCAGATCGAGTTCAACCCCAAGGTCGAACCCTCGCTCGACACCATCGTGCGCGACTATCTGGGCGCGAACATTCCGGTCGCCGCGCCGCCGGGGCCGAATGACCAGCTGATCGCGCCGCGTCCGATGCCCGGTAGCGGACCGCTCGACACAACCACGCTGCCTGCCAGCCAGCCCGGCCAGGCCGAGCTGCCGCCGGTGGGGGGAGACCGGCCATGAAGATCCGCAAGGGCGAAGCCGGTGACGGCACGATCGATGAAGCCGCCGCCGACGCGCCGCTCGAGCTTGCCGCCGAGCGCAGCCTCGCGCGGATGATGCTCGACATTCCCTATGGTTTTGCCCGCGACAACGGCGTGGTGATGCTGGGCGAGGCCGACGGGCGGCTCAAGGTCGCGCTGCGCGAGGGCGCGGACCCGATCACCTTGCTCGAGGTGCGGCGCTATCTGGCGATGCCGTTCGATGTCGAGCTCGCCCCGGTGGCGCAGTTCGAGCGCTATCTGTCGGATCATTATGCGGTCGAAGGCAATGCCGCGGCGATGGCAAGCTCGATGAACATCGATGGCAGCGATCTGGAGATGCTGGCGAGCGACCTTCCCAGTGCCGAGGATTTGCTCGACAGCGCCGACGATGCGCCTGCGATCCGGCTGATCAACGGCGTCATCGCCGAGGCGGCGCGGCAGGGCGTGTCGGATATCCACATCGAGCCCTATGAGACCGGGCTCGTGATCCGGATGCGGATGGATGGCGTGCTGCAGGAAAAGCTGCGGATGCCGCCCAATGTCGCGCCGGTGATCGTCAGCCGCATCAAGGTGATGGCGCGATTGGACATCGCCGAACGCCGCGTGCCGCAGGATGGCCGCATCGGGCTGACGATTGGCGGCAAACTGCTCGACGTGCGCGTATCGACGCTGCCCAGCCGGGCTGGCGAGCGCGTGGTGCTGCGTTTGCTCGACAAGGAAAACGCCAATATGGATCTGGGGCTGCTGGGCATGAGCCCGCGCACCCACAAGATCCTTGCCGAGGCGCTGTCCGAGCCCAATGGCATCGTGCTGGTTACGGGTCCCACCGGATCGGGCAAGACCACCACGCTCTATTCGTGCCTCAAGCAGCTCAACGACGGCTCGCGCAACATGCTGACCGTCGAGGACCCGGTCGAGTACGCCATCGAGGGTGTCGGCCAGACTCAGGTGAACCCCAAGGTCGGGCTGACCTTCGCCGCCGGGCTGCGCGCGATCCTGCGCCAGGACCCCGATGTGGTGATGATCGGCGAAATCCGCGATCACGAAACCGCCGAGATCGCGGTGCAGGCCTCGCTGACCGGGCATCTGGTGCTCTCGACCGTCCACACCAACGATGCGATCGGCGCGATCACCCGGATGCGCGACATGAAGATCGAGCCGTTCCTGCTCGCCTCGACCTTGCGCGCGGTCGTCGCGCAGCGGCTGGTGCGGCGGCTGTGCCCCGAATGCCGCGAGCCGGTGCAGGCCGATGGCTCGCTCGCCTCTTTGCTCGGCTTCGACAAGGGTACCGTGGTCTATCGCCCGGTCGGCTGCGATTCGTGCAACCATACCGGCTTCCAGGGCCGCATCGGCGTGTTCGAGGCGGTGCGGGTGGATGAAACCATTCGCCGCCTGATCAACGATGGCGGCGACGAGGCCATCATCGCGCGGCACGCCTTCCTCAACGCGCCCAATCTGGGCTCGGCGGCGCGCGAACTGGTGCGCACCGGCCAGACCACGGCGGAAGAGGCGATCCGCATTTCGCGGCGCGAGGCCGAGCCGGTGCCCGAACCGCTGAGAGCCTGATGGCTGACTTTGCCTATAAGGTGATCGATTCCGCCGGGCGCGAGCGACAGGGGCGGATCAGCGCGCCTTCGGATGCGCAGGCGCGCGCGGCGCTGATCCGCAAGGCGTTCCACATCGTCACCGTTACCCCCGCGCCGCCGCGCAAGGCGCTGATCTCGCAGCGCACCGCACGATTGAGCGCCAAGCAGCTCACCCTGTTCACCCGGCAGATGTCGTCGCTGATGAGCGTCAGCCCCCTGGAAGAGGCGCTGCGCACGATCAGCCGCCAGACCGAAAAGGCCAATGCACGCGAGGTGCTGATCAACGTGCATGCGGGCGTGATGGAAGGGCAGTCGCTCGCCGAAGCGATGGCGCGCGAGCCGCGCAGCTTCCCGCCTTTGTTCCGCGCGATGATCAGCGCGGGCGAAAGCTCGGGCTCGCTGCCGGTGATTACCGAGCGGCTCGCAGCCTTGCTCGAACAGCAGGCCGAGGTGCGCGGCAAGATCATCTCGGCGCTCGCTTATCCGATCATCCTGACCCTGGTCGCGTTCGGCGTGGTGGCCGGGCTGATGATCTCGGTGGTGCCGCGCGTGGTCGAACAGTTCGACAATGCCTCTACTCAGCTGCCGCTGATCACGCGGATCGTCATCGGCATCTCCGATTTTCTCAGCAACTGGTGGTGGGCGCTGGCCATTGCGATGGTGCTCGCAGGCGTCGCCTTCTGGCGCGCCATGAAGGTGGCTTCGTTCAAATACCGCTTCGATGGCATGCTGGTCAAGCTGCCGCTGATCGGGCGGCTGATCCGCGACATGAACGCGGCAAGGCTGGCGCGGACGCTGGCGACCATGGTGCACAGCCGCCTGCCTCTGCTCGAAGGCATGAAGCTGACCACCCGCACCGTCCGCAACGCGGTGCTGCGCGAAGCGCTCGAGGAGGCGGTCGAATCGATCCGTTCGGGCGGCTCGCTTTCGGGCGCGCTCAGGAATGCGGGGACCTTTCCGCCGCTGCTGGTGTATCTTGTCGCCAGCGGCGAGAGCGCAGGCCAGCTCGATACCATGCTCGAGCGCGCCGCCGATTATCTCGAACGCGAGTTCCAGAATTTCACCTCCACCGCGATGGCCCTGCTAGAACCAGCTATCATCGTGGTCATGGGCGGGGTGGTCGCGCTGATCATCCTGTCGATCCTGCTGCCGATCCTGCAGCTTCAGAACCTGACTGGCTTATGAGGACCAACATGCTGAAATTCCGATCCGCGCTGCTCAAGCGCCTTTCGCCCCAGGCGCGCAAGCGTGCCAACGGGTTTACTCTGGTCGAGCTGATGGTGGTGATCTTCATCATCGGGCTGCTCGCGACGATCGTGGTCATCAACGTGCTTCCCAGCCAGGACCGCGCGATGACCGAAAAGGCGCGCAGCGACATCGCGACGCTGAGCCAGGCTCTCGAAATGTACCGGCTCGACAACCTGGCCTATCCGGGATCTGCCGAGGGGCTGAACGCGCTGGTCACCGCGCCGCCAACGCTGGCGCAGCCGGGGCGCTATCGCAGCGGCGGCTATATCAAGAAGCTGCCGCAGGACCCCTGGGGCCGCCCCTATCAGTATATCAGCCCGGGCACGACCGGTGCGTTCGACCTCTATTCGCTGGGTGCCGATGGCGCGCCGGGCGGCGAGAATGAGAATGCGGATATCACCGCCGATGGGGCTTAAGCGCCTAAAATCCTCCCCCAGCTTGCTGGGGGAGGGGGACCGTTCGCGGAGCGAATGGTGGAGGGGCAGCGGGATCGAGCCCATGAAAACGATGTGCGCCTCGCTACCCCTCCACCCCCGACCTTTGGTCGGCGGTCCCCCTCCCCGAGACAAGCTCGGGGAAGATTTGAGGAACGGCTTCACCCTTATCGAGCTGATGGTGGTGCTGTTCATCATCGGCCTGGTCGCGGGCGCGGTTGTGCTGTCGTTGCCCGGCGACAGCGCGGCGCTCTCCGAAGACGCCGATCGCTTTGCGGCGCGTGTCGCGGCGGCGCGCGATGAGGCGGTGGTCAGCGCTCGGCCCATCGCTGTGTGGATCGCGCCGTCGGGCTATGGTTTCGATGCGCGGCAGGACCGGCAATGGGTGCCCCTGAACGCGCGCACGCTCGCCAACCGTGACTGGAAGCCCGGGACGGTGGCGCGGATCGAGGGCGAGGCGGCGGATGTCGCCGCGCCGCCTGGGACCGATGCTGCTGCTGCCGCCGCCCCTTCGCGCGCGCGCTTCTGGTTCGACAGCACCGGGCTTCCCAACGCCCCAGTGGAGGTGGTGCTGTCGCGCGGCGCCAATAGCGACCGGATCATCATCAGCGCCACCGGAGAGGTCGGCCGCCCCCGCTAGTTGGCCGAACTGGTTACCGCCAGCGCAGGTTGTCCCGCGTCAGCTGGTCGAGCCGGGTGACCCCCATCAGCTTCATGCCGCGTTCGATCTCTCCGCGCAGGTTGGCAAGCGTGCGCTCCACCCCGCGCTGACCGCCGGCGGCGAGCGCGTAGAGATACAGCCGACCGCCCGAACACGCCTTCGCGCCGACGCTCAAGGCCTTCAGCACATGCGTGCCGCGGGTAATGCCGCCGTCGCAGATCACCTCGATCCTGTCGCCGACCGCATCGACAATCTCGGCAAGCTGGTCGAACGGCGCGCGGCTGCCGTCGAGCTGGCGCCCGCCATGGTTGGAGACCATGATCGCGGTTGCGCCGATCGCCACGGCGCGGCGCGCATCCTCGACGCTCATGATCCCCTTGAGGCAGAACGGGCCGTCCCAGGCCTTGCGGATGTCCTCGGCCATTGCCCAGTCCATCGACTGGTCGAGCATGGTGTTGAAATAGTCGGCGACCGAAATCGCGGCATTGCTGCCCGCCGCGATATGGCTTTCGAGGTTGGGCAGCGAAAAGCGTTCGCGGCCCATGTAGTTGAGCGACCAACCCGGATGCGTGGCAAAGCTCAGCGCCGACCGGGGCGTGAGTTTGGGCGGAGAGGTGAATCCGGTGTGCAGGCACCGCTCGCGCTTGCCCGAGACGATGGTGTCCACGGTCAGCGCCAGCGCATCGAACTTCGCTGCCTTGGCCGCCTGGATCAGCGCGGCGTTCAATCCCTTGTCCTTGTGAACATAGAGCTGAAACAGCTTGGGGCTGGAGATGCTGTCGCCGATCTCGGCAAGGCTGACCGTCGCGAGCGAGGAGATGCCGAAGAAGGTGTTGAACTTCTCCGCCGCCGCGCCGACCGCCTTTTCGCCGCGCCAGTGAAACAGTCGCTGCAGCGCGGTGGGGGAGAGGAACAGCGGCATGTCGATCCTGCGCCCCATCAGTGTGGTCGACATGTCGATATCGGCAACGCCTGCCAGCACGTTGGGGATCAGGTCGCAGTCCTCGTACGCAGCCGTGTTGCGGCGCCGCGTCCCCTCGTCGTCGGCGGCGCCATCGATGTAATGGAACACCGGATAGGGCAGCTTGCGGCGCGCGAGGTCACGAAAATCGTCGACCGTGTGGCAATCGGCCAGCCGCCGGACCGGAAAACGTTGCATGTGTGTTGCCCCCAAAACCAGTCCCAACTGCCGACACTCTTGCAACAGGTATTCTCGTCACCCCCGCGAAAGCGGGGGTCCCGCTTTTGGAAGCATCCTCTGTGAAAAGCGGGATTCCCGCGTTCGCGGGAATGACGGCTGAATCGACCAAAGCGTTATAATGTAACGACGACGGCTTTCGCCGGAGAACGGGGTTTGTTCAAGAGGACTTTTACTTCATGCTCGCGGGCGCAGGTGCGGAGGGGTATTTGCAGCCGCGCTGCAGCCCGACGCCCTTGAGGAAGCTTCGGCGGACGACGCCAGCATAGACCGCGGCATTGTAGCGGCGCTCCTGCGCTGCTGCGCCCGAAATCTCGCGGATCACGCGGCGGAAGGGGATGATCGAGTTGACGATCAGTCCGCCGACCTTGCCTGCGGTGTCCTTGCGCTTGTCGTCGCGGGTCTTTTCATAGGGCACGTCCAGATCCTCGCCCAGCACCGCATCCATGTCGCCGATCGCGCTGCGTATCTGCGAGCAGGTCTTGATGCCCACCAGCGAATAGGGCTTGTCCTGAATGGCGATCAGGTTTTCCGGAATGTCCTTCTTGTCGAGCCCGACATCCTCGACCGGCTGGGTCACCACCTCTTCTGCCACCTGTTCGGTCGAGCGCGGGCCATTCGAGCCCGGGTTCTGCGCACTGGCAGGCAGGGCGCTGCCGACAAAGGCAAGGCTGGCAAGCGTGATCACGGTGCGGTGCATGGTTGTTCCCCTCATGTCGGCGTCAAACGGGACGCCCTTGTTGCGGATACGCGCGGACCTGCAAAACGATGCACCGTTCTAGAGCCGTGCCGCGCTGAACGTGTCGCACTGCGCCGGATTCCCGGTGCTCAGGCCCTTTTTCAGCCACGCCATGCGCTGTGCCGACGTGCCATGGGTGAAGCTTTCGGGCACCGGCCTGCGTCCGGCGGCCTTTTGCAGCGTATCGTCGCCGATGGCGTTGGCGGCGGTCAGACCTTCCTCGATATCGCCCGGCTCGATCCGCTCGCGGTTGCGCGCGGCCCACACCCCGGCATAGCAGTCAGCCTCCAGCTCCATGCGCACCTGCAGGTCGTTGCCCTGTGCCTCGCTGGCGGTGCGTTGCGCGCGGCGGACCTGATCGGAGCGGCCGCTGATCGTCTGGATGTGGTGGCCGACCTCGTGCGCGATGACATAGGCCTGCGCGAAATCGCCCGACGCGCCGAAGCGGGTGGCGAGCTCGTCGAAGAAGCTGGTGTCGAGATAGATGCCGTTGTCGGCGGGGCAATAGAACGGCCCCATCGCGCTTTGCGCCGCGCCGCAGCCGGACTGGCCGTTGCGGTCGTAGAAGGTGAGGGTGGCGGGCTGATAGGTCTGCCCCTGCTCCTTGAACAGCGCGCCCCAGGTGTCCTCGGTGCTGGCGAGCACCTGGCAACTGAACTTGCTCTTTTCATCGACCGCGCAACTCTGGTCTGCGCTCTGGCCTCCAGCCGCTCCAGGGCCCTGCGTCTGCACCGGCGCGCCGCCAGTCATGCCGCCGCCCTGCATCAGCTCCATCGGGTTGATTCCGAACACCAGCGCCGCGATCCCCAGGATCAGGATGGTGCCGATGCCCATCTTGCCGCCGCCGATGGGAAAGCGCGGGCCACCCCCGCCGCCGCCGCCGCGCTGGTCGGAGATATTGTCGGAGGTGCGATAGTCGTCGAGCTTCATGGCGTTGGCGGTTCCTGTCCTGCTGGTGCGCAATGGTACGCCGCGCGCGCCGATTTGGCAGCACCGTTTTTTCACGCCAATTGCGTTATGGTGCGCTGCGGCATAGGGTTGGCGTCAAAGCGCGTGGACGCACGCCACCAGATAAGGACCTTCTATGCCCGGCACTCAAGATGCGCTGGATACCCAGTCCGCAGCCGTTCCGCTGCCTGAAACCGTCGCGCTGGTGCTGCAGGGCGGGGGTGCGCTGGGATCGTATCAGGCCGGCGTGTTCAGCGAGCTGGTGCGGCAGAATGTACGAATCGACTGGGTCGCAGGCATATCGATCGGTGCGATCAACGCGGCGATCATCGCGGGCAACGAGCCGCATCTCGCCTGCACCCGGCTGCGTGAGTTCTGGGAGCTGGTAACCTCGGGCACGTTCGACTTCATGCTGGGCGATGCCGATTACTGGCGCGAGATGAACCACTATGCGGGCGCCGCGATGGCCGCGACCGTCGGCGTGCCGGGCTTCTTCCGCCCGCACATGCTGCCGCCCACCTTCGCCTGGCCGGGAACGCCTGCTGCGGTCAGCATGTATGATACCACCCCGATGATCGAGACGCTCAACCGCTTTGTCGACTGGGATCGGCTGAACAACGGGCCAGTGCGCTTCTCGGTGGGCGCGGTGAACGTGGAATCGGGCAATTTCTATTATTTCGACACCAAGGACCCGCATGGTCCGCAGACAATCGATGCGCGGCACATCATGGCATCGGGCGCGTTGCCGCCGGGCTTTGCGCCGGTGGAAATCAACGGCAAGCATTACTGGGACGGCGGCCTGGTGAGCAACACGCCGCTCGCCTATGTGCTCGACAACCAGACCAGCGACATGCTCGCCTTCCAGATCGACCTGTTTCCCGCGCGCGGCGAACTGCCCACCAAGTTTGCCGATGTGATGAGCCGCGAGAAGGATATCCGCTATTCCAGCCGCACCCGGCAGGTGACCGATTACTATCTCAAGCTGCGCAAGGAGCACGAGGCGCTGCGCAAGGTGCTGGCGATGCTGCCGCCCGATATGTGCAGCGATCCCAATGTCGAGCGCGTCCGCGCGCTGGTCGAGGACAATGCAGTCAACATCGTTCACCTGATCTACAATGTGCAGCGCTGGGAAAGCGGGATGCGCGACTTCGAGTTTTCGCGCGGCACCATGGACATGCACTGGGAGCAGGGGATCGAGGCGGTGCAGGCGGTGATGAAGCGCGGCGACCTGCTCGCGCAGAACATCATGGACGGCAAGACTGCGGCGTTCGACCTCGCCCCGCACGGCTGACCGGGCCGCCGGGGCCCAGGAAACAAGGGGAGAGAGAGCATGGCTTTGAGGTTTGCAGCAGGGCTGGCACTGGCCGCGTTGGCGCTTGGTTCGCCCGCGCACGCGCAGCGCTGGCAGGACATCATCACTCCCGCCGACGCCGAGCGGCTCCGACAGCGCGATTCGGCATTCGCCGCTGCACTCGCCGAGGTGCAGGCTTCGGAATTTGCAGGCGATCTGGCCAAGGCAGCATTGCTGTACGACCCCAAGAAGCGCCTGGAAAACCCGCTGCCGCCCGAGGGCAAATATCTGTGTGCGACGCACAAGCTGGGCGGCAAGTATCTGGCGTTCATCGCCTATCCCGATTTTGCCTGCGCGATATACGGCAGCGGCGCGACGCGGCAGTTCGTCAAGCTCACCGGATCGCAGCGTCCGGTGGGGTTCATCCACGCAGATGGCAAGCGCAGCGGCGTGTTCCTCGGCTCGCTGATGCTGGGCGACGACGAGACGCTGGTGCCTTATGGCCAGGACAAGGAACGCGACATGGCCGGAACCGTCGAGCGGATCGGCAAGGACCGCTGGCGGATCGTCTTTCCCAACCCCTATTATGAATCGACGCTCGACATCATCGATCTGCGTCCGATGAGGTAACGCCCATGCCAAGCGGAACCGCTCTGAGCTATTCGATGATCATGCTGCTGACCGGGATCGGGATTCCGGTGATGGCTGCGCTGAACAGCCAGCTCGGCGTCAGGCTGGCGAACCCGGCGGCGGCATCGGTCATCCTGTTCCTGTCGGCGCTGTTCATCGCGGCGGCGGCATCCGCTGTTGTCGGCCTGCCCGATCTGGCCAAGGTCCGCGCCGCGCCGCCGCACCTGTTCTTCAGCGGTGCATTCGTTGCGTTCTATGTGCTGTCGATCACCTGGATCGGACCGCGCTTCGGCATCGGCAACGCGGTGTTCCTGGTGCTGCTGGGGCAGATCGTCGCCGCCGCCCTGATTGATCACTTCGGCCTGTTCGGGGTGCCGCGCAGTCCGCTCACCGCGCTGCGCATCGGCGGCATGGTGATGATGACAGTCGGCGTGCTGATGGCGCGCAAGATCGGCTGAGCGTTTTTGACTGACATGGCAGATCCAAGCCGCTAGCTTCCTGGCCAAACATATGTCTGGGGAGACACTTATGCCGGTCGCATCGATGTTCGCGCGCGCGCTTGCCGCATCCACTCTGGCGCTCGCGGTTGCGATGCCCGCGCAGGCGCAGGACACGATCCGCGCCGATATCGCCGCGGACATGCCGGGCCTGATGGACCTCTACCGCGATCTGCACGCCAATCCCGAGCTCAGCTTCCAGGAGGTGAAGACCGCCAGGAAGCTCGCCGCAGAGGCGCGCAAACTGGGCTTCGAGGTCACCGAAGGTGTCGGCAAGACCGGGGTGGTCGCGGTGATGAAGAACGGCCCCGGGCCGGTGGTGATGCTGCGCGCTGACATGGACGGGCTGCCGGTGGTCGAGCAGACCGGCCTCGCTTACGCCAGCAAGGTGCGCGCGATGAGCCCGGCGGGGATCGAGACCGGGGTGATGCACGCCTGCGGGCATGACACGCACATGACCGGCTGGGTCGCCACCGCGCGGCAGCTGGTCAAGCGCAAGGCGGAATGGTCGGGCACGCTGGTCATGATCCTGCAGCCGGCCGAGGAGATCGGATCGGGCGCGGTGGCGATGCTGGAAGACGGTCTGTTCACGCGCTTTCCCAAACCCAAATATGTGCTCGGCTTCCATGATGCCGCGCAGGCGCCCGCCGGGTTCATCGGTTACACCCCGGGCTTTGCGCTCGCCAATGTCGACAGCGTCGATATCAAGGTGAAGGGGCTGGGCGGGCACGGGGCCTATCCGCAGTCGACCAAGGACCCGATCGTGCTGGGCGCGCGCATCGTCACCACGCTGCAGACGCTCATCAGCCGCGAGCTCGACCCGCAGGACGCCGCGGTGGTCACCGTCGGCAGCTTCCAGGCTGGCGCCAAGCACAACATCATCTCGGACGAGGCGACGCTGCTGCTCACCGTGCGCAGCTATTCGGACGAAACCCGGGCCAAGATCCTCGAAGGCATCAAGCGCATCGCCAAGGGCGAGGCGATTGCGGCAGGCGTGCCCGAGGACAGGATGCCGGTGGTGACGATGAGCGACACCTTCACCCCTGCGGTCTACAACAGCCCCGATTTCACCCGCGAAACCGCCGCGATGCTAAAGGCGCGGTTTGGCGATCAGCGCGTGGCGCAGGTACCGCCGTCGATGGGGGGCGAGGATTTCAGCCGCTTCTACCGCGCGGACCCGGACAACATCACCAGCCTGATCTTCTGGGTGGGCGGGGTGCCGGTCGCCGAATACACCAAGGCCAAGAAGGAGGGCATCGAGATGCCTTCGCTGCACAGCCCGTTCTGGGCGCCCGAAGCCGATACCGTCATCGCGACCGCCGCCGAGGCGATGACCGCGATGACGCTCAAGCTGATGCCGAAGGCACCCTGATCAGAGCAATTGTGGCTGGCGTTCGGCGGCGCGGCTGCCGACGCCGGGCAAGTTGAGCGCGGAGACCATCTCGCGCAGTTCCTGCCGCGCGATGATGTGGCTGGTGCCCAGATCCGCCAGATGGCCCTTGTCGAGCAGGGTGAGCCCTGAGGGGAACAGCTCGCGATAGACCACGCGTTCGGACAGGCCCTGCACATAGCGGAAGCCGACGCGCTTGGAGAGTTCGGCCAGCGCCGCATCGAGCCTGCGCTTGTTGCGCGCGTCGGTCTGCTGGGTGCGGTTGCGCAGCACCACCCAGTCGATCTCGATCCCGTCGGTCTTGGCGCGCGCCTTGCGCGCTTCCCAGATCAGCTCGGCATAGAAGCTCAGGCGGCGGACCTTGAAGTTTTCGGGGTCCACCTGGCCGATCAGGTCGAAATCGACGAAGCTGTCGTTAAGCGGGGTGACCAGCGTGTCGGCGCGGGTGGCGACGAAGCGCGCGAACTTGTCGTCGCGGCCGGGGGTGTCATAGACCAGAAAGTCGCATTCCTGGCTCATCTTGGTGACCATCTGCTCCAGCCGCGCCTGAGTGTCGTCCTGGAACACCTCGAAATTGGGGGTGGGCAGGGTGATGCTGCGGCGCTGCTGCGTGGCGACGCGGTTTTCCAGATAGCGATGCAGCGTGCGCTGGCGCGGATCGAGATCGATCGCGCCGACCCGGAAACCCAGATACGAAAGCGCCACTGCGACATGCACCGCGCTGGTCGATTTGCCGGTGCCGCCCTTTTCATTGGCAAATACGATATGGTGCGGGGACGCCTTGCGCGTCATCATGTCCATGGTTTTCAGCCCCTTCCAGCAGGACGACGAATGTGCCAGTGCTGCCTAGTGAATCACGTGCGGGCACGACCCGTACCCCATGCGGCAGTTCCCTATCGGAGGCTTTACCAAGGTGCAAATCATACGTCGGGTAGACAGGTTGCGGTCAGCGGTTTCGCTGCTTCGGCGGCAGGGCGGAGAGGTGGCTCTGGTGCCCACCATGGGCGCGCTGCACGCAGGGCACATGCAACTGATGCGCGAGGCGAAACAGCGGGCCGACCATGTGGTCGCCTCGATCTTCGTCAACCCCATGCAGTTCGGCGCGAACGAGGATCTTGATGCCTATCCCCGGCAGGAAGAGGCCGATGCCGCGATGCTGAGCGAGGCTGGCGTCGCGATCCTGTGGGCACCCGATGTCGATCAGGTCTACCCGGCCGGCTTTGCCACCAATGTCAGCGTGGCGGGGGTCAGCGATGGCCTGTGCGGCGCGGCCCGGCCGGGCCACTTCGATGGCGTCGCCACCATCGTCGCCAAGCTGTTCAATCAGGTCCAGCCCGACATGGCGCTGTTCGGCGAGAAGGATTACCAGCAGCTGGCCGTGATCCGCACGATGGCGCGCGATCTCAATTTCGGGCTCGACATCATCGGCGTGCCGACGGTTCGTGATGCCGACGGGCTCGCGCTGTCGTCGCGCAACGCGTATCTGACATCCGAACAGCGCGCGGCAGCCGCGATGCTGCCGCGCGCGATGCAGGCGGGGATCGCGGTGATCGAGGCGGGCGGCCCGGTGGGTGAAGCGACGCGCGGGATCGAACAGGCGCTGCTCGCCGCCGGATTTGCCAGCGTCGATTATGTTACCCTGGCCGATGCGGCGACGCTCCAGCCGATGGAGATCGCCGATCGACCCGCGCGCCTGCTGGTCGCAGCGCGTATCGGCAGCACTCGGCTCATCGATAATATGCCCGTAAACGCAAGGTAATGTAAAACTTCTGGCATGGTATCTGCCGGATTAACCTTTTCTTCACCACATTTTCCCACTCTCGCCCCTGTCGGATCAACCGGCCATGCAAAGAGGGGCATGTGAGATGGCTAACAGTCTGAAGTCCGCGACGTTTCTGATCGAGAGCAAGCTGGCCGCCGCCGCGCGCGGCGACATCAACGCCTATTTCGATCTCGGGGTGGCATTTTCCACCGGGGGACACGGCGTCAATGTCGATCTGATCGAGGCGCACAAATGGTTCAACCTCGCCGCCGTGAAGGGGCATGAGGAAAGCCAATTGTGCCGCGCGGAAATCTCCGAGGAAATGACCGCACGGCAGATCGCCGAAGCCCAGCGCGAAGCCCGCGCCTGGCTCCAGCAGATCGCAGCGCGCGCCGCCTGACCTATTGCGCTGCCGGTTTGCGGTAGCGTTCGAACCAGGCGATGATCGCCGAGGCCTTGGCCGCGCTTTGCGATGGCCGCGCCGCGATGCCGCCATGGCTGGCGCCCGGAACCTTGACCAGAGCTGTCGGAACGCCGACCAGCTTGAGCGCGGTGTAGTATTGCTCGGACTCGCTCACCGGGGTGCGGTAATCCTCGCTGCCGACCACCACCAGCGTCGGCGTCTTCACATTGGCGACGAGCGACAAGGGCGAGCGCGCCCAATAGCTTGCCTGATCCTCCCACGGCATCTTGCCGAACCAGTATTTCGCAAAGAACGCAGGCCCATCGGCGGTCAGCGCCTGGCTGGTCCAGTTGATCACCGGCTTCTGCGTCGCCGCCGCCTTGAAGCGGTCGGTCTTGCCGACGATCCAGCTGGTCAGCACCCCGCCGCCCGATCCGCCGGTGACGAACAATTGATCGGGATCAGCCACGCCATCGGCAATCGCCTTGTCGACCATCGCGATCAGATCGTCATAATCATTGCCGGGATAGGCATGGTGGATGAGGTTTGCGAACTCTGCGCCGTAACTGGTTGATCCACGCGGGTTGACCGAGAGGACGGCATAGCCCGATGCGGCATAGAGCTGGTTGTCTGTGGAGAAATGCGGGCCATAAGCGGAGAACGGCCCGCCATGGATTTCGAGCACCAGCGGTACCCGCGTTCCCGGCACATGCCCCGGGGGAAGCGTCAGCCAGCCTTCGATCTCGCGGCCGTCAAAGGTCGATGCGGTGGTCACCTTGCGGACGTCGCCCAGACGCTTGCTCGCCATCAGCGTGCTGTTGAACCGGGTGAGCGACCGGGTCTTGCCGCCGCTCGCCAGCATGACATCGGCAGGTTTGGTGGCATTGCCACCCGAATAGGCAATCGCGCCGGACTTCGCGACGCTGAACGATCCGCCCGAATAGGGCCGGTCGAGCGACGGGCCAGTCAGGCCACGCACGATCTCGCGCACCGATCCGTCCATCCCGATGCGTGCGACCAAAGTCTCGCCATGGTCGTCATATTGCGCGATCAGCGCCTGGCCGTCGGGCGCCCAGACGAGCGTATCGATGCTGCGATCGAGCGAGGGTGCGACCGCGCGCTTGCCCGAGCCATCGCGGTTCATCACATAGGCCTGCGCGTTGTGATAGCCGAGCAACTTGTCGTCGAACCCCAGATAGGCAATTTTGCTGCCATCTGGGGAGACCACCGGCGATGCGTCCGGACCGTCGCGATCGGTGAGCGCTGCGATCGTGCCGCTGGCGATATCCAGCGCGTAGATCTCCGCATCGACCGGATCGCTTTCCCAGTTGGGCGAGCGGTTGCCCGAGAAGTAGAGCGTGCTGCCGTCCTTGCTCCAGGTCAGCCCGCCGCCGTCGTGATACTCGCCGAAGCTCAATTGGCGCGGCGCGCCGCCGGTGGCGGGAACGACGAAGATCTTGTCGAACCCGGGCTTGATATAGCCCGCGCCATCGGCGCGATAGGCGAGCATGTCATAAGTTTCCAGCCGCGCGGCCCAGGTCGCGCCCTCGGGCTTGTCGGGCGCCTTTCCCAGCCTGGGCCCTTCGGCAGCCACGAACAGGGTGTAGGCGATCTGCGTGCCATCGGGCGACCAGGCGATATTGCCGGGGCTTTCGGGAAGTCCCGTGATCCGCACCGCCTCTCCGCTCGCCATCCAGCGGACGTAGAGTTGCGGCGCGCCGCCCTCGGCGGTCGAGACATAGGCAAGACGCTTGCCATCGGGCGACCAGCGCGGCTGGCTGTGCCCGCCGGGGCCAGCGGCGACCGGGGTCATCTCGCCGCTCGCGGTGTTGACCAGCCAGATCGACGAGACAGCCTTGTCCGACATGATGTCGTTGGCGCGCCGGACGAAGGCGATTGCACTGCCATCGGGCGCGATCTGCGGATCGGCGGCGACCTCGAGCGAAAACAGGTCCTGGCCGGTCAGTCGGCTGTCGGGCGCGGCTTGGGCGAGCAGGGCAGTGGGGCTGGCGAACGCAAGCAGCAGGGCGGCATATCGAATTGTGCGCATAAGGTGTGGGGCTTTCTGCTGGTAGATCAGCTGGTTGCAGATACGCCAGCGTGCGCCGGGCACGCGCGTGCGTCAAGCCGCAGATGGACCACGCTTGAACGGCAGCATCTCGGTCAGCATTTCGCGGTCGGCCTGCACAGCTGCGCGCTCGCGCTTGAGGAAATCGCCCACCGCGCGGCGGAAGCCGGGATCGGGGATATAGTGCGCCGACCATGTGATCTCGGGCGCATAGCCGCGCGCCATCTTGTGCCCGCCCTGCGCGCCAGCCTCAACCCGTGAGAGGCCGCGCGCCAGCGCCGCGTCGATCGCCTGGTAGTAGCAGAGCTCGAAATGCAGGAACGGCTTGTCCACCGTGCAGCCCCAATAACGGCCATAGAGCGTGTCGCTGCCGATGAAGTTGAGCGCGCCTGCGATCGGGCGGCCTTCGTACAGCGCGAGGATCAGCAGGATGCGGTCGGCCATCGTTTGCCCCATCAGGCTGAAGGCCTCGCGGGTGAGATAAGGCTGGCCCCATTTGCGCGCGCCGGTGTCCTGGTAGAAGATCCAGAACGCGTCCCAATGCGCTTCGGTGATCATGTCCCCGGTGAGGTGGACGATCTCGACGCCCTCCTGCGCCTTGGCGCGCTCCTTGCGCAGATCCTTGCGCTTGCGTGAGGTCAGCGAGCCCAGAAAGCCCTGGAAATCGCCATAATTCTCGTCGTGCCAGTGAAACTGGGTGTCGGCGCGCAGCAGCCATCCGGCCTGCTCGAACAGCGGCAGTTGGGCGGGCTCGATAAAGGTCGCGTGGACCGAAGACAGGTTGTTCTGTTCGGCAAGGTTCTGCGCGGCGGTCAGGATCGGCAGCGACCACACCGGATCGGCCAGCAGGATGCGCGGGCCGGTCGCGGGCGTGAACGGGACGGAAATCTGCAACTTGGGGTAATAGCTTCCCCCGGCATTCTCCCACGCATGCGCCCAATTGTGGTCGAAGACATATTCGCCCTGGCTGTGGCTCTTGAGATAGGCGGGCAGCGCCGCGACCAGCCTGCCGTCTTCGCCCTTGATGGTGATCGGTGCAGGGGTCCAGCCGGTGCCGCGGCCGACGCTGCCCGAAGCTTCGAGCAGGCTGAGAAAGGCGTGGGAAACGAACGGGTTGTCCGGGCCCGCCAGCGCATCCCATTGACCCGCATCCAGCGCGGCGATGCTGCGGCCGACCTCGGCGGTGATCGCCTTTTCGCTCATGCGTGCGGGGAAGGGTCCGGCGCCAGGGCGCGTTCGTAGATCGGCGCATCAGCGTGGTCGGCGGCGATGGCGTGCTGTTCGTCGGTGCGTACCGTCCAGGTCAGCACGGGCAGGCCACGGGCGCGCTGGGCTGCGGCAAAGCCGCTGGGAAGATCGCGAATGTCATAAGCGAGGAAATCGGGCTTGGCCTGCCAAAGATCAAGGTGGCGGCGCATCGTGCCCTTCCAGCCGTGCGAGCCTTCCTCGGTCATCACCAGCCCGCGCACGATGTGCGGCGCCTGCCGCCGGAACCAGGCCGAGACCGCGGGGTGGAAGCTCATGATCGCCGCCTTGCCGCCATAGCCTTCGAGCGCGCGGCGCACCGCAAGGCACAGGGGCGCAACATGGTCGGTCTCGGTCTTGATCTCGATCAGGATCGGCGCGCGCCCGCGCACCACGCCCAGAACCGCGCCGAGTTCTGCGATCGCGCCATTCTGGCCCATCAGCCGGATCTGCGTGAGCTCGGCGGCGGTCTTGCCATCGACTCGGCCCTGAGCCAGCGTCAGCCGGCTCAGTGAAAAGTCGTGGAATACCACCGCGCGGTTGTCGATGCTGCGCTGGACATCGCATTCGATGCCATGGCCGGCGGCGATCGCCGCGGTGAACGCGGGCAGGCCGTTTTCGAGCACAGGGCCCTGCCACATGCCGTCATGCAGACCGCGATGGGCGTAGGGCTGCTCTCCCAGCCAGGCGATGCGGCGGGGTTCGGGCGGCGGCGCCAGCCAGCCGTCAAGCAGGCCGAACGGCGACAATGGCATCGATCTCCACGGCGGCGCCCAGGGGCAGGACGGGAACGCCGACGGCGCTGCGCGCATGCTGGCCCGCCGCGCCGAACACCTGGACCATCAGGTCCGATGCGCCATTGGCGACCTTGGGCTGGGCGTTGAACTCGGGCGTGCTGGCGATGAAGGCGCCGAGCTTGACGATCCGCTCGACCCGGTCGAGCGAGCCCAGAGCCGCCTTCATCTGCGCGATCAGCATGATGCCGCAGGCGCGCGCGGCAGCCTCTCCGGCCTCGAGCGAGACATTCTCGCCCAGCCGTCCGGTGACGACCTTGCCGTCGATGAACGGCAGCTGGCCCGAGATGTAGAGCATGCCGCCTACTTCCACGGCGGGGACATAGGAGGCGACGGGAGCGGCGGGCTGGGGCAGTTCGAGACCCAGTTCGGCGAGCTTTTGTTCAATGCTGTCAGTCATATGCTCGTATTCTCCAATGTGCTGGCCAGCGTCAAGCCGCAGCCTCGATGCCGGGGGCGGGCACACCCAGCGCGATGCGTTCCATCACCCAGTCGAGCGCGGCGGTCCAGCTGTCGATCCGCGCATGCGCATGGCCCGCAGTCGCCGCGCAGACGATGTGCGGCGCCAGCGCGGTCTCGCCGACCATATGCAGCCGCCAGACCTCGGGCGCGTGCTCGGCGGCCGATTCGTGATGCTGCGGCAGGTCGTCGACAAAGATCGCGACCGAAGGCGCGTGCTCGTCGACGATGCGCTTGAGCGGTTCGCCCTTGGGTCCCTGGTTGCACACGACGCGGTGATGCAGCCCGAAGCGCGCAAGCTGCTCGCTGCGCGATTGCTGGCGGTGATCGTTGAGGTTGGTCAGCACCACGATGTCGGCATGCTCGCCGATCGCCTTCAATGCCTCGACCGCGCCGGGAATCGGCATCTGGCGGTGCATTTCGGTGTCGAAGAAGGCGTTGAGCAGCGGCCAGATGTCGCCGGGCTTCACCGCCTCGCGGGTCTTGCGATCGACCAGTGCCTTGGCAAAATCGCCGCCGGACATGTCGAACTCGATATCGTGCGCCTCGTCCAGCCAGTCGCGGAACGGCGCGACCATATACAGCAGCACCTCGTCGCAATCGGTGATCAGCAGCGGGCGGGGTGCCTTGGGAGAGGGGGTCATGTCGGGTCCGTTCGGTTTCAAGTCTGGCGTTCCAGCTGGATGCGGGCATTGACCAGGGCCGCGGGGCTCGCGCCGATGGCATCGGCAGCGGCGATCAGATCCGCCTCATGCCCTTCCAGATAGCGGATGAATTCCGCCAGGATGCGGGGGCTGGAAGCGCCGGCGCGCAGGTCGTCCACGGTCATTCCGGTGAGCGAGAGCAGCCTTTCGGCGCGCTCGCCATCGCCGAGCAGCCACGACAGCGCCAGCAGCGCCATGGTGGCCGGATCATGGGGAGCGCCCCTGTCTGACGGGGTATCTGGCCTGATTGTATCGGTCACGGCTTTGGCCTACATCCGCGTTCTGGTGAATAACGTCCGGCGCCCAATGCACCGGCAATTTGGATAAGCGGTTCAGTGGCAAAAAGAGTGCTGGTTGTCGAGGATAACGACCTTAATCGCAAACTTTTCTGCGATCTCCTCACCGCGCACGGCTTTGCCGTCGAGGGACTGGCCGATGGCCGCGAGGTGATGGAGCGCGCGCGCCAGTTCGTGCCCGGGCTGATCATCATGGACATCCAGCTGCCGCACATCAGCGGGCTGGAGCTGATCGAGGCGATCAAGGCCGATCGCGACCTGCGCCTCATCCCGATCATGGCGGTCACCGCTTATGCGGGCAAGGGGGACGAGGACCGCATCCGCGCCGCCGGGGCGGAGGGTTATGTCTCAAAGCCGGTTTCGATCGGCCCGTTCATGGCGGCGGTGAACGCGCTCGTGTAAAGCGCGCTCACCGGGCCGTGGTTCGGTTCAGATGCGTTCGATGATGATCGCAGGCGCCATGCCGCCCGCGGCGCACATCGTGATCAGGCCATAGCGACCGCCCGAGCGCTCGAGCTCATCGAGTGCGGTGCCGATCAGCATCGATCCGGTCGCACCGATCGGGTGGCCCAAGGCCATCGCGCCGCCGTTGATGTTGACCTTCTCGCGGTCGAGATCGAGATCGCGGATGAACTTTTCGGCGACCACCGAAAATGCCTCGTTGATTTCCCACACGTCGATGTCGTCCTTGGACAGGCCTGCGCGCTCCAGCGCCTTTTTCGCGGCGGGGACGGGCGCGTTGAGCATCAGCGTCGGGTCATCGCCCATGTTGACATAGGTGACGATCCGCGCGCGGGGCTTGAGCCCGTGCTTGTCGGCATAATCCTTCGAGGTGATCAGCACGGCAGCGGCGCCATCGACCACGCCCGAGCTGTTGCCCGCATGGTGCATATGCTCGATGGTGAGATCGGGATAGCGCCGGTTGATCTGCTTGCGGAAGGTGGTGCCGCCGATCTCGAAATCGGCCATGCCGGCAAAGGCGGGCTTCAATGCGGCAAGGCTTTCGGCGGTGGTGTCGGGGCGGGGGAACTCCTCGCGGTCGAGCGCGATGCTGCCGTCCGGGTTATACACCGGGACTACCGACTTGTCGAACCGGCCCTCGGCGATGGCGCGCGCAGCGCGCTGCTGGCTGACCAGGGCCAACGCATCCAATGCCTCGCGTGAAATGCCTTCCATCGATGCGATTGCATCGCCGCACACGCCCTGGTGCGACTGCGGGTGCAGTTCGTCGAGCGCGGGGTTGTGCGATCCCATCAGCGGCGGCGGCATCCCGGCATTGGCTTCGGCAGCGCCCACGGTCTGGGTGTAGCTCATCATCTCGGTGCCGCCTGCGATCACGCAATCTTCCATGCCTGACATCACCGCTGCGGTCGCGAGGTTCACTGAGGTGATGCCGCCGCCGCAGAAGCGGTCCAGCGTCATGCCGCTGGCCTTGACATCATAGCCTGCTGCGAGCGCGGACATGCGGCCAAGGTCGCCGCCCTGCTTGCCCTTCTGGGTCGAGGTCGACCAGATGACATCGTCCACGGTCGCGGTATCGAGGTGGTTGCGATCCTTGATCGCCTTGAGCACGGTCGCGGCCAGATCCTGCGGGTGCAGGTGCGACAGCGCACCCTTGCCGGGCTTTCCGACCCCGCGCGGGGTGCGGACAGCGTCGATGATATAGGCGTCGGCCATGCTGGTATCCTCTCGGGTCTGGTTGATTTAACCGATCAGTTAAACCATCCCAAGGGCGCCAGCAAGCGTCAATTCAGGGCTTCGAGCTTCTCGTTGCATTCCAGCCAGGCAGCTTCTGCCTCGGCGAGCAGTTCGCCCAGCCGTGTGCGTTGCCGCGCCAGTTCGCTCATCGTCAGCTTGGCGTGTTCGGGCTTGGCGGAAGACGGATCGAACATCGCGCGGTCGATGTCCGAACACTGCGCCTGCAGCTCGGCCACGGCCTTTTCCGCTGTCTTGACCTTATTCTCCATCTTGCGGATCTGGTCGCGGTGGAAGGCGTCGGCCTTCTTGTCCTTCTTGGACATCTTGGGCTTGGGATCGCCCTTGGGCTGGTTGATGCCCAGCACGAAGTCCATGTAGTCGCGCATCGAGCCGTTGTACTCGGTCGCGGTGCCTGCATCGACCAGCACCAGCCGGTCGGCGGTCAGTTCGACCATGTGACGGTCATGGCTGATCAGGATCACCGCGCCGTCATATTCGTTGAGCGCCTGCACCAAAGCCTCGCGCGCATCGACGTCCAAGTGGTTGGTCGGCTCGTCGAGGATCAGCAGGTGCGGAGCATCGCGGGTGATCAGCGCGAGCGCCAGCCTTGCGCGCTCGCCGCCCGACAGGGTGCCGACGCTCGACATCGCGCGGTTGCCCGAAAATCCGAAGCGGCCCAATTGCGCGCGCACGGCAGCAGGCGTCTTGCCCTTCATCGCGCGAGTCATCTGCTCGAGCGGGGTGCTGTCGGCCTCGAGCTCCTCGACCTGATACTGGGTGAAATAGCCGATCTGCATCTTGCCCGCGGTTTCCATCGCGCCTTCGAGCGCGGGAAGCTGCGCGGCGAGCAGGCGGGCGAGCGTGGTCTTGCCGTTGCCGTTGCGGCCCAGCAGCGCGATCCGGTCATCGGGATCGATGCGCAGATTGAGCCGCCGCAGGATGGGATTGTCCTCAGCATAACCGACCGCTGCCAGATCGAGCGTGATCAGCGGGGGCTTGAGCTCGGACGGGCTGGGGAAATCGAACGACAGGCTCGGATCTTCCATCAGCGCGGTGATCGGCTGCATCTTGGCGAGCATCTTGGCACGCGACTGCGCCTGCTTGGCGGTCGAGGCGCGGGCGCTGTTGCGCGCGACATAGTCCTGCAATTTGGCGCGCTGGGCGTCCTGCGAGGCCTTGGCGGCGGCGAGCTGCGCGGCGCGTTCGGCGCGCTGGCGCTCGAAGCTGTCATAGCCGCCGGGATACAGCGTCACCTTCCCGCCCTGCAGATGCAGGATGTGGTCGACCACGTTGTTGAGCAGATCGCGTTCATGGCTGATCACGATCAGGGTCGCGGGGTACGCCTTGAGGAAGTTCTCGAGCCACAAGGTCGCTTCAAGGTCGAGGTGGTTCGAGGGCTCGTCGAGCAGCAGCACGTCGGGCTGCGAGAACAGCAAGGCGCCCAGTGCAACCCGCATCTTCCAGCCGCCCGAAAAGCTGTCGAGCGGGCGGTTCTGCATCTCGTCGTCGAAGCCCAGCCCGGTGAGGATGATCGCGGCGCGCGACGGGGCGCTGTAGGCGTCGATAGCGAGCAGCCGTTCGTGGACATCGCCCAGTCGGTCGGGATCGGTGCAGGTCTCGGCCTCTTCGAGCAGGCTCGTGCGCTCCACATCCGCGGCGAGCACGGTATCGAGCGGGGTCATCGCTCCGTGCGGCGCTTCCTGCGCGATATAGCCAAGTTTGGCGAGGCGCGGCATCTCGATCTCGCCGTCATCGGGCTCGAGCTCGCCGATCATCACCTTCATCAGCGTGGACTTGCCCGCGCCGTTGCGCCCGATCAGGCCGATGCGGCCGCCGGGGGGAATGGCTGCGGTTGCGCCGTCGAGGATCGTGCGGCCACCCAGCCGGACGGTGATGTTGTTCATTGCGAGCATGCACGCGCGCCTACCAGCCCGCAGCGCATTAGCCAAGCGGGGCGTTGCTGCATTGCAGCGAAAAGCCGCGATCAGCTTGCGGCCGGATGAACGGGGCGTGCCGGCTGATACACTTTGCGACACTTTTGTGCCCGATCCGGCAAAGCTGTGCGACAATGCGCCTCTAGAACGGGTCTCAAGGAAGTCGTCCTGGCCTCATCCCCCCCTTTGCACCGGTTGGGGCGGCTTCCTCCCCCTCAGGAATTGAACATGAAGGAATATCCCATGAAGAAGACCCTTATCGCAGGTGCCGCGCTGGCCGCGATGCTCACCGCCAGCATGGCTGTCGCGCAGCCCGCCGGTGGCAAGATGCGCGGCCCCGATGCCAATCAGGACGGCGTGATCACCCAGGCCGAGGTCCGCACCCAGGCGCAGACGATGTTCGCCCGGATGGACGTCAACAAGGACGGCAGGATCGACAAGGCCGATCGCGAAGCGCGTCAGGCCGAGCGCTTCAAGAAGCTCGACACCGATGGCAGCGGCGAAGTCAGCCTGGCCGAAATGACCGTAGCGCGCGAAGCCCGCGAGACGAAACGCGCCGAACGCATGAGCATGCGCGCCGAAGCCGGCAAGGGCGAGCCCGGCGCTCGCCAGGGTGGCAAGTGGCGCGGTGGTCCCGGCAAGGGCATGCGCGGCGGCCATGGTGGCGGCCATGCTCGCATGATGCGTCTCGACACCAACAAGGATGGCGCGATCACTATGGCCGAGTTCGAGGCCGGTGCGCTGGAGCGGTTCAAGCGCCAGGACACCAACAACGACGGCCAGGTGACCAAGGCCGAGCGCGATGCTGCGCGCGAAGCGATGAAGCAGCGCTGGCAGGAAAAGCGCGCCAAGCCGGCGGGCTGATTTTTCCAGCCTTTGACGATCTTCCGGCTCCGGTGCAGGTTCCCCGCTGCACTGGGGCCGGTTGCCATTGATCCTCGTAACCGGCACATGCTGATCCACCATGAATGACTTGCCCCACATCCTGCTCGTCGACGACGAGCCCAGCTTGCGCGAACCGCTCGCCGAATATCTGGTGGGGCAGGGCTTTGCCGTGACCGAGGCTGGCGATGCCGCCAAGGCGCGCACGCTGATGCGCGACCAGCGCTTTGCCATCTTGCTGCTCGACATCATGATGCCTGGCGAGGATGGCCTCAGCCTGTGCCGCCATGTCGCGGCGCAATCCGAAATCCCGGTGATCCTGATCACCGCCAAGGGCGAGGCGATGGACCGCATCATCGGGCTGGAGATCGGTGCCGACGATTATGTCGTCAAGCCGTTCGATCCGCGCGAGCTGGTGGCACGCATCAAGACCGTTCTGCGCCGCGCCGCGCGCGTCCCGCAGACACCCGAGGACGAGGTCCAGGGGTTCGAATTCGACGGCTGGCGGCTCGACACCGTCAAGCGCCGCCTGACCGATCCCGATGGCGCGCTGGTGCCCATCTCCACCGCCGAGTTCAAGCTGTTGCAGGTGTTCTGCGAGCACGCCGGGCACGTGCTCAACCGCGACCAGCTGCTCGATCTTGCGCATGGCCGCGAGGCGCACCTGTTCGATCGCGCGATCGACAACCAGATCAGCCGCCTGCGCAAGAAGGTCGAGGCCGACAACCGCACCCCGCGGCTGATCAAGACCGTGTGGGGTGGCGGCTATACGCTCGCCGCCAAGGTCCGCCGTCTGGCGACCCCCGATACGCCATGAATATGCTCAAGCGGCCCAGTTTCAAGCGGTTGTGGCCGTCCAGCCTTGCCGGCCGCCTGCTGCTGACCATCGCGCTAGCGCTGCTGGTGGGGCAGCTGCTCAACGCGGTACTGCTGGTGCGGGCGCAGCGCGATCAGGCGATGGACCGGGTCGCGGCGGAAGCGGCGGTGCGGCTGATCGCTTCGACCGACCGGCTGGAGCAAGGCAGGCCGTTGCGCGAGCAGCGGCTCGGCCGGATGGGCCGCGCGCCCGGCCTCAGGATGCGGCGCACTGCGCTCGATCCGGTCAGCCCGATCACGCCTGCGATGCAGGCGATGCCCAAGATCGAACAGCGGTTGAACGCCATCCTGCCGAGCTATGGAGTCAATTATCGCGATATCCGGGCTGCAGCCATGCCCGCACCGCCCCGGCCGCGCCGCATGGACCGGCTGGCGGCGGAAATCGGCGGGCGCGATGACGAACGCATCCGCCAGCTCGCGGTGATCGCGATCGAGCGTCCCGACGGCCAGTGGCTCAGCGTGCGCGTTCCGGTGGCCGAGGCGTCGAATCGAATCGGCGTGACCATCATCGCGCAGACCGTGGTGCTGTATCTGGTGATGCTGGTGCCCCTGGTGTGGCTGACCCGCCGTATCGCGCGCTCTATGGGCGCGCTGCGCGATGGCGTGGCGCAGTTCGAGCAGACCCAGCAGGCCCAGCCGATTGAGCCTTCGGGGCCCAGCGACCTTGCCGATCTCACCCGCTCGTTCAACGCGATGAGCGCGCGGATTTCCGCGATGCTCAACGAGAAGGACGTGATGCTGGGCGCGATCGGGCATGATCTCAAGACGCCGCTCGCAGCGCTTCGGGTGCGGGTCGAATCGGTGCCCGATGACCGCCAGCGCTCACGCATGGTCGCCAGCATCGATGATATCACCCGCACGCTCGACGACATCTTGTCGCTGGCGCGGATCGGACGCACCGGCGAGGCGCCCGAGCCGGTCAATCTGGTCGCGCTGGTCGAGATGATCGCCGACGAGTACCGCGATCTGGGGCAGGACGTGGAGCTGGCCGAGTGCGAACGCATCGTCGCGCCGCTGCAACTCACCTGGATCCGCCGCGCGCTGCGCAACGTCATCGGCAATGCGGTGCGTTACGGGTCACGCGCGCGGATCAGCATCGCGCGGCAGACGTCGAGCGTGGCAATCACCATCGACGATGATGGCCCGGGGATCGCCGACGATCAGATCGAGCGGATGTTCGAGCCCTTCACCCGGCTGGAAGCCTCGCGCAACATGGCAACCGGCGGCACGGGGCTGGGGCTGACACTCGCGCGCGCGGTCGCGCACCAGCATGGCGGCTCGCTGACCGTGCAGAACCGCCGCGGCCCAGGCGGCGCGATCGAAGGCCTTCGCGCAGTGTTGACGCTGCCGGTGGGCTGAGGTTTAGCGTCTAAACTCCGTCATTCCCGCGAACGCGGGAATCCCGCTGTTGCGCTCGGGCAGTGCTGGTAGCGGGACCCCCGCCTCCGTGGGGGTGACGAAGAACTTTGTCTGCGCAGTGTGCTTCCACGACCCGCAACACACCTTCCCCTTCACGCACCCACCCGCTAGAGCATTGGCATGACGCACAGCCCTCCCACCACCGCCTATCCCGCCACCCGCCTGCGCCGCACGCGTTCTACGCGATGGAGCCGCGACATGGTCCGCGAGACCAGCCTGTCGCCCGCCAATCTGATCTGGCCTTTGTTTGTGACCGAGGGCGAAGGGGTCGAGGAGCCGATCGCCTCGCTGCCCGGCGTCTCGCGCTGGTCGGTCGATGGCATTGTGGAGCGCGCGAAGGAAGCGGCCGAGGCGGGGATCGCGTGCATCGCTCTGTTCCCTAACACCCAACCCGAACGCCGCAGCCAGGACGGCGCCGAAGCGCTCAACCCCGACAATCTGATGTGCCGCGCGATCCGCGCGATCAAGGCCGAGCTTGGCGACCGCATCGGCGTGCTCACCGATGTCGCGCTCGATCCCTATACCGCGCACGGCCAGGACGGTCTGGTCGATGAGGAAGGCTATGTGCTCAACGATGCCACGGTCAAAGTGCTGGTCGGCCAGGCACTCAACCAGGCGGCGGCAGGCGCGGACATCATTGCGCCATCGGACATGATGGATGGACGCATCGGCGAAATCCGCGCCGCGCTCGAGGCGCACGGCCATCACAACGTCCAGATCATGAGCTATGCCGCCAAATACGCCAGCGCGTTCTACGGCCCGTTCCGCGACGCGGTGGGCTCGTCTGGGCTGCTCAAGGGCGACAAGAAAAGCTATCAGATGGATCCGGCCAACGGCGACGAGGCGCTGCGCGAGGTGGCGATGGACATCGCAGAGGGCGCTGACAGCGTTATGGTCAAGCCGGGGCTCCCGTATCTCGATATCGCGGCACGCGTGAAGCAGACCTTCGGGCTGCCGACCTATGCCTATATGGTCTCGGGCGAATATGCGATGATCGAGGCAATGGCAGCCGCTGGCGCGGGCGACCGCGATGCGGTGGTGCTCGAAAGCCTGCTTGCCTTCCGCCGCGCAGGGTGCAGCGGGATATTGACCTATCATGCGCTCCACGCGGCCAGACTGCTGGCGAAGGGTTGAGGGCATGCACGACGTTTCCATCATCAGCCTGCACGGCAAAACCCCGCGGATCCACGACAGCGCGTTCATCGCGCCGGGATGCCGGATCATCGGCGATGTCGAGATCGGCCCCGATGCCAGCATCTGGTACAACTGCGTGATCCGCGCCGACGTCAACCGCATCGTCATCGGCGCGCGGACCAATGTGCAGGACGGTACCGTCATCCATTGCGACAGCCCGCGGCCCGGTCAGCCCGAAGGCTTTCCGACGCTGATCGGCGAGGATGTGCTGATCGGTCATATGGCGATGATCCACGGCTGCGTGCTAGAGGATCGCGCGTTCGTCGGCCTGGGGTCGATCGTGATGGACGGCTGCCGCATCGGCGGCGATGCCATGCTGGCGGCGGGCGCGATGCTCACCCCTGGCAAGTCGATGCCCGGTGGGCAGCTCTGGGGCGGGCGCCCGGCGCAGTTCATGCGCGATCTGCCCGAGCCTGCCATCGCCGGAATGCGGATCGGCGTGGCGCATTATGTCGAAAATGCCCGGGCGCACAAAGCCGCCGTTGACGGATCCTGATCCGGAAAGACACGAGCCATGTCGCCTGGCCTGATCGAACATCTGCCATGGATTTGCGCGCTGGTCGCCACGTTGGCGGCGCTCGAGCTGCTGCGCCGTCTGCGCAAGGTGCTGCGCGAAAACCTGGCGCTGCAGCGCGACCGCAACCGGGTGACGCTGTCGCTCGATCTGGCGCTCAGCGTCGGCCGGATCGGCAACTGGCAGTTCGAACGGTCGGAAACGTCGCTGCACTGGTCGGACGAGGTGTTCGCCATCCACCAGCGTGACCGGCGGCGCGGCCAGCCCGGCCTGCAGGAGGCGATCTGCTATTACCACCCCGACGACCGGTTGAAGGTCGCCGATGCCGTCCAGCGCTCGCTCGACCATGGCGAGGACTATGATTTTCGTGCGCGCATCATCACCGATGCCGGAGAAGTGCGCGAGGTGATGTCGCGCGGAACCTGCCGCTATGGCCGCGATGGCACCACGATCGGCGTGATCGGCTTCATCATCGATCTGACATCCGGGCCGGTGGGACAGGACTGAGGATCCAGCTCAGCTCGTCCGGTAGTTGCGCGGGGGCACGAACCGCTCGCCGCGTGCCCGCGCCTGCATCGCCTCGTCGGCGATCGCGGTCTTGCGCTCGACCGCGGCGATGCGCGACTGGCGCCGTCGCGTCAGCCCGCCGCTTTCCTCGGTCAGCGCCATTGCGACCTTGCGGATCTGGTCGCCGCGCGTGCCGATCAGCAACGCGAGGAAAACCGAGGCGAGCGAGATGGAGAGGAATGAAATGAACACACTGTCTGGCGACATGCTGACCCCCTTTGGCGCTGAAGTTCAACAAGATGTGCGCATTGCTGGTTAAGCGCCCCTTGGCAGCAAGGGTTAAGAGGACGTTGACGACAGATTTATCTTCTCTTTACCTCTCGCGGGCTCGTGGGTCATGCACCAACACCAGCTCCGCCGTGAAATGAAAGCCCGCCATGCCCACCCAGATCGCGCCCACCGTGCTGCTGCTTGCCATATCGAACATCTTCATGACCACCGCTTGGTACTGGCACCTCAGGGGCGGGACAGAGGCCGCGGCGGCACGCCCGATCTTCTGGGTGATCGCGATCAGCTGGGGTATTGCGCTGGTCGAATACTGTTTTGCGGTTCCCGCCAACCGCATAGGCTTTGCGCATGGCTGGACGCCGGGTCAGCTCAAGATCGTGCAGGAGGCGCTCGCGCTGACCGTGTTCGGCGTGTTCATGGTCGCGGTGCTGGGCGAGGCGCTCAGCTGGCGGCATCTTGCGGCCTTTGGCTGTATCATGGCAGGGGTGGGTTTCCTGTTTGTTGGCAAATAGCCGTTACCGCCGCTGCGTGCGTTCCCACCTCGCATCCGTTTCCGCATTCTCTCCCTTCCTCAAAGCACAGGACCCTTCATGCCCGACAGCTACAGCCTGACCCTGTCCTGCGCCGACCAGCCCGGAATTGTCGCCGCAGTCGCCGGGTTCCTGGCCGGCAACCACGCCAATATTCTGGAATCGCAGCAGTATAACGACCGCATCGAAGACCGGTTCTTCATGCGGGTTAGCTTCGAGCTGCTTTCAGGTGCCGGGTCGATCGAGGCGTTTCGCGCCGCCTTTGCCGAGGTCGCCGCGCGGCATGGCATGGAATGGTCGATCCGCGACATGGCGCAGCCGCGAAGGGTTCTGCTGCTGGTGTCGAAGTTCGATCACTGCCTGGGAGACCTTCTGTATCGTTCGCGCATCGGCGAGCTCAACATGGCGGTGACGGGAATCGTCTCCAATCATCCGCGCGAAGCGATCAGCCACACGATGATCGGGGATATTCCCTATCACCATCTGCCCGTGACCGCGGCGACCAAGCCCGCGCAGGAAGGCGCGATCCGCGCGATCATCGAGCAGACCGACACCGAACTGGTGGTGCTGGCGCGCTATATGCAGATCCTCTCGGACGAGATGGCCCGGTATCTGTCGGGGCGCTGCATCAACATCCACCACAGCTTCCTCCCCGGCTTCAAGGGAGCCAAGCCCTATCACCAGGCGTGGGAGCGGGGGGTGAAGATCATCGGCGCCACCGCGCATTATGTCACCGGCGATCTCGATGAAGGCCCGATCATCCATCAGGACGTCGAGAACATCAGCCACAGCGACACCCCCGACGATCTGGTGCGCAAGGGACGCGACATAGAGCGTCGCGTGCTCTCGCGCGCGGTGCGGTTCCATCTGGAGGACCGGGTGCTGGTCAACGGCAGCAAGACCGTGGTTTTCCACGACTGAATTGCGTCGGGCTAGGGAACCGTTAACCCCCCGGAGCGATCATGCCGTGTGGCCAGATCAACCCCCAGAATATCGCCCAGCGCAGACCAGGGCCATGCCCGCATCTTCGTGCTCGCGCTGCTGTTGGCGGCGCTGGCAGGCTGGAACCTCAACGCCTGGCTGGTGCCGGTGGAGGAGAGTGGGATAGCCCCCGCCATCCAGCCTGAAACACCCGACCCCTGGGCGCAATCGCGCGAGCAACGCCATCTGCTGGAGGTGCAGGAGGATGCGCCCGAACAGGTGGCGCAGTTTGCAGGCGCGCCGATCGTCAACGCCCGGCCCGACACGGTCTCGGTCCGGTTCGGCATCTGCGGCGGTGGCGCGCGGGTCACCTGCGTGGTCGATGGCGACACCATCTGGCTGCGCGGGCAGAAGATCCGCATCGCCGATATCGATACGCCCGAGGTGTCCTCGCCGCGCTGCCCTGCAGAGCTCGAGCGCGGCAGGCTGGCGACGCAGCGGATGGTCGAGTTGCTAAACGCAGGGCCGTTCACGCTCGAACCCGGGGCGAGGGCGCAGGACCGCTATGGCCGGGCGCTGTTTGTCGTGACACGCGCAGGAGCCAGCGTGGGCGGCGCGCTGGTCGATGAAGGGCTGGCGGTGTGGTACGGCAACGGCCGTCCCGACTGGTGCTAAACGCGCGCTAGATCGGGGCCCTGTCGGGCCTGCGCCGGGCGTTGGAAGGCATGTCGAACAGCACGCGGCGCTGCTTGAAATCGATCATCATCCGGCTGAACAGCCGCAGCGTACCCATGCCCAGCAGCAGCGCGGGAGTCTTGTCCAGACCCAGCTCGGCAAAGGCCTGCGAATCGGCGAACACGATCGGCACAAATTCGAACTGCGCGCGCCCGATCCGGAAATCGTTCGCCAGCCCCGAGTTGACGGTCACCGACTGGCCGGTGACCGAGACCAGGCTGCCCTGTTCCTGGGTCAGCTTCTTGCCGCTGCCCAGCCGCCGCAGCAGCGCAAGATTGCCGATGTTGGACTCCGCGCCGGTGTCGATCACCACGCTGATCCTTTTGCCCCCCAGGGTAGCATCGGTGAAGATCAGCTGGCCCGAACGGCGGCGCGCGGTGACGATGATCTCGAAGTCGCTGGATACGGCGCGCTTGCGGACATCTTCTATGCTGATCGCGTTGGTGGTGAAATCGAAGAGGATGCGCTGGTCCTGCAGGCCGTCCAGCCCCAGGATGCCATCCGCACCGATGTGATGCGCCTCCAGGATCGGCGCGACCACCTCGCCGTAATTCTGCCGACCCAGCGTCAGGTCGGGGACATAGACCGTCTCCACCATCTTGCTGCCCGCGATGCTGACTAGCCGGGCGATCTCGGCGAACTTGAGCATCAGCTCGCCTGCAATGTCGCGCGAGACGACGGTGCGTTCGGACCCGGTATCGATCAGGAAGGAGAACGGGCCGCGGCCATCGATGCTTACCGGCACGGTCATGCGATCGGCACGGTCCTGTGCGATGCTGACCACCTCGGCGCCCGCACTCACGGCATTACCCTCCAGCGCGCCCACAGTGGCATTGGCGACACCCGGAGCAGCGGGGACCGATGGCGCCGGGCTCGATTGGGCTGCCGCAGCGGATGCGCACAGCGCGAAGGCAAGGGCCAGCGCACCGGGCAGGGGGCGTAAGGTCATGGCTGCGATCCTCTCCCGCGCCCGTTTCAGGCCGGGCACTGGCATGAGATTACCACCAGCGGTGACCGCCCGCAATCAATCGCCGCGCATCGCGGTGGCGGCAAGGCTCTCGGCCTCGGTCAGCAGCGCATCGTCGGTCGATCCTTGCGCCACGCTCTCGCGCCCGATCATCACCAGCACCGGCACCGCGAGCGGGCTTACGCGTTCGAGATCGATATGCAGCATCGTGCCTGCCGCGCGGTCGAGCAGATCGCCCAGCCGCCCGACATCGGTCATCCGCGCGCGCGCATCGGCCCAGGCGGCCTCGAGCAGCACATGGTCGGGCTCGTACTTGCGCAGCACATCGTAGATCAGGTCGGTCGAGAAGGTGACCTGCCGCCCGGACTTCTTCTTGCCCGGATGCTGGCGCTCGACCAGCCCGCTGATCACCGCGACCTCGCGAAAGGCGCGCTTGAGCAGGTAACTGTTCTGCACCCAGTCGGTGAACTCGTCGGTGAGGATATCCGCCGACAGCAAGGCGCCGGGATCGCTGATCGGCTTGAGGCCCCACACCGCAAGCGCATAATCGTTGGCGACAAAGCCCATAGGCTGCAGCCCGCGATCCTCCATCCGCCGGGTGAGCAGCATGCCCAGCGACTGGTGCGCGTTCCATCCCTCGAACGGGTAGCAGACCATGTAATGGCGCCCGTGGTGCGGGAAGGTCTCGACCAGCAGCTGATCGGGCTCGGGCATCGCCGAGCGCCAATCCTGCATCTCGAGCCACTCGCGTACGTCATCGGGGAAGCGCGGCCAGCTCGCGCGGTCGGTCAGGAAGCCGCGCACGCGCTGCGACAGATGCGTGGTCAGCGGCATCCGCGCGCCGTTGTAGCTGGGGATCTGCGAGGCCTTGGCCGACGCCTTGACCAGCAGGTCCATGTCCTTGATCCGCTCGACCTCGAGCCCCATGCCTGCGAACACGAAGGTGTCGCCAGGCGCGAGCTGCGCGGCGAAATTCTCCTCGACCTTGCCCAGCGAACGCCCGTTCTTGAAGCGCACCTCGAGCATCGGGGTGTCGACGATGATGCCCGCATTCAGGCGATATTGCGCGGCAAATTTGGGATGCGCGAGCCGCCATGTGCCATCGGCCAGCCGCACCAGCCGCTTGAACTTGTCATAGGCCTTGAGCGAATAGCCGCCGTTCTCGACAAAGCCGAGCACCCGCTGAAACGCGGCGCGGTCGATGCCGCTATAGGGCAGGGCGGACTGCACCTCGTCGAGTAGAGCATCCTCGTGGAACGGCCCGGCGCAGGCTGCGCCCATGATGAACTGCGCGAGCACGTCGAGCCCGCCGGGGCGGAAGCTTTCGCCATCGCGCTGGCCTTCGGTGACCGCATCGAAGGCCGCCTGGGCTTCCAAATATTCGAAGCGGTTGCCGGGGACCAGGATCGCGCGGCTGGGGCAGTCGAGCCGGTGGTTGGCGCGGCCGATCCGCTGCAGCAATCGCGACGATCCCTTGGGCGCGCCCATCTGGATCACGCAATCGACATTGCCCCAGTCGACCCCCAGATCGAGGCTGGCGGTGGCGACCAGTGCGCGCAATTCGCCGCGCGCCATCGCGCCTTCGACCTTGCGCCGCGCCTCGACCGACAGCGAGCCGTGGTGGATGCCGATCGGCAGATGCGCCTCGTTGAGTTCCCAGAGCTTCTGAAAGATGAACTCGGCGAGGAAGCGCGTGTTGCAGAAGACAAGCGTGGTCTTGTTTCGCGCGATTTCCTCGAGCACCTGCGGCACGGCATAGTTGCCGCTGTGCCCCGCCCAGGGAACGCGATCATCGGTAATAAGGATCGACAGGTCAGGCTCCGCGCCGGGCTCGCCCTCGACCAGGGCTACGGTATCGATATCGCCATATGGCGCGAGCCACGCGCGATAGGCGTCGGCATCGGCGACCGTCGCCGACAGCGCAACCCGACGCAATTTGGGCGCGATCGCCTGCAGCCGCGCGAGCGAGAGGTTGAGCAGGTCGCCGCGCTTGCCGGTGGCGAAGGCGTGAACCTCGTCGACGATCACGGTCTTCAACCCTGCAAACATTTCGAAGCTCTCGGGGTAGGACAGCAACAGGCTGAGCGATTCGGGTGTGGTCAGCAGGATATGCGGCGGACGCGCGCGCTGGCGCGCCTTGCGGTCCGATGGCGTGTCGCCGCTGCGGGTCTCGATGGTGATGGGCAGCCCCATCTCGGTCACCGGGGTCAGCAGATTGCGCTGCACGTCGTGCGCCAGCGCCTTCAGCGGCGAGATGTAGAGCGTGTGCAGCCCGTCATGGCTTTGGCCGTCGGTGAAATCGGCGAGCGTGGGCAGGAACCCCGCGAGCGTCTTGCCCGCACCGGTCGAGGCGACCAGCAGCGCGTGGCGTCCTGCGTCTGCCTGCTCCAG
The DNA here is from genome assembly GCF_003431825.1 of Blastomonas fulva. Lineage (GTDB taxonomy): Bacteria > Pseudomonadota > Alphaproteobacteria > Sphingomonadales > Sphingomonadaceae > Blastomonas > Blastomonas fulva. Next base: position 3,715,408 of record NZ_CP020083.1, on the reverse strand, counting down.
CATCTCCATCTGATGCCGCCGGGGTGCCCAACCGCGCTGCCCGAACCAGTCGGTGATGATTTGGGGCAGCGCCATGGCTGCGGATATAGGGGGAGAGGGGGGCGAACTAAAGGGGCGGCCTTCTGTCATTCGCCCGTGGGGGCAGGAGCAATCCGCGCCGCGGCCTTATTCCAGCGCGGTGATGATCGCCGAGAAATCGAGCCCCTGCGCGTCGGCTTCCACGAACGCGGCGTAGATCGCCTCGGCGCGCTCGCCCATCGGCACCTGCGCGCCATTGGCCTTGGCCGCCTCGAGCGCAAGCCGCATGTCCTTGAGCATCAGCGCGGCGGCAAAGCCACCCGCATAGCCGTTGTCCGCCGGACTGGCGGGGCCGACGCCGGGCACGGGGCAATAGCTCGTCATCGACCAGCTTTGCCCCGAGGCCTTCGACGAGATGTCGTAGAAGGTCTGCAGATCGAGCCCCAGCTTCTTGGCCAGCGCAAAGGTCTCGCAGGTCGCGGCCATCGTCGCACCCAGCAGCATGTTGTTGCAGATCTTCGCGGCCTGGCCTGCGCCATTGTCGCCTGCGTGGATCACCGCCTTGCCCATGTCCGAAAGGATTGGTGCTGCGCCCGAGAAACCGCCCGAGCTGCCGCCGACCATGAAGGTCAAAGTGCCGCCATTGGCCGCCGCGATTCCGCCCGAAACCGGCGCATCGACCGCCTCGAGCCCGCGCTCCTTGGCGGCTGCTGCGACCTGCCGCGCGGTGTCGACGTCGATGGTCGAGCAATCGATCAGCAGCGTGCCGCGCTTGGCCGCGCCGAACACGGTGTCGTTATAGACCGATGCGACATGCTTGCCTGCAGGCAGCATGGTGACGATGACATCGGCATCGCTGACCGCCTGCACCGGATCGGACACGGGATGGCAGCCCGCTGCGCCCGCGCGCGCCAGCGCCTCGCCCGAAAGATCGAATGCGATGACCTTGTGCCCGGCCTTGGCGAGGTTCGCCGCCATGCCGCCGCCCATATTGCCCAGGCCGATAAATCCGATCGTCGTCATGCTGTCTCTCCGTTGTCCGAAACCGCGTTAATGCGCGCTTCGATCAAATCCCACCTGTTGCCATACAGGTCTGCAAAAACCACCACCCGGCCATAGGCTTCCTTGCGCGGAGTCTCGGCAAACTTAACGCCTGCCGCGAGCATCCGTGCATAATCGCGGTCGAAGGCGCGGGTGTGCACGAAGAACGCGACGCGTCCGCCCGCTTCCTTGCCGATAGCTGCGGTCTGCTCGGGCGAGGTGGCGCGCGCCAGCAGCAGTTCGCCGCCGTCGCGTCCACCCACCCGGACCCAGCGCTTGCCGCCGCCCAGATCGCTGTCTTCGAGCAGTGTCCAGTCCAACGCATCGACGAACCAGGAGATGGCTTCGTCATATTCCCGGACCAGATAGGCGGTGTACGCAAGCCGCACGCGTTTAGCCCCTCATTCAACCCATCGTCGGGATGACGAAGGCATTGCCGCCGTCGACCGCGCCATCGGGCCAGCGCGAGGTGATCGTCTTGACCTTGGTCCAGAACTTCACGCCTTCCATGCCGTGCTGGTTGGTGTCGCCGAACGCGCTGCGCTTCCAGCCGCCGAACGTGTGGTAGGCGACGGGCACAGGGATCGGCACGTTGATGCCGACCATGCCGACATTCACGCGAGCCGCGAACTCGCGTGCGGCGTGGCCGTTGCGGGTGAAGATCGCGACGCCGTTGCCGTACTGGTGCTTGCTGGGGAGCGCGACGGCCTCCTCGAAATCGGCGGCGCGGACGATCTGGAGCACGGGGCCGAAGATCTCTTCCTTGTAGCTGCTCATTTCGGTGGTGACATGGTCGAACAATGTCGGGCCGACGAAGAAGCCGTTCTCATGCCCCTGAAGCGTGAAGCCGCGTCCATCGACGACCAACTCGCCGCCTTCATCGATGCAGGTCTGGATCCAGCCTTCGACCTTGGCCTTGTGCGCGGCGGTGACGACGGGTCCGTAATCGGCATCGGGATCGGACGACACGCCGAGGCGCAGCTTTTCGATCGCGGGGATCAGCTTGGCGCGCAAGCGGTCAGCGGTCTCGTCGCCCACGGGGACGACCACCGGAAGCGCCATGCAGCGTTCGCCTGCTGAACCGAAGGCCGCGCCTGCGAGATCCTTGACCACCTGGTCGAGATCGGCATCGGGCATGACGATGCCATGGTTCTTCGCGCCCCCCATTGCCTGCACGCGCTTTCCGGCAGCAACACCGCGCTGGTAGAGGTAATGCGCGACATCGGACGATCCGACGAATGACACGCCCGCGATGGCCGGGTGATCGAGGATCGCGTCGACCATTTCCTTGTCGCCATGCACCACCTGCAAAATGCCATCGGGCAGGCCAGCTTCGCTCATCAGTTCGGCAAGACGCACCGGTACCGAGGGGTCACGCTCGCTAGGCTTGAGGATGAAGGCGTTCCCGGTGGCAATCGCGGGGCCGAACATCCACATCGGGATCATCGCGGGGAAGTTGAACGGGGTGATGCCGGCGCCGATGCCGATCGGCAGACGCATCGAATATACGTCGATGCCCGGGCCCGCGCCATGGGTGTATTCGCCCTTGGAGGCGTGCGGGATGCCGCAGCAGAATTCGATGACTTCCAGACCGCGCTGGATATCGCCCTTGGCATCAGCATGGACCTTGCCGTGCTCGCTCGACAGCAGGGCTGCGAGTTCATCGATATTGGCTTCGACCAGCGCCTTGAAGTTGAACATCACGCGCGAGCGGCGCTGCGGGTTGGTTGCGGCCCAGGCGGGTTGCGCGGCGAGCGCGGCATCGACCGCGGCGTCGAGCACCGCCTTGTCACCCAGATCGACCCTGGCCTGCACCGAGCCGCTGTTGGGATCGAAGATGTCGGACTGGCGGGGGCTGGCGGGGGCAGAAACGCCGGTGGCCAGACGGTGGGTGACGGTGCGCATGGTCGCTCTCCTGTAGGTGCTTGTCGCTTGGACAGCGCAATAGCCTCTGGCATTCATGCAATCAATTGCGTAAAAACGTCACAGCGGGCTGCATAAATACAATGGCCACAAGAGGGTTCGCATGACACGGCATGGCTTATGAACTGGGATGATCTGCGCATTTTCCTGATGCTGGCGCGCGCCGGATCGGTGGCGGAAGCCGCACGGCGGCTGGAGATCGACCCCACCACCGTCGCGCGGCGGCTGGCGCGGCTGTCTGGCGACCTGCAGTCCACGCTGTTCGAGGCAAGCGGCAAGGGCATTGCGCTCACCGAGCACGGGCGCAAGCTGCTGCATTATGCCGAAGGCGCCGAGCAGGCGCTGGTGGATGCGCGCACCGAGCTGACCGGCGAGCAGACGGTGTTTGCCGGCACCATAAGGGTGAGCGTGGCGGAAGGCTTTGCCGCCTGGGTGATCAGCCACAACCTGGCCGAGTTTCACCGCCTTCACCCCGCGATCCGCATCGAGCTGGTGGCCACCAACGGCTTTCTGAACCCGTCCAAGCGCGAGGCGGATCTGGCGATCATGCTGTCACGCCCGACCGCGGGGCCGTTGAAGGTGCGCAAGCTGGTGGACTATCAATTGGGGGTCTATGCCGGCCGCGATTACATCGCCGCCGCCGGACCGATCGCCAGCGTCGACGACCTGCGTCGCCACCCGCTGATCGGCTATATCCCCGATTTCATCTATGCCGACGAACTGCGCTATCTCGACGAAATCGGCCCAGGCCTTGAGCCGGTGCTGACCAGCTCGAGCATCAACGTTCAGCACAGCCTGATCGCGTCGGGCGCCGGGGTGGGGATCCTGCCGTGCTTCATGGGCGAGCAGAACGTGCGGCTGGAGCGGGTGCTGGCGGATCGGGTCGCGATCCACCGCAGTTTCTGGCTGGTGGTGCACCGCGACATGCGCAAGCTCGCGCGGGTGGATGCGTTCATCGGCTGGCTGGACGATGTCGCGCGGCGGATCGCGCCGCTGACGGGCGAGGACGCGTCACCAGTACGATGACGCGTCCGCCGTGTCGGCCTGCAAAGGCCGTCAGATGTGGATCGGCTTGCCCTGAACCGCCATCGCGGCTTCCTTGAGCGCTTCGCTGTGCGTGGGGTGCGCGTGGCAGGTGTAGGCGATGTCCTCGCTGGTGCCACCGAACTCCATAGCCTGTGCCGCCTGCGCGATCATGGTGCCGCCCAATGACGCGATGATCCACACGCCGAGCACGCGGTCGGTCTTGGCATCGGCGATCACCTTCACCATGCCGTCGCCTTCATGGTTGGTCTTGGCGCGCGAATTGGCCATCATCGGGAACTTGCCGACCTTGATCTCACCACGCTCCTTGGCCTGCTCTTCGGTGAGGCCGACGCCGGCGATCTCGGGCATGGTGTAGACCACGCTCGGGATGATGTCGTGGTTCACGATACCGGTGAGCCCCGCGATGTTCTCGGCCACCGCGATGCCTTCGTCCTCGGCCTTGTGCGCGAGCATGGGTCCGGGAACGACATCGCCGATCGCCCAGATACCGGGGACCGAGGTGCTGAAATCATGATCGATCTCGACCTGTCCGCGGCCATTGACGGCAAGGCCGGCCTTGTCGAGCGCGAGGCCGTCGGTATTGGGACGACGGCCGATCGAAACCAGAACGACGTCGGCCTCGATGATTTCGGTGTCGCCGCCGGCTGAGGGTTCGACCGACAGCATCGCCTTGCCGCCTTCGACACTAGCACCGGTGACCTTGGTCGACAGCTTGAACTCGATGCCCTGCTTCTTGAACACCTTGAGCGATTCCTTGCGGATTTCGCTGTCCATGCCGGGCAGGATCATGTCGAGATATTCGACCACGGTGACCTTGGCGCCCAGGCGCTTCCACACCGAGCCGAGCTCGAGCCCGATCACGCCGCCGCCGATGACGATCATGTGGCCGGGAACTTTGGCAAGCTCGAGCGCGCCGGTGGAATCGACGATGATCTGGCTGTCGTTATCGACCGTGATACCGGGCAGCGGGGTTACCGACGATCCGGTGGCGATGACGATGTTCCTGGCGCGATAGCTCTTGTCGCCCACGGCCACCGTATCGGCGCCGGTGAACGCGCCGCGGCCCTTGATCCACTCGACCTTGTTCTTCTTGAACAGATATTCGATTCCGCCGGTCAGCCCCTTGACCGCATCGCGGCGCTGCGCGTGCATGGTTTCGAGGTCGAGCGTGACCGATCCCTTGATGCCCAGCTTGGCGAGCTTGCCGCTAGCGGCTTCCTCGAAAAGCTCGGACGCGTGCAGCATCGCCTTGGACGGGATGCAGCCGACGTTGAGGCAGGTGCCGCCCAAAGTCTCGCGGCTTTCGATGCAGGCGGTCTTGAGGCCGAGCTGCGCCGCACGGATTGCCGCGACATAGCCACCGGGACCGGAACCGATCACCAGAACGTCGAAATCATAGTCAGCCATTTTCAAACTCCATCGTGCGCCGGATTTAACCGGGCTACGTTTGCAATTCCATCCCCGTCATTCCCGCGAACGCGGCAAGCCCGCCTTGCGATGCCGGAGAGAAAAAGCGGGACCCCCGCCTGCGCGGGGGTGACGCAAGAAGGAATTGCAGCTTCCCGCCCACGCCGGACACGCTATCAAAGATCGATAAGCAACCGCGTCGGATCCTCGATCGCTTCCTTGATACGCACCAGGAAGGTCACCGCCTCACGGCCATCGATCAGACGGTGGTCGTAGGACAGGGCCAGATACATCATCGGGCGCGCCTTGATCTCGCCATTGGGCATCACCACCGGGCGCTGGTCGATGCGGTGAAGGCCGAGCACTGCGCTCTGCGAAGGGTTGATGATCGGGGTCGACATCAGCGAACCGAACACGCCGCCGTTCGAGATGGTGAAGGTGCCGCCCATCATCTCGTCCATCTTGAGCGTGCCGTCCTTGGCGCGCTTGCCGAAGTCGGCGATGGTCTTTTCGATGCCGGCAAACGACAGCGTTTCGGCATTGCGGATCACCGGCACGACCAGGCCGTTGGGCGCGCTTACCGCGACCGAGATGTCGGCGTAGTTGTGATAGACGATCTCGTCGCCCTCGATCTGCGCGTTGACCGACGGGACATCCTTGAGCGCAAGGCACGCGGCCTTGGCGAAGAAGCCCATGAAGCCCAGGCGGATGCCGTGCTTCTTCTCGAACAGGTCCTTGTACTTGTTGCGCGCCTCGATGACGGCGGTCATGTCCACGTCGTTGAACGTGGTCAGCATCGCAGCGGTATCCTGCGCGCTCTTGAGGCGCTTGGCGATCGTCTGGCGGATGCGGGTCATGCGCACGCGCTCGGTCTCGCGACCGGCAGCGCCGCTGGCGGTGGGTGCGCTGGCAGCGACAGGCGCGGGCGCTGCGGCGGGAGCAGGCGCAGCCTTGGCGGATTCAGCCGCAGCGAGCACGTCTTCCTTGGTCAGACGGCCATCCTTGCCGGTTCCACGGATGCCGGTGGGGTCAAGCCCATGTTCGAGCACCAGACGGCGCACCGCAGGCGACAGGCTCACCGGCTCGCCCGAGCTGACCGACGGGGCAGGCGCAGGATCGGCCTTTGCAGCGGCGGGGGCAGGGGCAGGGGCGGCGGCAGGGGCCGGAGCAGGCGTCGCGGGCGGCGACGCTGCGGCGGCGCTTCCAGCCGCCTCGATCATCGCCAGCAGCGCGCCGACCTGAACGGTGTCGCCAGCGGCATACATCTGCTGGCCCATCACGCCTGCCGACGGCGCGGGGACTTCGACCGCGACCTTGTCGGTTTCCAGGCTCGCGATCGCCTCATCGGCGGCGACCGCATCGCCGGGCTTCTTCAGCCACTCGCCGATGGTGGCTTCGCTGATCGATTCACCCAGAACGGGGACTTTGACTTCGATGCTCATGGTTCACAAACCTTCGTCTTTGTCCGCTTCAACTCGCGGAAACAACTTCATATTCTTGCGGGTAGTCAGCTCTTGCGCTGACGACGGATCTCATCGCGGACATCATGGCCAAGCGCGTCTGCGATCAGCGCGCCCTGTTCGGCCTGGTGCCGCTTGGCAAGACCGGTGGCGGGCGATGCCGCCGCGATCCGGCCTGCGTAGCGAGGACGCTTGGGGGCGACCCCGGCATCGGCCAGGCATTCCTCGATGAACGGCTCGACGAAGAACCACGCGCCGTTGTTGCGCGCCTCTTCCTGCGCCCAGACCACCTCTTCCAGATTGACCATGCGCTTCAGGCGGATGGTCAGCGGCTCGCCGGGGAAGGGGTAGAGCTGTTCCAGCCGGATGATCGCGGTGTGCTTGTCGCCCGCCGCATCGCGCGCTTCCATCAGGTCGAACGCGACCTTGCCCGAACACAGCACCAGCCGCTTGACGTCCTTGTCCTCCGGCTGGGCCGGATCGGACAGGATGCGCATGAAGTGGCTGTTGCCGCAGAAGTCGTTGGTCTTCGATACCGCCATCTTGTGTCGCAGCAGCGATTTGGGCGTCATGATGATCAGCGGCTTGCGGAACGGGCGGTGCATCTGCCGGCGCAGCACATGGAAGTAGTTGGCCGGCGTGGTAATGTTGCACACCTGCATGTTGTCGCCTGCACACAGCTGCAGGAAGCGTTCTAGGCGTGCCGAGCTGTGCTCGGGCCCCTGGCCTTCCATGCCGTGCGGCAGCAGCATCACCAGACCGTTGGCGCGCAGCCACTTGGCCTCGCCACTGGCGATGAACTGGTCGATCATGATCTGCGCGCCGTTGGCGAAATCGCCGAACTGCGCTTCCCACAGCACCAGCGTCTTCGGGTCGGCCATCGCATAGCCGTACTCGAAGCCCAGCACGCCATATTCGGACAAGGGGCTGTCGAGCACCTCGAACCGGCCGTGCGGAACCTGTTCCAGAGGAAGATAGCGGCCGCCAGTGTTCTGGTCGATCCACACCGCATGGCGGTGGCTGAACGTGCCGCGACCCGAATCCTGGCCCGACAGACGCACGGCATAGCCTTCCGACACCAACGACCCGAACGCCAGCGCTTCGCCGGTCGCCCAGTCGAAGCCTTCGCCCTTGTCGAACATGTCGCGCTTGGCATCAATCACGCGGCGCAGGGTCTTGTGAACCTCATGGCCTTCGGGGATCGTGGTCAGCGTGCGGCCCAGGCTCTCGAGCAGCTTGCGGTCGATGCCCGTTTCGACATTGCGGCGCGCATATTCGGGGTCGGCAGGCGCGTGCAGGCCAGACCAGCGTCCGGCAAACCAGTCGGCCTGGTTCGCCTTGTAGGTCTTGCCCGCCTCGAACTCGACTTCGAGATTGTCCGAAAACGCCGTGGCCGTGCCGTCGATCCAGTCCTGCGTCACCACGCCCTGGTCGATCAGGCGATCGCCATAGATCTTGCTGACGCGCGGATGCTGGCGGATCTTGGCGTACATCTGGGGCTGGGTGAAGCTGGGCTCGTCGCCTTCGTTATGGCCAAACCGGCGGTAGCACCACATGTCGATGACGACATCGCGGTGGAATTGCTGGCGGAAATCGATGGCCATCTTGCAGGCAAAGGTAACAGCTTCGGGATCATCGCCGTTAACGTGCAGGATCGGCGCCTGAACGCCCTTGGCGACATCGGAGGGGTAAGGCGAGGAGCGCGCGAATTGCGGGCTGGTCGTGAAGCCGATCTGGTTGTTGACGATGAAGTGGATGCAGCCGCCGGTGTTGTAGCCGCGGATGCCCGAGAACCCGAGGCATTCCCACACGATGCCCTGACCGGCAAACGCAGCATCTCCGTGCAGCAGCACGGGCAGCACCTGGCTGTGATCGGCCAGATCGTCGCGGTTGACCTGCTGCGCGCGAACCTTGCCCAGCACGACAGGATCCACCGCCTCGAGATGCGAGGGGTTGGGGACCAGCGACATATGGACGCTGATGCCGTCGAATTCGCGATCGGTGCTGGTGCCAAGGTGGTACTTCACGTCGCCCGAGCCTGCGACGTCGTCGGGGTTGGACGAACCGCCCGAAAACTCGTGGAAGATCACGCGATAGGGCTTTGCCATCACGTTGGCGAGCACGTTGAGGCGGCCGCGATGCGGCATGCCGTAGACGATTTCCTTGAGGCCAAGCTGGCCGCCGTACTTGATCACCGCCTCGAGCGCAGGGATCATCGATTCGCCGCCATCAAGCCCGAAGCGCTTGGTGCCGACGTATTTCTTGCCGAGGAAGTTCTCGAACGTTTCGGCTTCGATCACCTTGGACAGAATGGCCTTCTTGCCGTTCTCGGTAAATTCGATGACCTTGTCGACGCCTTCCATCCGGTCCTGGAAGAAGCGACGCTCCTCCACGTCCGAGATGTGCATGTATTCAAGGCCGACCTTGCCGCAGTAGTTGGCGCGCAGGGTATCGATGAGCTGGCGCACGGTGGCGCTTTCAAAACCCATGGTGCCGCCCAGGAACACCTTCTCGTCCATCTCGGCCGCAGTGAATCCGTGATATTCGGGGGTCAGGTCAGCCGGGATATCCTGCTGCGACAGCCCCAGCGGATCAAGATCCGCTGCCAGATGGCCGCGCACCCGGTAGGTGCGGATCAGCATCATGGCGCGGATCGAGCGGTCTGCGGCGCGCGCGATCGCGGCCTCGTCCACCGGCTGGCCCGCGCCTGCCGACGCGCTGCGGATCGCGGCCTTGACCGCAACCTGCATCTGCATCGGGTCGAGCGCTGCGGTCAGGTCATCGCCATCGCCCAGCGGCCAGTTGCTCAGCTGCCAGCTCGGCCCCGCCTGGGGGCCCTCGGCGGGATCATAATCGTTTGCGTCGTAGGTCATACGTTCTATCCACTTAATCGCCGAACACGGTCCCCTGCGAAGGCAGGGGGCCATCTCCTAAGCTGGCCGTTCGATGCTCCGGCCGTTCAATCCCGATCCGCCCGGAGATGGGCCCTGCCTGCGCAGGCGATCGTATTGGTCTGGCTAGAGACCAAGTTGCCACCACAGGTCGTCCCAGTCCTTGTTCAACTCTTCAATCACGCGGACTTTCCATGCCCGCTTCCATTTCTTCATCTGCGCCTCGACCAGCCTGGCCTCGTGCAGGTCTTCGAATGCTTCGAACCAGCCCAGCCTGGTGCAGCCGTGCCTCTTGGTGAAGCCATCGATCTGCCCGTTGCGATGTTCGTCCGCCCTGCGGACGAGATCGTTGGTCACTCCGATATACAAGGTGCCTTTCCTGCGGTTGGCCATGATGTAGACATAGCCCTCGCGCATGACCGCACCCCCCGCTCAATCCCGATCAGTCAGGAGATGGCCCCCTGCCTGCGCAGGGGACCGACTTTCGGATGAGAGGGTAGCCAAAATCACACCGTTTCCAGTAGCTCCGCCAGCGTCTGGCCGAGCAGCGAGGGCGAGGGGGAGACGCGGATGCCGGCGTCTTCCATCGCCGCGATCTTGTCGTCCGCGCCGCCTTCGCCGCCCGAAACGATGGCCCCTGCATGGCCCATGCGGCGGCCCGGAGGCGCGGTGCGGCCTGCGATGAAGCCGACCATCGGCTTCTTGCGGCCGCGCTTGGCTTCGTCCTTGATGAACTGCGCGGCTTCTTCTTCGGCGCTGCCGCCGATTTCTCCGATCATGATGATCGAGGTGGTCTCGTCGTCGGCCATGAACAGTTCGAGCACGTCGATGAAGTTGGTGCCGTTGACCGGATCGCCGCCGATGCCGACAGCCGTGGTCTGGCCGAGGCCGACTGCGGTGGTCTGGTGTACGGCTTCATAGGTCAAAGTGCCCGAGCGCGAGACGACGCCGACCGAGCCCTTCTTGAAGATGCTGCCGGGCATGATGCCGATCTTGCACTCGTTGGGGGTCAGCACGCCGGGGCAGTTGGGGCCGATGAGGCGCGACTTGCTGCCGACCAGAGCGCGCTTGACGCGCACCATGTCGAGCACCGGAATGCCTTCGGTGATCGCGACGATCAGTTCCATTTCGGCATCGATCGCTTCCAGGATCGAATCCGCGGCGAACGGCGGCGGAACATAGATGCAGCTTGCGGTCGCGCCGGTGGCGGCCTTCGCTTCAGCCACGGTGTTGTAGTTGGGCAGGCCGATATGCGTGGTTCCGCCCTTGCCCGGCGTCACTCCGCCGACCATCTGGGTGCCATAAGCCAGCGCCTGTTCGGTGTGGAAGGTGCCGGTGGCGCCGGTCATGCCCTGCGTGATCACCTTGGTGTGCTTGTTGACGAGAATGCTCATGGTTTCAGAAACTCCATTGCAGTGGCCGTGAAGACGAGGCCGGATAGGGGAATGTTGGCGGCGGCGAGTGCGCCTTGTGGCACGAAGCTGATTTCCATTTCCATGTGGCCGGGTTTCAGCCCCGGGTTCCACACATGCTTGATGATCCCGCCCTCGGGCGTCTGGGTGTCGTTGGGCTTACGCGCGGCCCAGCCTTCCAGATCCTCCGGTGATATGGCGCTGGCGGCGGTGAAATCATAGACGCGGCAGCCCTGCGAGCGGATCTTTTCCAGATCGACGCCCGACAGCACGACGCCCAGCTCGCGCCCGGCGACGGTCATGCGGTATTCGCCGCCTTCGATGAGCTGCATGTCGGGATCGCTCTCGGCGAGCTTCGCCTTGCCGAAGGCGACCAGTGCCATCAGCGCTCCGGTGTCATCGGCAGGCACCGGCTGCCAGCCTGCGGCGAGCACCGATGCCTTGGCGACGGCCATGTTTTCGATACCCGAACAGGCGGTCGCAAACGCGGAGAGAACCTCTCGCGCAGGGTAGGGGTTTTCGGCTGGCGGCGCATCTTGCATCGCCGCCAGCGCGAAAAGTCCGATCAGAAGACCGGAGGCCGCCATCAGGCGAGGCTCGAATCCAGGTTGCGGCACGCGTCGAGCAGTTCCTTGACCGCATCGACCGACACCTGAAGGTTGCCCTTGGCTTCGTCGTCGAGTTCGATCTCGACGATCTGCTCGACGCCGCCGGCACCGATGATCACCGGCACGCCGACATACAGGCCATCAAGACCGTATTTGCCTTCGACAAAGGCTGCGCAGGGCAGCAGGCGCTTCTGGTCCGACAGATAGGCTTCGGCCATCGCGATACCGCTGGTGGCGGGCGCATAATAGGCCGAACCGGTCTTGAGCAGCGCAACGATCTCGCCGCCGCCGCCGCGGGTGCGCTTGACGATCTCGTCGATGCGCTCCTTGGTCGAACGGCCCTGCTTGATGAGGTCGGGAACTGGGATGCCAGCGACGGTCGAATACTGGACCACGGGAACCATGGTGTCGCCATGACCGCCGAGCACGAAAGTGTTCACGTCGCGCACCGAGACCTGGAATTCGTCGGCGATGAAGTGGCTGAAGCGCGCGCTGTCGAGCACGCCCGCCATGCCGACGACCATGTGGTGCGGCAGGCCGGAGAATTCGCGCAGCGCCCAGACCATCGCGTCGAGGGGGTTGGTGATGCAGATGACGAACGCGTTCGGCGCGTTGGCGGCGATGCCTTCGCCCACGGCCTTCATGACCTTGAGGTTTATGCCCAGCAGGTCGTCGCGACTCATGCCGGGCTTGCGGGCAACGCCTGCGGTGACGATGATGACATCGGCGCCAGCAATGTCGGCATAATCATTGGTGCCGGTGATCTTGGCGTCAAAGCCTTCGACCGGGCCGCACTGCGACAGATCGAGCGCCTTGCCCTGGGGCACGCCTTCCACCACATCGAACAGCACGATATCGCCCAGTTCCTTGAGCGCCGCGAGGTGCGCGAGCGTGCCGCCGATATTGCCTGCGCCGATCAGCGCGATCTTCTTGCGTGCCATGGTCAATCCTTTCCGAAAGTTATGAAGCCCGGCCGAAACTGCCTGTCAGGAATGCGGGGGTGAAAATGGTGCGTGTGCGTTCCCTGAGCAGAAATCCGGCAAAATATGTGTCCGTTTCACGACCTGAGGCTGGCGCCAGCCGGATTTCCCGGCCTGAATCGTCGCCTAGGGGGCCTGCCTAGGCCGCTTGGGCGGGCATTTCAACCGTCAAAAGCCCTGTTCCGCCAATTATCTATGCAATTGAAAACTATTAGCAACAAGCTATCGGGTTGGCTTATTGAAGGTGCACTTCAGCCCGGGGGCATAGTGCGTACGGACTATATAATGCCTCATTTCGAAACACCCCGGAATTAACATCGGATAGACTTTGCGCGGCTTCGCGTGTAGCATTTTTAATGCGCTGCGACATTGGTAAGCCGGTTTTAACCCCCTCGACATAGAGCAGGATGATGGTCACCAAGGTTCAGTTCACCGTCGATACCGAATTGTCGCTCAAGCTCTTCCAGGAGGGCGCGAGCGCGCAGGACAATTTCGACAGCTCGATCGCCGGCAAGTGCCGCGATGGCGAATTCGGCATCTTCTACCAGATGGACCGGCTGGAGGCTGCAGGGCTGACCGGAGTGTTCTTCGTCGATCCGATGCCCGCATTGGTCTATGGCCCCGGGGTGATCGCGCGGATCGTCGAGCCGATCCTCAAGCGCGGGCACGAGGTGCAGCTGCACATCCACACCGAATGGCTGGAATTTGCCCGCGATCACGAACATGCGCATCTGCGCGGACGCAACATCGCCGATTTCCCGCTCGACGACCAGATCCGTTTGCTCGAACAGGCGCGCGCCTTACTGATCATGGCCGGAGCGCCAAAACCGACCGCGTTTCGCGCGGGCAATTTTGGCGCCAATGACGACACCCTGCGCGCGCTGAGCGCGATCGGGGTGCGCTACGACAGCAGCTTCAACCCCTCGTTCCTCTCTGGCGAATGCGATATCGACCTGCCACCGGCGACGCCGCCGTTCAGCGAGCATCTGGGGGTCGGCATCATCCCGGTGAGTGTCATCCAGGATCGCCCGGGCAGCATCCGCTCGGTGCAATTGTGCGCGCTCTCCGCCTGGGAAATGCGCGATGCGCTGACCCATGCTGCCGAAGACGGCTGGCCGTGCTTCACCATCGTCAGCCACAGCTTCGAACTGCTCAGCCGCGATCGCACCCGCGCCAATCCCATCGTCGTGCGGCGATTCGATGCGATGTGCCGCAACATCGCCGACCACCAGCGGCTCGAGCCGATCGGCTTCGACGCGCTGGAGCCTCGCAGTCGCAAGTCGATCACCACCTTGCCCGCCAATCTGGTACGCACCGCGCTGCGCTACGGCGAGCAGGCGGTCAGCCGCATCCGCTATGAAGCGGGGATCCTGTCGACCTTCTTCCTCAACGAATTCGCGGTGTTCGAGTCACTCGCTGCCGTCTAGGCGAAGTTGCAGCGCCCTGGCTGTTCGTCAGCCGCGCAAAAGCTTGCGGATCCTGGCCTTGGCGCCGATCCGGTCTAGCCACGCGCCGGTGCCCTCGACCGCGGCGTTGAAGCGCTGTTGTCCCGCGAGCAGGGCGCGGTTGGCGAGCGTGGACTTGAGCAGGAACAGCGTCGCGCACTGCACCTGATGGGTGCCGAACAGCGCCTTGTGCGCGCCATCGCCCTCGGTGAAATCGAAATAGCGAAAGCGCTGCTCGGCAAACAGCTGCTCGAGCGCGTGCATCTGCAGAACGGTGCCGGGTGAAAGCTGCGCGCACGCCTGATCATAGCCGAGATAGGCGTAGATCAGCACATCATCGGCGACCGGCAGATACAGATAGGCAGCAGCCCGGCCTTGCAGGAACAGCACATAGGCGCGCAGATTGTCCGCTCGCGCGAGCCTGTGTGCCTCGGCGCGGAAGCCATCATCCCCTGGCAGTCCGGCATCGAGCAGCCGCGCCTGGTAGGTCTGCTGCGACAGCGGCAGCGCGGCGTCGAAAAAGGCATCGAGCTGATCGGGTCGGTGATAGCTGCGGATATCCAGTTCGCCCCCGCCGGCATCGGCCAGCTTGCGCATCTTGCGCTTGAGCGTCGCGCGCGTCTTGGACGAGAACTGCGCCATATAGCCGTCATGGCCCGGCGCCATGTCGATATAATGCCGCGCGTAAAGCTGCGGCTGCGAGGCGACCAGCCCGGCAAAGTCGCGGTCCAGTTGCGCAATCCGCGCGACCGGGACCGATTGCAGCCGATAGCCATCGGCATCGGACGGCAACGGCGCTGCGGGCAGGGGCGCATTGCGCAGGATGGCATCCAGCCCATAGCCGATCGGCACCAGCATCCGGCGCGCCGCAAGGATCGGGCGGTCGCCGAGCAGAAAGCGGACCTGGGTGGCAACGGGTTGCATGCGAGCGATGGTTTCCGAACGTGGGTGAAGCGATGCGCGCCGGTCTAGACAAGGACGGTTAAGATCGCTTGAACCCAATGGTGCGCGAAACAGGTTTACCCGTTGTTCACCGTCGCGCGATATCCCCTTGGGCGAGTTGCGACCTCGACATCGACACAAGCCGTCAAAAGGAACCTGACATGGCGCAGTCCTGGCCGCAGGCCGTATGCAATCATTGCGGATCGACCGGACCCCGCCTGCTCGCCAGCCTGGGGCGCTATACCTTGGTCGAATGCTCGAACTGCGGCTTGGCCTATATCGCCGATCCGCCCGAGCCCACCGAGCTTGCCGCGATGTATCAGGGCGAAGCGGATTATCACACCGAACTGCACGATCCCGACAGTCCGGCCTTTGCGCGCATGGCGGGCGTGGCGGGTGAGCATCTGGTGTTCACCCGGCGCTGGGCCTCGGGCGGACGGCTGATCGATATCGGCTGTTCGACAGGGCTTTTTCTGGACAAGGCCAAATCTGCGGGCTTCAGGGCCGAAGGCGCGGAGTTTTCCGCCGCCTCGGCCCAATTCGCGCGCGACCATTTCGGCCTGCAGGTGACCGACGGGGATATCCATGCGGTCGATGCCGCGCCCGAAAGCTTCGATCTGCTGACGATGTTCGACGTGATCGAGCATGTCCGCGATCCGGCAGCTGATATCGCGGCGGCACACCGGCTGCTCAAGCCCGGCGGGCTGTTCATCCTCTCGACCCCGAACATCGATGGGCTGTTCCCGAGGGCCTCGCAGCCGCTGGCGGGGGTGCTGGGCCACTGGCCGCATCCCGAGCCGCCCTGGCATCTCTACCAGTTCTCGGTGCGCACGCTGACAGTGATGCTCGAGCAGCGCGGATTTGCCTGTCTTGGGACGCAGCATACCTGCATCGACCTTGCCTATACCTTCGGCAGCATGAGCACGCTGAGGCGCAGCCCCAAACGGCTGGCCTATGCGCTGGCGTTCGCGCCGCTCGCGTGGGCGGGGCCGAAGCTGGGGATGGGCGACTGGTTCTACCTGGCCGCCCGAAAGCTCTAGCCGCTGATCTCGTAGGCGATCGGCTTGAACGAGCCGTTGTTCGATTGCAGCGCCGAACAGGCGGTGAGGCCGATGATCAGATCGCGGTGCGCGACGAAGGTCACGGTATCGCCCGCCTTGCTCAGCGGCGGATCGACCCGGAGTTCGCCGGTGGTGCCATCGACCGGCACGTTCATGAAGCAGTTGAATGCCACCGGGATCATGTCCTCGGTCACGCCATAAGGCTCCAGAGCAGCGGCGAGATTGCCGAAGCAGCCGCGGTGCGGATCGGTGTCGCCATAGATGATCCGGAAGGTATCCTTCGAGCACGGAGTCAGCAGGAAATCGTGGCGGCCGACATCATCGGCGACGATCTCCAGCATCACGTTGCTGCGGTTGGAATAGAGCAGATCGCCGGTGGTGAGGTATATTCGGCTGGCGTAATCCAGCGTGCGGCCCGAGGAGATGACCTCGTGAATGTCCTCCCGGTCGAACGCCAGCAGATCAGCCACCTGCTCGCCGCGCACATCGATGACGGTCAGTGTCTGGCCCTTGCGCAGCTCGAACGCGGTTCCCGAGCGCGGCGGGATTTCGCTGCGGGGATCAGAGGGCATGATCGGCAACCTTGCGCTGGCTCATCGGGCATTTCCAACTCTGGTCGACTTGGCGGCCGCTATATTGCCGGGCTTCAGAGACCGTTCCATGCACCGCCAGCATCGGGTTGGCATCGCCCGCAAGCGCGATGTCGCGCGCGATGATCGTGCCGCGCATCTTGTCGTAAAGCCCATTGGCGCGCAATTGCTCGAACTGGTCGTGCAGGTTGAAGATCAGCGCCGGACGCTCGAAGCGCCGTGCGGGGCGGCTGGCATGCGGGTGCAGCCCGACGACGAAAAACGCCTCACCGCCAAAGCTGAGCGAGAAATGCGGATCATCGGGGTCCGAGCTCACACGCGGATCGGCCTCCTGTCCGAGCCATGCGTCCTTGTCGGTCAGCGATTGCACCCGCTGCCACAGATGCTGTTCGAACTGCTCTTCGTTCAGACCTGCGTCCTCCTCGAACAGCACCGCCAGCGACTGGAACGGCACGGGGTCGCGCGCATAATCCTGCGCAATGGCCATCAGCGAGGGCAGGATGCGCAGATCGTCCCAGCCGGAACGCAGATCGCGCCCGACGATGATCCGCATCTGCCCTTTGCCCAGAGCCGACTTGGCGCCGACACAGGGGAATTCGGGTTGCTTGATAAATGCGCGAAACCGTTGCGCCAGCGGATGATCGGTATTGCTGCAAGGAATAAACATCCCACTCCTACGCGGCGATCCCGATCAGGTTGCATTCAGCGCAAGCTTCCGCGCGGCTGCCAGATCGGCGATGAAGGCGGCGCGTTCGGCCGCGGCGCGCTGGCGGTCGGGCAGGCGCAGCAGGAAGGAGGGATGCACCGTCGCCACCAGCCTTTCGCCGCCTTCCAGGGTCATCGGCTTGCCGCGCACCGAGGCGATGCTGGCGCTCTTGCCGGTGAGCCCGCGCAGCGCGCTGCCACCCAGCGAGACGATGATGTCGGGCCTGACCAGCGCGCGCTCCTGATCGAGCCACCAGCGGCAGATGTCGATCTCGCCGGTGGAAGGGTTCTGGTGCAACCGGCGCTTGCCGCGCGGCTCAAACTTGAAGTGCTTGACCGCGTTGGTGATGTAGAGCTGCGCGCGGTCGAGCCCCGCTTCCGCCAGCGCCTCGTCGAGCAGCTGGCCTGCCGGGCCGACGAAAGGGCGGCCTTCCAGATCCTCTCGGTCGCCCGGCTGTTCGCCCACCAGCATGATGCGCGCGCCTGCTTTGCCTTCGCCCGGGACCGCCTGGGTGGCATTGCAGTGGATCGGGCAGCGGGTGCATGTCTGCAGGCTGCGCGCCAGCTCCTCGAGGGTCGCTGTTTCGCCCGCTATCGGAGCCTCCATCTCCCCCCGCACGCGCCATTTGTCGCTGCGCGGATTGGCGAGCTGGACCGCAGTCTCGCGCATCCGCTCGACCCGCGCCCCCGCGCCCGCCAGCAGCGGGCCGATATCCTGCGCCTCGGGAAGGTTGTGCCAGTATTTTTTGGGCATCTCGGCGCGCATCGCGGCAATCTTGACCCGCGCGGGGTTGAAGATCGAACCGTAATACATCCGCCACTGCTCCTCCACCACGTCGGAATCGGGCACCTCGTCGCGGGTGCCGCCGGGGCCGAAACTGAGCGTCTCGTCCTGCCAGATCGCGCGCGCGTCGGGCGTCAGGATCGCCCAGTCCATGCCGTAGAAGCGCTTGCGGAAGAAAGGTGCCGCCAGCCGCACGATCCGGTGTTCGGGCTCGAACCAGGCGACGAAGGATTCGCGTTCGGCATCCTCGCCGCCCAGCCTGCGGAAGCGGACGAACGCGTGCATCTTGTGCAGGTCGCGGCGGATCGCCTTGTCGGACTTGGCCAGCCAGTCGACGTCGTTGTCGGTGCGCCGTTCGAGCAGCCGCCGGTCGCCCAAGGCGCGCCAGGCGATGGTGTAGAGCCGCGTTGGCACATTGGCATCGCGGTGGCAGATCACGCGGTCGAGCGTGGTCACCAGCGCGCGGGGCAGGGCGACCGTGCGCCCGGGCACCAGCGGCGCGTCGTCGGAAAACAGCGAGGCGCTCTCGCCCGCCTGCCGCCATACGACTTGCTCGGGCGGCACCTCGGCGGCGAGCAGCGCGCGCGCGGCATCGCGCCATTCGGCAAAGTCTCCGGGGGTTTTGAGGATGATTTCGCGCATCGTTCGTGGCTTCAGAGCGCTAGGCTCATCTGCTCGGGCGGCGGGGCGAAGCGTGCGCGCAAGTTTTCGCTGTCGGTCAACCCGCCGGGGCGCCAGTCGGGGGTGGTGATGAACGGCAGCACCTTCTTCACCGAGGCGGTGAGCTTGGCCAGATCGCCCAGCCGCACCGCACCCAGCCGCCGGGTGGCGATGATCCGCTCGACCGCCTTGGTGCCGAGGCCCGGCACGCGCAGCAGCATCTCGCGCGGCGCGCGGTTGATGTCGACCGGAAACGCCTCGCGCCGCTGCAGCGCCCAGGCGAGCTTGGGATCGATCGTCAGGTCGAGCATGCCCCCCTCTGCGCCTTCCATGATCTCGCCGCGCGAAAAGCCGTAGAAGCGCAGCAGCCAGTCGGCCTGGTACAGCCGGTGCTCGCGGATCAGCGGCGGACGCACGGGGGGCAGGTCGCTGCTCGCATCGGGGATCGGGCTGTAGGCAGAATAATAGACCCGGCGCAATTTGTACCCCGAATAGAGGCTGGTTGCCGATTGCAGGATGTCGTCGTCCTTGGCCCCATCCGCGCCGACGATCATCTGGGTCGATTGGCCCGCCGGGGCAAAGCGCGGTGGCTTGGCTTTCTTGAGCAGCCGCCCGCGCGCAGCTTCTGCCGCATCGTCTAACCCGACGCGCACGCCTGCCATCGTCTTGCGGATCGTCGCCGAGGTTTTTTCTGGCGCGAAGCTCTTGAGCCCTGCTTCGGTGGGCAGTTCGACATTGGTCGAGAGGCGGTCGGCATAGAGGCCTGCACGCGCGATCAGTTCGGGCGAAGCGCCGGCGATGGTCTTCAGGTGAATATAGCCCCCGAAACGGTGCTCCTCGCGCAGCAGCCGCGCGACCTCGACAAGCTGCTCCATCGTGTAATCTTCCGAACGGATGATGCCGGAAGAGAGGAACAGCCCCTCGATATAGTTGCGCTTGTAGAAATCGAGCGTCAGCCGCACGACCTCTTCCGGATTGAACCGCGCGCGCGGCACGTTGCTCGACGCGCGGTTGATGCAGAAGCGGCAATCATAAATGCAGAAATTGGTGAGCAGGATCTTGAGCAGCGAGATGCAGCGGCCGTCAGGTGCATAGCTGTGGCAGATCCCCATCCCGCCGGTCGATCCAATCCCCTTGGTACCGGTTGAGTCGCGTTTTATCGTTCCCGACGAGGCGCAGGAAGCGTCGTATTTGGCGGCGTCGGCCAGCACGCCCAATTTTTGCAGAATCGGTTTTTCGCTCATGCCACCGATATAGAGTCAAGAACAAAGAAAGAACAGGGGCTTGGCGGTGCTCCGCGCCCGGTCCGTCGCGTTTTCTGCGTACCGGGCGCGTGACCTTTGGGATCAGGATCGGATGAAGGCGAGAATATCGGCGTTGAGCGTGTCGGCGTTGACCGTCAGCATCCCGTGGGAAAGGCCTTCATAGATTTTCAGCGTGGCATCGGGGAGCAGATCGGCCTGCAGCAGCGCGGCGTTCTTGTAAGGCACCACCTGATCGTCATCGCCGTGCAGCACCAGGGTAGGGACGGTCATCGCCTTCAGGTCGTCGGTCTGGTCGGTTTCGGAAAAGGCCTTGATGCCATCGTAATGCGCCTTGGCGCTTCCCATCATGCCCTGCCGCCACCAGTTATCGACCACCGCCTCATCGGGCTGAGAATCCTCGCGGTTGAAGCCGTAGAACGGGCCCGACGCGACATCGCGGAAGAACGCGGCGCGGTTGGCGGAGAGTCCGCTGCGAAAGCCGTCGAACACCTCCATGTCGAGTCCGCCGGGGTAGCGCTCGGTCTTGATCATGATCGGCGGCACCGCCGCGACCAGCACGGCCTTGGCGACGCGGCCCTGCGGGATGCCGTGCTGAGCGACATAACGCGCAGCTTCGCCGCCGCCGGTCGAGTGGCCGATGTGCACCGCATTCTTCAGATCGAGATGCGCGGTGACGGCTGCAGCATCATTGGCATAATGGTCCATGTCATGTCCCTCGCTCACCTGCTGTGACCGGCCATGGCCGCGCCGGTCGTGCGCGACGACGCGGAATCCCTGATCGAGGAAGAACAGCATCTGCGTGTCCCAGTCGTCGGACGACAGCGGCCAGCCATGGTGGAACACGATCGGCTGGGCATCGCGCGGTCCCCAGTCCTTGTAGAAAATCTGCGTGCCATCGGCTGCGGAAACATAGGCCATCATCGTTCTCCCTTGCTGATCGCGGTGATAGCCCGCGAAAAGGACTCGTCGATGACGCCAGCCTGGCGTCATCATCGCTCCGTACGCACTCGCCTTGTGTCCGGTTGCCGCAAGGGTCAGCCGGGTTTCGGCATCGTCCCTGGACGCAGGAAGGGGAACATGTGCGCGACGAAATCCGCCTTTCCGATGCCCACGCCCTCGGCCCGCAGGATGGCATAGGCGGCCATCACATGGAAATAGAGCTGCGGCAGCGCCCAGTCGCGGACGTATTGCGCGGCGGTGAGATCGAACACCATGCCGTTGGGCAAGGTGTGCGCCAGCGGCGCATCGGGCGACAGATCGGGCGCGTCCGCAGCGGCTGCCTCGACGATCCGCAGCGTCTCGGCGATCCGGGCCTGAGCATCGGCGATCGTCGGCGTGGTCGTGTCGGCGTTGCGCCCGTCCGCCAGCAGCGCGCCGACCGAGGCGGGCATTTCCTCCTGCCGCAGGCGGAAGATGCCCTCCTGCGCCTGGACGCACGAAAAGCAGATCTGGGTGAACAGCGGGAACATGTCCGGCGCGAGCCGCGCGCGCATGATCGTTGCGGCCCTGTCAGCGGGCAGCTGGTCCGATGCCTTGTCCAGCCACGCGGAGAGCGCCCCGAGCATCTGGATGTAGGTGGGAACCAGCGTGTCTTTCAGCGTCATATTCGTCTCCGTGCCTGATGCGCGATCATAGGCCGGGACCCCGTCAGGACAAGGCCTGTCCGCCAGACCGGCGCGATACCGCGATCGCTGCGGCATGGCCCGCCGCCAGCGTGACCGCAGCGACCGGCACGAACCACATCGGATGCGGCAGCGCGAACAGGTTGCCGATGGCGAGCAGCGCAAGGATCGCCGTCACCGCGACCGCAGTCCAGCGCGCCCCTGAGAGGCGGAATGCCACCAGGCTGCCGCCGAAAGCGCCGAGCCCGTAACCCGCCGCCACTGCAGCGAACAATGCGTCGCCGGTGATGCGGCCATGCGCGAGCATCTCCACCCCTGCAATCGCGAGCCCTGCAGTGACCGTCCCCAGCACCACCGCCAAAATTTTCCGTCCCATGCTCATGCCAAGCTCCTTTCGATGCCTCGATTAGCAGCGGGCGCAAGCGCAGGATTGAACAAAGGGGTCATCGCGGCATCAGCATGTGCGGCGGATAATGCGCGGCGCGGTGCCGTAACTGGCCGGGGGTGGCTCCGGTGAACCGCTTCATTTCGCGCGTGAGATGCGCCTGATCGGCAAAGCCATGCTCGCACGCCAGCACCGCGAGCGAGAATTGCGGGTCGGCGAGCCTGGGATCGCGCAGCACCGCGTCGATCCGGTGGAGCAGCAGCCAGCGTTTGGGCGCCAGATCGGTACGGCCCGAAAACAGCCTGCGATAGTGCCGCGGCGTCGCTTCGACCGCTCTGGCGAGATCCATAGCGCGGTCGGTGTCGCGACAAGGGGCGGGCAGGGTGATCGCATCGCGGTCGGGCAGCCGTACCTCGAGCCACGCAGCAAAGCGTTCGAACAGCGAGTCCAGGCTGTCCGCAGCCTTGAGCGAATCGCGCAACAGACCTGCCTCGCGGCCGAGCAGCGCCGATAGCCTGGGGGGCGGGGCGCCATTGCCGGGGGGCAGCGTACCAAGCCAGGCCTTGGCCGCCCAGGGCTGCAGCCGTGCGCCCACGAGCTCGCGCCGACCTTCGGCGCGGGCATATCGCGGGCCGTCCTGCACCGGGGTCACCCAGGCGGTGGCATAGCGATGCTCGGGCATGCCCGGCGCCGCGCGCCACCAGTGGATCCCGCGGAGGCTGACCACGATCTCGACATACGGCTTGGGCAAGCCGCAATGCGGTGCCCCCGGATCGTCGAGATGCCACAGCTCGAGCACCGCATGATCGAGTGAAGGCGGCGCGGCGCGGGTGGTGAACCTGACATCGCCCGGCATCGGGTGCGCGACCGGCCCGGCCATGGCGTCAGGGCGCATTTCTTTGCGATGGATCGACCATGAACGCGCCGGGCCGCTTGCCGCCATCGCCGCGCTGCCGCGCAGCCGCTGCCGCCCACCAACCCAGCTGGTCGAGCGTCCGGTCCAGATAGCCGTCCCAGCGCGCGGCATCGATGCCGGCAAGGTAGGTGCCATCCGCACCGAACACCTCGTGCGCGCGCGGCACATGGATCATCGCCGAGACCGGCAGGCAGCCCAGCTCGGACAGGAAGGTGCGCATGCTGACCGCAGCGCGCGTCCCGCCCCACTGGCCTGCCGAATAGGTGACGATGGCGCTGGGCTTGTACGAGAACAGCGAGCTGCCGAAATGGTTGAGCAGGTCGGCGAGCACCGGGCTCATCATGTGGTTGTATTCGGGGCTGACCATCACATAGCCATCGGCCGTGGCGATCTGCGCGGCAAGCCGGTCGAGCACTTCAGGCGCCGATCCGCCGCGATAGGCGAAATGCGGCTTGAAGGGGTGCGGCAGCTCGATCTCGATCGGGTCGACCAGCGTGGCAGGCACCGCCTTTGCCTCCAGCCTGTGCACGCATGCGGATGCCACCCGTTCGCCAAGCCGCGGCGGTTCGGGCGGGCCGGATATGCGCTCCGATCCCAGTATCACGAGAATGCTGCCGGTCATCTGGCTTTCCTTGCTGAAAAACGGACGCACGCCGATCATGGGCCGCCGGCGCGCGCCAAGCCAGACGTTTTTAGAAGGCTCAAGGCGGCGGGACGCCGGGGACCTGATCATGAAAGGAAGGAAGTGGTGCCCGGGGACGGGGTCGAACCGCCGACACTGCGATTTTCAATCGCATGCTCTACCAACTGAGCTACCCGGGCATCTGGTGGCACCGACGTGCCGCCTGCATCGCCTCACCGGCGATTTGGAGCGCCGCCTATAGGCAGGGCAGGCGGGGCTTGTCCATAGCAAAATCGCGCGACCGTTCTCCCTTTTCGGATTCGGCCTCAATCATAATCCGCATCGGGCTGGTCGGCGGGCGGGCCGGGGACGCTATAGCCTTCGCCCAGCCATTGCAGCAGGTCGCGGTCCTTGCAGGCCTTGCTGCAAAAGGGTGTGAATTCGGCGCGCGCGGGCTTGCGGCACATCGGGCAGGCGCGCGGATTGGGGCGAGGATCGGTCATGATGCCGTATCTAGGCGGTGCGTTCGGCGAGGACAACCGGGCGCCCGCTGCGGCGCTGCAGTGCTTCGAGCAGCGCCGGTTCGCGTTGCAGCAGCCGCGATTCGCCCAACGCCAGATCGAGCGTGATCGGGCCGGTGCCGCGATCGCGCTCGGCGCTGCGCAGCGCGGCGAGCAGCCGCCAGCGCACCGGGTCTGCGGCATGCAGTTCGATCAGCGAGGCGCGGGTGCGTTTGAGCACGATCTGCATCAGCCCGTAGCCGTTGATCGCGGTGCGCTCGCACGGGATGGTCATTGCGGCGTCGAAATAGTTGGCCACGGCATTGCGATCGGCCTTGTCGGCGAGCGTCGGGAAATCGACGACCACGCCGCCGCCGATGCCGTGGCGGCGGATCGTGAGCGCGCTCTGCGTTGCTGCTGCCAGCCCCAGCGCCCGCGGCGCGATGTCGCCATCGACATCGATCACCATCATCGCAGGGGTGGGCGACAGCGTCAGCGATCCGCCGGTAAAGGCGACCTCGCCGGTTTCAGCCTCGGCCAGCAGATCGTGCCAGCCTGAATCGGCGAGCAGATCGGCTCCGTGCGGTGTGGCGCGGACGATCTCGTGCCCATCGGCGGTGATCCGATCGAGCAGGCTCGGGGTCGCGCGCAACGGCGTATCGGCGGAGACCGCGCGCAGCCTGGCGGGCTTGTGGCGCGCGGTTCCGGCCTCGAACAGGCTTTCGCGCAGCACCTCGGCGCACAGCATCTTGCCTTCGCTCAGCTCCTTGGGGACCGGCTGCAGCATCGCTTCGTGGCCATCGGCCAGCGCGACGCGCGCGCGGTGGCCGCCTGCGCTTTTCGCCAGTAGCCGCGCCTCGACCACCGCGCCGCAGCCCAGCGCAAGATCGCTGCGCTGGATGCGCGCTTCGACGATGCGGCCATGCTCGATCAGCGCGGCGCGCTCCTCGCCGATGCCGTCTTCGTGGATCCAGTGGGTCATGCGGCGGGGCTCAGCAGACCGGCGGTAACCAGCATGCTGCGCGTTTCGTACAAGGGCAGGCCCATGATGCCGCTATAGCTCCCCGCCATCGAGCGGATCAGTGCCTCGGCGCTGCCCTGGATGGCATAGCCACCCGCCTTGCCCTGCCATTCGCCGCTGGCGATATAGGCGTCGACCTCATCGGCGTGGAGCCGCTTGAAGATGACCGCGCTTTCGGACAGCCGGTGCAGGCTGCGGCCATCGGGCAGCATCAGGGTGACGGCGCTCAGCACCATATGGCGGCGGCCCGAAACCAGCTCGAGGCACATCCGCGCTTCGGCTTCGCTTTCGGCCTTGGGCAGGATGCGGCGGCCGACCGCCACCACGGTATCGCCCGAAAGCACCGCGCTGTCGGGGTGCTGGCTGGCGACGACCTGTGCCTTCTGCGCCGCCATCCGCCGCGCATAGACGCGCGGCAGTTCGGCCTTGATCGGGGTCTCGTCGATATCTGCAGGGACAATGGCATCGGCGGTCACGCCGATCCGCGCCAGCAGCTGCTGGCGTCGCGGACTGGCCGATGCAAGGATGAGCGGGGGCATCGCCGCCATGCTCATTTGAAGCGGTATGTAATCCGGCCCTTGGTCAGATCATAAGGCGTCAGCTCGACCAGAACTTCATCGCCCACCAGCACGCGGATGCGGTTCTTGCGCATCTTGCCGGCGGTGTGGCCCAGGATTTCGTGATCGTTTTCCAGCTTCACGCGGAACATGGCGTTGGGAAGCAGTTCGACCACCTGGCCGCGCATTTCGAGAAGTTCTTCTTTTGCCATTCGGCCCCTGCAATGTGGTTCTGGTTATGACGGCACAAACGGTGTGTCATCGAAATGCGCCGCTGTTCCGGGGAACCGCCTGCGCAAAGGTGAGCGCGCCTTACAGACAAAGCGTGCAAAAGAAAAGACGGGAGTTGATGTCGTCTGTCGCAGCGCTTCGCCGCTTGCGCGAAAATTTGTTACAATTCAGCACTGGCTAAGGCTCGGCCCCGCATCATATTGCACTGCAACAGATTAATTCCCCATCGCGCCTCTCCCCCGGCGTCCGAACCATAAAAAGAGCCGTACCTAGCCATGATGTTTACGCTGCGCCCCCTTGCCGCCCCGATGCCCCATGCCCGTCCGGCGCTTGGGGTGACGCTTGCCACCGCACTGCTGCTGGCGGGGAGCCCTGCGGCCCTGGCGGCATCGCTTGCCGATACCGAGGCGAATGCCGAGGCTGCCAATGTGGCGATCACGGGGGCGGAAACGGGAGCGGCGATAACGGCCGAAGCCGATCAGGCGCAGACCGCGGCAACCCAGCCCGCCGATACCGAGCCCGACAACGATGGCGATACCATCGTCGTGCGCGCAGAGCGGTTGCGCGGATCGATCCAGACCGATGTGCCTCCGGTGACCGAGCTCAACACCACCGACATCGCAAGCTATGGCGCCTCCTCGCTTGCCGAATTGCTCGCGCAGATCGCGCCGCAGACCGGCAGCGCGCGTGGACGCGGCGGCGATGGCCCGGTGGTGCTGCTCAACGGCCAGCGCGTCTCGGGCTTCCGCGCGATCCGCGATATCCCGCCCGAAGCGATCCAGAAGGTCGAGGTGTTCCCCGAGGAGCTCGCGCTCAAATACGGTTTCCGCCCCGACCAGCGCGTGATCAACTTCATCCTGGTCGACAATTACCAGAGCATTGCCGCCGAGATCGACAACGGCCTGTCCACCCAGGGCGGCTATGGCACCACCGAGTTCGAGGGCACCTTCACCAAGCTGGGCAAGAACACCCGGCTGATCGTCGATGTCGAATACGAGATGGCAACCGCGCTGCGCGAAAGCGAGCGCGGCATCGTCCAGCCCGACAGCAGCGCACCGTTCGCGCTGGGCGGCAATATCGGTGCATCGCCCTTTGGCACGGGCGCCGAGATTTCGCCTGCGCTGAGCGCGCTGGCCGGACGGCCGGTGTCGCTGGCAGGGGTGCCGCAGGGGATCACCGGAGCACCAGCACTCTCGGCCTTCAATGGCGCCGCGAACACCACCGATCTCGGTGAATTCCGCACGCTGATCCCCAATTCGGACCGCATCCAGGCGAACGCGACCTATATCCGCAATCTGGGGCCGGACACCAATGTCCAGGTCAACGCGACCTACACCAACAATTTCGCGACCTCGCTGCTCGGACTCAACACCGCGACGCTGACCATTCCCGCGACCAATCCGTTCTCGCCCTTTGGTCGCGATGTCACGCTGCTCACCGCGTTCGGTGATCCGCGCAGCATCACCCGCACCGTCGACAGCGACACCTATTCACTGGGCTTCAACGCCAACGGCGTGCTGCCCGCCAACTGGAAATGGGCGCTGACCGGGGATTACACCCGGGTCGATACGCTGACGATCATCGACCGCGGCGCGGATGTCTCGGGGCTGCAGGCGGCGATCTCTGCGCCCACCGGCGCGATCAATCCGTTCACTGGCACGCTCGGCACGCTGCTGCCCGCGCTGATCAGCGATTCGGCGCAGAGCCGCAACCAGCTGTTCAATTCGCAGCTGACCGTCAACGGCACCGTGGCCGATCTGCCCGCCGGGCCGATCGCGATGACCCTGGTCGGCGGCTTTGCCCGGCGACTGCAGGATTCGACAGACAGCCGGCTGGCCGGGCAGGGCAACACTTCGCTCACCCGCAGCGAGGCGAACGTCTCGGCCAACATCGATGTGCCGCTGGTCGATCAGTACATGAGCGAATGGTTCGGCAAGCTCTCGATCAACGGCAACCTTGGCTATCGCGAGCTGAGCGATGTCGGCGGGCTGCTGAGCTTCGGCTACGGCCTCAACTGGGCGCCGACCGACACGCTGACGATCCAGGCTTCGCTGATCGCCGAAGAGGCCGCGCCCGGAATCAGCCAGCTGGGCGATCCGCGCATCGTCACCCCCAATATCAGCACCTTCGATCTGGCGCGCAACGAGACCGTGCTCGCGACGATCATCACCGGCGGCAACCCGCTGCTGACCCCCGAGGAACGGCGCGACGTCAAGATTTCGCTCAATTATCGCCCGCCTTTCCTCGAAGGACTGGATTTCCTCGCCGAGTTCATCCGCAACCGCAGCTATGGCACCACCTCGTCCTTCCCGGTGCTGACCCCCGAGATCGAGGCGGCGTTCCCCGACCGCATCATCCGCGACACCGATGGCACGCTGCTGGCGATCGACCAGCGCGCGATCAACTATGACCGGGTGACCAGCGACCGGGTGCGCTACGGCATCAACTTCTCCAAGCGGATCGGCGGCAACGACCAGCGCGGCGGTGGCTTTGGCGGCCCTGGCGCCGGTGGTGGACGCGGTGGCCCGCCGGGCGCTGCCCCTGCAGGCGCGGGCGGACCTTCGCGCGGTGAAGGCCAGGCTGGCGCTCCGCCCGGAGGCGCCACCCGCGGCGATGCCGCTCCGCGCGGCCCCGGCGCCGGAGCTGGCGCAGCTGCAGGCGGCCCGCCGCGCGGCGGGCCTCCGGGCGGCTTTGGCCCGGGCGGACGCGGTGGTCGCTGGAACGTCTCGATCTATCATACCGTCCGCTTTGCCGAGACGATCCGCATCCGTCCGGGTCTGGCCGATCTCGACCTGCTCGGTGGTTCGGCGACCGGATCGAGCGGCGGCGTGCCGCGCCATGGCGTGGAGATGGAAGGCGGGCTGTTCCTCAACGGCATCGGCTTGCGCTTCACCGGCAATTACCAGAGCGGATCGCGAGTCGATGGCGGCGGGCTGGTCGGCTCGACCGATCTGCGCTTCAACGACATCGCGACTTTCGGCCTGCGCGCTTTCGTCAACTTCGACAACAAGCCCAAGCTCACCGAAGCGGTGTCGTTCCTCAAGGGAAGCCGGCTGCGGCTGTCGGTCGACAACATCTTCAACGCACAGCAGCGCGTGACCACACAGGATGGCACCGTACCGCTGCGCTACCAGCCCGGCTTCATCGACCCGCAGGGCCGCGTGATCTCGCTGAGCTTCCGAAAGCGCTTCTGAAACAGCGCCAACCAGCGCCAAATTTGCCATGGCTTTTGCAAGTTCCGGCAGGTAAAGACGCCAGCTTGAGCCGGGGCGGACGCCTTTCGGCAAGGGTTTTGATTCAGGGAGTCCCAATTGGCGCTGACACCTAACAAGGACGCAGATGCCGCGCGCGACAACATGTTCATGCGTGAGGTCGATGATGCCCTGCGGCAGGACCAGATGGCCGGAATCGTTCAGAATTACGGCAAGATCATCCTGATCGGCATCGTCGTTGTGCTGCTCGCTCTGGGCGGCTGGTTCTATTACCGCCATGCCACCGCAGAAGCGGCCGGCGAGCGCGGCGAAGAGCTGACCAACGCGCTGGATGCGGTGCGCAACAACAACCTCAGCGGCGCGGCCAATGCACTCAAGCCGCTCGAAACCGCCGATCAACCGGGCTATCGCGCTGTATCGCAGCTGCTGGCCGCGGGCATCGCGCAGGAACAGGACAACCCCAAGGCGGCAGCAGCCACCTTCGCCAAGGTCGCGGCGGACGAAAGCCTGCCGCAGCCGCTGCGCGATCTGGCGCTGATCCGCCAGACCGCGGCGGAATATGACAGCCTCAAGCCCGCCGATGTCATCGCGCGGCTCAAGCCGCTGGCCGTACCGGGCAATCCCTGGTTCGGGAGCGCAGGCGAGATGGTCGCCATCGCGCACATGCGCATGAACAAGCCCGATCTTGCAGGACCATTGTTTCTGCAACTGTCGGAAGATAAGCAGGTGCCTGAAACCATTCGTTCACGTAGCCGTCAGTTGGCTGGTGTCATGGGCGTCGATGCGGTGAGCGATCCCAGCAAGGCCCAAGGCGTTGCAGAACCTGTCACGGCTGCGGGACTTTCCGCGCCGGCCGCGGGACAGTAATATCAAGTTTGCGGGTCGCTACCGTTGATGATGCACTATTGAAGATTCGGGAGCTGGACTGGCAATGCAAAAAGCGAAATGGGCAATGATTCTCGCGCTGTCGGCTACTGTCGCCGGGTGCGGTGTGCTGGGCGGCAAGGACAAGCCCAAGATCACGCCGACCGTTGGCAACCGCACCGCGATCCTCACCCGCGCGGAAAGCGGCGCGGAAGTTGACAAGGACCTTGCAGGCGTTTCGGTGATCCTGCCTGCGGCCGTCACCAACGCCAACTGGAACCAGCCCGGCGGCAGCGCGACCAAGGCGATCGGCCATCTGTCGATCGGCGAGACGATCACGCGCGCCTGGTCGGCCAAGATCGCAGGCTCCAGCCTGCGCGTCCGGCTGGCGGCGGCTCCCGTGGTCTATGGCGGACGGCTGTATGCGGTCGATACCGATGGCATGGTCCACGCCTTCGATACCGCCACCGGTGCCAAGGTCTGGCAGGTTGCACTCGAAGCGCGTGATGACGGTTCGGCCTCGGTGTTCGGCGGCGGCGTCAGCGCCGATGCGACCCGTGTCTATGCCACCAACGGCGTGGGCGAGGTCGCTGCGCTCAATTCCGCCGATGGCTCGCAGATCTGGCGGGTGAAGCCTGCTGGCCCCCTGCGCGGCGCACCGACGCTGGCGTTCGGTTCGGTCTATGTGATGACCCAGGACAACCAGCTGGTCTCGCTCAACCAGGCAGATGGCTCCATCGCCTGGCAGCAGGGCGGATCGCTGGGCCAGGCCGGCGTGTTCGGCGTTGCCGCTCCCGCGGCAGGCCAAGGCACCGTGGTCGCGGGTTTCTCGAGCGGCGAGCTCATCGCCTATCGCTATGAAAACGGCCGCAACCTGTGGTCCGATGCGCTTGCGCGCACCAGCATCTCGACCTCGGTGTCGTCGCTGACCGATATCGATGCCGACCCGATCATCGATCGCGGCCGCGTCTATGCGGTGGGTGAGGGCGGCCGCATGGCGGCGTACGAACTCGTTACCGGACAGCGCATCTGGGAACTCAACATCGCAGGCATTTCGACCCCGGTGATCGCGGGCGAATGGCTGTTCGTGCTGACCGACGATGCGCGCATCCTGTGCATCGCGCGTGCCACCGGCAAGGTGCGCTGGTCGACCCAACTGCAGCAGTATCGCAAGGAAAAGAAGAAGGAAGGCCAGGTACACTGGAACGGCCCCGTGCTGGCCGGCGGACGTCTTTTCACCGTCGATACGCTGGGCGAAATCGGTGTGGTCAATCCTTCTGACGGCAGCTTCAGCGTATTGTTCGACGTGAAGGAAAAGGTCTCGCTGCCTCCGATCGTCGCGGACAACACGCTGTACGTCCTGGACGATGGCGGAACGATCACCGCGTTCCGCTGACACCGGCTAAAGCGAAGCACCTGTTCGCGGGGGGAGACAAAACCTTCCTTCCGCGATACAGGCGTGCGCATGTTACCTGAAATCGTCATCATCGGCCGACCCAATGTCGGCAAATCCACTTTGTTCAACCGCCTGGTGGGCAAGAAGCTGGCGCTGGTCGATGACCAGCCCGGTGTCACGCGCGACCGGCGTCTGGGCAAGGCGGAGCTGCTCGGCCTGCACTTCCAGATCGTCGATACCGCAGGCTATGAGGACGAGGACCCCGAAACGCTCCCCGGTCGCATGCGCCGCCAGACCGAGCAGGCGGTCGCGACCGCCCGCGCGGCGCTGTTCGTGTTCGATGCCCGCGCCGGCATCACCCCGCTGGACGAGGAAATCGCGCGCTGGCTGCGCACCACCAAGACCCCGATCATCCTGATGGGCAACAAGGCCGAGGGCCGCGCTGCCGATGGCGGGCTGATGGAATCCTATTCGCTGGGCCTGGGCGAGCCGATCGCGTTCAGCGCCGAGCACGGCGTGGGGCTTGCCGAGCTTTTCGACGCGCTGCGCCCGCTGATCGAGGACTGGGACGAGGGCGGGGATGACGACACGCAGCTGCCCGCGGTCAACATCGATGCCGAATCGGTGGACGAGAACGCGCTGGAGGCTGCACCGCTGCAGCTCGCTATCGTCGGTCGCCCCAATGCAGGCAAATCCACGCTGATCAACACCATCCTCGGCGAGGACCGGCTGATCACCGGGCCCGAGGCCGGTATCACCCGCGATTCGATCGCGATCGACTGGACCTGGAACCCCGCCGACGGCGCGCCCTCGCGCCCCGTGCGGCTGATCGATACCGCCGGCATGCGCAAGAAGGCCAAGGTGGTCGACAAGCTCGAAAAGCTCTCGGTCGCCGATGCGCGCCGTGCGATCGATTATGCCGAGGTCGTGGTGCTGCTGCTCGATGCGACCCGCGGGCTGGAACTGCAGGAGCTCAAGATCGCCGACAACGTGATCAAGGAAGGCCGCGCGCTGATCATCGCGATCAACAAATGGGATGTGGCGCAGGACGCCTCGAGCCTGTTCAACGGCATCAAGGCCGCGCTCGACGAAGGTCTGGCGCAGCTCAAGGGCGTGCCGGTGCTCACCATATCGGGAATCACCGGCAAGGGCATCGACACGCTGATCAAGGTCGCGTTCGAAACGCGCACCGCGTGGTCGCGCCGCGTCTCCACCGGCAAGCTCAACCGCTGGTTCGAAATGGCGATCGAGACCAACCCGCCTCCTGCGCCCGGCGGCAAGCGGATCAAGCTGCGCTACATGACGCAGGCCAAGGTCCGCCCGCCCGGTTTCATCATCTTTGGCACCCGGGTGGAGGAGCTGCCCGAGAGCTATTCGCGCTATCTGATCAACAGCCTGCGGCGTGACCTGGACTTTGGCGCGGTTCCGGTGCGGCTGACCTATCGCGCGCCCAAGAACCCGTTCGCCAAGGACTGACTGCGGGCAAGCGGCCTATTGTGCAAATATTGCGGGCATCCGCGCGCGGTTATTGGGACGTTGCAAGACTTCGTTTACCATTGTCGGGGTAATTTACTCTCGGAGTGCTTTGGGGCACGACGGGAGATTGCATCATGTCCTATCTAGAGGCGCCGTTGATCAACTGGTCGACCTTTGCGGAGGCGCGTGCCACGCTGGGAACCGATTTCGTGCGCATTCTGGGCTATTTCCGCGAAGACGGCACAAAGTCCGTCGACGCGATCGAGGCCGCGATGCGCGACAAGAGCGCTGCCAGGCTGGTGCTGCCTGCGCACACGCTCAAGGGCGAATCATGGCAGTTTGGCGCCGAGCAGCTGGCGATGCTGGCCGAGAAGATCGAGATGACCGCGCGCCACTGTGTCGAAACCCAGCAGGAACCCGACGAGCTGCTCGAGGATATCGTAGGGCTGCGCGATGTGTTCCGCCTGTCGCTGGCGTCGCTTGAAAAGGAGGCCAACCCGCTGGTCGAACGCCGCAGCTTCGGCCGCCGTACGCCTGTCGCGGGCGCCGCAATGGGCGCGCAGCGCAGCTTCGGGCGCGGCTGACCGCGTCTCTCCTTCTGCCCATGGCTTGACCAGGCAGCTTTGCAGTCATATCTGGGCGGCATGGCTATCCTCCCTATTCTTGAAGTGCCCGATCCGCGGTTGAAGTCCGTCTCCACACCCGTCGAGACGTTCGACGAAGACCTGCGCACGCTCGTCGCCGACATGTTCGAAACGATGTACGACGCGCCCGGCATCGGGCTGGCCGCGATCCAGGTCGGCGTACCCAAGCGCGTGCTGGTGATCGATCTGCAGCACGAGGGCGAAGACGGCGAGCTGGTCAAGACCCCGCGGGTGTTCATCAACCCCGAAATCCTCGATCCCTCGGACGAGCACACGCTCTACAACGAGGGCTGCCTGTCGGTCCCAGATCAGTATGCCGAGGTCGAGCGTCCCTCGACGATCCGCGCCCGCTGGCAGGATCTGGACGGCAAGGTGCATGAAGAGGCGATGGACGGGCTGATGGCGACTTGCCTGCAGCACGAGATGGACCACCTCGAAGGCATCCTCTTCATCGACCACCTCTCGCGCCTCAAGCGCCAGATGGTGCTGAAAAAGCTCGAGAAGCTGCGCAAGGCTGCTTGATCGCCAACGCTTTGACAGCTTAGATCAGATCGTCACCCCCGCGTATGCGGGGGTCCCGCTTCTGCGCGTACGTTACGCCAAAGCGGGATTCCCGCATTCGCGGGAATGACGGGTATACTACCCAGTTGCTTCCCCCGCGAAGGCGGCGGCAGTTGTCCCCAGAGCGATGGCTTTGCCCCATTGCCAAGCCTTCCCCTGCGCTTTAGGTTCGCTTTTCGTTCTCCATACCCCGATCGGAAAGTACCAGCATGGACCCCGTGGTCGCCGTCCTTATCGTTGTCGCCCTGATCATCGGGCTCGCCATTGGCTGGTGGCTGGGCGGCAGGCCACTCGCCGATGCGCGCGCCGAGCGCGAGGAGGCGCAAGGCGCGCTCAAGGAGCTGCAGGAGCGGTTCAACGCCGCGATCCGCGATCTGGCAGGCGCGAGCGAGCGGGCGAAGCTGGCCGACGACCTGTCGCTGCGGCTGGAAGCCGTGCGCACCGACCATGCCGCGCTTTCGGGCCAGCTCGCCGCCGCTGCCGAGCGTGCACGCCAGGCCGACGAGCTGGCAGCAAAGCTCGACACCCTGCGTGCCGACCACGCCGCCGCGGCGCGCGAGCTTGCCACGATGAAGGCCGATGCCGCCAACCATGAAAAGCAGGTGCGGATGCTGGTCGAAGCGCGCGAACAGCTCTCGCAGCAGTTCGGCGAAGTCGGCAACAAGCTGCTGGGAGAAGCGCAGGAGGCATTCCTGCGCCGCGCGAACGAACGCTTTGCGCAGTCCGAAGAGAAGAACGAGGAAAAGATCCGCACGCTGCTGGCGCCGGTCGGCGAACGGCTCAAGACCTATGAGGAGCAGGTGCAGAAGATCGAGGCGACCCGCAGTGAGGCTTATGGCGACCTTAAGGGCTTGATGGATCAGATGCGAGCTGGCCAGCAGCAGGTCCGTGACGAGACCGCACGGTTGGTCAATTCACTTCGCAACGCTCCCAAGGCGCGCGGTCGCTGGGGCGAACAGCAGCTCAAGAACGTTCTCGAAAGCTGCGGGCTGTCGCAACACACCGACTTCATGATGGAAGTCAGCGTCGAATCCGAGGACGGGCGGCTGCGTCCCGATGCGGTGATACGCATTCCGGGTGGACGCACGCTCATTGTCGATGCCAAGGTTTCGCTCAACGATTACCAAGACGCGTTCGAGGCGGAAGACGATCTGGTCAAGTCCACCGCAATGGCGCGGCATTTCCAGTCGATGAAGAATCACGTCAATGCGCTTGGCGGCAAAGCCTATCAAACCCAATTCGGTGACGCGCCCGATTATGTGATCATGTTTGTTCCGGGCGAGCATTTCCTGTCGGCCGCGATGGAGCATGACTCCACGCTCTGGGATTTTGCGTTCGGCAAGAAGGTGTTGATCGCGACGCCGACCAATCTTGTTGCCATTGCGCGGACGGTGGCGAGCGTCTGGCAGCAGGAGGCGCTCGCGGCCAATGCGCGTGAGATCGCCGAACTGGGCAAGGAAATGTACGATCGCCTCGCGGTATCCGCCGAGCATTTGAAGCGCGTCGGATCAGGCCTGTCGAGCGCCGTTGGGCACTACAACAAGTTCGTCGGCAGCTTCGAGCGCAATGTGCTGTCCACTGGCCGCAAGTTCGCCGCGCTCAACATCGAGACCGGCAAGCGCGAGCTGGAAACGATCGACGAGATCGAAGCGCTCCCGCGCTATGGCGATGCTACGCTGATCGAGGCGGGAGAAGGAGTGAAGGACGCGGCGGAGTGAAGTCATCCGAAAACTGGAATTTCTATGCACTGCGCGTAGACGGCAGCCCGGCATCGAACTGCGTTGATATTGGTGTGGCTGATGCGGCGCCTGTTCCAGGCTTCGGCACGCTGTCCTTCTTGAGTGTGAAGATGAACATGCCTCGGCCTGATGGACTATCAAGCAACGAGGAATTTGAGACCCTTAGTCAGATTGAGAGCACCCTGCAGGCGTTTGTAGATCCAAGTCCAAGCCTTAGGTATGTTGGGCGTTCCACCCATGATGGCGGGCGGGACTTTTTCTTCTACAGCAAGGGTGACGAATTGGGGGCCGTTGCGGAGCATATGGTTGCGGCTTGGCCCGGCTATGAATTTTCGCATGGATCCCAACCCGACCCTGATTGGGGTGTGTACTGGCGCTTCCTGTATCCTTCCGCCGAAGACTTTCAACGTATGGGGAACCGCGACGTTCTGGAGCAACTTCGCATACATGGAGACGATCATGCCGTGCCGCGCGAGATCGATCATTATGCCGTTTTTGAAGCCGGTGGTGACGTCGAGGGCTTTATGGCTGCGTTGCCAGACACGTTGGTCGGTGAAGCCTTGGTTAATGAGGACGCTGACGGAACGACTACCGTAGCGTTCAAGACTTTCGGTTGCCCCGCGGAGATTGACGACCTGACAATTGATCTGTTCAGGGCTGCCAAGGATCATGGTGGTGATTACGATGGCTGGGGCTGCGTTGCCGTACCATCGCAGTGTAATTGACCTAAAATCCTCCACCAGCTTGCTGGGGAAGGGGGACCACCATCCTGCGGATGGTCCCCCTCCCTGAGACAAGCTCGGGGAGGATTAAGGGTAGGCTTACTGCCCCGTGAACTTCTTCGCGAAGCCCATGATGTCGTTCATCGGGTTGCCGTCGCCGTCGCGATCGAGAAAGCCGGTGACTTTTTTCAGCGCATCCTCGCCGCCGACCTGCGCGAGCAGGTCATTGAGCTTGTCCATCGGCAGGCCGGTCGACTCAGCAGCCGATGCGACGGTGTCCCCGGGCTGGGGGGCGGCCTTGCCGAGCGCGGCCATGGCTGACTGCACCTGCTCTTCGCTGAGGCCTACCTGCTTGGCGAGGCCGGCAATCTTGTCGACGCCGCCCAGCTGGCCGACGATGTTGTTGAGGAAATCCATCGATGCGTGCTCCCATCTCCAGCCGGGCTCTTCCGGCGAACGGGGGGCAAGTTAACATGGCGACGGCGCGCTCGCCACGCCAATCACCCCGGCAGGCGGGCGACATCTGGTAAAATCACCGCACGCCGGGCCTCTACCGAAAACAGCCGCTCGCGCGAATAGAAACGCAGCGGCCAGTCGCGCGCGCTTTCGGGTGCGTCGAGCAGCGCGTTGACCTTGTCGACCAGCGCAAGCGCAGGATGGATGCGCCGCACGAACGCGGCGACCCCGACCGCATAGCAATGCGTGATCGTGGCGTGGAACCCCTGCGCATCGGTGTTTGGCGTCCCGACGCTTTCGTTGTGCCGCCGGATGATGCCGGGCAGTTCGTGCGCCGCATCCAGATCTGGGCGCTCGGTGATCAGCCACAGGCAGGCGGCGACATGCGCCTCGTGCGTCCATTCGGCGCGCGGCAGGCAAGCGCCAATCAGCCGCTCGCCCAGGAGGCGAACGGCTGACGACGTTTCAAAATATCGGATTTCGGCTGCGGGCATCATCGGGCTTTCGACTGGAAAGGCCCGATGCTGTCCGGGCCGGATCAGGCAGCGACGGACTGCCGGACAGGAGCGGCGCTGCGAACGCCTTCATCGACATGGTCTTCGAATTGAGCGAAGTTGTCGATGAACTGGCCGACCAGCTTTTGCGCGGTGGCGTCATAGTCCGCCTTGTCGGCCCAGGTGCCGCGCGGATCGAGGATCGCAGTGTCGACGCCGGGAACGCTCACCGGAACCTCGAAGCCGAAGTTCGGATCCTTGCGGAATTCGGTGCTGTTGAGGCTGCCGTCGAGTGCGGCATTGAGCAGGGCCCGCGTTGCCTTGATCGGCATGCGGTTGCCCACGCCGTACTTGCCGCCGGTCCAGCCGGTGTTGACCAGCCAGCAGGTGACGTTGCCCTTCGCGATGCGCTCCTTGAGCAGGTTGCCGTACACCGAGGGATGGCGCGGCATGAACGGCGCACCGAAGCAGGTCGAGAACGTCGCCGAAGGCTCGGTCACGCCGATTTCGGTGCCCGCGACGCGCGCGGTGTAGCCCGAAAGGAAGTGATACATTGCTTGCTCTGCGGTCAGCCGCGCGATCGGAGGCAGCACGCCATAGGCATCGGCGGTGAGGAAGATGATGTTCTTCGGCACCGGACCCAGGTTTTCGGCCGAGGTGTTGGGGATGAAGTCAATCGGGTACGAACCGCGGCTGTTTTCCGCGAGCGTGTTGTCGGCGAAATCGAGCGTTCGGGTGTCCGCATCCATCACCACGTTCTCGAGCACGGTGCCGAAACGCTGGGTGGTGGCGTAGATCTCGGGCTCGGCCTCGGGCGAGAGGTTGATCATCTTGGCGTAGCAACCGCCTTCGAAGTTGAACACCGCGGTGTCCGACCAGCCATGCTCGTCATCGCCGATCAGCGTACGGCTGGCGTCAGCCGACAGCGTGGTCTTGCCGGTGCCCGACAGGCCGAAGAACACGGCGGTTTCGCCCTCGGGGCTGATGTTGGCCGAGCAGTGCATCGGCATCACGCCCTTGGTGGGCAGCAGATAGTTGAGGATGCCGAACACCGACTTCTTCATCTCGCCGGCATAAGCGGTGCCGCCGATCAGGATCAGCTTTTCGGTGAGGTTGACCGCGATCACGGTTTCGCTGCGCGTGCCATGCCTGGCCGGATCGGCGCGGAAGCTGGGCAGATCGATGATCGTGTATTCGGGCGCGAAATCAGCGAGCTGGTCGGCGGTGGGGCGGACCAGCAGCGTGCGGATGAACTGGCTGTGCCAGGCGAATTCGTTGATCACGCGAACGTTGACGCGGTACTCGCTCTGCGATCCGCCGAACAGGTCCTGCACGTACAGCTTGGGCTTCTCGGCGAGCGCGGCCAGGAAATCGGCCTTCAGCGCGGCGAAATTCTCGGGCGTCATCGCTACGTTGGTCTTGCCCCACCAGACCGAGTTTTCGGTCTCGGCATCCCGGACGATGAACTTGTCGGTGGCGCTGCGGCCAGTGTGCTTGCCGGTCGCGACGACCAGCGCTCCGCCCTTGGCGAGCGAACCTTCGCCATTGCGCAGGGCTTCTTCGACCAGCGCTTCGGTGCCGAGGTTCCATTTCTGGTTATCGGTTGCGGTAAAGCCCTGATCGGCAAGCGAAACTTTGGATTTGTTAGCCACTGGTAGTATTCTCCCATGTCGCGGTCACCGATGGCTGGACTTGCGCCCACTGGCCAGCCTCGACCTCGTGGAGGCGACTCGCATGTTTCATCCCTGATGTTCAATCGTCCAAGACCACTGCCACACGGTCTGTCAATAGCTGCTACCGGTGTCATAACATGGGTCAGCGATTCCGCGTCAGAGCGGTTCGCGATGGTGCGGCGCAGCATTGTGCATAAAGCAGTTGTCCCTGACGCGACGATATGCGACCGGCAGGCAGGTTCATTGAGGAGGTTTCAGCCCTGGCATGGCGGCAGTGATCGCGCTGGTCGACGACGACCGCAACATTCTGACATCGGTATCGATTGCGCTACAGGCGGAAGGCTTTGTCACGCGGCTGTATTCGGATGGCGAAGCGGCGCTCAAGGCGATCGTCGAGACGCCGCCCGACCTGTGCCTGTTCGACATCAAGATGCCGCGCATGGACGGGCTGGAACTGCTGCGCCGGGTGCGTGAACACAGCGCAGTGCCGGTGATCTTCCTGACATCGAAGGACGAGGAGCTCGACGAGGCGCTGGGACTGGCGATGGGCGCGGACGACTATATCACCAAGCCGTTCTCGCAGCGGCTGCTGATCGCGCGGATCAAGGCGATCCTGCGCCGCGCCGAGCTTATGCGCACCCCCGATGCCGCAAGCGACGAACCCGCCGCCGAACCGATCGTGCGCGGGCGACTGGAGATCGATCCCGCGCGGCACATGGTCAGCTGGGATAGCAAGCGGGTGACGCTGACCGTCACCGAATTCCTGATCCTCGAGGCGTTGGCGGCGCGGCCTGGGGTGGTAAAGAGCCGCAACCAGCTGATGGATGCGGCCTATCAGGACGACGTCTATGTCGATGACCGCACCATCGACAGCCACATCAAGCGGCTGCGGCGCAAGTTCCGCGAAGTCGATCCCGAATTTTCAGCAATTGATACATTGTATGGCGCCGGATACCGTTTCTCAGGCGAGTAACCCGCCCGCGCTGCGCTTGCGCTGGACGCGGCGGGTCTCGCTGACCTGGCGGATTCTGGCGGTCAATATCTTTGCGGTCGCGATGCTTGGCGGCGGGCTGCTGTATCTCGACAGCTATCGCGAGCAGATTATCCAGGAACGGCTGGAGCAGGAGCAGCAGAGCATCTGGCTGCTGGCGCACGCGCTCGAACGGCTCGACCAGCCTGACCGCATCGCGATGATGAAGGCGGTCGCCAGCCGCTATGCCTCGCGGGTCAGGCTTTACGACCGGGCGGGGGCGCTGCAGCTGGATAGCTTTGCGCTGGGCCGACCGACCTACACCCTGCGCGATCCTGCCGACGAGCCCTGGCAGCGCCATGCCGCGAGGCTGCTGGATGAAGGGTTTGACGGGCTGGTCAACGCCCAGAAGGTGGACGCCTATGTCGAGCGCCGTCCCGACAGGCTGGAGAACTGGTCTGAAGCCGTGGCCGCGCGCGACAGCGGCGCTGCGCATGCGCGGATGCGCTATGCGCGCGATCGCACCCCGATGATCAGCGCCGCGATCGCGCTGCCGCAGGGCTCGGGCGTGCTGTTCACCAGCTACA
This sequence comes from Blastomonas fulva, assembly GCF_003431825.1. Lineage (GTDB taxonomy): Bacteria > Pseudomonadota > Alphaproteobacteria > Sphingomonadales > Sphingomonadaceae > Blastomonas > Blastomonas fulva. The sequence continues at coordinate 3,674,521 of NZ_CP020083.1, read as the reverse complement.
ACGCACGCGACATCACCCGCATCGTCCGCGCGGAGCGGTTCAACCTGGCGCTGATCGTGCTGGCGACGGCTTTGGTGTCGGTGCTGTTCTCGCTGTTCCTGGCGCGCACGATCGTACAGCCGCTGCGGCGGCTGGCGAGCGCCGCGGTGCGGGTGCGGCTCGGCCGGGCGCGTGAGGTCGTTGTGCCGCGGCTGCCTTCGCGCGGCGACGAGATCGGCCTGCTGGCACGATCGCTCTCGGACATGAGCCTGGCGCTCCGGCAGAAAATCGACGCGACCGAGGCCTTTGCCGCCGATGTCAGCCACGAGCTCAAGAACCCGCTCGCCTCGTTGCGATCGGCGCTCGAGGGGCTGGGCAGCGTCAAGGACGAGGGGCTGCGCGCGCAATTGTTCGACATCGCGTGCAGCGATGTGCGCAGGCTGGACCGGCTGATCACCGACATATCCGAAGCCTCGCGGGTCGATGCGCAGCTTACCCGCACCCGGTTCGAGCCGGTGGATCTGGGCGAGATGATCGAGAACCTGCTCGATCTTCGCCGCGCGCGCGGGCTCAACCATGGGCGCGAGATAGTGTTCGCGCGGCCCCGGCGCGGGGTGGCGGTTGTGATGGGCGAGGGCACAAGGCTCGAGCGCGTGATCTCCAACCTGCTCGACAATGCGGTGTCCTTCTCTCCCCCGGGCGGGCTGGTGCGGATTGAGGCGACGCAGGTGCGCGGGCCCGAGCGGTCGCGCGTGCTGGTGAGGGTGATCGACGAAGGCCCCGGCGTGGAGCCCAGCGAGCGCGAGGAAATCTTCCGCCGTTTTCACAGCGCTCGCCCGGAAGGCGAGGCCTTTGGCCAGCACAGCGGGCTGGGCCTGGCGATTGCGCGCACGATCATTGAGGGGCATCATGGCGCGATCAGTGTCGATGACCGCGACGACGGCAACACGGGGGCGTGTTTCGAGATCCGTCTGCCGGGGATCGACCAGGAGGGACTGCCGATATCACCGGCCTAAGGCGCGGGGTAAGGCGGACAAGGGGGAGGACAATGATGCAGCCAGCAGGGCACTGCACCTATCCGGCAAGCTGTGTCAGCATTGGCGGGGCGGCGCTGCTGATCAGCGGCGAATCGGGGATCGGCAAGTCCGAACTCGCGCTGGCGCTGATCGATCGTGGCGCGCGGCTGATCAGCGATGATCACGTCACGCTGCGCTGCGGCGATGACGGCCGGCTGATCGCATCGCCTGCGCAGAACATCGCCGGGCAGATCGAGGTGCGCAACCTGGGACTGATGCCGATGCAGCCGGGACCGGAATGCCCGGTGGCGCTGCTGATCGAGCTCAACCGCGTAGCGCCGCGCTGGATCGAGCGCTGCGAGCAGCGGGTGATCCTGGGGGTCGCGATCCCGCAGATCCTGCTCACTCCCGACAGCCATGTGCTGCCGATCAAGGCGGAAATGGCGTTGCATGCCTATGGCTTGAAGGGCTAGGTCTGGCGCAGAGCTGCGGCAGCATTCCCTCCGCACCAGGGGTGGCGACATGATCGATTCCAGCACTGACGAGGGCGCGGGTTCAACATCCGATCCCGTGCCCCAGCGCATCATGCTGGTCACCGGCCTTTCGGGCGCGGGCAAGACCACCGCGCTCAAGACGCTCGAGGATCTGGGCTGGGAGGCGATCGACAACTTCCCCATCCGGCTGCTGCCGCTCCTGATCGATACGCCGCAATCGGCACGGCGCCCCGATCAGGGGCGTCCGCTCGCCATCGGGTTCGACGCGCGCACGCGCGGCTTCGATCCCGCCTCGATCGTGCGGCAGGTACGCGAGCTGGAAGAGCACCCCGAATATGCGGTGAGCACGCTGTTTCTCGATTGCGCGGGCCGCGAACTGCAGCGGCGCTACGCCGAGACCCGCAGGCGCCATCCGCTGGCGCAGGACCGTTCGGCCGAGGCAGGGATCGCCGAGGAGCGCGAATGGCTGCAGCCGCTGCGTCGCTGGTCGGAAAACGTCATCGACACCACTGACATGCCGCTGTCCGAGCTGCAGCAGGAGGTGCGCCGCCGGTTTTCGCTCGAAAAATCCCCCACCAGCGTGATCGTCACCAGCTTCGGCTTTGCCCGCGGAATGCCGCCGAGCGCCGATCTGGTGTTCGACATGCGCTTCCTGCGCAATCCGCACTGGGACAGGGACCTGCGCCCGCTCACCGGGCTGGATGCGCCGGTTGGCGCGTTCGTGATGGAGGACCCCGCCTATCAGGGCGCGGTGGACCGGATCGTCGATCTGCTGAGCTATCTGCTGCCCCATTATCAGGCGGGGGCCAAGGCCTATGTTCACATTGCCATCGGCTGTACCGGGGGGAGACACCGGTCGGTGTTCGTTGCCGAGCAGATAACCAAACGCTTGCAAGAAGCGGGGTTTTGTCCCACTGTCCAGCATCGCAACCTGACGTCAAGACCCGTCGATGCCATAGAAGGAAGCCCCGTGCAGCCGCCCGAATGATGGCGGCACAAGAGGGCAGGGAGAGCTGAAGCAGACGACGCAGGGTCAGGCAGAGATATTCTCAAGAACCAAGTAATTTGGCTCAGATACAGGCATATTGGTACAAGCATCCCCTATGATTGGTCTTATTCTCGTCACCCATGGACGGCTCGCGCAGGAGTTTCTGGTCGCGATGGAGCATGTGGTCGGCAAACAGCAAAGCATTGAAACCATCGCCATCGGCCCGAACGATGACATGGAACAGCGTCGTGCGGACATCGCCAGCGCCATTGCCAAGGTGGACACAGGCAAGGGAGTCATCGTGCTCACCGACCTGTTCGGCGGCACGCCCTCGAACCTCGCGATCTCGCTGCTCGATGCAGGCCGGGTCGAGGTGATCGCCGGCGTCAACCTGCCGATGCTGATCCGGCTGGAAGGCGCGCGCCGATCGATGAACGTGCGCGACGCAGTGGCCGCCGCGCGCGATGCCGGGCAGAAGTATATCAGCGTCGCCTCTGACCTGCTGGGGCAGGAAAGCGCGCAATGATCCAGCAGACGGTGACGATCACCAATGTGCGGGGGCTCCACGCCCGCGCCAGCGCCAAGTTCGTCACCGCCGTGGCGCGCCTGCCCGAAACGGTGCAGGTGCATGTCGCCAAGGATGACAATATCGTCACCGGCAGCTCGATCATGGGGCTGATGATGCTGGGTGCGGCACGCGGCGACAGCATCACCATCAGTGTCGAGGGCGAGGGTGCGGACGCCGCGCTCAAGAAGCTGGTGGGGCTGGTGATGGACGGCTTCGGCGAGGACTGATGGTCCGCCGCGCCCCCGTGTCCGAAACGCCATGACCATTTCCCGCCTGCCGATCACCGGCTTTTCCAACCCTGCGGTCAAGGCAGCGCGCGCGCTGCGCGAGAAGAAGCACCGCAGGCGCGAGGAGCGTTTCCTTGCCGAGGGGTTGCGCCTGCTCACCGAAGCGCGCGAGGCGGGGATCGTGCCTGAAGCCCTGTGGCTGGGCCAGCATCGTGATCCGCACCCGCTGGTAGACGCGCTCGAGCGGGCGGTGGCGGACAGCGGCGGTACGATCTACGAAACCACCACCGACATTCTCTCCAAGATATCGGGCAAGGACAATCCGCAGACGGTGCTCGGCGTGTTTGCGGACCTGCCGACCTCGCTGGCAACGCTCGACCGCAGCCGGTCGGGCATCTGGCTGGTGGCGCAGGCGATGCGCGATCCGGGCAACCTCGGCACCATGCTGCGCACCTGCGATGCGGTGGGGGCGGGCGGGTTGATCCTGGTCGACCAGTGCGTCGATCCGTTTTCGGTCGAGGCGGTGCGTGCGAGCATGGGCGCGGTGTTCACCGTGCCGCTGGCGCAGGCCGACTGGAGCGATTTCCTCATCTGGCTGCGCGCCGGGCCGGGCCAGCTGGTCGGCACAAGCCTCAACACGACCCACGACTATCGCGGCGCGGCCTATGCCAGCCCCACCTTCCTGCTGATCGGCAACGAGGCGCAGGGCCTGCCTGCGCAGTACGAGGCCGAGTGCGATCTTCTGGTCAAGATCCCGATGCTGGGCAAGGCCGACAGCCTGAATGCGGCGGTTGCTGGCGCAGTGATGGCCTATGAGGTGCTCGCGCAGCAGGGCTGAACTGCCAGGTTCTCGCCGAAATTCGACCTTCCGCTATCCGCGGCGCCGCTGTTGCGGCCGCGATCAGGTGGTCTTGTCCGATCCTGTCCGCAATTTCGTCAGTTCCGCCTGGCTGAGCAGCTTGGCTTCATCCTTGCTGCAACGGCCCAGCGCGAGATCCGCATCGGCAAAGGTGCGCCAGCCATTGTGGGTCTTGATCAGCGGAGCATCGCAATACATGCAGTTACTTCGCCAATTCAAGTTATCGTACCATGCGCGCTTGCGATCCGGCTTGTGGCCGACAGCAAGACACGCAAGAGGAATACGAATCGCCATGGGTTTACTATACTGCAGTGCAGCATAAAGCCCTATTGCAAAGCATGCATTCCCAATGCAGCTTCACTCAACTTGATACAGTTGTATGCCATGCAATTGTTTTACAGGCAACTGTGGCCGCTTGGAAATGCGATAATATCAAACGATAGATCCAAGCGTCTGAATCAATTCGGTTCGTGATCGGCGTGTCCGACGTCAGGGGGCAAGCCGCCGCTTGCCCTTCAACCTGCTGGTGAGATGATATTGCCCGCACCGGTCGCAGACATAGGGGCGAAGTTCGATATCCGCGGCCAGCGCCGTGGCGATCGCATCGCTCTGGCTGGCAAAGCGGCGCTTGCGTACGCAGATGCTGAGCCGGGTGCGGGGCATTTTTGCAACAGCCTTGGGCATTTCGGCGCGGCGGGATGCCGTGCGCCGCTCGCTCTCTTGCACCAGCATCGGGCTTTGCGCCATGACGATGGCATGATCACCTGCATCCGGCGTCGTGCCCTGTCCGTCCTGGCCCTTGTGGCCGTTGCATCACCCGTTCCTGCCGCCATGGCGGAGGCCCGGCCCGCGCCGATCTCGGAATCCGAGGTGCGCAGCCATATCGCGGTGCTGGCAAGCGACGAGTTCGAGGGGCGTGCGCCGGGAACCGCGGGAGAAACCAGAACGCTCGATTATCTTGCCAAGACCTGGGCGTCCTACGGGCTGGTATCGGGCACCAACGATACCACACGGCCCTGGTTTCAGCCGGTGCCTCTGGTCGAGCGCAAGCCCTATGGCCAGGCGGTGAGCGCCGTGGCACGCGGCAAGGCGCTCGCGCTCAAGGAGGATGGCGTCGTGCTGGCGGGCCGCAACCCCACCGATCGCGTGACTGGGGAGCCGGTGTTCGTCGGCTTCGGCGTGAAGGCCGATGGAACGCTGAACGCCGATGTTCAGGGGCGCGTTGTGCTCATGCTGTCGGCCGAACCCAAGTTCGCAGGCGCGGCCAAGCTGCCAAACCTGCGCGATCGCCAGAAGATGCTGGCGGATGCGGGCGCTGCAGCGGTGCTGATCACCGCGCCCGAAGGCGCGTCCTGGGGTGCTTTGCGCGCGCAGCTCGCCAACGGATCGATGCGGCTGGCCAGCGACGACAAGGGCGCGAAGATCGGCGGCGTGCTGCGCGGCGACGTGACCCAGGCGCTGATGCGTGCCGCCCGCCTTTCACCCGACGATGCGATCGCCAGCGCGCAGGATGCGGCGTTTGCGCCGATCACTTTGCCGGTCACGCTCGACCTTGCCACCAGCACGCAGGTGCGCGCGTTCGCCAGCCACAACGTCATCGGCAAGCTGCCGGGCGCAAGGCCGGGATCGGGCGCGGTGATCGTGCTGGGGCACTGGGATCACTTCGGCATCTGCCGCAGCGAGGAGGCCGAGGACCGCATCTGCAACGGCGCGGTGGACAATGCCAGCGGCATGGCGGTGCTGCTTACCGTGGCGGAGCGCCTCGCGCGCAGCGCCGGGGCCGGCGCGCCGTTAGACCGCGACGTCTACTTCATGGGAACCACCGCCGAGGAACGCGGCCTGCTGGGCGCCTATCATTTCGCCGACAATCCGGTGGTGCCGCTCGACCAGATCCTGGTCGCGCTCAACATCGACACCGTGGCGATCGCGCCCAAGGGCGCTCCGGTGGCCCTGGTCGGGCGCGGCGAGAACGGGCTGGACGAAATCGTCGATCAGGTAGCCATCGCCGCCGGGCGCACCGTCGATTCGGACACCGAAGCCAATGCTTTCATCCGCCGCCAAGATGGCTGGGCGCTCGCCGCCAAGGGCGTCAAGTCGATCATGGCGGGCGGCTCGTTCGCCGACATGGCGCTGCTCCAGGCGTTCCTCACCACCGTCTATCACCAGCCTGATGACGAGCTGACCGATGCCACGCCGTTGGGAGGAGCAGCGGACGATGCCAATCTGCACGTCGATCTGGTGCGGCATTTTGCCGATGAAGCGAAATATAACCCCGCACCCACTGGCGATTGACGCGCAGCTTGGTTACATGGGCCGCCACCAGAAACCAGATTCGGATCAAGAAAGTGGCATTCCGCATGGACATCCCCCTCGGCCTTACCTTTGATGATGTCCTGCTGCGCCCTGCGGCATCGGAAATCGTGCCCAGCCAGGCCGATACCGCGACGTACCTGACCAGATCGATCCGGCTGAACATCCCGGTGCTGTCCTCGGCGATGGACACCGTGACCGAGGCGCGCATGGCGATCGTGATGGCGCAGCTGGGAGGCATCGGCGTGCTCCACCGCAACCTCAGCATCGAGGAGCAGCTCGCGGCGGTCCGCCAGGTCAAGCGCTTCGAAAGCGGCATGGTGGTCAATCCCATCACCATCACCCCCGATGCACCGCTCGCCGAAGCGCAGGCGCTGATGCGGCTGCACTCGATCTCGGGCATCCCCGTCGTCGAGGAATCGGGCCGTCTCGCCGGCATCCTCACCAACCGCGACGTGCGCTTTGCCGAGAACCCCAACCAGCCGGTGCGCGAGCTGATGACCTCGGAGAATCTGGCCACCGTTCCCGCCGATGTCGGCCAGGAGGATGCGCGCCGCCTGCTGCACCAGCGCCGGATCGAAAAGCTGCTGGTGGTCGACAACAACTATCACTGCATCGGGCTGATCACGGTCAAGGACATCGAAAAGGCGGTGATGAACCCCGATGCGACCAAGGATGCCGCAGGCCGCCTGCGCGTCGCCGCTGCCTCCACCGTGGGCGAGGCGGGCTTCGAGCGCAGCAAGGCGCTGATCGATGCCGAGTGCGACGTCATCGTGGTCGATACCGCGCATGGCCACTCCAAGATGGTCGCGGTCGCGGTCGAGGCGATCAAGAAGTATTCGAGCAAGGTGCAGGTGATCGCGGGCAATGTCGCGACCGCCGGTGCCACCCGCGCGCTGATCGATGCGGGCGCCGACGGCATCAAGGTCGGCATCGGCCCCGGATCAATCTGCACCACCCGCGTCGTCGCGGGCGTGGGCGTGCCGCAGCTTTCGGCGATCATGGAATCAGCCGAGGAAGCGGACAAGTCGGGCATCCCGGTGATTGGCGATGGCGGCCTGCGCACCTCTGGCGATGCCGCCAAGGCGCTGGCTGCGGGCGCATCGACCATCATGATCGGGTCGATGCTCGCGGGCACCGAAGAGGCTCCGGGCGAGACCTTCCTGTACCAGGGCCGTGCCTACAAGAGCTATCGCGGAATGGGCAGCGTCGGCGCGATGGCGCGCGGCAGCGCCGACCGCTACTTCCAGCAGGACATCAAGGATCAGCTCAAGCTCGTCCCCGAGGGCATCGAGGGCCAGGTGCCCTTCAAGGGCCCGGCGCGCGATGTCGTCCATCAGCTGGTCGGCGGCATCAAGGCGGCAATGGGCTATACCGGATCGCCCACCATCGAATCGCTGCGCCGCAACGCCGAGTTCGTGCGGATCACCAATGCGGGGCTTCGCGAAAGCCATGTCCACGACGTGTCGATCACCCGGGAGGCTCCCAATTACCCGACCCGGTAACCGCGCATGAGGCCCTCGGCCCGCGTCCAGGCGGCGATCGATCTGGTCGATGCGATCCTGGCCGCAGCGCGCGGGCAGGGGGCGAGCGCGGACACCCTGGCGCGCAATTTCTTCCGCGAGCGGCGCTATATGGGCTCTGGCGACCGGCGCGCGGTGCGCGATCTGGCCTGGCGCGCGGTGCGGCGCTTCGGCGAGATTCCCGATAACGGCCGCGCCGCGATGGCGGGGCTGGCGCGCGAGGATGCTGCGCTTGCCGCCTTGTTCGACGGCAGCGGCTATGGCCCGGCGGCGCTCACCGATGACGAGCCTGTTGCAAGCGGCGGCGTGATCCCCAGCTGGATCGAGGCGCATTTGCCCGCGCTGTTCGACGCCGAGGAAAAGGCCGCGTTGCTCGATCGCGCGGCGCTCGATATGCGCTACGATCCGGCGCGCACGACCCGGGCGGCGCTGAGCGCGCATTGGCCCGAGATAGCCTTCAGCGATGCGCTGCCGCGTGCGGCGCGGCTGCCCAACGGCACCGCGATCGAGGCCAGCGAGCCTTGGCTACAGGGCGCGGTCGATGTGCAGGACTGGGGCAGCCAGGCGATCGTCCAGGCGTGCCTGGATGACGATGCGCCCGCGCTGGTGATCGATCTGTGCGCGGGCGCAGGCGGCAAGACGCTCGCGCTCTCGGCAATGCTGCCTGGGGTGCGGATCATCGCCTCCGACACCAGCCGCGACCGACTCGCGGCCATGGAGCCCCGGCGCAGGCGCGCCGGGTCCGATAGCATTGAGACGCTGCTGCTCAACCCCAAGCGCGAATGGGAAAGCCTCGAGCATTTCGAGGGGCAGGCGGACGTGGTGCTGGTCGATGCGCCCTGCAGCGGCTCGGGCACCTGGCGGCGAAACCCCGAGACTCGCTGGCGGCTCACCCCCGAGCGGCTCGACAAACTGGTCGCCGAACAGGCGCGGCTGATCGAGATCGCAAAGCGGCTGGTGCGGCCCGGCGGGGCTCTGGTCTATGCGGTGTGCTCGCTGCTCCCCGAAGAGGGCGCACGGCAGGTCGCGCGCGGCTTGTGCGATCAGCCCGGCTGGCATATATCCTTGAAGACTATGAACATTGGCCGCCCTGTTAGGGCCGATGGCGCGCTGGCCGCATCGCACGATGCCGCCGACCAGCCCGCCGGAATGCTCCTGACGCCGCATCACGACGGCACCGATGGCTTTTTCTTCACAAGAGCGATCCGGTCGTGATAGCCTTGCGGTCAACCTGGGAGACTATCATGCGTTTCACGCCCGCAGCCGTCGCGCTGTCACTGCTGCTTGCCACTGTTTCCAGCACCGGGATCGGCCAGCCGGTGCGCTATGCCGTCAACCCCGCCTCGCAGGCGCTGGTGGACGAAGGCTCGAGCGTGCAGCAGGCGGGCAAGCTCGACGAGGCGATCGGACTGTACGAGGCCGCGCTGGCGGTCGATCCGGGCAACCGCACCGCCTATACGCGCTGGCGCAGGTCGCGAGCGCACAAGGCCTGCCCGGCAAGGCGATCCGCTTCTACCGCGAGGCGCTCAGGCTCGACCCCAATGATGTCGCCGCTCTGGCAGGGCAAGGCGAGGCGATGGTCCAGCGCGGCGCGGTCGAAAAGGCGCGCCGCAACCTGCTACGCATCGAGGCAATCTGCACCACCGGCTGCACCGAGACGAACCGCCTGATCACCGCCATCGACCAGGCCGCCGCCAAGCCGGTGCTGTCGGCAGAAGCGGTGGCGTCCACGCCGACGGTGGCGCCGGTGACCGAGCAGCCCTGAGGGGAGGCTGGGCTGAGGGGTGAGCCGATATCATTCGGTTGATCCCTGACGACCTGCGTTGGGAGTCTGTCTTTTCAGGCGGTCGAAGAGGCTTGGAACCGCGCAGCCTGGCGCGACAGGATCAGATCCTCCCCCTACCAAGTCCCACCAATCCGTTCCGCCAACACCCCGCGCACCCGCGCCACGACCGCCTCCGGCACCACATCCGCCTCCCGCATCAGCACCCCTAGGGTCCGCATATGCGCGAAGTCCTCCATCGGCACCCGCGCCACGCCTGCTGCGGTGAAGCAATCGGGCATCACCGTCACGCCCACGCCCGCCGCGACCAGTGCGAGGATGCGGTCGTCGCTTCTTGAGCGGGCGGCGAAGAAGGGGCGGACGCCGCGCGCCGTGAAGTGCTGGCTGGTGGCGGTGAGCACCTCGCAATGGCGGCGCACCAGCATCACATTGTCGGCGAGCTCGTGCCCGGCGATCAATGTGCGCGCCGCGAGCGGGTGGCTGGCGGGCAAAGCGAGGCTGTAGCCTTCGGTTGCTACGGGCTGGAACTGCGCGCGGTGGCGTCCCTGTGGCTCCAGCGTCACCGCCAGATCGATCCGCGCCGCATCCAGCCGGTCGGTGAGCTCGCTCGCCCGGCCTTCGACGAACTCGGTGCGCAGGCCATCGATCTCGCCCAGCGCCTGCGCGATGGCCGCGACCACCGGGCTGGGCAGCGTGGAGAGCAGCCCGAGCCGCACGATCGCCTGGGGCTGGCGCTGCTGCATCGCCTGTTCGGCCAGATTGAACTGCGCCTCGATCCGCCGCGCATGCTCGGCGAACTGCGCGCCATTGGGGGTGAGGTCGACGCGGCGGTTGGTGCGGTGGAACAGGCGCTGGCCCACGCTCTCTTCCAGCCGCGCGATGCCCACCGACAGCGTCGGTTGGGTCACGTTGCAGCTCTCGGCGGCGCGGGTGAAATTGCCGTGCTCGACGACAGCGAGGAAATAGCGCAGCAGGTAGCGTTCGATCATAGACAGCGTCTAGGATAAACCCCTTTCAATATCAATTTTCCTTTGTTGACCGTCCCCTCTAAAAGCCGCTTCAATCGACAGATAAACGAGAGGATCATTGCGATGTCCACGATGCCCGATTTCGACTTCGCGCTGGGCGAGGCTGCGGACATGATCCGCGACACCACCGCGCGCTTTGCCGCGGACAAGATCGCGCCGATCGCCGCGAAGATCGATGCCGAGGACTGGTTCCCGATCGAATTGTGGCCGCAAATGGGGGCGCTGGGCCTGCACGGCATCACGGTGAGCGAGGAAGACGGCGGGCTGGGGCTGGGCTATCTCGAGCATGTCATCGCGATGGAAGAAGTCAGCCGCGCGAGCGCTTCGCTGGGGCTGTCGTACGGCGCGCACTCCAACCTGTGCGTCAACCAGTTGCGCCGCTGGGGCAACGCGCAACAGAAGGCGAAGTATCTGCCCGGGCTGATCTCGGGCGAGCATGTCGGATCGCTGGCGATGTCCGAAGTCGGCGCCGGATCGGACGTGGTCTCGATGAAGCTCAAGGCCAGCGAAGTCGCGGGCGGATACCGGCTCAACGGCACCAAGTTCTGGATCACCAATTCGGCGTATGCTGAGACGCTGATTGTCTATGCCAAGACCGGGGAGGGATCGGGCGGGATCACCGCGTTCATCATCGAAAAGGATATGCCGGGCTTCAGCATAGGCCAGAAGATCCAGAAGATGGGGATGCGCGGGAGCCCGACGGCGGAATTGGTGTTCGACGATTGCTTCGTTCCGCAAGAAAACGTCATGGGGCCATTGAACGGCGGCGTTGGCGTGCTGATGAGCGGGCTCGATTACGAGCGCGCGGTGCTCGCTGCCGGGCCTTTGGGCATCATGCAGGCGTGCCTCGACGTGGTGCTGCCCTATGTGCGCGAGCGCAAGCAGTTCGGCTCCCCCATCGGCTCGTTCCAGATGGTGCAGGCCAAGGTCGCCGACATGTACGTCGCGCTCAACAGCGCCCGCGCCTATGTCTATGCGGTCGCGCGCGCCTGTGATGCGGGCAAGACGACGCGGTTCGATGCCGCCGGTGCGATCTTATTGGCCAGCGAGAACGCGGTCAAATGCTCGCTCGAGGCGATCCAGGCCTTGGGCGGGGCGGGCTACACCACCGACTGGCCGGTCGAACGCTTCCTGCGCGATGCCAAGCTGTACGACATCGGGGCAGGGACCAACGAAATCCGCCGCTTCCTGATCGCGCGCGAACTGATTGGAGCTCGGTGATGACCGCGCCAACCCTCGACACCAAGATCGACACCAATTCAGACACCTACCGCGCATCTTTCACGCACAATATCACCCTGCGCGATGAGCTCTGGAGCAAGGTTGCCGAGGCCGCATTGGGCGGCAACGCCAAGTCGCGCGAGCGGCACACATCGCGGGGCAAACTGCTGCCGCGCGAGCGCGTCGAGCGGCTGCTCGACCCAGGCTCGCCGTTCCTCGAGATCGGCCAACTTGCTGCCTGTGACCTGTACGATGGCGAAATTCCCGGCGCAGGGATGATCGCCGGCATCGGCCGCGTCTCGGGTCGCCAGTGCATGATCGTGTGCAACGACGCCACGGTGAAGGGCGGCACCTATTACCCGATGACGGTGAAGAAGCACCTGCGCGCGCAGGAGATTGCCGAGGCCAACCGGCTGCCGTGCATCTACCTGGTGGACTCGGGCGGCGCCAACCTGCCGCACCAGGCCGAGGTCTTCCCCGACCGCGAGCATTTCGGCCGCATTTTCTTCAACCAGGCGAACATGTCCGCCAAGGGCATCCCGCAGATCGCCTGCGTGATGGGTAGCTGTACCGCAGGCGGCGCATATGTGCCCGCAATGTCCGACGAAAGCGTGATCGTCCGCAACCAGGGCACGATATTCCTCGCCGGGCCGCCCTTGGTGAAAGCCGCGACGGGCGAGGAGATCAGCGCCGAAGATCTGGGCGGCGGCGATCTGCACGGACGCAAATCGGGCGTGGTCGATCATGTTGCCGAGAATGACGAGCACGCGCTGACGATTGTACGCGATATCGTTTCGCACCTCGGCCCGATCCCGAAGCCCAATATCGACATCCGCGATCCGCGTCCGCCGAAGTTCGACGCGGAGGAGCTGTACGGCATCATCCCCTCGGATGTCCGCGCGCCGTATGACGTGCACGAGGTCATCGCGCGGATCGTCGACGGCAGCGAGTTCCACGAGTTCAAGGCGCTGTACGGCAGTTCGCTGGTATGCGGTTTCGCGCATATCTGGGGAATGCCGGTCGCGATCCTCGCCAACAACGGTGTGCTGTTCAGCGAAAGCGCGGTCAAGGGCGCGCATTTCATCGAACTCGCCTGCCAGCGGCGCATTCCCCTACTGTTCCTGCAGAACATCTCCGGCTTCATGGTTGGTGGCAAGTATGAGGCCGAAGGCATTGCCAAGCATGGCGCCAAGCTGGTCACCGCGGTCGCCACCGCGAGCGTGCCCAAGGTCACCGTGCTGATCGGCGGCAGCTTCGGCGCGGGCAATTACGGCATGTGCGGGCGGGCGTACTCGCCCCGCTTCCTGTTCAGCTGGCCGAATTCGCGGATTTCGGTGATGGGCGGCGAGCAGGCGGCAGCGGTGCTGGCGACGGTCCATCGTGATGCCGACAATTGGACCCCTGAGCAGGCCGAAGCGTTCAAGCAGCCGATCCGTGATGACTATGAGGCGCAGGGAAGCCCCTACCACGCCACCTCGCGGCTGTGGGACGACGGCATCATCGACCCCGCGCAGACGAGGGACGTCCTTGGGCTGGCGCTCGCGGCATGCCTCAACGCGCCGGTGGAGGAGGGGCCCCGGTTTGGGGTTTTCCGGATGTGATGGGGGTGGTGGGCAGCCCCATTCGTCATCTAAATCCTCCCCGAGCTTGTCTCGGGGAGGGGGACCGCCCGCGCAGCGGGTGGTGGAGGGGCTCTTGATGCTCAAGGATGAGGCCCCCAAACCCCAAACGGGCTCGGTCACCCGCGCCCGTCGACTGCGCAAGGATATGAGCCTGCCGGAGGTTCTGCTTTGGCAACTGCTCAAGGCGCGGCCAGAAGGCCTGAAGTTCCGCCGTCAACATCCCAGTGGGGAGCTCACTTTAGATTTTTACTGCGCCGACGCACGCCTGGCGATCGAGATAGACGGCCAGTCGCACGCTTTTGGCGACCGCCCATATCGCGACGAGCGCCGCGATGCCTGGCTGAAGTCGCAAGGCATTGAAACCCTGCGAATTCCCGCAAGTGATGTGCTTGGGGATTGTTCCACTGCTGCCGACGGAATCGTTCAGTTCGCTCGGTCGCGATTGCCCCTCCACCACCCGGCAAGTGCCGGGCGGTCCCCCTCCCCGAGACAAGCTCGGGGAGGATTTTCAGGATAGAATCCATGCTGAAATCCCTCCTCATCGCCAACCGTGGCGAAATCGCCTGCCGGATCATCCGCACCGCGCGGGCCATGGGTGTCCGCACGGTCGCGGTGTACTCAGACGCCGACGCCAAGGCGCTGCATGTGCGTTCGGCCGATGAAGCGGTGCATATCGGGCCTTCGCCGGCGCGCGAGAGCTATCTGGTGGGCGAGAAGATCATTGCCGCCGCGAAACAGACCGGGGCAGAGGCGATCCATCCGGGTTACGGCTTCCTCTCGGAAAACGCCGAGTTCGCGCAATCCGTGATCGACGCGGGCCTGATCTGGGTGGGGCCGAAGCCGGATTCGATCCGCGCGATGGGGCTCAAGGACGCGGCGAAGAAGCTGATGGACGCAGCGGGCGTGCCGACCACGCCGGGCTATCTGGGTGACAATCAGGACCCCGATTTCCTCGCCGAGCAGGCCGCTGCGATCGGCTATCCCGTGCTGATCAAGGCGGTCGCGGGCGGCGGCGGCAAGGGGATGCGGAAAGTGGATGCACCGGCGGATTTCGCCGATGCGCTGGTCAGCTGCAAGCGCGAGGCGGCGGCGAGTTTCGGCAACGATGTCGTGCTGCTCGAAAAATGGATCGAAAGCCCGCGCCATATTGAGGTGCAGGTGTTCGGTGACTCTCATGGGAACGTCGTCCACCTGTTCGAGCGCGATTGCTCGCTGCAACGCCGCCACCAGAAGGTCATCGAGGAAGCCCCCGCGCCCGGCATGGACGCAGCGACGCGCGCGGCGGTGTGCGGCGCTGCGGTGCGCGCGGCCAAGGCGGTGGATTATGAGGGCGCGGGCACGATCGAGTTCATCGCCGATGGCTCGCAAGGCCTGCGCGCCGACCGCATCTGGTTCATGGAAATGAACGCGCGGCTGCAGGTCGAGCATCCGGTGACCGAGGAGATCACCGGGGTCGACCTCGTCGAATGGCAGCTGCGTGTTGCGAGCGGCGAGCCGATCCCGCTCAGGCAGGAGGAGCTCAGCATCAACGGCTGGGCAATGGAAGCGCGGTTGTATGCGGAAGATCCGGCGAAGGGGTTTCTGCCGAGTACGGGACGGTTGGAGCACCTGGTGTTCGGTGAGGCAGACCGCGTCGAGACCGGGGTCGAGCAGGGCGGGGCGGTCTCGCCCTTTTATGACCCGATGATCGCCAAGATCGTTTGCCATGGCGAAACCCGCAGCGATGCCATATCCGCGCTGGCGCATGCCGTCAGCGAGACCGAAGTCTGGCCCGTGAGGACCAATGCTGGCTTTCTGGTGCGCGCCTTGTGGTCGGACAGCTTTGTCGAGGCCGATCTGGATACCGGTTTCATCGCCAATGCTGGCGACGCGCTGATCCCGCCCAGCGAGCCCGAGGATGCCCTGTTCGAGGTGGCGGCGAGATTGGTGCACGACAGCACCGAGCCTGTGCACAATGCTGGCTTCCGTTTGAACACTGTGCCCGTGCATCGCGTCACGCTGGCAAGCGGCGGTGAAACCCGAACAGTCGATGTCGCGATGATCGGCGACCAGATCGTGTCCGTCGGAGACGATGCCGCCGACTATTACCTGCCCGAAAACACCGATGCTGCGGTTGTCACTGGGCATATCCAGGGCGACCAGGCGATCCTCTTTGCGGACGGGACAGCCTATGCGTTCGATATCGCTGCCCGCGGATCCGGTCATGCGGCGGCGGGGAGCGGTTCGATCCTTTCGCCCATGCCGGGCAAGGTCATCGCGGTGGATGTGACCGCGGGCCAGTCGGTCACCAAGGGGCAGAAATTGCTGACGCTCGAGGCGATGAAGATGGAGCATTCGCTGGTCGCGCCGTTCGATGGCGTGGTGGCGGAATTGAACGCCAGCGAGGGTGCGCAGGTGCAGGTCGACGCGTTGCTGGTGCGGATTGAGGCGGCGGAGTGATGCGCCAATGCCTTCTCCCTTGATGGGAGAAGGATACGGAGCCTTGCCGAGTGTAGCGAGGCTAGGCGCAGTTGGATGAGGGTGATGCAGAGCTCGCGTAGCGCATTTTCACCCTCACCCAGCTTCGACTAGGCAGCAAGCTGCCAAGTCTGCGCAGCCCTCTCCCATCAAGGGAGAGGGGTATTGGAGTAGTGAGAGTGGCAGGAAAATTTTTTGACGAGTGGAACATCGGCGACCGGATCGAGCATGAGATCCGGCGCACGGTGACCGAGACCGACAATCTGTTGTTCAGCACCATGACACACAACCCGCAGCCGCTGCATCTCGATGTCGAGGCGGCCAAGGCGAGCGAATTCGGGCAGATCCTTGTCAACGGCACTTTCACCTTCAGCCTGATGATCGGGCTGTCGGTGGGCGATACGACCTTGGGCACGCTGGTCGCCAATCTGGGGTACGACAAGCTCGTCATGCCCAAGCCGGTGTTCATCGGTGATACCATGCGCGCGATCAGCGAAGTGACCGAACTCAAGGAATCCAAGTCGCGCCCCAATGCCGGGATCGTGACGTTCACGCATGAGCTGATCAACCAGCGGGGCGAGGTCGTCTGCCGTTGCCTTCGCTCGGCATTGCTCAAGAAGCGCGAGGCCTGACCCGTCATTCCCGCCAACGCGGGAATCTCGCTTTGGCGCTGCCGCAAAAAGGAAGCGGGACCCCCGCGTGCGCGGGGGTGACGATGAGGCAGTACCTATAGTCCCATTAAAACAGCTATTTGCGCTGATTTGTATACGATAGCTACGCCGAGCCCATTGACCCTGCGACCCCGTCCTGTGTCTAATGCGGCGCACCAGAACACTGCCATCCGGGGTCCTCGATTATGCGCGCATCACGTCTTCTCGCTTCGTTTCTAATGGGCGCTGCGGCCATCCAGGCCGCGCCTGTGTTTGCGCAGGACGATCCCGCGCCCGCTGCCCCGGTTGTCGAGACGAAGAGCGCGCCGGGCCCCATGGATGCCACGCTGCGCGCGCTCTACGATGCCGAATGGGAGTGGCGGCAGGCCGAATATGCGCGGGTGAAGGAGGGTGGCCGCTGGATCCAGGGCGAAAGCTTGGGCGATGTCACCGCCGAGGCGCAGGCGCGGCGGCTGGCCTATTGGACCGATGTGCTGCGCCAGCTCGATATGATCCCGATGGACAAGCTCTCGCCCGAGGAGCAGGTCAACGCCGCAGTGTTCCGCCAGTCGGTGTGGGAGAATGCCAACAGCATCGAGCACAAGACCTATGAGGCGCCGTTCAACAGCGACACCTTCTTCTGGGGTGGGCTGAACCCGCGCCAGGGCTTTCCCAATGCCGCCAGCTATCGCCGCTATCTGGGACGAATGAACGACATTCCGCGCTATTTCGATGAGAATATCGTCAACATGCGCGCGGGCCTGGCGCGAGGCTACACCGTGCCGCGGGTCGCCATCGAGGGGCGCGATGCGACGATCGAGGCCTATTCCGTCACCGGCGAGGCGAACCCGTTCTACGATGCCTTCCGCACGATGCCCGAGAGCATCCCGGCGGCCCAGCAGGCGAAGCTGCGCGCCGATGCGCTGAAAGCAATCGAGACATCGGTCGCACCCGCTTATGCCAAGCTGCTGACCTTCATGCGGGGCGAGTATATGCCCAAGGCGCGCACGCAGATCGACGCGTACTCGCTGCCCGATGGCAAGGCCTTCTATCAGGACCAGATCAAGCTCTACACCACGCTCGATCTGACCCCTGAGCAGATCCACGAGATCGGCCTCAAGGAGGTCGCGCGGATCGATGCGGACATGCAGAAGACGATGCGCGAAACCGGGTTCAAGGGCACGTTCCCCGAGTTCCTGCAGTTCCTCCGCACCGACCCGCAATTCTATGCCAAGACCCCGCGCGAACTGCTCTCCTATGCGGCGTATGTGACCAAGAGAATGGACGGCAAGCTTAAGGAAACGTTCAATTTCCTGCCGCGCTATCGCTTCACCATCCTGCCGGTGCCCGATGTCATCGCGCCGATCTACACCTCGGGGCGCGGCGGGCTGGATAGCTGCCTTTTCAACACTTATGATCTGCCCTCGCGCCCGCTGTACAACCTCACCGCGCTGACGCTGCACGAGTGCATCCCGGGGCACAGCTTTCAGGCGGCAGTCGCGCTTGAGGCGCCAGATCGCCCCGACTTCCGTCGCCAGACCTATTTCTCGGGCTATGGCGAGGGCTGGGGGCTGTACACCGAATGGCTGGGCACCAAGCTGGGGCTTTATGAAACGCCTTATGAGGAATTCGGCCGCCAGACCTTCGAGATGTGGCGCGCGGTGCGGCTGGTGATCGACACCGGCATCCACACCCAGGGCTGGAGCCGCCAGAAGGCGATCGACTATCTGGCGGGCCACACCGCGCTGGCGCAGCGCGATGTCGAGACCGAGGTCGACCGCTATATCTCCTGGCCCGCGCAGGCGCTCGCCTACAAGCTGGGTGAGCTTGCGCTGCGCAAGATGCGCGCCAAGGCCGAGGCGGAGCTTGGCGCCGGGTTCGACCAGCGGCCGTTCCACGACACCTTCCTCAACCTGGGCTCGGTGCCGCTGCCGGTGATGGAGGCCAAGATGGAAGAGTTCATCACGCGGGAGAAGGCCAGGCTGGCCAAGACCGGCAAGCCGCGCAGCTGACCCTTATTCGTCGCCGTAGATCGCGACGCTCCTGCTTCCGTCGCTGCTCGCCATGCCGCGGTACATGCCCGGGGTGTCGAAGCTGTAGCCCTGATGGCCCCAGGGGGTCAGGTAGATGATCCCGCCCGAACCGCCCAGCGCGCCCATTTCGCCGATCACCGCATCGGCGATGGCCTGCACCTCCTCGGAGGTGAGCGCGGCTGCGATCAGCCTGGCCTGCGCCGCTCCGTCGAGCCGGGTGCCGCCCCGCTCGGCTTCCTGCGTCAGGAATTCTGCGCGCGCCTCGGCCTTCATCCGGATGCGGGTGCAGATTTCGTGCGCCACGCCGACGCGGATGAAGAATTCGCCCGCGCCGGTGGCGGAGATCGCACACGCGCGGTCATCGGCATAGGTGCCCGCGCCGATCAGCGGGGAATCGCCGATGCGGCCATAGCGCTTGCCGGTCAGGCCGCCGGTCGAGGTGCCCGCCGCGACATGGCCCTGCGCATCGCGCGCGACCGCGCCGACGGTGCCGTATTTCAGATCGACATCGAACCAGCCGACCTTCTTCGACTTGAGTTCTTCCAGCTGGCGCTTGCGCTCGGGCGTACCGAAATAGGCGTTGTCGACCTGCTCGAGCCCCTGTTCCTTGGAGAAGCGGTCCGCGCCTTCGCCCGAAAGCAGCACGTGCGGGCTTTCCTCCATTACCTTGCGCGCCAGCAGTATGGGGTTGCGGGTGTGGTGCGCGCGCGCGATTGCGCCGGCCTTGCGATCGATACCCTGCATGACCGCGGCGTCGAGCTCGTTGGTGCCTTCATAGGTGAACACCGCGCCGTGCCCGGCGTTGAAATTGGGGTCGTCTTCCAGCACCAGGATCGCCGCCTGTACCGCGTCCAGGGCTGCGCCGCCGCTCTGCAGCACCGCCGATCCGGCCTCGAGCGCCTTGTCGAGCGCTCTGCGCACCGCGGCGTCGGTCTCGGGCGAGACACGCGAGCGTTCGAGAATTCCGGCGCCGCCATGGATGACCAGCGACCAGCCCGGCTCTGCGGTGGTTTCGGGCTTGGCGGAGGCGGGGGCGGCAGACGACATCAACAGGGCTCCAAGCAACAGGATCAGGCGCATATTCAGCTCCCTTGGTCCAAGGCGAACGACAAGGCCGGGCGATTAAAGACCTTTGGACGGTCACGCAAACTTTGAGTGGAAACCGCAGCTGTGCTGTCGCAATGTCTCACCGGGGCAAAGGTTCCGCTGCAAGGGGAAGGCAGGCATGGATCAGACGATCACGATCGAACAGGATGATCTGAGCGGGGAGGATATCGTCGCATTGCTGCGCTATCATCTCGACCAGATGCAGCTGCATTCGCCGATCTGCTCGGTGCATGCCTTTCCGGTCGAACGGCTGCGCGCGGGCGATGTGACCTTCTACGCGCTGCGCGTCGATGGGCGGCTCGCCGGGTGCGGCGCGCTCAAGCAGATCGATGCCCGCCATGGCGAGCTCAAGTCGATGCGAACCGATCCTGCATTCCTGCGGCGCGGCTTGGGCGAGGCCATGCTGGTGCATCTGATCGCCGAGGCGCGCGCGCGCGGCTATTCGCGGCTTAGCCTCGAAACCGGCCTCCCAGAGCCGTTCCACCCGGCGCACGCATTGTACCGCAAGCACGGCTTCGAGCGGTGTCCGCCCTTTGCCGACTATACCGATGACCCGTTCAGCATGTGCATGACGCGCACGCTCTGAGCCCGGTCAGCGCACTACCGAGACCTCGGCGGTCCACACCCGCGGCCATTCCCACACGCCGCGGCACTCGCCCATTTCGTGCTTTTCGCTCAGGCGGAACATCTCTCCATCCCAGACATAGCTGCTGGCGACGCCGCAATCGCCGATGCCGCGACCCTTCGCGCGATCATAAAGCGTACCCGTTTCGGGCGTGAAATCGGCGTTGACCACCTGCGACACCTGATCATCGCCGCCCCAGCCGGTGGGGCTGTCGAACTTGGCCGGGGCAAATTCCCATCCCGCATTGGGGTCTTCCATCGGACGGGTGGCGACCATGACTGCCGAGCCGAAATTATACGCACCCGAATCGCAGGCGATCAGCACCAGCGCCATGTCCAGACCGCCGCGCTGGCCGAGCGGGTGCACCGTGTCTTCCACCCCCTCCATCCGGTATTCGCACCCGGTTTCGGCGATGATCTCAGGGTATCGCTTGAGGTCGGGAAGCTCGGTAAGCTTCGAGGCGGCGCGCGCTGTCAGCTGCGGCCGCGCAGGGGGCAGGGCGGTGTCAGGCCTGGTGCCGGTGGCGATGATCGCGCCAAGCGTGCCCGCGCGTTGTTGCACCGCATCGATATAGCGCAGCGCCGCCGATGATCCGGCGAGCGATAGCGCAATGGCCTTGCCATCCGACAGCATCAGGTCTGCCTTGGTGCCATTGGCGAGTGTGCGGGCGATCGCGAGCGACTGCGCTTCGTCCAACCAAGTGTCGCCTTCGGTGTCCTGCGTGCCGCTGAGCGGCGGGCGCGCGTCGATCTTCAGCCGTGCCGGGCCGGTCGCCATTTCCTCGGGCGGGCTCAATTCGATACGGAAGGGCGCGTCGGGTCCGCCTTCGCGCCGGATGCGCACCGCCATCGCGGTGGTGAATTCGCCGCCTTCTTCCGCCAGCGTTCCCGCCTCGCAGGACCACACATTGTCGCAGGCGACATACCAGTCCTTGAAGGTCTTGACCTCGCCTGGGGTCTGACCCGCGGGCGCGGCAGCAACCGTCGCGGCGATGAGCAGGGCGGGCATCAGCATGGGCGTTTCTCGATCCTAGCCAGAGACGGAATCATCGGTTATGCGGCGGGCCTATCCTATTCCAGCGGCACCAGAAAGAGGCACTTATGGACAAAATGGCAGTTATCGGCGCGGGCCAGATGGGCGCGGGCATCGCACAGGTCAGTGCGCAGGCAGGCTATCATGTTTTCCTCTCCGACGTGTCGGTGGAGCTCGCGCAAAAGGGCAAGGCTGGCATCGCCAAGCAGCTGGCGCGTGCGGTCGAAAAGGGCAAAATGGATGCTGCCGACGCCGACGCGGCGCTGGCACGGATCGAGCCGGTGAGCGATTATGCCAAGATGGCCGAGGCAGGCCTGATCATCGAGGCGGCGACCGAGCGCGAGGACATCAAGCGCACGATCTTCGAGAATGTCGGCAAGGTTCTGGCAGCAGACGCGATCTTGGCGAGCAACACCTCATCGATCCCGATCACTCGCATGGCCGCCGCCACTACGGATGCGTCGCGATTTGTTGGGGTGCACTTCTTCAACCCGGTGCCCGTCATGGGGCTGATCGAGCTGATCCGCGGGCTTGCCACTTCAGATGCGACGGTCGATTTCGTCCGCGCGTACGCAGAGCGGATCGGCAAGCGGGTGGTGCAGGCCAATGACGCGCCCGGCTTCATCGTCAACCGCATCCTGCTGCCGATGCTCAACGAAGCGTGCTTCGCGCTAGGCGAGGGCCTGGCGACGATCGAGGACATCGACGCCGCGGTGCAACTCGGGCTCAACCATCCGATGGGCCCGCTGACGCTTGCCGATTTCATCGGGCTGGATACGTGCCTCAGCATCACCCAGGTGCTGCACAGCTCGACCGGCGACCCCAAGTTCCGCCCCGCGCCGCTGCTGGTCAAATATGTCGAGGCCGGCTGGCTGGGTCGCAAGACCAAGCGCGGTTTCTACGATTATTCGGGAGAAACCCCGGTTCCGACGCGTTGATGGTCACCACAGGCTGACAGCCCCGGCAAAACGCGATATGCTGCGCTTTGCCGGGGCGCGCCGACAGTTCAACTACCGGAGACCGACAATGACCGCCCATCCGCTCAAGATCGATATCGTGTCAGACGTGGTCTGCCCATGGTGCATCATCGGCTACAAGCAGCTGCAAAAGGCGCTCGATATCGTCGGCGACGAGGTCCTACCCGAGATCACCTGGCACCCGTTCGAGCTTAACCCGAAGATGGCACCCGAGGGCGAAGCGATTTCCGAGCATGTCGCGCGCAAATACGGCGCCAGTGCAGAGCAGAGCGCGGCCAACCGATCGCGGCTGAAGGAAACCGGCGAGCGGCTGGGTTTTGAGTTCAACCATGCCCCTGGCATGCGGATCTACAACACCTTCAAGGCGCACCAATTGCTCACCTGGGCGGGCGACACGCAAGGCTGCGAGGCGCAGACACGGCTCAAGCTGGCGCTGTTCGCGGCGTATTTCCAGGACAACCGCGATATCAGCGATGAAGAGGTGCTGCTCGACGTGGTCGCGGACATCGGCCTCGATCCTGACGAGGGGCGCGCTGTGCTCAACGATCCCGACAACGAAGCCGAAGTCCGCGCGCATCTCGACCACTGGATCGAACAGGGCATCAGCGGCGTTCCCGCGATCATCTTCGATGGCAAGTATCTGGTCCCCGGCGCACAGGAGGCCGAAACCTTCGTCAACGTGATCCGCAAGGTGCGCGAGAAGGCATTGGCTTGAGGGGCATCCCCGCGAATTCCGCAGCAAGGTCGCCCCACCTCCGATCAGCGGGAGCCTGTCGAAGGCCCTGCGCTGTTCTGCAGCAGAATCATGCAAAGATCCGCTTTGCCTGAGCTTGTCGAAGGCCACGCTATAACGGTAGCGTGCAGACATGGCTTTTTACGCATACTTGCTGCGATGTAATGATGGCAGCTTTTATGCTGGACATACCGATGATCTGGAGCATCGCCTGTCACAGCATCAGGCCGGTACACTTGGCGGATATACTGCGAAGCGGCGTCCTGTGACGCTCGTCTGGTCCGAAGATTTCGGGACGCGCGATGACGCATTTGCCGTCGAGCGGCAGATCAAGGGCTGGTCTCGTGCAAAGAAAGAGGCTCTGATCGCTGGCGATTGGCAATTAATCTCTATTCTTGCGAAAAACCGGATGCCATCCGGCACCAGTGGCGCGGGGCCTTCGACAGGCTCAGGCTGAGCGGGTTGGGGGGCGCGCCAGTAAATGGTGACGATCTCCTAAACCAGCCCCAATCTCGCCAGTTCGCCCAGCATCTCTGCGGGCATCAGGTCGGCGGCGTCCATCCCCTCGCCCAGGTCCGCGGGCGCATCGGCGGGTTCGAGATAGCGCCAGCCCTGGTGCGCGCGGCGGGGGATGGATTGGACTGCGATCAGCTTTGGCTCGACCCTGATCCAGTAGCGTCCCTGGCCGTTGTCCATGAAGCCCAGCAACGGGCTGCGGCCGATGATCGCCTTGTTGAAGATCCAGTAGAGCGAACCGCCCGCCATCTCCTCGTGGCGCTTGGGCATGTAGCGCGTGGTCAGCCGCGCCTCGCCCACCGGGGCGTGGCTTTCCAGCCACTGCCGCAGCGATGCTGCGCTCTGCGCGCCGAACGCGATCTTGGTCATGCTGAGCGCCATCGGGATCAGAAGCTCGCCAGCCCGCTCGCGACCGCCAGGCCCAGAAACGCCAGAAAGCCCATGGAATCGGTGATCATCGTCACGAACACCGAGCTGGCGACCGCAGGGTCCTGTTCCAGCCGGTCGAGCGTGACCGGCACGATCACGCCCGCCATGCCGGCGATGATGATGTTGACCAGGATGGCAAGCGCGATCACCCCGCCGAGCATCGCATCGGCAAAGACGAGCGCGGTGCCCGCGCCGGTGAGCACCGCGACGGTGGCACCGTTGAGCACCGCAATGCGCAGTTCGCGGGCAATGATGCGGCGGGTGTTCGATTGCGTCAGCTGGTTCATCGCCAGCGCGCGCACCGCGACGGCCATCGTCTGGGTGCCGGCATTGCCGCCGACCGAAGCGACGATCGGCATCAGCACCGCCAATGCCACCAGTTGCTCGATCGCGCCGCCGAACAGCGCGATGATGCTGCTGGCGACCAATGCGGTGCCCAGATTGGCGATCAGCCAGCGTACGCGGCTGCTGTAGGACTGGCGGATCGGCTCGTTGATGTCGCCATCGCCCGCGCCCGACATGCGCAGGATATCCTCGCCCGCTTCTTCCTGGACGATGTGGATGATGTCATCGACCGTGATCTGCCCGACAAGGCGTCCCGCGCCATCGATGACGGCGGCAGAGATCAGCGCGTATTTCTGGAAGCGCAGCGCGACCTCTTCCTGGTCCATGTCGGTGGGGATCAGCGTCTGGTCGCGCTTCATCACATCGGCAAGCGCGATGTGCCGCGGGGTGCGCAGAATCCAGCTCAGCTGGCAGGTGCCGACCGGGCGATGCTGCGGATCGACGATGAAGATTTCCCAGAACTCGGTGGTGAGATCGGCATGTTCGCGCAGATAATCGATCAGCTGGCCGACGTTCATGTGTTCCGGCACCGCGACCAGATCGCGCTGCATCAGTCGGCCTGCGGATTCCTCGGGGAAAGAGAGCGCATCGACGATCGCGGCGCGGTCTGCAGGTTCGAGTTCGGCCAGCACCGCGCGCTGGTCGGCCTCTTCCATCTCCTCGATGATCGCCACCGCGTCATCGGTTTCCAGCTGCCCGGCGAGCTCCGCCACCTGCGCGGCAGGCAGCGCGTCGATCACGTCATCGCGGACATAGTCGTTGAGTTCGGTGAGCACGTCTGCGCCCAGCAGATCGGTGATCGCCCGCGCCAGCGGCCCGCGATACTCGCGCTCGACCAGCTCGAAAAGGTCGGCGATGTCGGCGGGGTGCAGCGGCTCGACCAGATCATAGACGGCCTCGTCGTCGCCTTCGTCGAGCGCATCGCACACCTGGCTGACAAAGCCCGGCAGCAGGCGGTTGTCCTCGTCCAGGCTGGTGCTGGCATCCATGGCATCATGGGGTGCATGATCGTGGAGCTGGGCGTCGGATGGGTCGGTCATGGCCTGCTCCTTTCTGTGGGAATGGGTGTATCCCGCGCGCGGGAATCACCGAGTGTGTGGCGGTTCGCACCTGCAAAAGCAATCCCGATGCGGCGGGCGTCGCCGGGGGTGACATTCGCCTGCGCGTCGCTATATCGGCGGCAGCATTTCTCGTGCCACCAAATCCCTCTCATGCCATCAAAGGACTGCATATGACCGCTGAGACGCTTACCTTTCACATCCAGGACGGCGGCGATGTCGTCATCAAGCTGCGCCCTGATCTTGCCCCCGGCCATGTGGAACGCATCGTCGAACTGGCCAATGAAGGCTTCTACAACGGCGTGAAGTTCCACCGCGTGATCGCGGGCTTCATGGCGCAGGGCGGCTGCCCCAACGGCACCGGTACCGGCGGATCGAAGAAGCCCGACCTCAAGCAGGAATTCAACGACGAGCCGCATGTCGAGGGCGTCTGCTCGATGGCGCGCACGATGGACCCCAACAGCGCCAACAGCCAGTTCTTCATCTGCCTCGACGATGCGCGCTTCCTCGATCGCCAGTACACCGTGTGGGGCCAGGTGACCTCAGGCATGGAACACGTCCACGCGCTGCCCAAGGGCGAACCGCCCGCAAAGCCCGGCGTGATCGCATCGGCAACGGTGGCGTAATTCTTGAAGAGCCCTCCTGGAAACGGGAGGGCTTTTTCTATTCCCGGGTTTTAAATCCCCGCGTCGACCAGCCAGTCGTGGAACAGCCGCACGGCGCGGGTCTCCAGCGCGCGGGGTTTGCACACGAACCAGTAGCTGTACGGGCTTTCCACCCGAACATCGAACAGCTTGGCCAGCCGGGTGTCGCCCGAGCGGGTGAGATGATCGTCATGCATGATCGCGATGCCCAGGCCCTGGGCTGCAGCTTCGAGCATCAGCGGTCCGCTGTCGATATGATCGATCGATGCCGGTTGCAGGTCGACCAGCCCTAGCGCGTGCTTCCAGGCCTCGAACGATTCCGGCATGTCGTTGTGGATCAGGATCGTCTGGCGGTTGAGCCGCTCAAGATCGGGGGTGGACCCCAGGCTCTCCACTAGCTCGGTAGAGGCGATCGCATAGACATAATTGCGATCTAGCCGCACCGAGTGCAGCGAAGGATCGGGATTTTCCGACAGGATGATCGCGGCATCGAGCGTGTCGCCCAGCCGAGCCTCGCCATGGCCCGAGGTGTCGACATCGATGTGCAGCAGCGGATAGAGCCTGCGTAACTCGCCCAGCCGCGGGACAAGCCGCTGGCTGCCGAACAGCGGCAGCATTCCCAGCCGCAGGCGCAGCACCCGGCTGTCATCCATGTGCGCGGCGACCGCATCGGCCAGCGCGTCGATCGCGGGGGCAACGCTGGCAAACAGAGCTTCGCCCGCCTCGTTGAGCTTGAGTTGCTGGTTGTGGCGCTTGAACAGTTTCTTGCCGACAAAGTCTTCCAGCCCGCCGATCCGGCGACTCAGCGCCGAGGGCGAGAGCGCTAGCTCGCTGGCCGCGGCCTTGGCCGAGCCGAGTCGCGCGACACGCAAAAATGCCTCGAGAGATCGCAAAGGGGGGAGACGTCGCATGGCCATATCGGCGAGCATTATTGCACTGCAGCGGAAATGTGCAATTGCAAATAGCGAACTTAGTGCGGTTTTCCGTCAGTGGACTTGCATTCTTTGCAATTATCCAAAGCTATTTCGCACTTGCACAATAAGGGTCTCTGACCCATATTGATCGTGCCTTTCAGGCATCCTCTCCTAAAAACTTTATCGGGTCAGCCTTCGGGCTGGCCCTTTTTTTTGTCTGCTGAGGCCTGAGGGCGGTGGCGTAACCAATTGTTTCGCGCTTGGCAAACCCTTTGATTTCCTTGCTCTACGCGGCGTCTGCCCTGCAAAGGCTCTGCACACGATTGCATTGAATCGCTGTCCAGCGGTGTCAGGATCGGGTGCGCCGCCTATCGGGTGCGCGCGAATGAAAGGTGATTCGGATTGCGAATCACATCTCGATAATGCGCGTCGCCGGATGATGCTTGTCGAGATGCTTGCGGATGATCTTGAGATTGCGCGTATTCGACCGCCAGAACAGGTCGAACAGGTCGCCTGCCAGCGGTACCGCGCCGACCAGGCTGTCGAAGCCGACATTCGCAGCCATGCGCGCCAGCTGGAATTTGGACATCCCCAGGTTCCGCGCCTCCCACACCATGTAAAGGCCCATTGCGCCGGTGACGATATCGCCGACCACCGGGACCAGTCCGAGCGCGAAATCCAGCCCGACCTTGCGGTTGATGCCGGGCACGGTGAAGCTGCGTTCGAGCACCTGTTCCATCATCTCGATGCGCCTGCGGATCGAGGCGGGGTCATTGGCAAGCGCAGCGCCCATGACCTTCATCTGCGCCGCCTTGATCTGTTCCATCTGTTCAGGCCGGATCGTCTTCATGCTGTCCTCCGCAACCCCTTGCAGCGGCTTATCTGGGGATCGCAACCATATCCGGCAAGGCGTGCCATCCATCGGCGGTGATGGCAAAGCCGGGGACGTTGCCGCGCACCAGCGAAAAGCGCACCGGAGCCCCCAGCGGGATGTAGATGTTGGCGCTGGTCATCGACAGCTCGGCCTCGGCCATCTGCTGCGCGCGAACCGCCGGATCGCCCGCCCGCTTGGCCTGCGCCAGCAGCACATCGCCGTCCCTGTCGCACACCGGCCGTACGACACAGGCGAGCTGGTTGAGGAACCAGGAGGGCTGACGATAGCGCGCGACCTCGTCGATCAGCTTCAGGTCGGCCTTGCCCTTGCCCTCTACCAGCTGGCTATCGATGCCGATGGTGGCCAGATCGCGCTTGAGCCGCCCGAATACCAGCCGGCTGCCGGGTCCCTTGGGCATGGCGATGCGCAGCACGGGCAGCGTCTCGTTGTCCTGCCGCCAGCGGACGACGCGCGCACGCGCCAGCTCGCGGCGCTGATCGAGTGACAAATCCGCCCAGCGTTCACCCACCAGCGGCGCGTACCGATCCAGCCCCAGCGGCACGATCCGCGTCATGGTCTGCCATTCGCGGATGCCCAGCGGGGTCATCAGCGCCTCGCGGTCGATTGCCAGCGCAATCGCCTCGCGATTGGCGGCATCGCCCAGAAACCCGCGGCTTTCGACCACCAGCAGCCCGAACAGCCCGATCACCGGGTCTGCGCGCACGGTGTTGTCGGCGACAGCAGCGGCGCTGAGATAGGGCAGATGCTCGAACCTGCCGCCCAGCACCATGCTGGTTTCCCCCATCGCGAACCGGGCGATGGCGCTCGCGGCTTTTTCGGTGCGCACCTGCAGCGGGCGCACCGGCGGGCGAAACTCGCCTTCGACCAGATCGTCGGCGCGCTCGGTCAGCACGGTCCAGTATTGCTGCCGATCGGCGACCAGCGGGCCCGAGCCCCGCCCGCTATGACGGATGCCAAGTTCGGGCAGCGCCAGGATGCGCAGCAGATCGGGCTGCGGGGCGAGCAGGCGGATCTCGATCACCCGCCCGGTCATCGACCTGATATCGCGCACCTCGGTAGTATCCGCGCCGATCGCGGTGCGGCTTTCGATCTGCAGCCGACGGCGCAGCGCCGCCGCGACATGTTCGGAGGTCACAGTATCGCCGTTTTCCCAGCGCGCGTTGCGCAGGCGAAAGATATAGCTGAGGCCGTCATCGGTGACGATCCAGCGTTCGGCGAGCGCGGGAACGATGTTGCCCAGCGAATCGAGCCGGACCAGCCCCTGCGATGTCGCCGCGCGCAAATATTCTGCGGCAGGCGCAAGCTCGGCGGCGTCCAGATTGTTCACCGGCGATGGATCGATGATCGAAATGCCCAGCGGCGAGCTGTCCGATCCGCTGCACGCGGCGAGCACGAGCACTGCAGCGATGCTGCTAGCCCGCCAAGTCCTTGCCAGAGCGCGTGTCATTGTCCGCCTTTCAACCCGGTGCCGCTGCCGATGGCGATAGCAGGGCCGCGACGAAGCGACAACGCGGCGCTGGGATGGACGTTGCCGGGATTGTCAATCCAGCCGGTCACGCGGGGCGCAACCAGCGCGCCGCTGCGATAATACCACAAGGGGATGACCGGCATGGTTTCCAGCAGCCGCGCCTCGGCGGCGCGCATCGCCGCCTGCCGCGCCGGCGGATCAGCGGTGGCCATCGCTGTATCGAGCAGCGCATCGAACACCGGATCGGCATGACCCGAATAATTGACCTCGCCCGAGTCCGAACGGTGCACCGCTAGAAAGTTCTCCGGCGCGGGCAAATCGGCGATCCAGCCCGAGCGCGCCATCTGGAAGTCGCCGCGGCGCATCGCGGCAAAATGCAGCGCAGGTTCGCTGTTGAGGATGCTCGCCTCGACCCCCAGCGGCTTCCACATCGCCGCCAGGGCGACGGCCATTCGGCGGTGTTCAGCCGACGAGTTGATCCGGATTTCGAAACGCAGCGGTCTTGCAGGGGAAAAGCCCGCCGTCGCGATCAGCCGCCGCGCCTCGCGCTGGCGCTGCGCGAGAGGCCATACCGCCCAGTCCGGCTGCACCGCTGCACCCCCGGCGAGCGCGGGCGGCACGATCGCATAGGCAGGTGCGTTGCCCATCGGCAGCAGCGCACGCGCGATCCATTCGCGGTCCACCGCCATGCTCAGGCCCTTGCGCACCGGCGCGTCGTCGAACGGCGGCTTGCGGGTGTTGAGCGTGAAGTAATAGCTGCCCAGATAATCGCCGGTGCGCACCGCTTGCGGCCTTTGTGCGACCAGCCAGCCGTGGCGGCTCTGTGGAAAGTCGCCCGAGATATCGGCGTCGCCCGCCAGGAACAGCCGCATCCCGGCGAGCGCATCGTCCACCGGCTTCCACACCACCATAGCGATGGGCGCGCGTCCGGCATGCCAGCGCGGGTTGCGCTCCATCACCAGCCGGTCGTTGAGCCGCCATTCGCGGGTGCGATAGGGGCCGGAGCTGACCAGCGGGCGTTCGGCAGTCCAGTCGCCGTGCGCGCCACCAGTCCGGTGCAGCGGCAGCGCGGCCATGGCCGGGTGCGCCAGCAGGGCAGGGATTTGCGGGAAGGGGGCGTTGAGCGTCACGATCACCACGCCATCGCCATCTGCCCTCACGTCAGCAATCGCTGCGAACAGGGCGGTGTGCGGCGATCCGATGGCAGGATCGTTCAGCCGCCGCCACCCCGCCACGAACACCCCGGCGGTGATCGCAGAGCTATCCGAAAAGCGCAGCCCGTCGCGCAGCGTAAACCGCCAGACCCGGCCGTCAGCCGAGACGGTCCAGTCGCGCGCAAGCCCTGCTACCGCGCGGCCCGCACCATCGAAGCGGGTCAGTCCTTCGAACTGGTCCGCCGCCACTCGCAGCGAGGCGATGTCGGAATAGACTTGCGGGTCCAGTCCGCGGATCTCGGAATCGGTCAGCCGGACCAGTCGGTCTGGTCCTGGCGTGCTGTCCGATGCCGCAGGCCCGGCATGGCAGGAGGTCAGCAGCACGCTGAGCAGGACAAGGATCAGGAGGCGCATCGCTGGCAGCTTGCCCCGAATGACGGCGCCAGGGAAGGCGCGATGGAGCGCGTTTTGGCCAGGCCCTCAAAAATCCGGATTTTGCGGAACGGAACGCAGCGGCGGCGCGTCCATGCTTCAGCAAAAAGCGAGGAACATCATGATATTTTTCACCACAAAGGCATGGACTGTGGGCGCTGCGATTGCTGCGGCGACGGTCGTCAGCGGCTGCGCTGGATCGGGCTTCAACGATCGCGGTTTCAGCAACGCTCGGCAATACGACTATAACCGCCCGGATCCATCCTACGGTGGCTACGATGCCGGACGCTATTATCGTGACGACCGGCGCTATCGCGAGCGCCGCCTCAGCCGCAACGACCGCGTCTATCGGGGTCAGGACGGACGCTATTATTGTCGCAGGTCCGATGGCACCACCGGGCTGATCGTCGGCGGCGTCGCAGGCGGCGTGCTGGGCAATGTCATCGCTCCGGGCGGATCGGACACTTTGGGCACCATACTGGGCGCTATTGGCGGCGCGGCCGCTGGCCGGGCGATCGATCGCAACGGGACACGCTGCCGCTGATCGAGCAAGACACTCCACACAGAAAAAAGCGCCCCGGGTTTCCCCGAGGCGCTTTTTTTGTGCGCAATACGCCGGCAGCTTACCAGCTGTAATACATGTCGAATTCGACCGGCGAGGGGGTCGTTTCCCAGCGGCTCACTTCAGCCCACTTCATGTCGATATAGGCTTCGATCTGGTCCTTCAGGAACACGTCGCCCTTGAGCAGGAAGTCGTGGTCGGCGATCAGCGCGTCGAGTGCTTCGCGCAGGGACGCACAGACGGTCGGCACTTCCTTCAGCTCTTCGGGCGGCAGGTCGTACAGGTTCTTGTCCATCGCCTCGCCGGGATGGATCTTGTTCTGGATGCCGTCGAGGCCCGCCATCAGCAGCGCCGAATAGCACAGATAGGGGTTGGCCATCGCGTCGGGGAAACGGAATTCCACGCGCTTGGCCTTCTCGCCGGTGCCATAAGGGATGCGGCACGATGCCGAGCGGTTGCGGCTCGAATACGCGAGCAGAACCGGCGCTTCAAAGCCGGGCACCAGCCGCTTGTAGCTGTTGGTGGTCGGGTTGGTGAAGGCGTTGAGCGCCTTGGCGTGCTTGATGACGCCGCCGATGAAGTACAGGCACATGTCCGACAGGCCCGCATAGCCGTTGCCAGCGAACAGCGGCTTGCCTTCCTTCCAGATCGAGATGTGGGTGTGCATGCCCGATCCGTTGTCCTGCTTGATCGGCTTGGGCATGAACGTTGCCGTCTTGCCGTAAGCCTGCGCGACCATGTGGACGACGTACTTGTAGATCTGCATGCGGTCGGCGGTTTCGGTCAGCGTGCCGAAGGTCAGGCCAAGCTCGTGCTGCGCGGCGGCAACCTCGTGGTGGTGCTTGTCGCAGGGCAGGCCCATTTCGAGCATGGTGCTGACCATCTCGGCGCGGATGTCGACGACGCTGTCGACCGGCGCAACCGGGAAGTAGCCGCCCTTGGCGCGCGGACGGTGGCCCAGGTTGCCGCTTTCATAGGCGCGGCCCGAGTTGGTCGGCAGCTCGATATCGTCGATGGAGAACATCGATCCGGCATAGCCGTCCGAGAAGCGCACATCGTCGAACATGAAGAATTCGGCTTCGGGGCCGACATAGACGGTATCGCCGATACCGGTCGACTGCAGATAGGCTTCGGCGCGCTTGGCGGTGCTGCGCGGATCACGGGCATACAGCTCGCCGGTGCCGGGCTCGACGATGTCGCAGAACAGGATCAGCATCGGATCGGCCGAGAACGGATCGATGTACGCCGCGTCCATGTCGGGGCGCAGGATCATGTCGGATTCGTTGATCGCCTTCCAGCCTTCGATCGACGAACCGTCGAACATCAGACCGTCTTCGAGCTCATCCTCGCCAATCACGCCGGCGCACATCGTGAGGTGCTGCCACTTGCCCTTGGGATCGGTGAAGCGGACATCGACCCACTCGATCTCGTTTTCCTTGATCATTGCCAGAATGTCTTTGGCGGTTTTTGCCATCTTAGCTTTCCCTCTTCATGAAATCCGGTCCGGGCCTGTTGCCGGGCCCCCCTTTGGTGAAACTGACGTGTGTTCTTGCAGCCTTGCCGAGGCAGGCCTCTCCTTGGATCGCGCGCTGTTGTTCAGACCGCGTCGTTATCGCGTTCTCCCGTGCGGATGCGCAAAGCGGTTTCCACCGGGATCACGAAAATCTTGCCGTCGCCGATGCGTCCGGTCTGTGCAGCAGCCGCGATCGCCTCGACCACGCGGTCGGCCAGCGCATCGTCAACCACCACTTCCAGCTTCACCTTGGGCAGAAAATCGACGATGTACTCGGCACCGCGGTACAGCTCGGTATGCCCCTTTTGCCGCCCGAAGCCCTTGGCCTCGGTCACGGTGATGCCGGACACGCCCACTTCGTGCAGCGCTTCCTTCACTTCGTCGAGCTTGAAGGGTTTGATGATCGCTTCGATCTTTTTCATGTGGTCCTGATCATCCTGTGCTCGGCCACCCCGCCCTGACGGCGCGGTGCTGATGGGAAAGAACGGCGCGGGTTGCCCAGCACCGCCATGACATTGTGCAGGCAAGCCGGGCGGGCGCAGCGCGCCTCTCCCGAATCCCCCCTTGCATGCTACCAAACAATTAACGTGCCAAGACGCAAACCGCTACAATTGCTTGGCCGCATCGCAACATTATTGCGGCGGATGATGGAAATGCGGGCACGCGATATCGCGGTTGCCTATATTTTGGGCAAATGTTCTGCCCGCCGGACGCGTGCGAAGCGCAGCAAGGCCCGGTCCGGCGCGCCTCAATACGGCGGGCGGTCGAGGCCTGCCAGGCTCTTGGTGAAGATCTCGCAGCCGGTTTCGGTGATGCCGATCGAGTGTTCGAACTGTGCCGACAGCGATCGGTCGCGGGTGACCGCCGTCCAGCCATCCTCCAGCATCTTCACCGCGGGCTTGCCGATGTTGATCATCGGCTCGATGGTGAAGAACATGCCGGGTTTGAGCTCGGGTCCGGTGCCGGGGCGCCCGGCGTGGACGACCTCGGGCGCGTCGTGGAACAGCCGGCCCAGGCCATGGCCGCAGAAATCGCGGACCACGCCGTAGCGGTGCTTCTCGGCGAACGACTGGATGGCGTGCGCGACGTCGCCCATCGTGTTGCCGGGGCGCGCCTGCTCGATGCCCAGCATCAGGCACTCATAGGTCACATCGACCAGCCGCCGCGCCTTTACCCCGACATCGCCGATCAGGAACATGCGGCTGGTATCGCCATGCCAGCCATCGAGAATCGGGGTGACGTCGATGTTGATGATGTCGCCGTCCTTGAGCTTGCGGTCGGCGGGGATGCCATGGCACACGACATGGTTGATCGAGGTGCAGCAGCTATGAGTAAAGCCGCGATAGCCGAGCGTGGCCGGGATACCGCCGCCCGCCAGCATCAGTTCGCGCGCCTTGGCGTCGATCTCTGCGGTGGTGACGCCTTCGCGGACGAACGTCGTCAACTCGTCCAGCACGCGCGCGGCGAGCTGCCCTGCCTTGCGCATGCCTTCGAAGCCCTCGGGGCCGTGCAGCTTGATGGTGCCATCGCGCATCGGCGTATCGGCATTCGTGACGGTGACATACTGGTTCATGGTGATTCCATATAGGGGAGGGGCGGTCATTTTGCGACCCTGGATTGCAGCGGACTTAGTCCATTGACTTAGTCCGGTCAATGGACTAACCCAAGCGATATGACCAGCATCGTCAATGTCCACGACGCCAAGACGCACTTTTCCAAGCTGCTCGACCGCGCGCATGCGGGCGAGGAGATCATCCTCGCCAAGGCGGGCAAGCCCTATGCGCGGCTGGTCCCGCTGGAAAAACCCAAGGTCGAGCGGCGGCCGGGTCGGCTGAAGCTGAAGACGCCAATACCCGACGGCTTTTTCTTCGATCCGTTGCCCGAGGAAGAGCTCCGGGCCTGGGAATGACCGACTATCTGTTCGACACCCATGCGCTTGTCTGGTGGTGGACCGGCGACAAAGCCTTGCCTGGTGCAGTCTCCCGGGAAATCAGTGACCAAAGCAATACAGTCTATGTCAGCGCTGTCTCCGCTTGGGAGATTGCGACAAAGTGCCGTATCGGCAAATGGCAGGCAGCTGTGCCAGTTTTCGAGAACTTTGAAGAGCTTGCAGGTGCCGACGGGTTTATCGAGTTGAGCGTTTCGGTTGCCAACGGCCTGCTCGCCGGATCGCTTCCCGGCGAGCATCGCGATCCCTTCGACCGGATGATCGCGGCGCAGGCGATCCATGACGAGCTGGTCGTGATCACCCGCGATCCGGCACTGGCCGGCTTAGGCTGCGCCACCTTCTGGTCGGAGTGACGCGCGCCCCGGAACGAACCGCTTGCGCGCTCCGGCGCACGCGCTAAACACCGGCGCATGACAGCAGACGCACCCGCATCAAGCCCCCGTATCTGGACCGCCGCGCTGATCGTCATCGGCGATGAAATCCTTTCCGGTCGCACCCAGGACAAGAATGTCGCGCAGGTCGCGACCTGGCTGAACGTGCAGGGCATCCGGCTGAAAGAGGTGCGGGTGATCGCCGATGACATGGATGCGATCGTCGAGGCGGTGAACCTGCTGCGCGCGCGCAACGACTATCTGTTCACCACCGGCGGCATCGGCCCGACGCACGATGACATCACGGTGGATGCGATCGCGCAGGCGCTGGGCGTCGATGTCGTGATCCATCCGGTGGCGCGGGCGATCCTCGACGGCTATTATGCGACACGCGGCGGGCTGACCGAAGGACGGCTGCGGATGGCGCGGGTGCCCGATGGCGCGGAGCTGATTGAAAACCGCATGTCGGGTGCACCGGGAATCCGCATCGGCAACCTGTTTCTGATGGCGGGCGTGCCGCACATCACCGCAGGCATGCTTGACGCGCTGACCGGGACGCTGGAGGGCGGATTGCCGCTGCTGTCGGCGACCCTGGGCTGCTGGGTGGCGGAAAGCGAAGTCGCAGACATGCTGGGCGCCACCGAGCGCGCGCATGAAGGCTGCCAGATCGGCAGCTATCCGTTCTTCCGCGAGGGCAGGGTGGGCGCGAATTTCGTCATCCGCTCCACCGATCAGGGCCAGTTGGACGCATGCGCCGGGGCGCTGGTGTCCGCGCTGGAAGCCACCGGGCGCGAGGTCACGCCCGGCGGGATCTGATCAATCTTCAGGCGCGATCGCGACCTTGAGGCCGTCCAATGCAGCCGTCATCTGGATCTGGCACGACAAGCGCGAGGTGGCGTTGCGATGATCCGAGCTGTCGAGCAGGTCGTCCTCATCGGCGCTGACCGGGGGAAGCTTGTCGGTCCATTCTGCATCGACGTGCACATGGCAGGTCGCGCACGAGCAGCAGCCGCCGCACAATGCGAGCAGTTCGTCAAAGCCATTGTCGCGGATCGCTTCCATCACGGACAGTCCGGTATCGGCCTCGATGGTGCTCTCTTCGCCTGCACGGTTGACGACAATCAGCTTTGGCATGGAAACTCCCCAAGATAATGAGCCAGGCTATGGCCCCCGCAAACGTCGCTGCTATGATCAACCGGGCGCGCGAATGCAAGCGGCGGATGCGAGAGGAACTGCAGTTATGGGATTGACCGCCGAGCAACTGAGCCACGGGCTCGATACCGTTGCCGCCCGCGAGCCCGCGATCGCGCGTGCGCTGGAGATTGCGGGCTATCCCGAACCCCGCATCCGATCGCGCGGCTATACCACCTTGCTGCGCACCATCGTCGGCCAGCAGGTCAGCGTGGCATCAGCGGCGTCGGTGTGGAACAAGCTCGAGGCGGCGCTGGGCGAGGGCTGCGCCCCCGATGCGCTGATCGCGGCGGAATTCGATGCCTTGCGCGCCTGCGGCATGTCGCGCCAGAAACAGGGCTATGCCCGCTCGCTCGCCGAACTGGTGGTCACCGGCGCGCTCGATCTGGAAAACCTGCCCGCCGACGACGAGGAGGCGATCGCCGAGCTGGTGCGGATCAAGGGCATCGGGCGCTGGTCCGCGGAAATCTATCTGCTGTTCGCTGAAGGACGCCCAGATATCTGGCCCGCGGGCGATCTGGCGGTGCAGGCGGGGATCGGGCGCATACTGGCGCTCGACGAACGGCCATCCGAAAAGCTGACCCGCGCCCTGGCCGAGCCCTGGTCGCCGCATCGCGGTGCGATCGCGATCCTCACCTGGCACTGCTATAACAACCCGGCTCTCTAAGGACGCGGCGGCGATGCAGGCCCATCTTGGCGGTCTGGCTCTGGGACTGGCGCTTGCGCTGGTCGGGGTGCTGACCTTCGTCACCGCATCGCAGGAGCGCTTGCTGCAAAAGTGGATGGGAAGCACTGTCGATCATGGCCAGTTTCCCGCTGCCAGAAGGGCGCTGCGGGGGCAGGGGATGGTACTGTTCCTCTCGGCTGCCGCCACGGTGCTGGTATCGGCAGGGCCATCCATCGGGCTGGCGGGCGACGCTGCGATGGCACTCGTCGCTGCGCTGGTCTTCATCCAGGCGTTCCTGATCTGGCGGCTCTACGGCAATCGCGATCCGTTTGTGCGCCAGATCCTGGGCGAAACCGCCAGCATGGCGTTCTGGGTGGGAATAGCCGGATTGTTCCTATGGGCCGCGGCAGAGCGATTTGCCGGCGCCGGGAGGCTCGAAGCGCTCGATCTGGTGGTCGCCGGGATGGCGGTCCACGGCGCCACCGTGATGGGGATATGCGCGCGCCGGTTGCGCGGCTGAGCGCCGATCAGCCCTTGAACAGGATCCGCCCGCTGGCGAGCCGCTCGCGGCTCAACGTGGTGACTTCCTTGAGGAAGCTGGTCGGCTTCTTGAAGAACTTGCTCTTGGAGTTGATCCTCAGTCCCGCAGCCGTCGCCACTTCCGCGATGAAGTGCACGCAATTGGCGGTGTTGAGGTTGTAGCTCTTCTGCTTCTTGTTGCGCCACTTTTCGGTCACCGCCATCACCGCGCGATATTCGGCGTCGGTCAGTTCATAAGTGAAATGCGGGTTGGAACTGGCGATGTACTTGGGCTTGGCATGGCTGATCTCGCCCTGGACCCAGCCGAACAGAATGCTGGGGCCGGTGCTGGTGGCGGTGAAGCCGACATTGGTGTCCACGCTCTCTCCGGTGGAATCGACCTTGCCCTTGAGCGTTGCAAAGGCATGGGGAAACTGGCTGCCCAGTTCGTGGCTGTAGAAGGTGATGGTGACGCTGGCATGGGCGGCATTGGCCCACAGCATCATCGGGGCGATCAGAAAGGTCAGCAGCAGGCGCTTGAGCATCATCGAGTCTTCCCTTGTGCAGGCGCAGCCAGCGCCCCGTCGAGCCAGGCTGCCGAATCAGCCGGGCTTTGCTTGTTGTCGTCCCTGTCGACGCGATAATTGGCCTCACGCATTTTTTCCACCGGGATTGCGCCGACAAGCGGTTTGAGTGCCTCGACCAGCCGTGCGTCGCGGGCGGCTGAGCGGCTGACCATCAGGATGGCGTCATACGAGGGGATTGCGCCCTTGGGATCATCGAGCACGACAAAGCCGTTGGCGGCGATCCTGCCATCCGACGAGAAGGCCGAGATGATGTCCGCCTCGCCCAGCGAGAGCGCGCGGTACATGAAAGTCGGCTCGAATGCCCGCCGGCCCTTGAAGCGCAGCGGATAGGCGGCCTGGACCATCTGCCATTCGGGCCGCTCGAGAAACTCGACATCGGTGCCGAACACGAACTGCGGCGCAACGCGCACCACATCGTCGAGTGAGCGCAGGCGCAGCCGCCTCGCGTCATCGGGGCGCACGGCAAAGGCATAGGTGTTTTCGAAGCCCAATGGCCCGACCAGCCGCACGCCATGCTGCGCCTTGGCCCAGCGCGCGATCTCCGCGATCATCTGGGCCCGCGGCCCGGGGTCCTGCCGCTGCATTTCGTTGGTCCAGATGGTGCCGGCATAATCGACATAGACCTGCACCTCGTCGCTGGCGAGTGCGCGGAACACCACCGCGCTGCCTAGGCCTTCGCGGTATCGCACCGCATAGCCCGCCGCCTCCAGCCGCCGCCCGATCAGCCGCGCGAGGACATATTGCTCGGAAAAGCGCTTGGCGCCGATGGTGACCACCGGGCGGTCGGCCTGCGGCGCGGGCCACAGAGCCGCACCCAGCCCCAAAGCGAGCGCGATTCCCGCCAGCCAGATCCGCAGGTGCTTGCGCCAGCGGATCCCGCTCTCGATCAGCCCGAGCAGCAGATCGACGCTGATCGCGAGCCCCGCGGCCGCGAGACATCCGGCGAGCACCAAAGACCAGTTCTGGGTCTGCAGCCCGGCAAAGATCAGATCGCCCAGGCTGGGCTGGCCCACGGTGGTCGAAAGCGTCGCTGCGCCGATGGTCCAGACCGCAGCGGTGCGCACCCCCGCCATGATGGTGGGGGAGGCGAGGGGAGCTTCGACCAGCCACAGTTTCTGCAGCGCGGTCATGCCCACGCCGTCCGCTGCCTCGACCATCGCCGGCTCGACCGAGCGCAGCCCGGTCACCGCGTTGCGCAGGATCGGCAGCAGCGCATAGAGCGTCAGCGCGAGCAGCGAGGGCAGAAAGCCCAGAGGCGAGATCGCATCGCCGAACACCGCCGAAAGCGCCAGCAGCAGCGGAAAGAACAGCGCCAGCAGCGCGAGCGCGGGGATCGTCTGGATCAGGCTGGCAAAGCCCAGCGTCACGCCTGCGACGGTGCGGCTGCGCGCGGACGCGATTCCCAGCGGCAGTGCGATCACCAGCGCCAGCCCCAGCGCGGCAAAGCTCAGCTGCACATGCTGGGCGAGCAGATCGAGGATGCGCGGCCAGTCCTGGTTCATGCGGCGGGCCCCGCCGCCCGCATCGCGGTGATCCGCTCGGCCTGTAGCCTCGGCACTGCGACCAAAGCCTCGGCCTCCGGTCCGCAGCGGCCCGCGATCAGCTGCGCAGGCGTGGCGTCCGCGACGATCCGCCCGCTCGCCATCACCCAAATGCGATCGGCAAACAGCAGCGCCTCGGCCATGTCGTGGGTGACCATGATCGTGGTCAGCCCCAGCTGCTCGTGCAGCGCTCGATACTGCTCGCCCAGCGTTTCGCGCGTCACAGGGTCGAGCGCGCCGAACGGTTCGTCCATCAGCATCAGCCCCGGAGCGCCTGCCAGCGCGCGCGCTACCCCGACGCGCTGCTGCTGGCCGCCGGAGAGCTGCTCGGGCAGACGGGTGGCGAAATCGCGCGGCAGGTCGACGAGATCGAGCAGCGCGGTGACGCGGTCGTCCGGCAGCGGTTTGCCCGAGGCGAGCCGCGAGCCGATACCGATGTTCTGCGCGACGGTCATGTGGGGAAACAGGCCGATGTTCTGGAAGACATAGCCGATCGAGCGGCGCAGCTGGTGCAGCTCCTGCGCGGCCACGTCCGCGCCGTCGATTCGCACGCTGCCATGATCGGGCTCGATCAGCCGGTTGACCGTCTTCAGCAGCGTCGATTTGCCCGATCCCGACGATCCGACGATGGCGACGAAGGTGCCGGGCGAAATTCTCGCATCGACGCCAGCGATGGCGACCGTGCCGCCATAGGCCTTGCCGACGCCCTCGAACGCTACGGCAGGGCCGCGCGCGGTGGCAGGCCGGGAGAATGAGGGTGAGGTCGCCATGCAGAGATGCTTATAGGCGGCACAAACCGGCGCTGGCTAGCCACTTGCGCGAGGGTTGGGGGCGGCTTAGCGTTGAGCTCGAAACACCTCATCCGTTTGTCCTCGGGAACTCGGAGAACGGGGCACCAGGATTAGGGAAGCCTGAACTATGACCAACACCAAGTACATCTTCATCACCGGCGGCGCATCGGGCATCGGGCGCGAGGTGGCGAAGTATTTCGCGCAGCGCGGATGGTTCGTCGGGCTTGCCGATGTCAACATGAAGGGCATGGAAGAGACCGCCGCGATGCTGCCCGCCGGCATGGCGGCGACTTACATGCTCGACGTGCGTAGCCGGCAGCAGTGGACCGCAGCGCTGGAGGCCTTCACCGAGGCCAGCGACGGCAAGCTCCATGTGCTGTTCAACAATGCCGGGGTGGGCATCGGCGGGCTGCTCGAGGAGCACAGCGAGGACGATATCGAGAAGCTGGTCGACATCAACTTCAAGGGCGTCGTCTATGGCGCGCATATCGGCCACAGATATCTGAAGGCCACTCCCGGATCGTGCCTGCTCAACACCTCGTCGGCGTCGGGCATCTACGGCTCGGCCGGACTGTCTGTCTATTCGGCGACCAAGTTCGCGGTGCGCGGACTGTCCGAGGCGCTCGATATCGAATGGGGCCCGGACAACATCCGCGTGCGCGCACTGCTGCCCAGCTTCATCGACACCCCGCTGCTCGACGGACCGGTTGCGCGGACCAACCAGTCCAGCCGCGACAGCGTGACGGCGGCAGGGCTCGAGATCGCACCGGTGGCGATAGTAGCAGAAGCGGCGTGGGCCGCGGTGCACGATCCCAGGAACGTCCACAGCTATGTCGGACCCACCGCCAAGAAGCTCGCCTTTGCGGCAAAGTGGATGCCGGGCTCGATCCGCAAGCGGGGCGGCATCATGGCGCGCAAACGCGCTGACAGCTGATCTGCCGATTCCAGATACGAAAAGGGCGGCCGATGCGCTGTGCATCGGCCGCCCTGAAACTGTCGATCAGCCAAAGCGGCTGGATCAGGCCGACACGCGCTCGGCGAGGATCGTCAGACCCTTTTCGTTGACTTCGGCAAAACCGCCTTCAACCGCGATGGTTTCGGGCTGCGACCCTTCGGTCTTGTAGATCGAGACCAGCCCGTCGCGCACGGTCGACATCAGCGGCGCATGGCCCTCGAGCACGCCGAACTCGCCCTCGCTGCCGGGGACGACAACCATGTGCACCGCTTCGGAGCGGACCAGCCGTTCAGGGGTTACGAGTTCAAACTGCAGTGCCATTTCAGAATTCCTCAATGCCCTCTCCCCGCAAAGGGAGAGGGCAGTTTGTTCGATTAAGCCGCTTCTGCGAGCGTCTTGGCCTTTTCGACCGCTTCGTCGATGCCGCCGACCATGTAGAAGGCTGCTTCCGGAAGGTGATCGTATTCACCGTCCACCACAGCCTTGAACGAACGCACGGTGTCTTCGATGGCAACGAACTTACCGGGGATGCCGGTGAAGACTTCTGCCACGTGGAAAGGCTGCGACAGGAACTTCTGGATCTTGCGCGCGCGGGCGACGGTGAGCTTGTCCTCTTCCGACAGCTCGTCCATCCCCAGAATGGCGATGATGTCCTGCAGCGACTTGTACTTCTGCAGGGTTTCCTGGACGCGGCGGGCGGTGTCGTAATGCTCCTGGCCGACGACGGCTGCGGTCAGCACGCGGCTGGTCGAATCGAGCGGATCCACGGCGGGATAGATGCCCAGTTCGGAAATCGCGCGGTTCAGCGTGGTGGTCGCATCCAAGTGAGCGAACGAGGTGGCAGGGGCAGGGTCGGTCAAGTCATCTGCGGGAACGTAGATGGCCTGCACCGAAGTGATCGAACCCTTGTTGGTCGAGGTGATGCGTTCCTGCAGCGCGCCCATGTCGGTCGACAGGGTCGGCTGATAGCCCACAGCCGAAGGAATACGGCCGAGCAGCGCCGACACTTCCGAACCCGCCTGGGTGAAGCGGAAGATGTTGTCGACGA
This sequence comes from Blastomonas fulva, assembly GCF_003431825.1. GTDB lineage: Bacteria > Pseudomonadota > Alphaproteobacteria > Sphingomonadales > Sphingomonadaceae > Blastomonas > Blastomonas fulva. Next base: position 3,631,741 of record NZ_CP020083.1, on the reverse strand, counting down.
AGAACAGCACGTCCTGGCCTTCCTGATCGCGGAAATATTCCGCGATGGTCAGGCCCGAGAGAGCGACGCGAGCGCGCGCACCCGGAGGCTCGTTCATCTGGCCGAACACCAGCGCAACCTTGGAACCTTCGCTGGTCGGGTTGCCGTCGGCATCCTTGGCGATAACGCCTGCGTCGAGGAATTCGTGGTACAGATCGTTGCCTTCGCGGGTGCGTTCACCCACGCCTGCGAACACCGAGGTGCCGCCATGGCCCTTGGCGATGTTGTTGATCAGTTCCTGAATGAGAACGGTCTTGCCCACGCCGGCGCCGCCGAACAGGCCGATCTTGCCGCCCTTGGCATAAGGCGCGATCAGATCGATCACCTTGATGCCGGTCACCAGAATGGCGGTTTCGGTCGACTGATCGACGAAATCGGGAGCCTTTGCGTGGATCGGCGCGAAGTTCTTGGCGTTGACCGGGCCACGCTCGTCGATGGGCTCGCCCACGACGTTGAGGATACGGCCGAGCGTTTCGGGGCCGACCGGCATCGTGATCTGCGCACCGGTGTCGGTGACTTCCTGGCCGCGGGTCAGGCCGTCGGTGCCGTCCATCGCGATGGTGCGGACGGTGTTCTCGCCGAGGTGCTGCGCAACCTCGAGCACCAGCCGGTTGCCGTTGTTGTCGGTGACCAGCGCGTTCAGAATGGCGGGCAGATTGTCTTCAAAGGTCACATCGACGACAGCGCCGATGATCTGGCTGATCTTGCCCACATTATTGGTGATTGCCATAAATATTTCCTACTCGAATCAAGATGTAACTGTTTGAATCACAGTGCTTCGGCACCGGCAATGATTTCGATGAGCTCGGTGGTGATCGCCGCCTGCCGGGTGCGGTTGTAAACGATCGTGAGGTCATTGATCAGCTCGCCCGCGTTGCGGGTCGCATTGTCCATCGCGGTCATCGAGGCACCCTGTTCGGATGCCGCGTTTTCGAGCAGCGCGCCGAAGATCTGCGTCGTGACGTTGCGTGGCAGCAGCTCGGCGAGAATTTCCTCCTCGTCGGGCTCGTATTCCATCGCAGCATCCGATGCCGCAGCACCCCCTGCGGGGATCGCGACGGGAATGATCTGCTTGCCGATGGGTTCCTGCACCAGCGCCGAGCGGAACTTGGAATAGAACAGGTGCGCGACATCGAACTCGCCGCGTTCGTACATCGCGATCAGCTCGGCCGCGATCTCCTGAGCTTCAACGAAGCCCTGGTTCTTGAGCGCTGTCGTATCGAAATAGCGGTCGATCTGCTTGGGATATTCACGCACGATGACCGCACGGCCCTTGCGACCCACCAGGTAGAAGCGCACGGTCTTGCCAGCCGCTTCGAGCTCACGCGCCTTGATGCGCGCGGCCTTGACGATGTTGGCGTTGAACGCTCCACACAGACCGCGGTCCGACGAGGCGACGACGATCAGGTGAATCTGATCCTTGCCCGTGCCTGCCAGCAGCCGGGGGCTGGAATCGCTGATCGCGATCTTGGAACCCAGCGATGCCATCACGCGCTCCAGCCGCTCGGCATAGGGACGCGCGGCTTCCGCCGCCGCCTGTGCCTTGCGCAGCTTAGCGGATGCCACCATCTGCTTGGCCTTCGTGATCTTCTGGGTCGACTTGACCGAGGCGATCCGGCCCTTGAGTTCTTTCAGACTGGCCATGGTGTCCTAACTTCAAACCCTGTTCGGTCTCCCCCGCGAAGGCGGGGGGCCATCTCCTGCCGTTTCACCTCGCGCCACCGGCGGGAGATGGGTCCCCCGCCTTCGCGGGGGACCAGCAGTTTATGCAAACGTCTTGGCGAATGCGTCGAGCGCAGCCTTCAGGCTGGCCTTGGCATCGTCGCCCAAATCCTTGGTGTCACGGATCGTGCCGAGCAGGTCGGCGTGATCGGTGCGCAGGAAGCTGAGCATTGCGGCTTCATATTCGTTGACCCGGTTGACCGGGATGCTGTCGAGATAGCCGTTGGTGCCGGCATAGATCGACGCGGTCTGCTCTTCGAACGGCAGCGGGCTGTACTGAGCCTGCTTGAGCAGTTCGGTCAGACGCGCGCCGCGGTTGAGCAGCTTCTGGGTCGAGGCGTCGAGGTCCGAACCGAACTGCGCGAACGCCGCCATTTCGCGATACTGCGCCAGCTCCAGCTTGATCGAGCCCGAAACCTTCTTCATCGCCTTGGTCTGCGCCGCAGACCCCACGCGCGACACCGACAGACCCACATTGATGGCCGGACGGATGCCCTGATAGAACAGGTTGGTTTCGAGGAAGATCTGGCCGTCGGTGATCGAGATCACGTTGGTCGGAATGTAAGCGGACACATCGCCCGCCTGGGTTTCGATGATCGGCAGTGCGGTCAGCGAGCCCGAGCCGTTGTCCGAGTTCATCTTTGCGGCGCGTTCCAGCAGACGTGAGTGCAGATAGAACACGTCGCCCGGATACGCTTCGCGGCCCGGAGGACGACGCAGCAGCAGCGACATCTGGCGATAGGCGACAGCCTGCTTCGACAGATCGTCATAGACGATCAGGGCGTGCATGCCGTTGTCGCGGAAATATTCGCCCATGGTGCAGCCGGTGTACGGTGCGAGGAACTGCAGCGGAGCGGGCTCCGAAGCGGTCGCTGCAACGACGATGGTGTATTCCATCGCGCCCGATTCCTCGAGCTGGCGGACGATCTGGGCGACGGTCGAGCGCTTCTGGCCGATGGCGACATAGATGCAGTACAGCTTCTTGCCTTCATCGGTGCCGGCATTGGCCTGCTTCTGGTTGATGAAGGTGTCGATCGCGACGGCGGTCTTGCCGGTCTGACGGTCGCCGATGATCAGCTCGCGCTGGCCGCGGCCGACGGGAACGAGCGCGTCGATCGCCTTGAGGCCGGTCTGCACGGGTTCGTGCACCGAGGTACGCGGGATGATGCCCGGCGCCTTGGTTTCGACGCGCATGCGCTTTTCGGCGACAATCGGGCCCTTGCCGTCGATCGGGTTGCCCAGGCCATCGACCACGCGGCCGAGCAGGCCCTTGCCGACGGGGACGTCCACGATGGTGCCGGTGCGCTTGACGACATCGCCTTCCTTGATCTCGGAGTCCGAGCCGAAGATCACGACGCCGACATTGTCGGCTTCGAGGTTGAGCGCCATGCCCTGCACGCCGTTCGAGAACTCGACCATTTCGCCGGCCTGGACGTTGTCCAGACCGTGGATGCGGGCGATACCGTCGCCGACGCTGAGCACGCTTCCGACTTCGGATACTTGCGCATCGGTGCCAAAATTGGCGATCTGATCCTTGATAACCTTGGAGATTTCTGCGGCACGAATGTCCATGAGAATGTTAGCCTTTCATCGCTTGGCTGAGCGTGTTGAGACGAGTCTTGATGCTGGAGTCGATCATCTGGCTGCCCATGCGGACAATCAGGCCGCCCAAGATGGACGGATCGACCTTGGCGGTGATCTTGATGCTGTGACCGGCGCGGTCTTTCAGCTGCTTGCGGATTTCGTCGATCTGCGTTTCCGTAAGCGGAAAGGCGGAGGTGACTTCTGCGGTCACTTCACCCCGGTGCGCGGCGACCAGCGTGTCGAAGGCGGCCAGGATGTTGGACAGCTGACCTAGACGGCGGTTGTGGGCGAGCACGCCCAGAAGGTTGCCGGTCATGGTGTCGAGCTTGAGCGTCGTGCTCAGCGCTTCCACCACCTTTTCGGCGGCGCCGCGGCTGATCGTCTGGCTCTTGGTCATGGCCGCGAAATCGGGCGATTCGTTGAGCGCGGCGCGCAGCGTCGCAACGCTCGCCTCCACGTCGGCAAGCTGCTTGTCGTCGCGGGCCAGCGAAAAGAGAGCGGAGGCGTAACGCCCCGCCAGACTGGCCTGTATCCCGCCGGAAATGTCCACGCGAATGCTTTCCCTTGCCGTGATGTTATTGTTGCAGGCTTGGTTGGAAAGGTCTGACCTCCCCACCTGTCGGCGCGGCGGTTAGCACTCATCATGTTGCATTGCAAGACGGGGACAAACATCGCTCGCCAAAGCCGGCGGCTCCACAATTTTGGTGGTTTGCGACAATTTGATGAAAGCGTCGTTTACCAAATCTTGGGACCGATCGGGCATTTTACATATCACGCGAAGTGTCGCCACGCATTCAACGGAACTGCCCGGATCTATGTCGAAAATCGTCAGCATGCGCAGGGATATGCTCCACCGGCTGGCCGGGCTGAGCGTTCATGCCAAGGTGCGCCTGGGGCTGACGGTGATGCTGGGCCTGATGGCGCTGCTCGCCGTCGGCGCGATCGGCGTTGTCGCGATGACGCAGTACACCACCAGCCACCTGATTTCAGGGCGAATCCAGCCGACGGTGCGGATGCAGGCGGTGATCGACGGCTATCGGGAATCGCTGGCGATATCGAGCAAGGTGGAATCGGGGGTGATGCCGCCTGCCAGCGGGGTGAGCGCGCTCGATGCGCTGGAGCGCAAGATCAACCGCAACTGGAACAAGCTCGAGGCAAGCGACTTTGCCACCGAGTTCAAGCCGCAGATGACAGAGCTGCGCCACAGCCGCGCGACCGCCGATGCGGCGAAGGCCAAGTTGCGCCGGTTGCTCGAAAACGAGGCGATCGAGGAGATGGACTATTTCATCTCCAACGATCTGCACCGCGGGCTCGACCCGATGTTGATCACCAGCCAGAACGCGATCGACGTCATGCGCCAGCGCGCGGTGCAGCAGCTGGGCTTTCTGCGAAGCGTCTATGTCATCGCGCTGGCGTTCTCCGCGCTGCTCGTGCTGGCCGGAGGGTTTTTCGTCCACTGGTGCGTGCGCTACACTAATCGCGACTTCCTGCTGCCGCTGACCGAGCTGGGGCAATATGCGCTTCCCGAAAATCGCGATGCGGTGACGGTGCGCGATCTGGGACTGCGGCGCCGCGACGAGATCGGCGCCATCGCGCGTGCCATCCACCGCTCGCACGCCAAGGCGGATCGTGCGCTCAAGGCGGAAAAGGAGCGTCAGGCGGCACAGCTGCAGCTCCAGCGCGAGCAGATCGATCGCCAGCAGGAACGCGCACGGCGCGCGCTCGAGCTCGATCGGCTTTTCGCCAGCCACGAGGCGCGGCTGTCTGAACTGTCGGATAATCTCGCGCAGGCCGCCGTCGGCATGCGAGAGGGTGCGCAGATGATGAAGCGCAACGCGGCGCAGGCGCAGGACTACAGCATGTTCATCGCCGACAACGCGAATCAGGCGGCGCAATCGATGCAGGCCATCGACACCCATGGCCGCAGGCTTCAGCAGACCGGCGGCGAGGTGCGCGAGCTGGTCGCCGACAGCACGCGCAACATCTATGATGCGCACAACGCCAGCCAGTCGAGCCGCGACACCGCCGATCAGCTACACGCGGTCGCAGGCGAGATTTCGGACATTCTCTCGCTGATCACCCATATCGCCAAGCAGACCAATCTGCTGGCGCTCAACGCCACGATCGAGGCCGCGCGCGCGGGCGAGGCGGGCCGGGGCTTTGCGGTTGTGGCGCAGGAGGTCAAGAACCTTGCAAACCAGACCCAGCATGCCGCGGCATCGGTGGAGCAACGGCTGGGCAGCATCGCCAGCATGACCCGCGAGGTCTCCGGTACCATCGTCACCGTCGATGGCCATGTCGCCACGATCCGCCACAATGCCGACCGCATCGACCAGGCGGTTTCCGATCAGCACCGTGCCAGCAGCGACATCCTCAACGCGATCCGCGTGGTGCAGGGCGGCAGCCAGCAAGTGCTGGCACAGATGACCGAGCTCAAGGAGAAATCCTCTCGCGCCAACCTGTCTGCCGATGCACTCAGCCAGACCGCCGAGGACGTCGCGCGCCAGTCGCAGGAGCTGCGCGCGCAGATGCAGCAGCTGGCGCAAGCAGTCCGGTCGGCCTGACGATTGCGGCTTTGACCGCATGATCCGGGACGCATCGCTCGGGCCCGCCCGATAACTATCGGACAACCCCATCAAGGAGTTGGTCCATGAGCTACGCGATTACCGGCCTTGCGCCGTCGTCCTTTTCCGATCTGTTCACCCTGTCCGATGCCGACCTTGCCGCCCGCAATGCCATGCGGGTGGAGGTCACCGCGCACCCGGGCTTTCCCTGCCGGATCAGCCTCGAGGATGCCGCGATCGGCGAAACCGTGATCCTGCTGCACCATGTCAGCCATGATGCACCCACGCCCTATCGCAGCGCCTACGCCATTTATGTGCGCGATGTCGGCGCTGCAGCGGACTATCGCGACAGCCTGCCGCCGGTGATGCGGGGCCGGGCGCTGGGGCTTCGATCGTTCGATGCCAAGGGCATGCTTCGCGACGCGCGCCTTGCAGCGCCCGGGCAGGCCGATGCAGCGATCCGGGGCCTGTTCGACAATCCCGCGATCGCCTATATCCACGCGCACAATGCGGCGCATGGTTGCTTCGTGGCGCAGGTCGACAGGGCATGACGATGGATGACACGATCAACGACATCGCCGCGTGGGACGCGGTACTGCGCCGCGACCGCGGGTTCGACGGCCGCTTCGTCACCGGGGTGCTGACCACCGGGATCTATTGCCGCCCGTCCTGCGCGGCGCGGCATCCGGCGCGGGGCAATGTGCGCTTCTTTGCCGATGGCGCGGCGGCGCGCGCGGCGGGCTTGCGCGCCTGCAAGCGCTGCCTGCCCGACGATGTCGCACGCGACGAGGTTGCCGTGCTCAGCGCGATCAAGGCGATCCAGGCGAGCGAGGAACCGCTGGCGCTGGCGGCGCTGGCGGCAGAATGCGGCTATTCGCCCGCGCATTTCCAGCGCGTGTTCACCCGCCATACCGGCCTGTCGCCCGCCGCTTATGCCCGCGCATTGCGCGGGGAACGCGCGCGCGAGGCGCTCAGCCGCGAGCCCCGCGTGGTCGATGCGATCTACGAGGCAGGCTTCAGCGCGCCATCGCGCTTTTACGGATCGATGAAAGGACGGATCGGCATGGATCCTTCGGTATGGAAGAACAAGGGTGCGGGCGTCGATATCCACTGGACGCAAAGCCCGACCAGCCTTGGTCTGTTGCTGGTGGCATGGACCGACAGGGGCGTGTGCCGCCTGTCGTTCAACGAGGGGCCCGAAGCGCTCGCCGCACGCTTTCCTGCAGCCACGCTGCACAAGGCGGACACGGACGCCGCGACGATACTCGCCGGAGTGATCGCCGAGGTCGAAGCCCCTGCAACCGGCGCTGCCATCCCGCTCGATGTGCGGGGCACCGCGTTTCAGGAGGCGGTTTGGAAGGCGCTGTCCGAAATCCCGGCGGGCGAGACTCGCAGCTATGCCCAGATCGCAGCGAGTATCGGCAAGCCCAAGGCAGTGCGCGCGGTTGGGTCTGCCTGTGGGGCCAATCCGGTTGCGGTGCTGATCCCGTGCCACCGCGCGCTGCGCACCGATGGCACACTGGGCGGCTATGCCTATGGCCTTGAGATCAAGACCGAGCTGCTCAAGCGCGAATCGGACTGACGCTCATCGGGCCGGTTCACTTGGCCGCAGGAGCCTTGGCGCTGCAGCTGTAGACCAGGATCTCGTTGGGCTGCGTGGGCAGCGCCTGGCGCAACGCCTTTTGCATGTCCTCCAGATCGGCCATTGCATCGGCATTTGTGGTGCAGGCGTTGTTCGAATAGCGCGCGCGGATCTTGCGCGCGGTCTGCATCGCGCTCAGCCCCAGCTGGAAATTCTCGGTTCGGAACTCGCGGGTTTCGGGATCGAACCGGTTGATCGATACCGCCTGCTCCTCGTTGGGCACGAACACGCGGGTCCAGCCATCGGTGTCGCGGCCATATTGGGTACGGTCGTTGACGCAGCCCGTGGTGGTCCACCCGATTTCCACAGGCTGCGGGCTGGTGCCGGTGATGCGGCTGCGTTCGGGCACGATCCGGCAGACATATTGGCCATCGGCAGACCCGGTCGCGGCACCTGGCTTGACGCCCTTGGCCTTGAGCGCGGCGATCGCCATGTCCTCGGCGCCGTCGAAGCCAGGGCGCAGCACCAGGCCGAGCGCGGCTGCCAGCACGAAGGCGCCGCCGATGCCGGCAGCGATCTTGCGCCTTTCCAGGTCACCGCGTTCGTGCAGCACGAAGGTCGCGCCGCCCGCCATGCCGGCGAGCACCAGCATCAGCGCGACGAACGCGACATGGTTTTCGCGCGCGGCGATGATCGCATGTTCGGCCTCGCGCAGCGCGTTCTCTTCGAGATCGCGCCGCTCGGCCTTCTCGGCCAGTTGGCGCGCGCGCGCGGCCTGTTCCGCCTGCTCGGCGCGCTCGCGTTCCTCGGCGGAAAGTTCTGCGACCGAACGGCAGGGCGTATCGGCAAGGCGGTAGTCCACCTTGGCCGAGCGCAGGAAGGTGAACAGTTCGCGGTTGGAGACCGCAAAGCCATATTCGGCATCGTTTCCATCGGAGAGAGAGCCGAAGCTGTTGACGCCTGCAACGCGGCCGCACAGATCGACCAGCGGCCCGCCGCTGTTGCCCTTGGCGAGCGCGGCGGTGTGCAGGATGGTATCGAAATCGCGCGTCGTGCGTCCGCCCGAGATGACGCCGGGGGTCTTGACCGGGGCCATCGGCGCAACGGTTTCGCGCGCATCGAGTCCCTGGGCGCGATCAACCGCGGCAGGATAGCCGATCGCCATCACCTGCGCGCCATCGTCGAGCGGGGTGGCGAGCAGCGGCAGGCTGGGCAGGCGGCCCTTTTCGACCTCGATCAGCGCCAGATCGTTGCGCACCGACAGCGCAACCAGCTTGCCGCCATACGTGGTGGTGCCTTCGGACGGGATGATGCCGATGCGGATCGACGCATCCTCGCGCATCGGGGCGACCAGATGCGCGTTGGTGATGATCTTGTCGGGCGCCACGGCAAAGCCGCTGCCATGGCCGACATAGAAGGTTTCGCCATCCTCTTCGGCGACCAGCACCACGCGCACGACAGAGCGGCTGGCGGCCTGGATATCGTTGGGATCGGCGGAAAGCGGTGCCGCCAGCAGGGCCGCGCAGGCCGCGACTACGAGGGCGAAAAGGCGCATCGGGTTCATGGGGCCCATCTCATAACGGCCGTGTCAGACAAAGCTATAGGGATCGACATCGACCGCGACGCGCACCCCTGGCGGCCAGCGCATCGGGTCCAGCCATTGCCGGATGATCCGCTGCATCTCGACATTGCGCCGGGCGTGGACCAGCAGCCGGAAGCGGTGGCGCCCGCGCAGCAGCGAGAGCGGCGCAGGGGCGGGGCCATAGACCGCAAAACCATCGAGCTCGGGCGCGCTGGCGCCGGTCTGCCGCGCGGCATCGCGCGCCTCGTCATGGTCCTCGGACGAGATGATGATCGCCGCCAGCCGCCCGAACGGCGGGACGTTGGCATCGCGCCGCGCCTGGGTTTCAGCGGCGTAGAACGCCTCGCGGTCACCATGCACCAGCGCATCGATCACCGGCGCATCGGGGTGGCGGGTCTGCAGGAACACCTCGCCGGGCTTGGCGGCGCGACCGGCGCGGCCCGAAACCTGCGCGATCTGCTGGAAGGTGCGCTCGCCTGCGCGCAGGTCACCCCCCTCAAGCCCGATATCGGCATCGATCACGCCTACCAGCGTCAGGTCGGGGAAGTGGTATCCCTTGGTCACCAGCTGGGTGCCGATGATGATGTCGATCGCGCGCGCCTCGACCGCCGCGACGAATTCGGCCGCCTTTTCGGGCGACCAGATGGTGTCCGATGTCACGATCGCGCGCCGCGCCTGGGGGAAGATCGCCGCGACCTCGTCGGCGATCCGCTCGACTCCCGGACCGCAGGCGACCAGGCAGTCACTCTCGCCGCATTCGGGGCAGGCGCTGGGCGAGGGTTCGGCATGGCCGCAATGGTGGCAGGCTAGCCGCCCTGACAGCCGGTGATCGACCATCCACGCACTGCAATTGGGGCATTTGAAGCGGTGCCCGCAGTTGCGGCACAAGGTCAGCGGTGCATAGCCGCGGCGGTTGAGAAACAGCAACGTCTGCTCGCCACGCTCCAATCGTTCGCGCATCGCCTCGATCAGCGGCGGCGCGATCCACTGGCCACGCGGCGGCGGGTTTTCGGTAAGGTCGATCAACGCGATTCGCGGCAGCTGCGCGCCGCCATAGCGGTGGGTGAGGGTGAGCGCCTCATAACGCCCCGCTTCGGCCATCACCCGGCTTTCGAGCGCAGGCGTGGCGCTCGACAGCACCACCGGGCAGCCTTCGAAGCGCCCACGCATCACCGCGACATCGCGCGCATTGTAGCGCACGCCGTCCTCTTGCTTGAAGCTGGTCTCGTGCGCCTCGTCGACGATGATCACGCCCAGGTTGGCATAGGGCAGGAACAGGGCGGAGCGCGCGCCGACGATGATCCGCGCGTCGCCGGTGATGATCGCGTTCCATGCGCGCCGCCGCTCGGTCTGCTTGAGCCCAGAATGCCACGCGACCGGGGTGGTACCGAAGCGCTTTTCGATCCGGGTGAGGAACGGCTGGGTCAGCGCGATCTCAGGGAGCAGCAGCAGCGTCTGCTTGCCCTGCCGCAGCGCCTGCGCCACCGCCTCGAAATAGACCTCGGTCTTGCCCGATCCGGTCACCCCGTCGAGCAGGAACGGCGTGGGTTCCGCTGCTGCCACCGCCTGCGCCAGCCTCGTCGCGGCCTCGCGTTGCTCGTCGTTGAGCACGGGCGTGATATGATCGGGGTCGGGGCGCGGATAGGGGCGATCGACGGGCACCTCGACCGCTTCGAACGCGCCCGATTGCACCAATGAGCGGATCACACCTTCGGACACCTCGGCCAGTGCCGCCAGCTCGCGCACAGTTGCCTGCGCGCCTTCCAGCGCGTCATACGCCTTCTGCCGTTGCGGGGTCATGCGCACGGGCACCGACCCGTTCAGCCGGTATTCGGTGATCGCGCGGCCCGGGCCCAGCAGCGATCCGCTGGGCAGCGCCATCCGCGCGACGGCGGCGGGCGGGGCGAGGTAATAATCGGCGGTCCAGTCGATCAGGCGGCGAAGCGGCGCGGACAGGGGCGGGATGTCGTGCCGGGCCGCGACCGGGCGCAGCCGGCTGGCCTCGACCTCGGTTGCATCGAGCGCGCCTGCGTCCCATACGATCCCGTCGATCCGCCGCGGCCCGAGCGGCACCTGCACCACCGATCCGGCTGGCAGCTCCATGCCCGCAGGCACGCTATAGTCGAGCGGACCGATGGCGGAGTTGAAGAGGAGGACCCGAACGCGATTCATGGTGGGGTCTGCATAGGCGGTGAAGCAGCGTGCGTATAGCTGCGGCCAACTTTCTCCCTTCCCGCAAGCGAGAGGGGAGAGCGCGCGCCCTTATTCGGTTAACCCCATCGGCTCCCCGCGCTATAGCGGCGTCACGAATCGCACCCCATCCAGCCATCCGGAGCCCGCCGCCATGAAATTCTTCGTCGACACCGCAGACACCGCCGATATCGCCGATCTGGCCGCCACCGGACTGCTCGATGGCGTTACCACCAACCCCTCGCTGATCGCCAAGTCAGGCCGAGATTTCCTCGAGGTGACCAGGGAAATCTGCGCGCTGGTCGAAGGTCCCGTGTCGGCAGAGGTCGTCGCGCTCGACCATGAAACGATGATGAAAGAGGCCGAGATCCTGCGCAAGATCTCCGACAATGTCGCGATCAAGGTGCCGCTGACGCTCGACGGCCTGAAGACCTGCAAGAAGCTGACCGACGATGGCACCATGGTCAACGTCACCTTGTGCTTCTCGGCCAACCAGGCGCTGCTCGCGGCGAAGGCCGGCGCGACCTTCATCTCGCCCTTTGTCGGCCGTCACGACGACAACGGCTTCGACGGCATGGCGCTGATCGAGGATATCCGGCTGATCTATGACAACTATGCGTTCGAGACCGAAATCCTCGTCGCCTCGGTCCGCCACCCGATCCATGTGCTCGAATCGGCCCGCATCGGCGCCGATGTCGCCACCATGCCGCCCTCGGTGATTCGGAGCCTGTTCAAGCATGTGCTGACCGACAAGGGCATAGAAGGATTCATGGCCGATTGGGCCAAGACCGGCCAGTCGATCGGCTGAGCCAGCTCCCCGGGGCGGCCTGGTTCAGGCCGCCTTGGCCGGGCTGTAGCTCGCCAGATAGTCGATCAGCGCTTCGTACGGCATCGGCCGTCCGATAAGATAGCCCTGCGCCTTGTCGCAGCCCATCTGCGCGAGCAGCTGCAGCGTTTCGCTGTCCTCGACGCCTTCGGCCACCACTTCCTCGCCCAGCGAATGCGCCAGCTCGATCGTCGAGTTGACCATGATGCGGTCCGAGCGGCTGGTGACCAGCATCTTGACGAAGCTGCGGTCGATCTTGAGCTCGGTCGCGGGGCAGCGCTTGAGATAATCGAGCGTCGAAAAGCCCGTGCCATAATCGTCGATCGACAGCTGCAGACCCAGGCTGCGCAGGTCTTTCAGCTCCTGCATCGCGGCATCGGCGCTGGACATGGCGGCGGTTTCGGTGATCTCCAGGATCAGCCGCTCGGCGGGAAGGCCATGGCGGCGCAACGTCTGGATGACCATCGGCTTGAGATTGGCATGACCGATCAGCCGCGGCGAGAGATTGACCGCCATGTCGAAGCGCTGGCCGTTGCTGTTCAGCTTGGCGGCAACCTGCACCGCGCGGTTGAGCACGTGGTCGGTGAGCTTTTCGATCCGGTCATGCCGCTCGGCCGCGGTGATGAACTCTTCGGGGTTGATCGGGCCTTTTTCCGGATGCGTCCACCGCACCAATGCTTCGGCGCCGCAGATTTCGCCTGACAGCAGGTCGAGCTTGGGCTGGAACGCGACCCAGACTTCACCATTGTCGATCGCCGCGTCGAGTTCGCCCAGCATCGAGACGCGCCATTCGGTGGCCTCCAGCTTGGTCGGATCATAGACGCGCCAGTGCTCGCCCGCATTCTGCGCTTCCTGGCAGGCGAGCAGCGCGCTCGACATGCGGCTCTGTATGGTGCGGCCCGGATCGGCATCGACCCCGAAGGCGATGTTGAGATCGATCAGCCGGCCCGAGACATTGGCCGGGCTGCGGAAGATCGCGCTCAGTCCCGCGAGCTGGTCGCCGACATTGTTGATGCCGGCCGCGGGCATCAGCCACATGAAGATGCCTTCGTCGCCCTGATAGACCTTGCAGCCGCCGTTGCCGAGCGTCAGCCGCATGATGATCTGGTCGACCAGCTCCTTCTCCGCGGCCGAAGGCAGCGCGGTGGCGGCTTCGGCGTAGTTGTGGATTCGCGCGGCGATCAGGCCATCCTGGCTGTCGAGCCCGGCAGCGCGCAGCGCATTGAGGTTGGGCTGGCCCGAGACCTCGTTGACCATGCCGCGCTCGTCGAAGGTCTGGCGGTGCAGCTTCCAGGCATGGTGGCCCATCGCACCCAGCATCAGCACCAAAGCGGGCATGATGTCGGCGTAGCGGCCCAGGCTTTCGAGCAGCAGCGGAAGGCCCACGGCGCACACTGGCAGCGTTGCGATCATCCCCAGCACCAGCTGGGTGCGCGATACCCGCATCAGCAGCGCCGATGTCAGGAACGCGACCAGGAATGGCACCCACCAGCCATAGGTCACCGGCGCTCCATCAAGCAGCGTCTCGGCAGCAAGCGCGGTGACGAACACGCTCGCCGACGGGCCCTGGCCCGGAACTGCATAGCGGTTGCCGATCCCGGTGGCATTGGTGCCGATGATGACATCGCGCCCGCGCAGCTGGTCGAGGCTGGCGCGTCTGTCCAGAACTTCGCCCGCGCTGACATAGGGCAGCGATTTCAGGCGGACGGCATAGTCGATCGGGAATGCCTCGCCGGGCTTGCCGGTCACGCCCGAAATGGCGGACGCGATCGAAGGGATGTCCTGGTTGCCGACCTTGTTGCTGTAGGGCATGTGCCAGGCGACGTTGAACCCGTTGGTACGGATGTTGGTGTTCACCAATCCAGCAACGGCACGCAGCGCTGCCGGCGGCAGCAGCTGCTCGCCGCTGTTGTCGGCAGCTTCCGGCGCGAAGTTGGCGGCGATATACACATGGCCGTTCATGCTCGCCATGGCATCGACAAGCTGCGGCAGCTGCGGATCGTTGGCGGCGACGTTGATCGGGAAATCGAAGAACACCCGGCGTGCGCCGGCCTGCGACAGGCGGTCGATCATGTCGGCATAGCGCTGGGCCGACCATGGCCAGTCGCCGATCTGCTGCTGGGCGCGGCTGTCGATGCCGACCACGGCGATCTGGCCGGTGGCGTCGTGATCGCGCGCCTTGTTGCGGATCGCGCGGAACATGTCGTCGACGGGCTCGCCGAACTCGGCCAGCCCGAACAGCAATGCGGACACGAGCGACCAGATGAGCAAAATGCGCATCGGACGTGCCGTGTTCCTGCTGTTACGAGTGACGACTGGTTGCATGTGGTTACTTCCTCGTAAACCGTAATACCGCGCAGAGGGTTACCAAACTGCAAATTTGCCTCGTTCCGAGGGTATCGCGATCCCCCAATTCCAAGGGGTTTTCGCAGGTGCAGTCGGTGGCCCTTCCGTCCCCGCTCCGTTTATCGGGGGGGGTGGGGCAGCGTCACTACCGTTTTGAAAAAATTATATTTTCTCTCCTTCGAAGATGCGCGCCTCGCAACCTTGTGCTGCTATCGAAGCTCCGCTGGCGAAGCGGAAGTCCCGATTTGGCACATTTGCCAGGTGCAGTTAATCTATCGATTACCGACATTAGACGCAGAAAGCCTAATCCGGCTTTGGCAAAACCGGTTGGCTGATATGCTTAATGCGTAAAGCATGCACGCCGCGTCTAATTGGCGGCGGCTGGGCCATGACGTTCAGGTGCCCGGCTGGCGGATCCACTGGCCGCTGTTGCGGTATTCCGGGCGGATCTGGCTGTTGTCGGGCAGGTTGGATCCGCGGAACACAGCATCGCCGCCGCGCCGGACGACGTCGGGGGCGTAAGCCGGAGCCTGCACCGCGTTCAGCGACGGCGCGGTGGCGGGTGCTGCACGGCCCAGACGCTGGGCCTCCAGCGTCACGGCGTTGTCGGCCTCGGCCTTCAGGCGCGCGGCCTCATAGGCCTTGGCCAGCACCAGCGGGTCGAGCGGATCGACTGCGCTCGCCAGGATCAGCGTGCTGCGCGGCTTGGGGCCGGGGAAGGGTTCCGCGCCCAGATGCGACCGGACAAAGGCCATGCTGCGTCCGGCGGCGCCCTTCCAGCGATAGAAACGGTGCGCGCCGATGGTGCCGATGAAGTCAAGACTGGGCGCCCAATAGGGCGAAACTTCGGTGGTGTGGTAATGCGTCGCGGTGCCGACCGGGCGATAGACATAGCCCGACAGCGCGCGTTCCGCGACCCGGCGCGCGCGCGCCCAATAGACCTGGCTGGGCGCGCGCGCCATGGCACCATCGCAGCTGAAGCTGAACTGGCAGCCGGTTGCACGTTCGGACCCCTGATAGACCACGCCGCAGACGGTGTCGGGGTAGCTGGGGTGCATCATCCGGTTGAGCACGACCTGTGCAACCGCCTGCTGCCCGGCGTCGGGCTCCATCGCGGCTTCGTAATAGATGGCGGCGGTGAGGCACTGCAGTGCGCGGCCCTGATCGACCGGGGATCCACGCAGCACCACGCCGCGCACGAATTCGCCACCCGAAAGCCCATCGGCAACGTCACCACTGAGCACGGCAGGCGACGGCTGGACCAGCGATCCGGCATCGTCGAGATAGTAGAACGCAGAGCCAGGGAAGTTTTCGCCCGAATGCTCGAACGGCAATCCTTCGCGTGGCTGATATCGCGGGGCGGCCGTGTCATCCTCGCCGCGCTGTGCACGAACGATCTGCGAGGCGCCCAGCGACAGCACCAATGCCAGCGCCAGCCATGCCACCCACTCGCGCAATCCCATCGCGGCGCTGAAACGCTTCATTCCGGTGGGGGCACGAGACATGATGGAGACGCGAATCCTGACAAGCGGTGGTGGGAGGAAAGCCCTGAGCATGCCGCCTAGCGCAAATCGGTTACCAAATCTGCGGGCAATTTGCGCTGTCTCTGGACGGGACAGCCGATGTGACAGGAATTAACAATCCGGAAACACGCGGAAAAGCCAGGTTCGGACCGGCGCTTTCAGTAGCGGACAAGGTCGTAGGACAGGGTCAGCGCCTGCGGGATCATCCCCAGCTTGACCAGCCGTCCGGCAGTGCGCCAGAAGCCATGCTTGGTGCCGCCCTCGCGCAGATGCGCCTGCATCAGTTCCAGCCCGCCGCTGGTCATCGCGTCGCGCGAATACTTGACGCTGTCGATCACTTCCAGGCGCATGCGGGCCCCGACCCCCTGGGTGCCCAGCACCGCATCGATGGTGTCGAGCGAGGGCAGGGAGGTCGCGCCCTCGAACGGATCGGGCCGCCCGGCGCGGCGCTGCTGCGCTGCGTAGCGGGCGCAGGCCGCGCCGATCGCCTGCACCAGGATGTGCTTTTCGCTCACCTGATCGGGCGAGCGACGATATAGGAACAGCCGGTCGCGCAGGTTCATCATGTCATGATGCTCGCTGACGCGCAGCCACAGGTCGTAATCCTCGCAATGGCGGAATGCCGCGCGGTATCCGCCCAGCGCGCGGATGACATCGCGGCGCATCATCACCGAAGGATGGCAGATGCCGCTGGCGACCATCAGCCGCTCGCGAATGTCTTCGGGCTGCTCGGGATGGAAATCGCTGCACGGAAAGTAGGCGCCGTCTGCGTCAAGTTCGTCGGTGTTGGTGCCCAGCACCGCGATCTCGGGTCTTGCAGCCATTTCGGCAAGCTGCACCGCAAAGCGTTCTGGCCGCGAGACGTCGTCGCTGTCCATCCGTGCCACCAGCGGCGCGCGTGCCTCTTCGAGCAGCAGGTTGAGGCTGGCGATCAGGCCGCGGTTTTCCTGATGGATCACCCGGATGCGCGAATCCTGCGCGGCGTAGCGATCAAGAATCGAGGCAGAAGCGTCGCTCGAGCCGTCGTTGACGATCAGGAATTCAAAGCGCCCCTCGGTCTGGCCAAGGATGCTCTGGATCGCCTCGGCAACATAGCGCTCGGCGTTGTACACGCTCATCAGCACGGAAATGACAGGCGTGTCGGTCTTGTTCATGGCGTGACTGTAATCGTTAATCCGTTGGGTTGGGCGCCTAAATAACGTGAAGTCCCCTGCACGCAAAATGGGTTAACCTATATTTTTCTCGAGCTGCGCCAGCCGGTGTCGGACCAGCCAATAGCCGCCCAGCCCGAACAGCACCCCGCCGATCGCCTGTCCGATCAGCACGCCCGGTGCTCCGGCGACGGCACTACCCACCATCGCGAAAGGCAGCACGCCCAGCGTGTTGCGGCCCCAGTTGGTCCAGCTCGACCAGTTGGCGCGGTCCAGATTGTTGAAGCTGGCGTTGGAGATGAACAGCAGCCCGTTGAAAAAGAACAACGGCACCACGATCCACGCAAAGGCGTGGATCAGGTCCATGCCACCTGCGGGCAGATCGAACACCCAGCCGATGCCATCGCTGCCCAGGATCAGCGCAGGCCAGATCAGGAGCGTGAAGCCTGCGGCGAACAGCACCGCGCGATCGATTGTGCCGCGCACCCTGTCGAGCTGGCCCGCGCCGTAATTCTGGCCGATGATCGGGCCGATCGATCCGGAGAGCGAGAACAGCAGGCAGAAAGCCAGCGGGATGATCCGGCCGATCACCGCATAGCTGGCCACCGATGCCTCGCCATATTCCGCGATCAGGCGAAAGGCGATGATCCCGCCGACCGGGGTCGCCAGATTGGTCAGCACGGCAGGCACCATGATCTTGCGGATATCCACCAGATTGGCAGCGAAGCTCTCGCGCGTCGGCATGGCAAAGCCGCCATAATGCCGCAGGATCGGCACGATGCCGGTCACCGCCATCAGCAGGATCGAGATTACGGTCGCCCAGGCGGCGCCGACAAAGCCCCAGCCCAGGCCGAACATTAGCAGCGGATCGAAGATCGCGTTGCCTGCCGCCATCGCCAGCGTGGTGTTCATCGCGCGGCGGGCATCGCCATAGGCGCGCAGCAACCCCGAACAGACCATGCCCACCACAGTGATCGGCCCAAACGGGGCAACGATGCGGATATAGCTGACCGCGGCATCCCTGGCCCTGCCGGTCGCCCCCATCATCTCGACCCATTGCGGCGCGAAGATCCAGAACACCAATGCGATCAGCGCCGCCATGGCAACGCCCAGCATCAGCACCTCGCCCAGCAGCGCACGCGTGGTTTCGCTGCGGCCCATGCCGATGCGGCGGGCAGCGAGCGCGCTGATTGTGATCATCAGCCCGATATTGAGCGAGGAATTGAGGAACAGCAAAGTGCTGGCAAAGCCGATCCCCGCGGTCAGCGACGGGTCGCCCAGCTGCGAGATGAAAAACAGATCGGCGAAATCGACCAGGAACAGCGCAAGCAGGCCGATGCTGGAGGTGAGCGTCATCACGGCGACGTGCCGCATCAGGCTCCCGGTGAGGAACTTGCCGGTGCCGACCGACCGTGCAGACGTTGGCGCGCGCGTGGGCGATGGGCCGCTGCTGCCCGATGGGGCAGGGGTCAGATCGGCGGACGATGCAGTGGAATCGGAAATGGCGGGTCGTCCGGTTGCGAATGCGGCGCGGGATGGCGCCGGGGCTTCTTGCATATAGGGCATTGCTGCCGATGCAAAAGACCGTTTCGGTTCGCAACCGGACTTCGTGCCGGTCAGAGGCGCATGCTCAGGTCGCCGAGCGCGCGATCCAGTCGTCCACCCGGCGCTCCAGGATCGACAGCGGCTGCGATCCCGACGCGATCAGCAAATCGTGAAATCCCTTGATGTCGAACTTCTTGCCCAGCTTGCTTTCGGCGCGCTGGCGCAGCTCGACGATCTTGAGCATCCCCATCTTGTAGCCGGTCGCCTGGCCCGGCAGCGTGATATAGCGGCGGATTTCCGAACGCGAGCGTTCTATCGGCTGGCGACCGGTGGTGTTCATGTATGCAACCGCCTCGTCCTCGGTCCAGCCCATCGCATGGATGCCGGTGTCGACCACCAGCCGCGCCGCGCGGAACAGCTCGGCATCCAGCCGCAGGAAATCGGCCGCGATATCGGGGAAGGCGTTCATTTCCTTGCACAAGGCCTCGGCATAGAGCGCCCAGCCTTCGCCGAACGCGACATAGCCGGTGACCGCGCGGAACTTGGGCCCGCTGGTCTGCCGCACCTGGATGTCGCCCTGCATGTTGTGACCGGGAACCGCCTCATGGCACATCAGCGTGTACATCGCCGCCGGATCGGGCACGGTTCCGACCAGATGAACATAGGTCTTGGCCGGGCGCGATCCGTCGGGGCTGGGGGCAGAGGCGTGCGCTGCGCCGCCTGCGACTTCGGAGAATGCCGGCTCGCGCACCACCTCGATACCATATTTGGGCAGCGAGTTGAAATAGGGCTCGAGCAGCGAGCGGGTGTGCGCGACAAAGGCATTTGCGGTCGTCAGGTACTCGGTCCGCGCCGCATCGTCATAGGGCCGCGGCGGGTTGAGCCGGGCGCGCCCGGCATAATAGGCGCTGCGGTCCTTGAACCCTGCCTGCTTTGCCAGCGCATCCTGCTCGGCCTCGATCCGCGCGACCTCCGATCGGCCGATGGAGTGGATCTGCTCGGCGGTGTAGTCGCTGGTGGTGTTGAGCTTGAGCTCATTGGCATAATAAGCCGCGCCTTCGGGCAGAGTGATCGCACCGACCTTGCCGCTGGGCGCGTTGGGCAGGCTGGCCCTGGCCCAGGCGACGACCCGGTCATAGGCCGGCTTAAGCGCGACGATCGCCGCGCGCGCTTCGGCCAGCATGGCATCGGCCTCGGCGCGGGGGAGCTTGCCGGCGGCAACCAGCGCCTCGGTCTTTGCCTTGACGTCCGCCCACAGCGCAGCATCGGGACCATCGCCGAACGGCGCGCCGCTGGTCAGCTTCTCGCTGCCGGTGATGATGGTCTCGATCTGGAACTTCGGCGCGCGGATCCCCGCCGCTTCGCTCGCCTTGGTGCGCGCGATCGCGACATCAAGCACAGCAGGGATGCCGCGCAGCCGGGCGATGTAGTTCTTGAGGTCGGTCGCGTCGGCAACCGTGTGCGTGTTGATCAGGAAATCGGGCAGCTGGCTGTGCGCCGAATAGAGCCGCGAATAGAAGGGCGGGCGGTACACCCGGTTGGCCTGCTGCATTTCGGCACGCTCGGCCTCGAGCGCCCAGATGTCGTAGTTGACCTGCGCCTCGGGCGAGAGCTTCGCGCGGTCGAACTGCGCCTTCATCCGGGCGACCGAAGCCTTGCGCCAGGCAAGCTGCGCCTCGGCAGCTTCATCGCCGATGTCGTTCCACTGGTCGCCGCCGTCCTTGCGGCCAAGGCGCGTGGCGAGCTGCGGCTGCTGCTTGATCGCTTCTTCGAACTCGGCATCCAGAAACGCGGTCAGCGCGGCATCCTGATTGGCCTCGGCGGGCTGCGCGGCGATCGCCGGTGCAAGCGCGATCGTGCTGGGTGCGGCAAGCGCGATGGCGAGCGCGGATACGGCAAAGCGAATGGTGTGGTGCATGATGGTCCCCGTGGTTAGGCGGCGACCATAAGAGCCTGATCACAAAGGGGGCAAGCGCAGAATGGACGGCATGAGACAGCCCGAGCGACGTGGGTTGCACCCACATACCTGTGCCTCAGGTTCGCCGTCGTCTGACAGACGCGCGCCAAACGTTCTGTGGAAGGCAAATATCCGCTTTCCTACAGCCCTGATCGTGCACCATCGTGTCACCATGCGTAGAATCGACCAGACCGAACTCGAGGCCATGCTATATCAGGCGCTCAAGGCAGCACCGCCCACAACAAAAACCGCCATGCGGTCCAAGCTGGCGATGGAAAGTGACCGCGCGCATGAAGCGATGGCCAAGCATATCGCGGCCAGGCTCGCGGGCGGGTCAACGGCTGTCGTGGTCGCGGATCCGGTCGACAATGGGTATTTCGATAAACGGCCCGGCGTGTGGGGCAAGGATGAGCCGGGGCCGGATTAGCGGTTGTCCGCGCCTAACCATGCCGGTGCAGGGCGCCCAGACGCCTTAGCGTGAGCCCGATGATAAACCAGCGCCGCTATGGCGGTCGCGTTCAAGCCGGCAATCATGGCGAATGCAGTTGCTGCGGTCATGTATCTTGGCCCGTAGTTAGTTGCTTGCAAGCATTACGGCAGCCGCGCAACTTCGTTCCGACCAATGGGCAAGTGTTACCTACCCGGTTGCCTGCAGAGGCGGCTGCAGGATCGCTTGACCGCCACCGTCTCATAACCCATTGAGTTAATTGCTATAATGGTGAGCCCTGCTGGGTTCGAACCAGCGACCTACTGATTAAAAGTCAGTTGCTCTACCGACTGAGCTAAGGGCCCGTAAGGGGTGGCGCAGCGGTGTGGCGCCATCGGATGTCGACCGGTGTGTCCCGGTGCGGCGTCTCCCCTAGTCGGGGAGCCTTGGCGGGTCAAGCCCGCGTGAGCCGGTGCAGAAGCTGGCCGATGCTGCGCCCGGTGACCGGGTCGCGCAGCTGCGGCGCGATCATCGCAGCGGGTTGCAGCACGAAGCGCCGCTCGCGAAAGGCGATATGCGGGACGATCAGCTCAGGCCGGCGCGAATGCCAGGTGCCGCCCGACCACCAGATGATGTCGAGATCGAGCGTGCGCGCCGACCA
This sequence comes from Blastomonas fulva, assembly GCF_003431825.1. Classification (GTDB taxonomy): domain Bacteria; phylum Pseudomonadota; class Alphaproteobacteria; order Sphingomonadales; family Sphingomonadaceae; genus Blastomonas; species Blastomonas fulva. The sequence goes on along the minus strand of NZ_CP020083.1, from coordinate 3,610,042 downwards.
GCGCTGGCCGCGCCTGGTGCCGAAGCGCGCCTCCAGCGTCTTGAGCAGCGCCAGCAGATCGTCGGGGGCAAGCCGCGTGCAGATCAGCGCCGCGCTGTTGGCATACATGCGCTGCGAAGGGCCGATCGGGCGCGTACGGATCGCGGGCGCGAGCACGAGAATATCGACATCCTCTGCCGCAAGGGCCTCCATCGCGGCCTCCAGCACCCGCTCGGGCGGACCGATGCGGTGGTGCCGCCGGTTCGATCCCAGCGCGATCAGATACTGGGCAAGGCTTGCCTGACGCATGGTCTGCGCCTAGCGCTTGGGCGTGATCAGCGTAAGCCCCATTCCGCACACCGAGCCGCCGCGCGACTGTCCTTTATGCCCAAGGCTGGTGGCGCTGCGCCACGCCTGCCAGGCCGAGCATCCCGACTGGTGGAACGCGCCCGTCGCTGCCTTTGGCGATGCCGATGCGTGGCTGGGGATCATCGGGCTGGCGCCGGGCAAGCACGGGGCGAACCGCACCGGACGGCCGTTTACCGGCGATTATGCGGGCGATCTGCTGTTCGCGACTCTGGCGAAGTTCGGCTTGAGCAACGATCGCTACGAGAGCGATCTCGGCGATGGCCTCGCGCTCAGCGGCGTGGTGATCATCAATTCGGTCAAGTGCCTGCCGCCGCAGAACAAGCCGACTCCGCAGGAGATCAACACCTGCCGCCGGTTCCTCACCGCCCAGATCGCCGCGCTGCCGCGCTTGCGCGTGTTCGTCGCGCTGGGGCGGATCGCGCACGACAGCTTCCTGCGCCACTGGGGCCACCGCCTCGCCGATCATCCTTTCGGCCACGGCGCGGTCCACGATCTGGGCGAGGGCAGGGTGCTGATCGACAGCTATCACTGCAGCCGGTACAACACGAACACTGGACGGCTGACGGCCGCGATGTTCGAGGATGTCTTCGCGCGCGCCTGCAAGCTGCGGGACGAGCGCTTGGCGTGATCGGCTCTGCGTCCCGGATCAAGTCCGGGATGACGAGAGTTGCATCCGTTTCCGGTCAAATACATCCGTCACCCCGGACCTGATCCGGGGCCCGGGGTGTTCCGCTCTTCAAACGTCCAGCGCCAGCCGTCCGTAAAGCTCCGGCCTGCGGTCGCGGAAGAAACCCATGCCGGCGCGGTGCATCCGTGCCTGGTCGAGGTCGAGCGTCGCGACCAGCACGCCCGTTTCCTCCGCGCCATATTCCAGCACCTTGTCGCCCCATTCGTTGGTGATGAAGCTGTGGCCGTAAAAGGTCTGGTCGCCCTCGATCCCGATGCGGTTGCTGGCGATCACCGGCATGCAGTTGGAGACCGCATGTCCCTGCATCGCGCGCTGCCACATCCGGCTGGTGTCGAGCGTGCTGTCATAAGGCTCGGAGCCGATCGCGGTCGGATAGAACAGCAGTTCCGCCCCCATCAGCGCCATCGCGCGCGCGCATTCTGGGTACCATTGGTCCCAGCAGATGCCGACGCCAATGCGGGTGCCGCACACGTCCCACACCTTGAACCCGGTGTTGCCGGGGCGGAAATAATATTTCTCCTCATAGCCCGGACCGTCCGGGATGTGGCTCTTGCGGTACACCCCCATGATCTCGCCATCGGGATCGATCATCGCCAGCGAGTTGTAGTGATGCGGTCCGTCGCGCTCGAAGAAGCTGGTGGGGATCGCGACCTTGAGCTGGCGGGCGAGCTTCGCCATCGCGCGCACGCTGGGGTGCTCATTCGTGGGACGCGCGCTGGCGAACAGCGCCTCGTCCTCGGTCCGGCAGAAATAAGGTCCCTCGAACAGCTCGGGGGGCAGGATGATCTCTGCCCCCTTGTCGGCTGCATGGGCGACCAGATCCGTCACCGCCTCGATATTGTCGGCTTCGCTTGCGCCCAGCGGCAACTGCAGGGCGGCGACGGTGATCTCGGTCATAGTCTTGAGCTTACTTCTTCTTGAACAACAAGGTCATGCGGTCGGATTCGCCGATCGCGGCGTACTTGTCCTTGTCCACGTCCTTGAGCGCATAATTGGGCGGCAGCGTCCAGACGCCCTGCGCGTGGTTGGCCGGGTCCTTGGGGTTGGCGTTGATCTCGCTCTTGCCAGCCAGCACGAAGCCGTGCTTTTCAAACATCGCGATCACGTCGGCTTCCTTGAGATAGCCCTTGGAACCATCGACATAGGCCGCAGGCGCATCTGCCTTGGCGCGGTGCTGTTCGATGCCGACCATGCCGCCGGGGGCGAGTATGCCGTGGATCGCGTCAAGCTCGCTGCCCAGGATGCCCGAGCGCTGCAAGTTGTGCAGCATGCGGAAGATCAGCACGCGGTCGACCTTGCCCTGCATCTCGGCAGGGACTGCGTTGGTGACGAAGGCGTGGATCTTGTCCGCGCTGACCCCGGTCGCCTTCGCGGCGCGCGCGGGATAATTGGCGGGGAAGGCGTTCATCTGCGCCTTGCGTTCCTCGTTCAGCGACGGGCTGCTCGGCGAGACGCCCAACGCGACATACTTGCCGCTGGTGGCGGTGAGCGGCGCGAGGATCTTGCTGTACCAGCCGGCATCGGCGGCATATTCGGCGACCACCATGTTCGGTTTCACCTGGAAGAATTCGAGCGTTTCCTTGGGGTGGCGATACTGGTCGCGTGCCTTGTCGGTGCCGCGCAGATCGGCGGCAACCGCAGCGTCGATCGCGGATGCAGAGCTTGCATCGGCAGCGTCGGCGGCGAAGGCAGGCTGGGCGGCTCCGATCAGCGGCAGGGCGGTACCCGCGATCAGGGCAGGGATGATCAAATGGCGCATGGGGGCAATCCTCTTCAAAGGTTCTGGGGAATATAGGCAGTAACCTGACAGGCGCTATACCCGGCAGCGACTGGCCGATCAATCGATCTGGGCGTCAGCCCACGGGCAGCGGCATCTGCTGGCTGGCGCAGTGGAAGCTGCCCCCGCCGGCGAGCACTGCATCGGCGCGCAGCCCGATCGTCCTGCGCCCGGGGAAGCAGGCGGCGATCGCCTCCACTGCGGGCTGGTCCGACGCTGTGCCGTAGGTCGGCACGATGACCGCATGGCTGGTGATCGCGAAGTTCATATGGCTCGCGGGCTGTACCTTGAGCTGCCCTTCGGCATCCACCCGCTCGACCAGCCCGGGCGAGGGGATGGGGACGACCGTCACCCCGAACGCCTCGGCGCGCGCCCTGGCATTCGCATAGATCGCGGCATTCGGGTCATCGTGCCCGGCAGCAACCGGTAGCGCCAGCGTGCCGGGCGCCACGAACCGCGCCAGATTGTCGACATGGCCATCGGTGTGATCGTTAAGCAGGCCGTCGCCCAGCCACAACAGCCGCTCGATCCCCAGATCACGGTGCAGCCGCGCCTCGATATCGCTGCGCGACAGATGCGGGTTGCGGTTGGGGTTGAGCAGGCACTGTTCGGTGGTGACGCCCAATCCGGTGCCATCGACATCGATCGCGCCGCCCTCGAGCACCCAGTCGGCCCGCACCGAGGCGAGCCCGGCCTCTTCACTTAGCGCGCCGCCGATCTCGGTATCGCCCTCCATTACATATTTGCCGCCCCAGCCGTTGAAGTCGAACAGCTGCGCCCGCAGCGCGCCGCCGGGCCCTGTAACCACCAGTGGCCCGGTATCGCGCAGCCAGATATCGCCATAATGGTGGATGCGGATATCCACCGCATCGCCCGCAAGCTCGCGCGCCAGTCCCGCGCTCGCCTCGTCGCGGCAGACCAGGCGCGCTGGCTGCCCGCTTTCGGCCACCGAGCGCGCAAACGCCGCGATCTCGGCCTGCGCTGCAGCAAGAAAGCCCTGCCATTCATCGGCGAGATGCGGAAAGCCGATCCACAACCAGGCTTGCGGCGACCATTCGGCGGGCATGCGATACGTCAACGGTCTGTCCTTACTTCGCGGCGGCGCGGCTGGCGTCGCGGGTGGCGCGGAATTCGTCGCCTTCCACCCAGTTGGGCCAGCTGGTCGACATCGCCAGCGATCGGCCGATGCGGTAATAGAGCGACAGGTCGGCGATCACGCCAGACCAGTTCCAGTCGGGGTTATATTCGTCCTTGGGGCCGTGATAGCGGTTGACGGTATAGTCCTTGGCCGCGGCTGCGCCTGCCGCGGTGCCACCCTCGATCAGGTCCTCGCCGCCATCGATATACAGCATCGGCACGCCCTGCTTGGCGAGGCTGAAATGGTCGGAGCGGTAATAATAGCCGTTCTGGGGGCTGCTGTCCGGAGACGCGACGCGGTCGGCGGATGTCAGCGCCGCGTCGAGATACGCCTCGAGCTCGGACTTGCCCTTGCCCACCACGGTCACGTTGCGCGACGGACCCGCCATCAGGAACGCATCCATGTTGATGCCGCCTGCGGTCTTTGCCAACGGATAGATGGGGTTCTGCCCGTAATAGGCAGAGCCCAGCAGGCCGGATTCCTCAGCCGTCACCGCCAGAAACACCACGCTGCGATCGGGCGCGCCAGCCTTTGCGAAGGTTTCGGCGAGCGCCACCAAGGCTGCGGTGCCGGTGGCGTTGTCGACCGCGCCGTTGCAGATGTCGTCGCCATCGGACGCGGGCTTGCAGCGGCCCAGATGGTCCCAATGCGCGGTGTAGAGGACATATTCGTCGGGCCGCTTGGCGCCGGGCAGAATGCCGATGATGTTGTTCGACATCGTCGTGTCGATGGCGTTGGCGAACGACACCGATGCCTTGACGCCCAGCGGCACCGCCTTGAAGCCCTTCTTCCTGGCAGCCGCGCTCAGCGTGGCGAGATCCTGCCCGGCGCTGGCGAGCAGGGTTTCGGCGGCGGATTTCTGGATCCAGCCGTTCGCCTGGGTCTGGCTTGCGCCCTTGTCCTTGGTCTGGGCGAAGAACTGAGGGCCGGTCCAGCTCGATTCGACCACGCCCCAGCCATAAGCGGCGGGAACGGTATCGTGCACGATCAGCGCGGCAGCGGCACCCTGACGCGCGGCTTCCTCGTATTTGTAGGTCCAGCGGCCGTAATAGGTCATCGCCTTTCCGCCGAAGTCGCCGCTGAGGTCTGCGCTGTCGTAGTCGGGGTCGTTGACCAGGATCACCACGGTCTTGCCCTTGACGTCGACCCCGGCATAGTCGTTCCAGCCCTTTTCGGGCGCGTTGATGCCATAGCCGACGAACACGACATCGCTTTCCGCGATGGTGATGCTGTCCGCCTCGCGATAGGTGCCCAGCACCATGTCGGTGCCATATGCCAAGCTCAAGGGGGTCTTGCCGCCGGTGATGGTCAGCGGGCTGACCTTGCCTGCCTCGATGCTGACCAGTGGCACGGGCTGCAGCCAGCTGTCGCCATTGCCGGGCTTCAGCCCCGCCTTGGCAAAACGCTCGGTCAGGAGCGCGATGGTCTTCTGTTCACCGACGCTACCGGGCGCCCGGCCTTCAAATTCATCCGATGCCAGCATCCGCGTCACGTCCTGCATCGTAGCTTGCGACACCGGCTGGGGGGCGACATCCGGGATATCGAGAGGCGCTGTCTGCTGCGCGCCAGCCTGCGCAGCGGACATCACGAAGAACGGCAGGGGAGCGAATTTGAGCAGCGTTTTGATCATGATACGGGCGCTTTTCGACCAGAGGACACGGGGCCGGACGGCAGGTCCGGCGGCCGCGTCTGTTTGCCAGCTTGGCCTGCGGCAGGCAAGCGCGGCGGGACGAACCGATTCGCGCCATGCTTGTGATATGCAACGAAATTCCCTATCGGACGTATCAAAGTTAACATGCGTCAATGTGGCGCGGGTCGATCGGCTTGCTCACCACCCCGTAAAACCCATGCGTGAAGGCCAGGCCAGATACTGATGTCGGCGGAAACCCCCGCAGATACCCCGCCGGAAATCGGCGGTGCTCCGCTCGACGACGGAGCATTCAAGGCGGAGCTGGCTGCGCTGATTCCTCATCTGCGTGCCTATGGCCGGTCGCTGAGCGGCAATCGCGATGTCGCAGACGACCTCGTGCAGGACACCATGCTGAAAGCCTGGGCCGCGCGCGAGCGCTTTGCCGCGGGCACCAACATGCGCGCCTGGACCTTCATCATCCTGCGCAATTCTTTCCTGTCGCAGCGGCGTCGCGCGCGGTTCACCACCGAGTGGGACGACGTAGTTGCCGACCGGATCCTCTCGATGCCTGCAGGCCAGGGTGACCAGCTGCATCTTGCCGATGTCCAGCGCGCGCTGATGCAGCTTCCCGAAAGCCAGCGCGAGGCGCTGATCCTGGTGGGGGCGGGCGGCTTTTCCTATGAAGAAGCGGCCGAGATCTGCGGCGTGGCGTTGGGGACGATCAAGAGCCGGGTCGCGCGCGGTCGCGCTGCCCTCGGCGCGCTGATCGACGATGTGGTGACCAACGAAAGCCGCGGCGAACGCACAGCGGACCCTATGGCGGCGATCATGGCCGATGTCGACCGGGTGAGCGGCGGGCTGCCAGGCCGGGGCGGCGACGACGCATAACGGCGCAAGGTGGGGCGGATCGCCGCGTGCGCGCCTCATCGCTCATTGCACAGACACGGGCAGGCGGTTAGCACCCGTCGCATGACGATGCCCGATGCATATTCCGACGCCATAAGCCGCGCCTGCACGCATTCACCGTTTCTGGCGCTGGCGATCGAGCGTCATCCCGAACCGCTCGCGGTGCTGCGCGATCAGGGCGTGGATGCAGCGATTGCGGACATCATGGCAGCCTATGCCGATGCACCGGTGAGCGAGGCGCTCCGCCGCCGCAAGAATGCGTTGGCGATGGTGCTGGCGGTGGCCGATCTGGCAGGCGTCATCGGGGTCGACAAGGTGACGCACTGCCTGTCCGATTTTGCCGATGCCGCTCTCGATTGCGCGCTTGGCGATGTTTTTGCCAGGCGCACCCCGGGCGAGCCGGTGCGCGGCTTTGCGGTGATCGCGCTGGGCAAGCATGGCGGGCAGGAGCTCAACTACTCGTCGGATATCGACCCGATCTTCATCTATGATCCCGAGACGCTTCCGGTGCGCGCGCGCGAGGATGCCGCCGATGCCGCACAGCGAATCGCGCGGCAGCTGATCGATCTGATGAGCGCGCGCGACGGGCATGGCTATGTCTTCCGCATGGATCTGCGGCTGCGCCCCGCCGCCGAGGTGACGCCATTGGCGATCCCGGTCGATGCGGCGCTGTCGCATTATGAATCGCAGGCGCTGACCTGGGAACAGGCGGCATTCATCCGCTCGCGCGCTGCGGCAGGCGACCGCGTGCTCGGGCCCTATTTCATGGAGGCGCTGCGCCCGTTCATCTGGCGGCGCTCGCTCGATTTCGGGACGATCGACGAGATCGCCGCGCTCACCCGGCAGATCCGCGACCATTACAGCAAGGGCCAACTGCTCGGCCCCGGCTTCGATCTCAAGCGCGGACGTGGCGGCATTCGCGAGGTCGAGTTCTTCACCCAGGCGCACCAGCTGATTCATGGCGGGCGCAACCCTGCACTGCGCGCGCGATCGACGCTGGATGCGCTGGCGGCGCTGGCCGGGCAGGGGATCGTGCCCGAGGACGAGGCCATGATGCTGTCGGCGCATTATCGCACCCTGCGCACCTTCGAGCACCGGTTGCAGATGGTCGACGACCAGCAGACCCACAGCCTGCCGCAGGATCCGGCGGCGCTCGACAATGTCGCACGGCTGCACGGGCTTGCCGATGGTGCGGCGATGATTACCGCGCTGGAGGGCGTTACGGGAGAGGTGGCTGGGGTCTATGACGGGCTGATCGCCTCGCAGCGATCGAGCAGTGACGATGCCGCGATCACGCTGAGCAACGATCCCGAATTGCTTGCCGATGCGCTTGCCGCAGCCGGGCTCGAGGCGCCCGAGGCGCTGGCCGCGCGGGTGCAGGGCTGGCGCGGCGGCGCGGTGCGCGCGCTGCGCAGCGCGGCAGGGCGCAAGGCGTTCGAGGCGGTGCTGCCCGCCTTGCTCGCGGCGTTTGCCGATGCGCCCGACCAGCCTGCCGCGCTCAACCGGTTCGACGATCTGCTGCGCCAGCTGCCCAGCACGGTCAACGTCTTCCGCCTGCTGCAGGCGCGGCCCGCATTGATGCAGACGATGGTCGATATCCTCAGCCATGCGCCGCCGCTCGCCGAATCGCTGGCGCGGCGCGGCGATCTGCTCGACGGGCTGATTGATGCCAGCGCCTATGATCTGGTGGGTTCTGTCGAGGACATCGTCCAGCGGCTGTCGCGCGAGGAACCGGGCGACGATTACCAGCAGCGGCTCGATGCGGTGCGGGTGCGCGTGGGCGAGATGCGCTTTGCGCTGGGCGTGCAGCTGATCGAGGGGCGGCATGATCCGGTCGCCATCGCCGGGGGCTATGCGCGGGTGGCGGAGGCTGCGATCATCCGGCTGGCCAATTGCGCTGTCGATGAATTCACCCAGGTCCACGGTACGATAGACGGCAGCGAACCGGTCATTCTGGCGCTGGGTCGGCTGGGCGGCGGCGCGCTGACGCACGCATCGGACCTCGACCTCATCTTCCTGTTCAGCGGCGAGATCGGCGCGGAATCCGATGGCAGGCGACCGCTGGGTAGCACACAATACTACAACCGCCTGGCACAGCGGATCATCGCAGCCTTGAGCGTGCCCACCGCCGCTGGGGCTTTGTACGAGGTCGACACCCGGCTGCGTCCCAACGGCGCGCAGGGGCTGCTTGCGGTGTCGTTCGCCAGCTTTGCCGAATATCAGCGCGGTCAGGCCTGGACATGGGAGCACATGGCCCTGTGCCGCGCGCGCGTCGTCTTTGGCTCGCCCGAGGCGCGGGCGCGGCTGGAGGGGATCATCGGCGATGTGCTGCAACACCCGCGCGACGCGGGCGAGATCGCCGCAGCCGCGCTCAAGATGCGCACCGATATCGCCAGCCACAAGCGCCCGCTCGGGCCGCTGGACGTGAAATTGCTGCCCGGCGGGCTGGTCGAAATCGAATTCATCGTCCACACGCTCCAGTTGCAGCACCGTACAGCCTTCCACCCCGATCTGCGCGAGGCGCTGGCAGCACTGACCGCAGCGGGGCTGGTCGATGCGTCGCTGGGTGCCGCGCATGATCTGATGACGCGGCTGCTGGTGACCTTGCGGCTGGTGGCGCCCGATTGCGCCGAGCCGCCGCCCGCCAGCCAGGTGCTGATCGCGCGTGCCTGTGGCTGCCAGACATGGGATGGGCTGATGGCTGACGTCGAAATCGCGCGCGCGGGTGTTCAACAGGCCTGGCAGAAATTATTTGCAACCGGCTGACCCGCATCAGCCGCACCAGTGAAAGGAACGACGATGACCGATATTGGAGACACCATCCCCGACATGGCGCTCACCCGGCCCGATGGCAGCGAGGTGCGGGCCAGCGATTTCGCCGGAAAACCCTGGGTGCTGTATTTCTATCCCAAGGACGACACCACCGGGTGCACCAAGGAAGCGCAGGAATTCAGCGCGCAGCTGCCCGCGTTCGTAGCCGCGGGTGTTTCGGTGCTGGGCGTGTCGAAGGATCCGCCCAAGAAGCACCTCAAGTTCATCGAAAAATACGGCCTCACCGTCCCGCTCGCCAGTGATGCGGAGACGGATGGCCTTGCCGAGGCGATGGGCGTGTGGATCGAGAAATCGATGTACGGCAAGAAATACATGGGAATGGACCGCTCGACCTTCCTCATCGGCAAGGATGGCAAGGTGGCGAAGGTGTGGCGCAAGGTGAAGGTCGCCGGGCATGTCGACGAGGTGCTCGCGTCAGCGACCGCGCTTTGATCCTCCCCAGCGCGAACGAATCATGCGGCTCGCCCGGCAAGGGCGGGCCGTTTTGGTCGGCAAAAAGCGGGTCGGATGACGTTTTCTTGCAATACGAAGTAGGGTTGGTGGCGTAGATAACCCGTGCTGATTCACCATTCATCGGTCGGCCTGCACCGCCAATATGCCGAAAATCAGCCCTTTTTGCCTGCGATTAAACGACTCAACGTGCCAACCAGACGCTTCAACGCGCGATTGGCCGAGACGGGTTGCGGCGCACAAACTTTTGCCCCTACTCACTGTTCAACGAAATCGGAGGGAAGGGGTTCCAACGATTTTTGGTTTTTCTACCCCGGTCTCATTTGAGGCTGCGGGAAAGAAGGGCAGGCGCCAGGGCTCAACGGCCAGACGCACTGCCCGATAAAAAGGTGCTGAGTATTCATGGTCGCAACCAGAATTATCGCAACGGTTCTTACCACCACCACAGCCGGTCTGCTGTGCGCTGCGTCACCCGCAATGGCTGAAAATGGTTCCGCCGACGTTGCATCGAATATTGCCTCTGCCGCTGCAGATAACGGCACCGGCGCTCAGGACACCGAATTCCGCGCTCTCTTCGCTGACTGGAAGTCGCTCGAAAATCGCGACACCGGCCGCATCGCCATCCCGTCGCGCAAGCCCGTCGACAGCTTCAAGCTCACCAGCCAGTACGGCTTCCGCGCCGATCCGTTCGCCGGCCGCCGCGCCCGCCACAAGGGCGTTGACATGGCAGGCCCCATCGGCACCCCGATCTACGCCACCGCTGACGGCATCGTCGGCCGCGCGCAGTGGGTCGGTGGCTATGGCCAGTATGTCGAACTCAACCATGGCGGCGAAATCCAGACCCGCTACGGCCACCTCTCGCAGATCCTGGTGCAGCCCAACCAGCGCGTCACCAAGGGCCAGGTCATCGGCCTGATGGGCTCGACCGGCCGCTCGACCGGCAGCCACCTGCATTATGAAGTGCGCATCGCCGGCAACTCGGTGAACCCGATGCCCTTCATCTCCTCGCGCGATTACCTTCTCGCCATCCGTGATGGCAGCAAGGTTGCCCAAGGCGGCCCTGCCGAATAAGCGCTCCGCCGCGCCGAATAACTGCGCGGCTGGGCGCCAAGCCAGCCATCAGACTTTCGATAAAGGCGTCGGATTTCCGGCGCTTTTTTCGTTTGAGAGGTCCGCCAGGCGCAGTTTGGCGTTGCTTTAATCGCACGATTAAACGATGCTCCGTCCAACAACAGGAATCGCCCCGGGCGGCTTATGCTGCCCTGTGGAGGAAATCCTTGCACAGGAGGGAATGTCGCAATGCATCCATCGGTCCATGCCCGGACGGAGGGCGCCAAGCCCGCGATCATCATGGCCGGATCGGGCCGCCAGATCAGCTATGACCAGCTGGATCGCCGTTCCAACCAGATCGCGCACTATCTGCGCAGCCAGGGGCTGGCCATTGGCGACACCGTGGCGCTGTGTCTGGAGAATCGCGCCGAATATTTCGATGTCGTTTGGGGGGCGCAGCGCTCGGGGCTGATTTTCGTGGCGATATCCAACCGCCTGACCGCTGACGAAATCGCCTATATTGTGCAGGACAGCGGTGCAAAGCTGCTGGTGACGTCGGACACTCTGGCTGCGCAGCTGCCTGCCATCCGGCAACAATGCCCCGATGTGCCGGTGGTCAGTCTGGACGATGCAGGCTTCCTGGCGGTGCTCGATGGCCTGCCTGACACCCCCATCGCCGATCAGCGCGCGGGCGCCGACATGCTCTATTCGTCGGGCACCACCGGGCGTCCCAAGGGGGTCAGGCTGCCGTTGCCCGAGGATGGCGACATCGCCGCGAGCAATTCGCTGGTCGCACTGGCGCAGGGCGCATTCGGCTTTGGCGCGAACAGCATCTATCTCTCGCCCGCGCCGCTGTATCACGCCGCGCCGCTGCGCTGGTGCATGACGGTGCACAAATTGGGCGGCACCGTGATCGTGATGGAAAAGTTCGATCCGGAAGCCGCGCTCGCCTTGATCGAACGCTACAAGGTCAATGTCAGCCAATGGGTGCCGACGCATTTCACCCGTATGCTCAAGCTGCCCGAGGACATCCGCACCCGCTACGATGTCTCGAGCCTCAGGTCCGCAGTCCACGCCGCAGCGCCGTGCCCGGTGCCGGTCAAGCAGGCGATGATCGACTGGTGGGGGCCGGTGCTCAAGGAATATTATGCCGGGACCGAGGGCAACGGCTTCACCTTCATCTCGAGCGAAGACTGGCTGACGCACCAGGGCTCGGTCGGCCGCGCGCTGATGGGTATCGTGCGGATCTGCGACGAGGAGGGCAACGAGGTTCCTGCGCGCACCGAGGGCACGGTGTATTTCGAGGGCGGCGGCACGTTCGTCTATCACAATGATTCGGCCAAGACCCGCGAGGCGACGCATCCGCAAGGCTGGACGACGCTTGGCGATGTCGGCTGGATCGACGAGGATGGCTTTCTCTACCTCACCGACCGCAAGAGTTTCATGATCATCTCGGGCGGCGTGAACATCTACCCGCAGGAAATCGAGAATCTGCTGGTCAGCCATCCCCGCGTCGCGGACGCTGCGGTGATCGGCGCGCCGTGCCCCGATATGGGCGAGCGCGTGGTCGCCATCGTGCAGCCGCTCGATCTGGCCGAAGCCGGCGATGCGCTCGCCGAGGAGCTCAGCGGCTATCTGCGCAAGTCGTTGTCGGGGGTAAAGATTCCGCGCCAGATCGATTTCCGCGACGAACTGCCCCGCCACGCGACCGGCAAGCTCTACAAACGGCTGCTGCGCGACGAATATTGGGCCAAGGCCAAGGCCGACAGCGCGCTGGCGGAGGGTTGATCGCATGGCGACGATCGCCCCCGCCACGCTGCCTTCCGAGATCGCATCGGCGATCGTCAACCCGGTTGCCTATGGCCAGTGGGACGATCTGAAGACCAAGTTCCGCTGGGCGCGTGACAACATGCCCGTGGGGCTGGTGCAGGCGGAAGGCTATATGCCGTTCTGGGCGATCACCCGGCATGAAGACATCATGACGGTGAGCAAGGACAATGCGCGGTTTCTCAACGCGCCCAAGTCGGTAGTGCTGGGCCCGGTGGCGGTGCAGATGCTCACCCACATGATCACCGGCGGAAGCCCGCATCTGGTGCGATCGCTGGTGACCATGGATGCGCCCGAGCACATGGATTACCGCAAGCTCACCCAGAGCTGGTTCATGCCCAAGAACCTTGGCGGCATCGAGGCGCGGATTCGCGAGATCGCGCGTGCCTCGATCGACGCGATGGTGGCGACCGGCGGCGCGTGCGATTTCGTCCACCAGGTCTCGGCGCTGTATCCGCTGCATGTCGTCATGCAGATCCTCGGCGTGCCGCACGAGGACGAGCCGCTGATGCTCAAGCTCACCCAGGAGATGTTCGGCGGCGAGGACCCCGATCTCAACCGGGCGCGCTCGGTCGACCTGACACCGGAGCAGGTGATGCAGTTCGTGGTCGATGCGGTGCGCGATTTCGAGGGCTATTTCATGAAGCTGGCGGCGGACCGCCGCGCAAGTCCGCGCGACGATGTCGCCAGCGTCATCGCCAATGCGACGATCGATGGCGAGCCGATCAGCGACCGCAATGCTGCAGGTTATTATATCATCGTCGCTGCCGCCGGACACGACACCACCTCGGCCTCGACCGCAGGCGCGATGTGGGCGCTGGCCAACGATCCCGAGCAGTTCGCCCGGATCAAGGCCGACCGCAGCCTGCTGCCCGGGCTGATCGAGGAAGCGATCCGCTGGACCACGCCGGTGCAGCATTTCATGCGCACCGCAGCGGAGGATTGCGAGATCGGCGGACAGGCCATTGCCAAGGATGACTGGCTGATGCTCTGCTATGTCTCAGGCAACCACGACGAGCGCGTGTTCGATGATCCCGACCGGTTCGATGCGGCGCGCGGGCCCAACCGGCACGTCGCGTTCGGCGCAGGGGTGCACCAGTGTCTGGGGCTGCATCTGGCGCGGATGGAAATGCGGATATTGTTCGAGGAACTGCTCGACCGGGTCGAATCGGTGGAGCTTGCGGGCACCCCGCAGCGCGCTTCCAGCACCTTCGTCGGCGGGCCCAAGACGCTTCCGATCCGCTTTGTTGCAAGCTGAGCGCTCAGGTGCATCGGCGGACGAATAGATAGTGGCTTGCGGCCGGGTGGCGATGTAACCTCGCGGCCAAAGCCCATATGAAAACACTTCACAGGAAAGGAACATCTCATGGTTCAGCAATATAGCGTGCTCATCGACGGCAAGCTCGAAAAGCCCGGTAAGTGGATAGACGTGGTCAACCCCGCCAACGAGCAGGTGATCGGCCAGGTGCCCGATTGCGGCCAGGCAGAGCTGGACCGTGCGGTCGCCGCGGCGCGTGCCGCGTTCAAGACCTGGTCCAAGACCCCGATCGAGGATCGCCGTGCGGTGATCATGAAGATTTCCGCCGCGATCAAGGAAAATGCCGACGAGCTGATGCGTCTGCTGACCAGCGAGCAGGGCAAGCCGCACGCGCAGGCCACCGGCGAGATCTATGGCGCCGCAGCGATGTCCGCAGCACAGTCGACGCTGAGCCTGGAAGACGAGATCAACGAGGACAGCGAGACCCGGTTGTCGCGCACCCGGCGCGTTCCGGTGGGCGTGGTCGGCGGCATCGTGCCGTGGAACTTTCCGGTGATGATGGCGGTCCAGAAGATCGTCCCTGCGCTGCTGTCGGGCTGCACCATCGTGCTCAAGCCTTCGCCGTTCACCCCGCTGGCGACGCTCCGCATCATGGAACTGGTCGCCGACAAAGTGCCCGCAGGCGTGCTCAACGTCATCACCGGCGGCGATGATCTGGGCCCGATGATCACCTCGCACCCCGATATCGACAAGATCACCTTCACCGGATCGACCGCGACCGGCAAGCGGGTGATGGAATCGGCTTCGAAGGACTTGAAGCGCATCACGCTCGAGCTCGGCGGCAACGACGCGTCGATCGTGCTGCCCGATGCCGACGTCAAGAAGGTGGCCGAGCAATTGTTCTGGTCGAGCTTCACCAACGCCGGCCAGATCTGCGTCGCGGCCAAGCGCATCTACATCCACGAGGATATCTATGACGAGCTGTCCGCCGCGATCGCCGAATACGCCCGCCATGTGAAGGTCGGCGATGGCGCCGAGCAGGGCACGGCGGTCGGACCGATCCAGAACAAGAAGCAGTATGAGCGCGTGCTCGAGCTGATCCAGGATGCCAAGGACAATGGCTACAAGTTCCTGGTCGGCGGCGATCACGATCCCTCGGTGCCCGGCTATTACGTGCCGATCACCATCCTCGACAACCCGCCCGAAAATGCCCGCATCGTTGCCGAGGAGCAGTTCGGCCCGGTGATGCCGCTGATGAAGTTCGCCACTGTCGACGAAGCGATCGCGCGCGCCAATGCTTCGGATTACGGCCTGGCTGGCGCTGTCTGGACCAGCAATCCCGAAGAGGGCGTGCGCGTTGCCGAGCAGCTCGAAACCGGCACCGTGTGGGTCAACGAGTTCCTCCACCTGTCGCCCTTCGCGCCTTTCGCCGGGCACAAGCAGTCAGGCTTCGGCGCTGAATATGGCAAGGAAGGCCTGCTCGAGTTCACCTATCCGCAGGTGATTACCGTAAAGCGCGAGAAAGCAGTGGCGTGATCCAGCCCTCTCCCCGGGCGCGCCCCGGGGAGGGGCTCTGCTGCAGATTTTGGGCGATAGATGCACCCTCGCCTTCGCGGGGGTGATGAAGATGGGCCGCGATTGACCTTATCGTTGACGCCAGGCGCAACGCTGTTTAATCGAACGGTTAAATCCACGACGGACTCGGGCCCAAGGGTGGCCCGGTCCCCTGGTTCCAAGGAGAGAAATTCATGGCTCATGCATATATTGTCGATGCGGTGCGCACCGCAGGTGGTCGTCGCGGCGGACGGCTTGCGGGCATCCACCCGGTCGATCTGGGCGCAGCGGTGTTCGATGCCATCGGCAGCCGCAACGATTTCGACCTCAAGGCGATCGACGACGTCATCACCGGCTGCGTCGGCCAGGGCGGCGAGCAGACGATGGATCTGGGCCGCAACGCGGTGCTGGCATCCAAGCTGCCCGACAGCATCCCTGCCGTCACCATCGATCGCCAGTGCGGTTCGTCGCAGCAGGCGATGCAGTTTGCAGCGCAGGCGGTGATGAGCGGTACGCAGGACATCGTGCTCGCCAGCGGGATCGAAAGCATGACCCGCGTGCCGATGGGCTCGACTGCAGTGCTCTACATGAAGGCGGGCATGGGCAACTACAAGTCGGCACGGCTGGAAGAGGCCTTCCCCGGCGTGATGTTCAGCCAGTTCGATGGCGCCGAAATGATCGTCAAGAAGCACGGCCAGACCAAGGAGCAGATCGACGCCTTTTCGCTCGAGAGCCACCGCCGCGCGGCTGCCGCCACCCAGGCGGGTGCATTCGACAACGAGATCGTTCCGCTCGAGATCGAGACTCCCGAGGGCAAGGAATGGCACAAGGTCGATGAGGGCATCCGCTTCGATGCGACGCTCGAAGGCATCGCCGGAGTCAAGCGGATCTCCGAAACCGGGCTGCTGTCCGCCGCCAATGCCAGCCAGATCTGCGATGGCGCCTCGGCGGTGCTGATCGTGTCCGAACAGGCGCTCAAGGACCATGGTCTGACTCCGCGCGCGCGTATCCACCACGTATCGGTGACCGCGGGTGATCCGGTGATCATGCTCGAAGAACCGCTGTTCGCCACCGAGCGCGCGCTCAAGCGGGCGGGGATGAAGATCGACGACATCGATCTGTACGAAGTCAACGAAGCGTTTGCGCCGGTGCCGCTGGCGTGGTTGTCGTACCTCGGCGCGAGCCACGACCGGCTCAACGTCAACGGCGGCGCGATTGCGCTGGGCCATCCTCTCGGCGCATCGGGCACCAAGCTGATGGCGACCTTGCTCAACGCGCTGGAAACGCGCGGCGGCAAATACGGCCTGCAGACGATGTGCGAAGGCGGCGGCCAGGCCAATGTCATGATCATCGAACGGCTGAGCTGAGCCCTGATTGACCCTCCCCGGAACGGGGAGGGGGACCGCGGAGCGGTGGAGGGGAAGCGTCCAGGCGCAGTCGCGAATGTCGGCATGAGCCCGTTGCCCCTCCGTCAGTCCTGCGGACTGCCACCTCCCCGGTCCGGGGAGGACTGAAGATTGATTACATTTCCAGGAGACACTTCATGATTCTCGATTCCACCATTTCCGCTGTCGTCACCGGCGGCGCATCGGGCCTTGGCGCTGCCACCGCCCGCGCGCTTGCCGCCAAGGGCGTCAAGGTCGCTATCTTCGATCTGCAGGAAGAAAAGGGCACCGCGCTCGCCAACGAGATCGGCGGCGTGTTCTGCGAAGTGAACGTGACCGACGATGCCAGCGTCGACGCAGGCTTCGCCAAGGCGCGCGCTGCCATCGGCCAGGAGCGTATCCTGGTCAATTGCGCAGGCACCGGCAACGCGATCAAGACCGCCAGCCGCTCGCGCGACGACGGCAGCATCAAGCACTTCCCGCTCGATGCGTTCAACTGGATCATCCAGATCAACCTCGTCGGCACCTTCCGCTGCATCGCCAAGTCGGCTGCTGGCATGATGACGCTCGACCCGCTGCCCGATGGCGATCGCGGTGCGATCGTCAACACCGCATCGGTGGCGGCAGAAGACGGCCAGATCGGCCAGGCGGCCTATTCGGCATCCAAGGGCGGCGTTGTCGGCATGACGCTGCCGATCGCGCGCGACCTTTCCGGCGAGGGCATCCGCGTCAACACCATCCTGCCTGGCATCTTCAACACCCCGCTGCTTGCCGCCGCGCCGCAGCCGGTCAAGGATGCGCTGGGCGCATCGGTGCCGTTCCCCAAGCGTCTGGGCAATCCGGAAGAATATGCACAGCTGGCGATGACGATGATCGAATGCGGTTATTTCAACGGTGAAGATGTGCGTCTCGATGGCGGCATCCGCATGGCGCCGCGCTGACACCTCAACAATCCCGCCCGGTTCACGCCGGGCGGGGTGTCTTTTCGGGAAGGGCGATCGCAATGGATTACACCACCATCCGCTATTCGGTTGATGACGGCATTGCGACCATCACGCTGAACCGTCCAGAAAAGATGAATGCCTTTACCGGCACGATGATGCTCGAGATGATCGACGCGTTGGACCGGATCGACGCCGATGACGACGTCCGCGCGGTGATCGTGACCGGCGAGGGCAGGGCATTCTGCGCCGGAGCGGACCTGACTCCCGACAGCGGCGGCGGACCGTTCTCCAGCGACGAAGCGGTCACCGACCTGTCTGACGAGCGCGTGCGCGACAGCGGCGGCAGGCTGACCTTGCGAATGTTCCAGTGCACCAAGCCCATTATCGGTGCGATCAACGGCGCGGCGGTGGGTATTGGCGCGACGATGCAATTGCCGATGGACATGCGGCTTGCCTCCAGCGCCGCGCGGTTCGGTTTCGTCTTCGCGCGGCGCGGGATCGTCCCCGAGGCTGCGTCCTCGTGGTTCCTGCCCAGGCTGGTCGGGCAACAACAAGCGCTCGAATGGTGCATGACCGGCCGGGTGTTCGATGCCCAGGAAGCGCTGGCAGGCGGACTGGTGCGATCGGTGCATGCCCCCGAGGACCTGATCCCCGCAGCGACCGCTCTGGCGCGCGAGATTGCCGACAACACCGCGCCGGTCTCGGTGGCACTGACCCGCGCGATGCTCTGGCGGCTGCCTTCCGCGCCGCACCCGATGTATGCGCACCGCATCGACAGCCGGGCGATCTACACCCGGTCGCGATCGGGCGACGCGGCAGAAGGCATTGCAAGCTTCCTCGAGAAGCGCGCCGCGACTTATCCAGACCGGGTTGCATCCGACATGCCGGGTTTCTATCCATGGTGGGATGAACCCGATTATGAATGACGCGCCACAGGCTCCCGATGGCGAACGCAACGCCCGTGATCAGCTGATCGAAGCGGCCAGCCAAATCATGCGCGATGGCGACACGGTTGACCTGTCGCTGAGCGAACTGTCGCTGCGATCGGGGCTCAACAGCGCGCTCGTCAAATATTATTTTGGCAACAAGCAGGGCCTGATGCTGGCGCTGCTGGAACGCGATATGCGCAACATCGTCAACAGCCTGGGTGCGCTGGTGGCCAAGGATTTTGCGCCCGACGAAAAGCTGCGCGTCCATATCCGTGCGGTGATCGGCACCTATTTCCGCTTCCCCTATCTCAACCGGCTGCTGATGCGGCTGGTGCGCGATGCCTCGCCCGATGTTTCGCGCAAGATCGCGGACGATTACCTGCTTCCCATCTCGGCCG
The DNA here is from genome assembly GCF_003431825.1 of Blastomonas fulva. GTDB lineage: Bacteria > Pseudomonadota > Alphaproteobacteria > Sphingomonadales > Sphingomonadaceae > Blastomonas > Blastomonas fulva. The sequence continues at coordinate 3,590,928 of NZ_CP020083.1, read as the reverse complement.
CCTATGCGCGGCTGATTGATGAGGGCGTGCAGAAGGGGGTGTTCCGCCCGATCGATCCGCAGTTGTTCTATTTCACCGTTACCGGCGCTGCCGACCGGTTCTTCTCGGCGCGGCTGGTGCTGCAGCATTGCTATGGCCAGAGCGAGATGACCGAGCAGATGCGCGACGACTATGCCGATCACACGCTCGACATCATCATGCCGGGCCTGCTGCGCGCTAAAACCGGGTGAAAGACACCGGTATCAGCTGAACATCGGATGAACTGTTGGTTACATAAGTTCGTTTTACGGTAATAAACTTACAATCACCGGAAACATTCCGTAGACGGGGAGGATGACCACATCCGCCCCCCTTTCGAATCCAGATCACGCGTCGCCCTTTGCCGCGGAGACCCCGCGTCCCGCGACGGTGAGCCTGAGCGAGCAGGAGGCGTTCGAGGCGGCCACCGCGCGGCTGCGCGCCGCTTTGCTGGTCGCCGCCGACAGCCAGGGCTTCGAGGAAGTGGCGGATGCGCGGCTGAAATTGCGTGCGCTGGCCGTAAAGCTGCGCGATGCCGGCTTTTGGCGGTCCGACAAGCACGGATTGCGCAGCACGGTATCATTGCTGTGGGAGGCCGACCGTTTCGTCAACGAGCAAGCGCTGCTGCGTCCGGAGGGCGATCCCGCCCGGAACTGAATCGCTATAGCGGAATCTTCATGCCTGCCGGGTCGCAACCGGGAGCAGGCGGGAAGAGGCGGGTCGGTCGCGGCTTTGAGGCAAGTTACGTACCGGCCCGCCATTCAATATCTCAATGTTACCGTTTAATGACACTTGTTGTGCCATAATGTAACAGGCCGAATCGACCGTTACGCAAGTGCTCGCGCCGTTTTACTTGGCCTTGGTCCAGACCTGGGTCTGACAAAACACAGAAACGCACCCTTCGACATTCAGTTTCCCGCCGCCTGCTGCCGAAACGACGGACCGATAGGTCTTGCCGGTGTTGGGATCGTAGATCTTGCCGTGCCATTTGTCGCCGTTGGCCACAAAATCGCTGAGGATAGGCAGCCCTACCAGCTTGCGCTTCTGCAGCGCGGGATTGGGGTTCTTGACGTCCGTGGTCACTCCGCTCTTGGGAGGCTCCAGCAGCCGGGTGATCTTGCCGCACAAAGTTGCGCCGCAGGGCGCAATGGTGACGAGCGCACGCTTGTCCACCGTATGCCACCGGCCGGTGATGGACTCTGCGGCAAAAGCAGGGGCCGCCAGGGCCAGCGTGCCGGCAGCCAGAATTGCGACAGAAGCGAAAACGCGCATATTGTTCTCCACCTGGAATAGGATTAGCCTTCCACCCTCGGCCCGCATCAGACGGGCACCAGAACGGCATCGCCGGTTCCGGTGATAACGCGGGGAAGGAAAAGCATGAAGCGGAAATTTGCAGCAGCAATCGCGCTGATGGCGTGTGTCGCATCGACGCCGCTGGTCGCAAGGGACATCGCCGTCGCGGCGGGACCGGGCGCGCAGGAGCGGCTGCAGGAGGCGCTGATCGTCGCGCAGCCGGGCGATGTCGTGAAGCTGGGCGAAGGCCGGTTTGCGCTGACCGATGGATTGTCGCTCGATATCGCGGGCGTCACCGTCAAGGGCGCGGGGCCGGACAAGTCGGTGCTCAGCTTCGCCGGCCAGTTGGCGGCGGGCGAGGGCCTGCTGGTGACGTCGGACAATGTCGTGCTGCGCGATTTCGCGGTGGAAGACAGCAAGGGCGATGCGATCAAGTCCAAGGGCGCGGACAATATTGTCTATCACAACATCCGGGTCGAATGGACCGGAGGCCCGAAGGAAACCAACGGCGCCTATGGCATCTATCCGGTGGAATCGGAAAACGTGCTCGTTGACTCGGTGCTGGTCATCGGCGCGTCGGATGCAGGAATCTATGTCGGCCAATCGCGCAACATCGTGGTGCGCAACTCCATCGCGCGCTTCAACGTGGCGGGGATCGAGATCGAAAACTCCTTCAACGCCGACGTCCATGACAACGTCGCCACCAAGAACACCGGCGGCATCCTGGTGTTCGATCTGCCCAACCTGCCCCAGCAGGGCGGGCACAATGTTCGCGTGTTCGACAATATCGTCGCCGAAAACGACACCCCCAATTTCGCGCCCAAGGGCAATATCGTCGCCAGCGTGCCCAGCGGCACCGGGATCATGGTGATGGCCAATCGCGACATCGAAATCTTCGACAATGTCTTCGACGGCAATGGCTCGTCCAACATCATGGTCATCGGCTATCGCCAGAAGTACGACGACGCGAAATACCAGCCCAGCGTGCGCAATGTGCGGATCAGCGACAATGCGCATGGCAAGACCGGCTTTGCGCCGCAATTTGCAGGGGGCGAAATGCTAGCCGCGGCCTTCGGCGGCAGCGTCCCCCCGATCATCTGGGATGGCGTCGGCGGGGCGGAGGCCAGCATCGTCTCCAGCGACGACGTTCCGGTGCTCAACCTGGGGCTCAGCCGGTCCGATCAACCGATCGAGACCGCGCAGCCCGCGCTCGCCAAGCTCACCGGCGATGCTGCGCCCCGGCTGCCCAAAATCGCGATGCCCGAGGCGATGGAGGCCGCGATCAAGTGAAGCTGCGGCGCATTGCCCTGGCGCTCGCTTGCGCAGGTCCGCTGGCGAGCGCCGCGCCGGTACCCGGCAGCATCTCCGATAGCGCGATTCAGGATGCCGGCTATCCGCGCACGCTGTCCGAATTCGGCTTCTTCACCGGGCAGGGGGTGACCGCGCCCTCGGACCAGCTGATCGGTTACAGCCTGCGCACGCCGCTGTTCTCCGACTATGCCGAAAAGCAGCGGTTCATCTACGTCCCCGCTTCGGCGCGGATCAGCGCAGATGCCAATGGCGCGCTCGACTTTCCCGTCGGCAGCGCACTGATCAAGACCTTCGGTTATGGCGAGGGGGCCGCGTTCCGCCCGATCGAGACCCGGGTGCTGCTGCGCCGGGCATCGGGCTGGGAGGCGCTGCCTTATGTCTGGAAGCCGGATATGTCCGATGCAGAGCTCAAGCTGGCAGGCACGCGCCTGCCGGTCACGGTGCCCCGGGCATCGGGGAGAGCGCAGCCGATCAGCTATGCCGTGCCCAACAAGAACCAGTGCAAGGAATGCCATGCGCGCAGCGGCGCTGTGGTGCCGATCGGGCCAGTGGCCGCGAACATGGCGCTGACCGGAAAGGCGGCCGCGTCGCTGCGCAGCCGGACCGACTGGAAGGGACCGGTGTCGCTGGGCAGCGCGCCGGTGTGGAACGATGCCGGCACCGGGTCGCTCGATGCCCGCGCGCGCGCCTATCTCGCGATCAACTGCGCGCATTGTCACAATCCGCAAGGGTCCGCGAGCAACTCCGGACTCTTCCTCAATGCAGGCGCAGCGGGCGATCCGGTCGCGACCGGCCTCTACAAGCGCCCGGTTGCCGCGGGCCGCGGCAGCGGCGGGCACGACTTTGCGATTGCGCCCGGAGATCCCGATCGCTCGATCATGGTCCACCGGATGAGCTCGACCGAGCCCGGTATCGCAATGCCCGAGGTCGGGCGATCGCTGGTGCATGACGAGGGGGTCGCGCTGATCCGTGAATGGATTTCGTCGCTCCCCGCGAAATAGGGTTTGCACCCTTGCGGGCGTGGTTTAGTCGATCGCGCAGATACAGCAGACAAGGGGCCAGGGCCGATGAGCGAGTGGACGATTGGCGTGATCGGCGGATCGGGCCTGTATGCGATCGACGGGCTGGAGGACGCGCAGTCCATCCGTATCGACAGCCCGTTCGGCGAGGCATCGGACGAGGTGGTGATCGGCAGCCTGCATGGCCACCGCTTCGTGTTCCTTCCGCGCCACGGCAAGGGCCATCGCATCAGCCCGACCGATGTCAACGCGCGCGCCAATGTGGATGTGCTTAAGCGCGCCGGCTGCACCGATATCCTCGCGATCTCCGCGATCGGATCGCTGCGCGAGGAGCTGCCGCCGGGGAGCTTCGTGATCGTCGACCAGTTCATCGACCGCACCGTCAACCGCACCAAGAGCTTCTTCGGCACCGGCATGGTCGCGCATGTCTCGATGGCGGAACCGGTATGCCCGCGGCTGTCGGGGCTTGCCGCCGCCGCAGCGCGCGTTGCAGGGGCGCCGGTCAGCGAGGGCGGCACCTATCTGGCGATGGAGGGCCCGCAGTTTTCCAGCCGCGCCGAGAGCCATATGTATCGCGCCTGGGGTTGCGACGTCATCGGCATGACCGCGATGCCCGAGGCGAAGTTGGCGCGCGAGGCCGAGCTGCCTTACGCGCTGGTCGGCATGGTCACCGATTATGACTGCTGGCGCGAGGGCGAGGCGCATGTCGAGGTGGGTGCGATCATCGCGCAGATGAACAGCAATTCGGCCAAAGCGCGGCAACTGGTGATCGAATTGGCCAGGTCCCTGCCGCAACAGCGGGCAGCGAGCCCGATCGACACCTGTCTCGATTTCGCGCTGATCACCGCGCCCGATGCGCGCGATCCAAGGGTGCTGGCGCAGCTCGATGCGGTTGCCGGACGGGCCCTGCGCGCGCGCTGACCGGCTCAGGCCGAGGCGGATGCGCTCCGCGTCGTACTGCCCTGCGCCAGCGCCCAGCGGGTGATCGCCGCCATGCCCGTGGTGCCGCCGCGCACCGCGAGCCGGGCGGGCAGCGAGATCGAAAGCCCGTGCATCGATCGCGCCCAGCCGGGCAGCAGATCGACCCCGGCCTGCATCGTCATGTGATGGAACGGGGCCAGGCGCGGGCTTGCGGGTGGCTGGTTCAGCAACAGGTCGGCGATCTCGCGGGTGCGCTGGTCAAAACGCAGCGTCGGGCGCACATCGCGGATGAATCGCTGCGCCGCGCGATAGGTGCGCGGCACCGGGTCCGCGCCCAGCAGCGTGCCGACCTCGGCCATTTCGTCGAAATACCGGTCGCGATCGCGCATCGACATATGCGGCCTGGAATAGCGGATGAAGCTTTCGACGAAGCACAGGCTTTCGGTGACATGCACCCAGGCCAAGGACTGCGGGTCGTTGGCCTCATAGGGCGTGCCATCGGGCAGGGTGCCGCGAACGTGATCGTGGATCCGCCGGATGCGGGCGATTTCGCCCAGCGCCTGCGCCTTGTCGCCATAGGTCGTCCGCGCAAGGAACGCGGCGGTGCGGCGCAACCTGCCGCGCATATCCTGGCGGAACACCGAATGGTCCCAGACCCCGGCGAGCACGCGCGGCTCGAGCATCTGCAGCAGCAACGAGGCAATGCCGCCGATCATCATCGCGGTCACATCGCCATGCACCTGCCAGCACACCGAATCCACCCCGAACAGACCTTCATCCGTGCGCGAAATCTCGATCACCTTGCCGCCGGGTTCGGCGAAGATTCTGCGGATTTCTGTGCCGATGGAGTCGCGCAGCGTTTGCATGCCGGCAATATGGGGGGTGCGGCGCAATTTGCCAATCGATCCCGTCTGCCTGCTGCCGCATCTGGAACGCCGGATTTTACACGGTTCTATCCCCGTTGCGAGGCCATCGGTAACGCTTTGCTAATCGCCACGCGCTATGCGGATTGGCATGTTCGGACAGAAGAAGTCACCACAAGAAACTGCCGAAGCGCCGACGATTCACCGTCGCAGTCAGGGCGCGGTCGAAGGGCTGAGCGGGATCAACCCGATTTCGGCGGTGTCTTTGCTCGCCATCTGTGCGCTGTGGCCGATCGTCATTGGTGTCAGGACACTTGCGCTCACGATCACCGTCGTCGCGGGCGGTTTCGCACTCAGTGACGTTTCGCTGCCGCTGGTGATGGCCATTCTGGTGTCGATCGTCATCGATATCCTGATCTATCTGCCCTCGGTCAGCACGCGCGCGCGCCAGCTTGCCGGGGTGCGGTTTCCGCGGATGCTGGCTTGGGTGGTGTGCCTGTCGTCGGCCGCCTATTCCTTCGCGCTGCTCAGCATCTCGCACACATTGGGCCCGGTTGGAGAGCTGTTCGGGCTAATTGCCTTGCTCGGCGCGTTGCTGCCCTCTCTGGTGGTGCTGGTGCCGCACCGGATGCTGATGTTCCTGGCCAGCGCGTCGACCGCCGCCGGGGTGCTTGCGGCGTGTGGCGAGCTTCAGTTCATGATCGGCGCGATGGTGTTCCTGCCCGCGATGCTGCTGGTCGCGCTGATCCGCAGCAAGGAGGACCATGAGGCTGAGGCCAAGGTCGATCAGCAGAAGCTCAACAACGAACGCGCGCGCTGCCTGCTGTCCGATTACGAGAAATCGGGCCGCGGCTGGTTCTGGGAAACCGACCGTCACGGCCGCATCGTCTATATCAGTCACGAGGCGATCAGCGCGATCGAGGCCGATCCGGACACCATCATCGGCCAGCCCTTGAGCTCGGTGATCTGCTCGCCAGGCGCCGAAGGTGGCGGCAGCGAGCGGACGTTCAACTTCCATTTCTCCGCGCGGACCGCGTTCAACGATCTGGCGGTGCATGTCGCCCAGTCGGCCGAAGAGCGCGCCTGGTCGCTTTCGGGCGGTCCGTTCTACAACGAATTCGGCCAGTTCGTGGGCTTCCGCGGCCACGGCACCGACCTGACCGAGGTCAAGCGTTCGCACGAGGCGGTGACCCAGCTGGCGCGCTATGACAACCTGACCGGCCTTGCCAACCGGCTGTACATCAAGGAACTGTTCGAAAAGGCGCTGGTTGGCCATCGCGGCGAGCCCAATCCGTGCTCGCTGTTCCTGCTCGATCTCGATCGCTTCAAGCAGGTCAACGATACGCTGGGCCACCCGATCGGCGATGCGCTGCTCAAGCAGGTGTCCGAGCGGCTTAAGCGCACCATCGGCGACAGCGGCGAGGTCGGCCGTCTGGGCGGCGACGAGTTCCAGGTGGTGCTGCCGGGCATCATCAGCGAAGAGCGGCTGGCGGATATCGCCCGTTCGGTGATCGTGAACCTGAGCCATCCCTACATGGTAGAGGGCAACCAGATCGTCATAGGCGCCTCGGTCGGCATCGCGATTGCCGATGGCCGCCACGTCTCGGGCGCGGAAACGCTGATCCGCAACGCCGACCTTGCGCTCTATTCCGCCAAGGAAAACGGGCGCGGCATCTGGAAGTTCTACAGCGAGGACATGCACAAGGTCGCGCATGAACGCCGCGCGCTGGAAGGCGAGCTGCGTGCCGCGCTGCAGGCGGGTGGGATGAGCATCGCCTATCAGCCTGTGGTCAACGTCGCGACCGAAACGATCAGCGGGTTCGAGGCGCTGGCGCGCTGGGAGCATCCGGTGCGTGGCCCGATCAGCCCGGGCGTGTTCGTGCCGATTGCCGAGGAATCGGGCCTGATCATGCAGCTGGGCGAATGGGTGCTGCGCACCGCGTGCGCCGATGCCGCAGCCTGGCCGCGCCAGGTGCGCATCGCGGTCAACGTCTCGCCTATGCAGTTTGCCGATCCTGCCTTCCCGGCGATCGTGCTCAATGCGCTTGCGCAGAGCGGGCTCGAACCCGAGCGGCTCGAGCTGGAAATCACCGAAAGCGTGTTCCTCGACGACAAGCTCGACGCCGCCCGGATCTTCGAGCGGCTGAAGGCGATCGGCGTGCGGCTGGCGCTCGACGATTTCGGCACCGGCTATTCGGCGTTGGGCTATCTGCGCACCGCGCCGTTCGACAAGATCAAGATCGATCAGAGCTTCGTGCGCGGAGCGGCGCAATCGGGCAGCGCCAACAGCGCGATCATCCGCTCGATCGTCTCGCTCGCCGAAGCGCTCAACATGGAAACCACCGCCGAGGGCGCGGAGACCATCGACGAGCTCGAATTGATCCGCTCGCTGGGCTGCAGCCATGTCCAGGGCTATATCTATGGCAAGCCATTGGGCCTCAAGGAAGCCAACGAGCGGCTCGCCGGGGTCGACAGCCATGTCGAACCGATCGGCCACAAGCACAGCCGCGAAACGCGCTACAAGGTGCTGCGCACCATCGGCATCCATCATGACGGCTATTGCTACCCCGCGCGCATCAAGAACATCTCGCCCGGTGGCGCGCTGATCGAGGGGCTTTGGGATGTGCCGCCCGGTACCGAGTTCGAGGTGGCGTTGGGCGTCAACTTGAAGGTCCGCGCGGTGGCGCGATGGTCGGTCGAGGATTGCACCGGACTGCAGTTCGAACTGCCGATCAGCCTTGAAAAGTTCCGCCGTTCGTCCCCGCCGCAGATCTCCACCGGGCTGCCCGAGCTGCTGCGCGCCTGACCCGCGGCGCTCCTGCGGGCGCGCCATGCCTGTCCCCACCCGCCAACTCCATCCGTCGCGTCGGTCTTGCGCTTGCCGATGATGTGTCATAGCCTATGCCAAAATAATCTGCGACCAGCGGCACGGGAGATGAGGCTTGGCGGGCATCCGACGGAAAATGGCCATGTGGGCGATCGCCGGGCTAGGTGCGGCCTCGGTCGCGTTCGCCGCAACGGCACCGCGCGCCGCTCTGCCCGGCGCAGCGCCGGCCCCCGTCGCCCCAACCGCTGCGGCGCCGCCCAACTTCGTGGTACTACTTGCGGACGATCTCGCGCTGATGGATCTGGGGATTTACGGCGGCGAGGCGAACACGCCAAATATCGATGCGCTGGCGCAGCGCGGGCGGATGTTCACCCGCTATTACAGCTCGCCCTTGTGCTCGCCTTCGCGCGCGATGCTGCTGACGGGGCTCGACAATCACCGCACCGGCGTCTCGACAATCCAGGAGGTGATCCCGGCCGAGCATATCGGCAAGACCGGCTATTCGCTGCGCTTCGAACCCGGCGTGACGACGATCGCCGAGCGGCTGAAGGCGCGGGGCTATCGCACCTACATGACCGGCAAATGGCATCTCGGCCATGGCGCGGGCGACCTGCCGGGCGATCACGGTTTCGATCGGTCGTTCATTCTCGATGCCTCGGGCGCGGACAACTGGGAACAGAAGTCCTATATGCCCTATTACAAGACCGCGCCCTGGTTCGAGGACGGAAAGCCCGCGAGCCTTCCCAAGGACTTCTATTCGTCGCGCTTTCTGGTCGACCAGATGGTCGACTATCTCGGAACGGGCCCGGCCGATCAGCCGTTCTTCGCCTATATCGGCTTTCAGGCGGTGCACATTCCGGTGCAGGCCCCGGCGCAGTTCACCCGAAAATACGCCGATACCTATCGCCAGGGCTGGGCCGCGATGCGGACCGCTCGCTGGCAGCGCGCGCAGGCGATGGGGCTGATTCCGCAGGGCGCGCCGCTCGCCGATCCACCTGAAGGCCTGCGTGAGTGGGACAGCCTGAGCGCGGAAGAGCAGGCGCTGTTCGCGCGGCATATGGCGATCAACGCCGGGATGATCGAGGCGATGGATCATCATGTCGGGCGGCTCATCGCGCACCTCAAGCGCACCGGCCAGTATGACAATACCGTGTTCGTGTTCACATCCGACAATGGCCCGGAGCCCAGCAACCCGATGGCGGGCGCACGCAGCATGGAGCTTTGGACCCGCGCCAACGGCTACAGCGTGTCGGCGGACAATTGGGGGGAGAAGGGGACCTATGGCTTTATCGGCCCCGAATTCGCCAATGCCGCCGCATCCCCCGGCGCGATGTTCAAGTTCTACGCGAGCGAGGGCGGGCTGCATGTGCCGATGATCATGGCCGGTCGGGGCATCGTGCCGGCCAAGCCCAGCGCGGCGATGACGACGGTGAGCGACATCGCGCCGACGCTGCTGGCGCTGGCGGGCGGCACCGCTAACGCCGATGCCTTTGACGGTGCATCGCTGGTGCCGCTGCTCAGCGGCGACAGCGATACGGTGCGCCCTGCCGAAGTGCCGGTGGGGTTCGAAGTGTCGGGCAACGCAGCGCTGTTCAAGGGAGCGTACAAGCTGGTGCGCAACCTGAAGCCTTATGGCGATGGCCGGTGGCGGCTGTTCGATATCGCCAGCGATCCCGGCGAGACGCGCGATCTCAGCAAGGCTGAGCCCGCCAGGTTCGCCGAGCTGATGGCCGATTACCGCGCTTATGCAAAGCGCAACGGGGTGCTCGAAATGCCTGCAGGCTATGATTCCACCCAGCAGATCGGGATCAACACGCTCAAGAAGATGGCGGTGCATTACTGGTGGATGCTCGTCGGACTGGGTCTGGTGCTGATGGCGCTGCTGTATGGCGTGCTGCGGTGGGCGCGGGGGCGGGGGCGCGCGCGGCCCGCTTGACCCCGCACCTCTATTGACATAGCCTGTGCCAATAAAAACAGGTCGGAGGAATGGATGCAAACGGTCGAGTTGCTCGGGGCTCCGGGATCACCCTATTCGCGCAAGATGCTGGCGCTGCTGCGTTATCGCCGCATCGCGCACCGCATGATCTGGGGCAGCCATATGCAGCCCATGCCCGGCTATCCCGCGCCCAAGGTCAAACTGCTCCCCACGGTCTATTTCAGCGAGGGCGATGATCGCGAGGCGGTGGTCGATTCCACCCCGATCATCCGGCGGCTGGAGGCGGAGTATGAGGGGCGCTCGGTCCTGCCCGAAGATGAGCTGCTGGGTTTTCTCGACCTGCTGATTGAGGATTTCGCCGACGAGTGGATGACCAAGGCGATGTTCCACTATCGCTGGCACTATGCCGAGGACGCGGCCAATGCCGGGCCGCTGCTGATCTTCTGGCAGGACAGCCGCTATGCCGACGAGGTTGCGCGGCCGATGGCCGATGGCTTTGCCCGGCGGCAGATCGACCGGCTGTATGTCGTGGGATCGAATGACATTACCGCGCCGATCATCGAGGCGAGCTATCAGCGGCTGGTCGGCATTCTCGACCGTATCGTCCAGCGGCAGGGCTTCGTGCTGGGAACGCGCCCCTCGGCGGCGGACTTCGCGATCTATGGCCAGCTGACCCAGCTGGGCATTGTCGACCCCACGCCTGCGCGGATCATGGCGCAATCCTCGCCGCGCCTGCGTGCGTGGCTCGACCGGGTGGAGGACCTGTCGGGATTGCCCGATGGCCAATGGCTGGAGCCTGGCGCGCTTTGGGCGCATCTGGGCGAGCTGCTTGCCGAGATCGGCCGCGTCTATGTTCCGTTCCTGCTCGCCAACGCCCAAGCCGCCACTGCCGGGCAAAGCGATTTCGAGACCATTATCGACGGCAAGCGCTGGACCCAGCCGGTGTTTCCCTATCAGGCCAAGTGCCTGCTGACGCTGCGCGCGGCGCGCGACGCCCTGTCCGAGGATGCAAGGCAAGCGCTCGACGCGCTGCTTGCGGGGACCGGATGCGAAGAGATGTTTGTCACGGAGCCGGCCGCATGATCCGCAAGGGCCTGATCGCACTGCTCGTGCTGCTGGTGGCCGGCGGCACCTGGGCGTGGTTCAACAAGAGCACCGTGCTGCTGTTTGCCGCGTCAAACTTCGGCAAGCACGATGTCGCGCCCAACCGGCCGGTTCCCTGGCAGAAGGGCCCCGATGTGGCTACGCTCCCTGCCGGCGAGCGCCCGCCCAACATCGTCTTCATCCTCGCCGATGACCTCGGCATCAACGACATCTCGACCTTTGGCGGCGGCGTCGCAGGCGGTCTGGTGCCGACCCCCAATATCGACCGGCTGGCGGGCGAGGGTGCGATCTATTCCAACGCCTATTCGGGCACTGCGAGCTGCGCCCCATCGCGGGCGATGATCCTCACCGGGCGTTATCCGACGCGTACCGGGTTCGAGTTCACCCCCACCCCCGATGGTATGGGGCGCATCGTCTCGGCGCTGTCGGCGGAGATGGATTCGGGTCTGCCGCCACTGACCTACAAGGAGGCAGCGGTCGAAGGCGCGCCCGATTTCGATGGCCAGGGTCTGCCCGGCAGCGAGCGCACGATCGCCGAGATCCTGAAACCTGCGGGCTATCACAGCGTCCATATCGGCAAGTGGCATCTGGGCGACGGACCGGAATTCAGCGCCAATGCGCAGGGCTTCGACGAGAGCCTGTTGATGGCCAGCGCGCTGCATCTGCCCGAGGACGACCCGAACTCGGTCAACGCCAAGCTGCCCTTCGACCCGATCGACAAGTTCCTCTGGGCGCGGATGCAATATGCCACCAGCTACAATGGCGGCGACTGGTTCAAGCCCGGCGGCTATCTGGCAGATTACTGGACCGACGAGGCGATCAAGGTGATCGAGGCGAACCGCAACCGCCCGTTCTTCCTGTATCTTGCGCACTGGAACGTCCACACCCCGCTGCAGGCGACCAAGGCGGATTACGAGGCGGTGGGCGATATCAAGCCTCACCGCTTGCGCGTCTATGCCGCGATGGTGCGCGCGCTCGATCGCAGCGTCGGGCGGATCATGGCGTCGCTGAAGCAGCAGGGGCTCGACGACAACACGATCATCGTCTTTTCCAGCGATAATGGCGGCGCGGGCTATATAGGCTTGCCCGAGGTCAACGCCCCTTATCGCGGGTGGAAGCTGACGCTGTTCGAAGGCGGCATCCGCGTGCCGATGTTCGTGCGCTGGCCCGGACGGATCAAGCCGGGGACGGTGGTCGACACGCCGGTGGCGCATATCGATCTGATGCCCACCTTCGCCAAAGCCGGTCGCGCGCCGATCCCGGCTGGGTTGGCCATCGACGGCGTCGATCTGCTCGGCGACGATCCCGCAAACCCCGTTGGCAAGCGCCCCGACGACGCGATCTACTGGCAGAGCGCCTATTACCGGGTGGTGCGCCAGGGCGACTGGAAGCTGCAGGTGACCGAAAGGCCCGCCAAGACCTGGTTGTTCAACCTGAAGGACGACCCCACCGAAAAGCGCGATCTGGCTGCGAGCAATCGCGCCAAGGTGGACGAACTCAAGGCGCTGCTCGCCAGCCACCAGAAAGGCGCGCGCAAGCCGCTCTACCCGCACACCATCGAGGCGCCGGTGGCGATCGACAAGCCTCTGGGCGTGAAGTTCAAGAAGGGCGATCCCTATATCTACTGGCCCAATTGATGGCCCGATTGCTGCCTGCCGCCGAGCCGCGCCTGCCTGCCACGGCATCGTCCCTCTTCCTCGCGCTGTGCGGCATGCTGGCGGTGGTGCCGGGGATGATCCATGTGTTCGCGCCCGATGGCGGTGCCGGCATGATCGCGGGGCTGGACCTGGCGCGCGATGGCGGGCGGACGATTGGCCTGTTCGCCTGGGCAGGCGCGACGCAGATCGTCTGGGGCTTGATGATGCTGACGGCGGCTTTGCGCTATCGCGCGCTGGTGCCGCTGGCGCTAGCACTGCTGTTGCTCGAACGGACGTTGCACGCGCTCAATTTCTGGGTGCTCAAGCCGGGCACCCATCATCCGCCGGAAAGCTATGCGGTGTTGGTCGCGCTGCCGGTCATCGCGCTGTTCCTGGCGCTGGCGCTGCGACATCGCGGATGATGCGAAAGCCGATATGGTTGGAGGAAAAGTCGTTTTCCTGCGGCTGGCGCGCGGCCGGGCGATAGCGCGCGCAGAAATTCGCCGCGCACAACCAGCTGCCGCCCTTGATGATCATGTGCGCATCGTCGGCCGGGCTGTCGGTCCACTCCCAGACGTTGCCGATCAGATCGTGCACGCCGTTGCGATCCGCGGGGAAGCAGGCCGCAGGCGCCGTGCCCGAAAAGCCGTCCTTGCCCTCGTCGACCACCGGAAACACGCCCTGCCAGTGATTGGCGCGCGGCTTACCGGCATCGTCCACCGCGCCGGAAAAGCGGTTGGCGCCGTCGGGAAGACCGGTGCTCGCGGCATATTCCCATTCTTCCTCGGTCGGCAGGCGCCCCCCGGCCCAGGTGGCATAGGCGCGCGCATCGGCCAGCGTCACATGCACCACCGGGTGGCGACCCTTGCCGGTGATCGATGATCCCTTGCCCTCGGGCGCGCGCCAGGTTGCGCCCTTGCGCAGCACCCAGCGCCCGTTGCGGCCGTCTTCGTCGCGCAGGAACAGCGCGGACCCGGCAGCGGGATCGTCGCTGGTGGCGGCCTTCTCCGCATCGGTGACATGGCCGGTGGCCTGCACGAAGGCGGCGAACTGGTCGTTGGTGACCTCATGGCTCTGGATCTGGAAGCCGCTGACGCGCAGCTGCATCGACGGCGCCTCCTCGGGATAAAGCGGGTCGGCGCCCTTGAGGAACGATCCGCCGGGCAGGGGGATGAAGCGGCCCGCGACAAAGCTCTTGGGGAGGCAGCTGGCCCGGGCTGTGGCCGGCTGGTCCGGCGTCTCGTCAGGCGCCTGCTTGCACCCTGGAAGCGCCAGCGATGCTGCGCACAGCAGGGCCAGCGCGCCGCGCATCGGGGTCAGTCCAGCAATTTTTCGATGGTCAGCTTGACCACGTCGGCCGCCTGCTCGATGCTCAGATTCTGGTCCTGCCGCAGCCTGCGCCAGGTCTGGAAGCCCGCGCACATCTCGATCGCCGACATCTGGATGGCATTCTTGCGCACCGCATCGGGCAGCACGTTTTCAAGACCCGTGCGCTCCAGATGCAGGAAGCGCTGGTAATTGAGCATCAGATAGTCCGAGCTGAACCGGCGGATGCTGGCAGCGATCTTCAGCGGCATGATCTTTTCATAGATCATCGCGCGGCGCTCGAGCAGCTGGCCCAGCTGCGCGCGCCAGCCTTCACCGGTGAAAGGCTACTGGATGATGGGCATGATCTGCGCCTCCATCCGTTCGGTCATCTCGCTGTAAAGGCTGTCCATTTCCTCGAAATGGCGGAACACCGTGCGCGCGCTCACCCCGGCGCGCTCGGCAATCTCTGCGGCGCTGGGCTCCATCTTGCCCCCCATGATGATGTCGAGCATGGCATCGACAATCGCGAGGCGGCTGCGTTCACTGCGCTGTTTGCGGCCATCGGGATGGCGGGCTGGGGAGGGTGCGTCCATGTTAAGCGGCTTACTAGCAAGCCTTGTCGCTGTCACCCCTTGGCGCCAATCTGCGCAAGGATAGGCTGCAGCCAGGGCATGGCCATCGCTTCGGCCGACAGCACGGTCTCGATGTTGAGCTGGCCGTCAAGTCCGGCGCTGCGGTGGACCGCGATTTCGCGCCACTCTTCGGACATCGACATCCGCACCATGTCGGCACGTTTGGGGTAGACGCCGATCGCGACCTCGTCCCAAAGCTCGCCGACCTGGCCGAGCGAAAGGAAGGTGACATCTGCGGCGAACATCGCGACGCCTCCGAACGTGGGGAGCAACTGCGCCACCGCACGGCCATAGATCATATAGGCCTCGCGTCCGGTAAGGTCGGTCTCGCGGCCATCCTCGTACACCGCCTTGTCCTTGAACTTCAGTAGGTTGATCATGAAGATCGGACCATCGGGCCCCGGCTGCATCAGCCCCGCCATGGTCGCTGGATCGCCTGGAAAGACCTCGTTCAACACGGTGAAGGGCTGGGGCATATGCGGGATCCTCTCGTATATCCGATACCCGAAAGGCTATATATTGGCACAATACGTGTCAATATATCCGTGCATTATGCGCCGTGGTCAAGGATCACCTGCAGGAAGGCCTCTCCATAAGCTTCGAGCTTGCGAGTGCCGACGCCCGAAATGCGCGACAGCGCATCAAGCGTGCGCGGGCTGCGGTCGGTCATTTCGCGCAGCGTGCTGTCGTGGAAGATGACATAGGGCGGCACGCCGGCCTCCTGCGCCAGCTCGCGGCGACACGCTCGCAGCGCCTCGAACAGCGGATTGCTCACCGGGTTGGGGCTGTCGTCCGACCCGCGCCTGCCGCGCTTGGCGCGCTTGGGCGGCAGCACCAGCGACAGTTGCACCTCGTCGCGCAGGATCGCGCGCGCGCCGGGGCCGAGCATCAGCCCGCCATGTTCGTTGGTGTCGAGCGCATCGCGCAGCAGCAGCGCGCGCGCCACCGGCTTGATCAGCGCGACCTCGTCGTCCTGCACGATCCCGAACACCGAAAGCCGGTCGTGACCGCGCTGGGTGACCTTGTCGTTGGTCTGCCCGCGCAGCACCGCTTCGAGATGGCCGATGCCGAAGCTCTGCCCGGTGCGGTAGACCGCGGAAAGCAGTTTGCGCGCGGTCTGCGTCGCATCGACGCTCGCGGGCGGGTTGAGGCAGTTGTCGCAGTTGCCGCAGGTCTCGGGCGGGCTCTCGCCGAAGTGCCGCAGCAGGATCGCGCGGCGGCAGCTGCCGGTCTCGACCAGTGCGCCCAGCGCGGAGATCCGCGCGCGCTCGCCCGCCTGCCGCTCGGGCTCGATCTCGCCGATCCGCATCCGCGCGCGGGCAAAATCGTCCGCGCCCCAGAACAGATGCGCCTCGGCAGGTTCGCCATCGCGGCCTGCGCGGCCCGATTCCTGGTAATATCCCTCGATCGACTTGGGCAGCCCTGCGTGCACCACGAAGCGTACATCGGGCTTGTCGATCCCCATACCGAAGGCGACGGTCGCGCACATCACCATGTCTTCGCTGGCGATGAACGCGTCCTGGTTGGCGCGGCGTACCTCGGGCGGCATCCCGGCGTGATAGGCGCGCACCTGGCGCTTGCCACCTGGTCCAGGGAGTTTGGCCAACTGCTCGGCAAGCTTCTCGGTGCCTGCGCGGGTCTGCGCATAGACGATGCCGGGGCCGGGATTGGCGGAGACCAGATCGCCGATCTGCCGGGTAAGGCCATCGCGCGGGTGCACCGCATAGCGGATGTTGGGCCGGTCGAATCCCGCGATGATCATCCCGTCGCGTTCGATACCCAGCTGCTTGAGGATGTCCTCGCGGGTGTGCGCATCGGCGGTCGCGGTCAGCGCGAGGCGCGGACGATCGGGGAAGCTGTCGAGCAGTGGCCGCAGCAGCCGGTAATCGGGGCGGAAATCATGCCCCCATTCCGAAACGCAATGCGCCTCGTCGATCGCGAACATCGATATCGGCGCGCGGCCCAGCAGGTTGCGGAACCCTTCCGAGCTCGCGCGTTCGGGAGCGACATAAAGCAGATCAAGCTCGCCCGCGCGGAAGCGGTCCTGCGTTTCCTGCCAGTCGGCATCGACCGAGGTCAGGCTTGCGGCGCGGATGCCGAGCGCGGTCGCCGCGCGCAGCTGGTCGTGCATCAGCGCGATCAGCGGCGATATGACGACGCAGCAACCATCGAGCGCGACGGCGGGAAGCTGATAGCACAGCGATTTGCCCGCGCCGGTGGGCATGATCGCCAGCGTGTTGCGCCCAGCCATGACGCGGCTGACCACCTGGTCCTGCACGCCGCGAAAGGCCGAGAAACCGAAGGTGTCATGCAACACGTCGAGGATGGGCTGAGTCATCTGCCCGCTCTTATGGATGGCGGGCAGCGCAGGGAAGGGAAAAAGCCGCGAGTGTGCGTGCCGCTCAGGCGGCGTTGTCGATGCCCAGCTCGGTCAGCTTTCGGTACAGTGTCGACCGGCCGATCCCCAGCCGGCGCGCGACTTCGGTCATCCGCCCGCGATAATGGCCGATGGCGAGGCGAATGACGTCCGCCTCGATTTCCTCGAGCGGGCGCAGATTGCCGTCCTCGGCATAGAGCTGGATCCCTATGCCGTCATGGCTGGCCGACGCGCGCCGCGGTTCGTCCTCGCCCAGCATGGTGGTGAGCTGCGGGAACTCGGCCGTGGTCAGCGCATCGCCGTCGCAGAAGATCGCGGCGCGGAACAGCGCGTTCTGCAACTGGCGGACATTGCCCGGCCAGTCGAAGCTCGACAGCAGCGACAGCGCCTCGTCGGTGATGCCGAGCCCCCGCATGCCGGGCTGCTCGGCGATGCGGTTGAGGAAATGGCGAACCAGCGAAGGAATGTCGCTCGAACGGTCGCGCAGCGCGGGGATGGTGATCTGCACCGGGGCGATCGCGTAATACAGGTCTTCGCGGAAGGTGCCTGCCTCGACCATCGGCTTGAGCGGCGAGTTGCTGGCGCAGATGAAGCGCACGTCGCAGCGCTGGCTGTGCCGCGCGCCAAGCGGGCGGATTTCACCCTCGCGAATGGCATCGGCAAGCTTGGCCTGCGATTCGAGCGGAACCTGATCGATCTCGTCGATGAAAAGCGTGCCGCCCTCGACCCGCTGGATCACGCCGACATGCCGGTCGAAAGCGCCGGGGAACGCACCGCGTTCATGCCCGAACAGCTGCGATTCGAGCTGGCCGCTCGACGCACCCGCGCAGGTGACTAGCCGCAGCGCCAGCTTGGCGCGCGGGCTTGAGGCATGGATGGCGCGCGCGATCATTTCCTTGCCCGTGCCGCTTTCGCCCTCGATCAGCACCGGCGAATGGGTGCGCGCCGATTTCGCGGCGATGGCGAGCGCGGCGCGGAAGCGCGGCGACGATCCGATCATCTCGTCGAAATCGAGCGGCGCTGCGATCTTTTCGGTCAGCGGGCGCAGCTCGTCGGCGTCGTCCTTGCGAACGGCGGCGTTGAGCGCGGCGACCAGCCGATCGGGTGCGATCGGCTTGATCAGGTAATCGGTGGCGCCTGCCCGCATCGCCTCGACCGCGAGCAGCGGCGAGGTGCTGGCGGTGAGCATCAGGATCGGCAGGGCAGGGCGGCGCGACTTGAGCTCGGCGATCAGTTCGGCGGCCTCGTCGCCCGGAACCCACTGATCGAGGATGATGGCATCGAGCATCATCCCTTCCTGCGTGCCCAGCATCGCGATCGCGGTTTCCGAATCATGCGCGAACACCGTGCGCCAGCCAGCCTTGGCCGCCAGCGCGGCGACCAGCCGGCATTGCGCCGGTTCGTTATCGATCAGCATCACACGGCGGATTTGCTGATCTGCGTCGGTTCGTTCTTTTGCCATCATGGGTTCGTCTAGTCGCATGTGGTAAAAACCCGATTAAAGCTATGCTTGGGAGCACACTAGCGAATTGACGCTTGCGGGATTGAGCCGCACCCGGCATTCGGTTAAGGCGAACCGAGTTTAATTTCGGCAACATTTGTAATGGGGAAGGCTCTGACCATGGCCAACGACATGTCCAGCAACAACATCGAAACCGCCCGCCAGACCTATGAAGGGTTCATGGGCTGGATGAAGACCGGCACGATCATCGCGGCGCTGGTGACAGCGTTCGTCGTCGTTCTCATCGCCAGCTGACCGGCGACCTGCATGAAAATCGCGGTCCTCAAGGAGCAGGCATCGGGTGAACGGCGCGTTTCGGCGAGCCCGGAAACGGTGAAGAAATTCATCGCGCTGGGCGCGGAAATGGCGGTCGAGACCGGGGCGGGCGAGTTCGCGTCGGTATCCGATGCCGATTTCGCCGCTGCCGGTGCCACTGTCGCCTCGCGCGCAGAGGTGCTCGCGGGTGCCGATATCATCTTCGGCATCCAGGGGCCCGATCCCGCCAGCCTGGCCGGCGCCAAGCCGGGCGCGATGATCGCAGCGTCGCTGAACCCGTTCGGCGAGCGGGCGCGCATCGATGCCTATGCCGCCGCGGGCTTTCAGGCGCTCGCGCTCGAGTTCATGCCGCGCATCACCCGTGCGCAGTCGATGGATATCCTGTCGTCGCAGTCGAACCTTGCCGGATACAAGGCGGTGCTCGATGGCGCCTCCGAATACGGCAAGGCGTTCCCGATGATGATGACCGCCGCAGGCACGGTGTCGGCTGCCAAGGTCTTCGTGATGGGTGTCGGCGTTGCCGGGCTCCAGGCGATCGCCACCGCACGGCGTCTGGGCGCGCAGGTGTCGGCCACCGACGTCCGCTCGGCAACCAAGGAACAGATCCAGTCGCTGGGCGCCAAGGCGATCTTCGTCGAAAACGTCGCCGGCATCGAGGGCGAAGGCGCAGGCGGCTATGCAACCGAAATGTCGGACGAATACAAGGCGGCGCAGGCCGAATTGGTCTCGTCGCACATCGCCAAGCAGGATATCGTGATCACCACCGCGCTGATCCCGGGCCGCGCCGCGCCGCGGCTGGTTTCCGACGCGCAGATCGCTAGCATGAAGCCCGGCAGCGTCCTGGTCGACCTTGCGGTCGAGCAGGGCGGCAATGTCGAGGGCGCGGTTGCAGGCGAGGTCGTGATCAGGCACGGCGTCAAGATCGTCGGCCACCGCAACGTGCCCTCGCGGCTTGCGACCGATGCCTCGGCGCTGTTCTCACGCAACCTGTTCAACTTCTTCTCGGCCTTCTGGGACAAGGAAGCCAAGGCGCCCGTGTTCCCCGACGATGACGAGATCGTCCAGGGCGTCCGCGTGACGATGGGCGGCAAAGTGGTCAGTGAGAGGCTGCTCGCGAGCTGATCGCCAGCAATCGATGTTTAGGCCGGCGATCGCCGGCACATTCCCGACGGATCGTAGGACCGATCAAGCGGGGTGAATGGAGAATGTGAAGATGGACTTCATCTCAATCCTCTCGATCTTCGTGATGGCCTGCTTCGTGGGTTATTACGTTGTCTGGTCGGTGACCCCCGCGCTGCACACGCCGCTGATGGCGGTGACCAATGCGATTTCGTCGGTGATCATCGTCGGCGCGCTGATTGCCAGCGCCGAGGCCGGATCGGCTATCGCCAAATATCTGGGGCTGCTGGCAGTGGTGTTCGCATCGGTCAATATCTTCGGCGGCTTTGCCGTCACCGAGCGCATGCTTGCGATGTACAAGAAGAAGGAGCGCAAGTGATGGCTCTGGGGGCAGCAATGAATTTCAATCGCCGTTCGATCCGCCAACGTCCGCTGGCGTTCGCCGCTGCTGCGTGCAGCGCGCTGACCTCGGTTCCCGCGTTTGCTTCGGGAGGCGATGCCGCCCCGGTGAGCCCTTGGGTGTCGCTGGCCTATCTGGTCGCCGGCGTGTTCTTCATTCTCGCGCTGCGCGGGCTTTCCAGCCCCGAAACCAGTCGCGACGGCAACCGTTTCGGCATGATCGGCATGGGCATCGCGGTGATCACCACGCTGATCACGCATGACATCGCCAACATCGTCGAGATCATCGCCGCGATCGCAATCGGCGGCGTTGCGGGCTTCGTCATCGCGCGCAAGATCAAGATGACCGACATGCCCCAGCTGGTGGCCGCATTCCACTCGCTGGTCGGCCTGGCCGCAGTGCTGGTGGCGCTGGCCGCATGGCTCAACCCCGAAGCGTTCGGCATTCTCGATGCCACCGGCCAGATCCTCGCGGTCAGCCGCGTCGAAATGGGCCTTGGCGTCGCGATCGGTGCGATCACCTTCTCGGGATCGGTCATCGCGTTCCTCAAGCTGAACGGCAACATGTCGGGTTCGCCGATCATGCTGCCGGGGCGTCATGTCATCAACCTGGGCGTGCTCGCCGCAATCCTCGGCATGATCGCAGTCTACACCGTGTCGCCCGAAGGCGGTCCCGGCGAAGGCTGGCTATTCCTCGCGATCACCGTACTCGCGTTCATCATCGGCTTCCTGCTGATCATCCCCATCGGCGGCGCGGACATGCCGGTCGTCGTCTCGATGCTCAACAGCTATTCGGGCTGGGCGGCAGCGGCGATGGGCTTCACCCTGTCGAACACCGCGATGATCATCACCGGTGCGCTGGTCGGCTCGTCGGGTGCGATCCTTTCCTACATCATGTGCAAGGCGATGAACCGCAGCTTCATCTCGGTGATCGCGGGCGGTTTCGGTGCCGAATCCGGCGGCGGCGGCGATGGCGCACCCAAGATCGATCGCCCGTGGAAGCGCGGCAGCGCCGAGGACGCGGCGTACATGATGAAGCAGGCCGAAAGCGTGATCATCGTGCCCGGCTACGGCATGGCGGTGGCGCAGGCGCAGCACGCGCTGCGCGAGATGGGCGACCTGCTCAAGAAGGAAGGCGTCAGCGTCAAATATGCGATCCACCCGGTTGCAGGCCGCATGCCCGGCCACATGAACGTGCTGCTCGCCGAAGCCAACGTGCCCTATGACGAGGTGTTCGAACTCGAGGACATCAACAGCGAGTTCGCGCAGACCGATGTCGCCTTCATCATCGGTGCCAACGATGTGGTCAATCCCGCGGCGAAGACCGACAAATCATCGCCGATCTATGGCATGCCGGTGTTCGATGTCGACAAGGCCAAGACCGTGTTCTTCATCAAGCGCTCGATGGGCGGCGTGGGCTATGCGGGTGTCGACAACGACGTGTTCTACATGGACCAGACGATGATGCTGCTCGCCGACGCCAAGAAGATGGTCGAGGATATCTGCAAGAACCTGGGGCACTGAGCCGGATGCGGAAGATAGGCCTGATCGGCGGGATGAGCTGGGTTTCGACCGAAACCTATTACCGGCTGATCAACAAGGAAGTGCAGAAGCGCGCAGGATCGCTGTGCAGCGGTCCGATGGTGATCGAGAGCCTGAACTTCTGCGATCTGGCGCAGGTGACCACGCCCGAGGGCTGGGATCATGCCGCCGAAAAGCTCACCGCAGCGGCGCGCTCGCTCGAACAGGCGGGCGCCACCGCGATCCTGATCTGCGCCAATTCGATGCACAAGGTCTACGACCGGGTGCAGGGCGCCGTCAGCGTGCCGATCATCCACATCGCCGATTGCGTCGGCGAGAAGATGCAGGCCGATGGTATCAAGCGTGCCGCGCTGATCGGGACGCGCAACGTGATGCTCGAGAGCTTCTATCGCCAGCGGCTGATCCGTCACGGCATCAGCCTGCTCGCGCCCAAGATGGACCGCGTCGAGGAGATCGACCGGATCATCTATGACGAGCTGATGGAAGGCCGGGTGGTGCGCGAATCCGAGCGCACGATGAAGACGTTCCTCACCAACATCGCCAAGGAAGACGTCGAGGCGGTGGTGCTCGGCTGCACCGAGCTCGAGATGATCATCGACACCAAGGCCAATGTGCTGCCGATCTATGATGGCACCGAGATCCACGCGCATGCCGCGGTCGACTGGATCATGGGCGAGGGTTGATCGCCACGCGGCTTTGGCCGATGGAGGGTCCGTTTTCCGGCCTTTGTCCGGCACCCGCCATATTTTGAAAACGGTACCAAGCCAATGCACCCCCGCGCTCCTTATGCCTGCGATCCCGATGCCACGCGCGGACGGCAATATGCCGAAGGCGGTGCGCCAACCCGGGGCCCGCGTAGCGCATTCCAGCGCGACCGCGACCGCATCATCCACTCGATCAGCTTTCGCCGCCTTCGCCACAAGACGCAGGTGTTCGTCGCGCCCGATGGCGACCATTACCGTGTCCGGCTGACCCACAGCCTCGAGGTGGCGCAGATCGGGCGGACGATCGCGCGCGCATTGGGGCTCGACGAGGATCTGACCGAGGCCCTGTGCCTGGCGCACGATATCGGCCACCCGCCGTTCGGGCATGCCGGCGAGGATGCGCTGCAGGAAGCGATGGCGGGGCAGGGCGGCTTCGATCACAACGCCCACACGCTGCGCGCGCTGCACGTGCTCGAATCGCCTTATCCGCGCTGGCAGGGATTGAACCTCAGCTGGGAGGTGCTCGAAGGGCTGGCGAAACACAACGGCCCAGTCAGCGCCGCACCCTGGGCGCTGGCAGAGATCGACGCCGCGTTCGATCTCGACCTCGGTCGTCATGCCTCGCTCGAGGCGCAGGTGGCAGCGGTCGCCGACGACATCGCCTATGACAACCACGACATTGATGACGGCCTGCGCGCGGGCTTTCTGGCGTTCGACGACCTGCTCGCTCTGCCGTTCGCTGCTGCGCAATGGGACGCGATCCGCCAGCGCTTTGCCGATGTCAGCCCCGACAGGCTGCAGGCAGAGTTCGTCCGCGACCAGATCGGCCTGATGGTCAATGACGTGATCGCATCGACCCGCGCGCGAATCGCCGCTCTGGGGATCACATCGATCGAGGATGTCCGCAGCGCCGGACAGACGATCGCCGGATTTTCCGAACCCATGGCGGCGCAGGAGCGGCAGCTCAAGGCGTTCATGTACGAGCGCGTATATCACCACCCACGCCAGCTCGAGGCGGCGGCGCTGGCCCGCGAAGTCATCGCCGCGCTGTTTGCCGCCTATCGCGGTGATCCCGGCCTTCTGCCCGAGGACTGGCGTACCCGCATGCCCGCAAGCGAGCCCCCGCAGAGCCGCCACTTCGCAGACTTCCTCGCCGGGATGACCGACCGGTTCGCGCTGACCTGCCACCGCGCGATTTTCGGCCATGCGCCCGAGGGGCTCAGCCACGTCTGACGTGCGGATATTGCAACGCAGCGTAATTTGATTGACAGCCCTTTCGGCTTTGGTCATTCCCTCAGGCGTCGATGGGGCGCAAGCCCTTGAAAACGACACGGGAGAGCGCGGGGTGCAAGCCCCGCCACCGAAGGAGCAACCGCCCCGGAATCTCTCAGGTCATCGGGACCGTGTCGTTAGTCGGCGCTCTGGAAAGCGGGTGGCCCTGCCGGGCTGCTCCACCGAAGGGGTAAATGGGGGTCCGCGACGCGGGTCATCATGAAAGCTCTCAGGTTCAAGTGACAGAGGGGGTTGGATGTCGGGCAGGGCCAATGGGCCGTGCCGTGGCGTTCAGCCTCATGCCACCGGAGTGCCAGATGACCACCGATTATATCGCCGAGATGCTCGAGCGCATTCCTGACAAATTGCTGACGCTGGACGCCTGGCACCGCGCGCGGGGTGGCCGGATGGTATCGTTTGCGGGCTACCAGATGCCAGTGCAGTATGAAGGCGTCATGGCAGAGCATCTGTGGACGCGCGAGAACGCCGGATTGTTCGATGTCAGCCATATGGGCCAGGTGCTGCTGACCGGCGAAGACCCCGATGGCGCGCTCGAAACGGTGGTCCCCGGCGAGATCGCCAAGCTCCCTGTCAACCGCATGCGCTATTCGCTGTTGCTCGGCGAGGATGGCGGCGTGCTCGACGATCTGATGATCACCCGGCGCGAGCGAGACCTTTATCTGGTGGTCAATGGCGCCTGCAAATATGATGACCTTGCCTATATGCGCGAGACTTTCCCCGATGAGGTGGTGATCACGCTGCTCGACGAGCGCGCGCTGTTCGCGCTGCAGGGGCCCAAGGCGGGCGAAGCACTGGCCAGCCTGATCCCCGACGTGGCCTCGCTCTATTTCATGCAGGCGGGCGCTTTCACGCTGGACGACATGTCGCTGTGGATCAGCCGCTCGGGCTATACCGGCGAGGACGGTTTCGAGATCAGCGTGGATTGCGACCATGCCGCGGCACTGGCCGACCGGTTGTGCGCGATCGACAGCGTCAAGCCGATCGGGCTGGGCGCGCGCGATTCGCTGCGGCTTGAGGCGGGCCTGCCGCTCTACGGCCATGACCTGGATGAAGACACCAGCCCGATCGAAGGCGATCTGGGCTTTGCGATCAGCAAGCGTCGCCGCGCCGAAGGCGGCTTTGCCGGTGCCGAGCGCGTGCTGGGCGAACTCACCGGCGGTGCACCGCGCAAGCGCGTCGGCCTGGCCGTCGAGGGCCGCCAGCCGGTGCGCGAGGGCGCCGAGCTGTTTGCGGGTGATCGTCTGGTTGGCAAGGTGACCTCGGGCGGTTTCGCCCCCAGCCTGGGCGCGCCGATCGCGATGGGCATGGTCACGGCCGCGCACGCCGCCATCGGCACCGCGCTGGAAGCCGAGGTGCGTGGCAAGCGCATCGCGGTCACCGTCGCTGCCATGCCCTTTGTACCCCATCGCTACCACCGGCCCACCGCGGCCTGATTTTACCTGAACGAACGGAGCCGGATCATGAGCCGCTATTTTACCGAAGAACATGAATGGGTCGAAGTCGAAGGCGACATCGCCACCGTCGGCATCACCGACTACGCGCAGCAGCAACTGGGCGATGTGGTGTTCGTCGACGTCCCCACCGAGGGCAAGCAGTTCGACAAGGGCGATGAAGCCGCGGTCGTCGAATCGGTCAAGGCCGCCAGCGACGTCTACAGCCCGGTCTCGGGCACCATCGTCGAAGGCAATGACGTGCTCGCCGACGAGCCTGCGCTGGTCAACACCGATCCCGAAGGCGATGGCTGGTTCTTCAAGCTCGAGCTCAGCGATGCCAGCGAACTTGAAGGTCTGATGGATGAGGGCGCGTACAAGAAATACGTCGCAGGCCTCTGATCCGACACGCAATCCCTGATTATACCCGGGCTATTCCGCCACAGGACATCACTCACCCATGCGCTATCTTCCCCTCAACTCCCATGACCGTCAGGCGATGCTGGCCACCGTTGGCGTCGCGACGATCGACGACCTGTTCATCGACATTCCACAGGAAGCGCGGCTGAGCGGGCCGATCCACGATCTGCCGATGCACGCGCCCGAAATGTCGGTCGAGCGCCACATGAAGAAGCTTGCCGGCCAGAACCTGGTTGCCGGCGAAGTGCCGTTCTTCATGGGGGCAGGCGCCTATCGCCACCATGTTCCCGCCTCGGTCGATCACCTGATCCAGCGCGGCGAGTTCCTCACTGCCTACACGCCCTATCAGCCCGAAATCGCGCAGGGCACCCTGCAGATGCTGTTCGAGTTCCAGACTCAGGTCGCACGGCTGCTGGGCGTCGATGTTGCCAATGCCTCGATGTACGACGGCTCGACCGCGTGCTGGGAAGCGATCGGCATGGCGCGGCGGATCACCAAGCGCGCGACCGCCCTGCTGTCGTCGGGTCTGCATCCGCATTATGTCGGCGTCGCCAAGACGATGGCGCGCTTCACCGGCGATGCACTGGTGCACTCCGCGCCGACGCTGACCGCAGACACCGATATCGACGCTCTGATCGCGCAGATCGACAAGAACACCAGCTGTGTCGTGGTGCAGTATCCCGACATTCTGGGCCGCGTGGGTGATCTCACCGCGCTGGCGCAGGCGACTCAGGCAGCCGGCGCGCTGCTGATCGCGGTGGTGACCGAGCCCGTGGCGCTGGGCGCGCTGCGCAGCCCGGGCGAGATGGGCGCGGACATCGTGGTCGGCGAAGGCCAGTCGCTTGGTGTCGGGCTGCAGTTCGGCGGGCCCTATGTGGGCCTGTTCGGCTGCAAGCAGAAATACGTCCGCCAGATGCCGGGCCGGCTTTGCGGCGAGACCGTCGATGCCGAGGGCAAACGCGGCTATGTGCTGACCTTGTCGACCCGCGAGCAGCATATCCGCCGCGAAAAGGCGACCAGCAACATCTGCACCAACTCGGGACTTTGCGCGCTGGCATTCAGCATCCATATGACATTGCTGGGCGAGAAGGGGCTGCGCTCGCTCGCCGAGATCAACCACGCGATGGCGGTGACCGCCGCTGACCGTCTGGCGCAGGTGCCCGGCGTGTCGGTGCTCAATGACAGCTTTTTCAACGAGTTCACTCTGGTTCTTCCCAAGGATGCGCGCGCGATCGTGCGCGAATTGGCTGATCGCCAGATCCTCGGCGGGGTTTCGCTCGGACGGCTTTACCCTGAAGAAGCAGCGCTTTCGAACGGGCTGATCGTCGCGGTGACAGAGACGGCGACGCATGAGGATATCGAGGCCTTCGCGGCCGCTTTGCAGGAGGTGCTGGCATGAGCATGAACAACCAGGGCCGCCCGACTCGCCAGTCGGTGGACGATGACGCAGGCACCGCCCAGGCGACCAGCACCGGCAACCGCGCGCTGATGCTGGAAGAGGCGCTGATCTTCGAAATCAGCGATTCCACCCGCACCGGGGTCGATCTGATGGAAGCCCCCAAGGTCGCTTCGCGCCTCGGCGGGCTCGAGCGCAAGGCCGCGATCGGCCTGCCCGGCCTGTCCGAGCAGGAAACCGTGCGGCATTACACCCGCCTCAGCCGCCAGAACTATGCCATCGATCTTGGCCTGTTTCCGCTGGGATCGTGCACGATGAAGCACAATCCGCGGCTGAACGAAAAGATGGCGCGGCTGCCCGGATTTGCCGACATCCATCCGCTGCAGCCGATCCACACCGTGCAGGGCGCTCTCGCGGTCATCGACGAGCTTGGCGAATGGCTGATCAAGCTCACCGGCATGGCGGGCGTCGCGATGTCGCCCAAGGCTGGCGCGCATGGTGAACTGTGCGGAATCCTCGCGATCCGCTCGGCGCTCGAGGCGCGCGGCGACAAGCGTTCGGTGATCCTGGTCCCCGAAAGCGCGCACGGTACCAACCCTGCGACCGCGGCATTCGTCGGCTATCAGGTCGAGGACATTCCCGCCAATCCCGATGGCCGCATCAATCTGGAGGCGCTGCTGGCGCGTCTGGGCCCCGATGTCGCCGGCGTGATGATCACCAACCCCAACACCTGCGGGTTGTTCGAGCGCGATCTCAAGACGATCTCGGATGCGGTGCATGCAGCGGGCGGTTTCGTCTATTGCGATGGCGCCAATTTCAATGCGGTCGTGGGCAAGGTGCGCCCGGGCGATCTAGGCGTCGATGCGATGCACATCAACCTGCACAAGACTTTCTCGACCCCGCATGGCGGCGGTGGTCCGGGTTCGGGTCCGGTGGTGTTCTCCGAAGCACTCGCCCCGTTCGCGCCGTTGCCGTTCGTGGAGCGGATGGATGACGGCCGTCTCGCGCTGATCGAGGAAGAAAGCGCAGAGGACCATCACGCGTCGAGCTTCGGCCGCATGGTCGCCTTCCATGGCCAGATGGGCATGTTCACCCGCGCGCTTTCGTACATCCTGAGCCACGGCGCGGACGGCCTGCAGCAGGTCGCCGAGGATGCGGTGCTCAACGCCAATTATGTACTGCGCTCGCTCGAGGACGTGCTCGACGCACCGTTCGGAGCTGCGGGGCCGTGCATGCACGAAGCTTTGTTCTCCGATGCGGGGCTGGCCGAGGGCTTTTCGACCATCGATATCGCCAAGGGCCTGATCGACGAGGGCTTCCACCCGATGACGGTCTATTTCCCGCTGGTGGTGCATGGCGCGATGCTGGTCGAACCCACCGAAACCGAGAGCAAGGCCGCGCTCGACCAGTTCATCGGCGCATTCCGCTCGGTGGCATTGCGCGCCAAGGCCGGCGATCAGTTGCTGCACAGCGCGCCGCATTTCGCGCCGCGCCGCCGTCTCGACGAGACTTTGGCCGCGCGCAAGCCGGTGCTGGTCTGGACCGAGCCCGCCGCCGCTCAGGCTGAAGCTGCCGAATAGGAGAGGGGAGGCCCACCCGGTGACGCGCCGGGTGGGCACTTTCCCGGATCGCGGCGTTGGTCCGAGCGCCTAGAGCCAGCGCCGGACGCGGCGGCAATAATCCTCATACGGCTTGCCAAAACGCGTCGCCAAATACTTCTCTTCCTTGGCAATCACCGCCCGGTCGATGGCGATGAAGGCAAACGGCACGAACAGCAGCACGCCCATGCTGGCATCCCAGATCGCATAGCCGATATGGATGATCACCATCGCCAGATACATCGGGTTGCGGCTGTGCCGATAGGGCCCGCGCGCGATGATCGCCTGGCTGGGTGTCCACGGTTCGGGGTTCTCGCCATACGCGCGGAACAGCCCGAGCGAGACGATCAGCACCATGATCCCCGCCATCATCAGCGCAAACCCCGCCCAGGTCAGGTCGCGGCCGATCGGCATGACGGGCAGGCCCAGCAGCCGGTCGGTGAGCAGTCCGAGCAGGATGAAGCCCAGGAACACCAGAGGCGGCGGAAAGCCGACCGATGGCGCAATGCTGGCATCGATCCGCGGCAGCTGGGGTGGTTCGTCGTCCATCGCCGCCACCGTGCCGCCTCGTACCGGCTCTGGCAAGCTGCCTGATTGCGCGGTGGTCGATATCGCGGCATGGTCCTTTGCATGACTGACCCGAAACCCTGGCTGATCGACGAGGCGGGCGCCGAAGCGCGCCGCCATGCGCCTGCGACCTTGCGAAACCGCGATGCGATCACCGATGTGCTTCGCGGCGTGCTGCCGCCCCAAGGCACGGTGCTCGAGATCGCCAGCGGCAGCGGCGAGCATATCGTGCATTTCTCGCAAGCCTTCCCGCACCTCGTCTGGCAGCCCAGCGACTGCGAGCCCGCCGCGCTCGCCTCGATCACGGCCTGGGCGGCGCAAGCGGGCGCATCCAACGTGCAGCCGCCGCTCGCGATCGATGCCGCGCAGCCCGGCTGGCCGCTCAAGCGCGCCGACGCCATCATCTGCATCAACATGGTGCACATCAGCCCGTGGGATGCGACGCTGGGATTGTTCAAGGGCTGCGCGCAGGTGCTTACGGATGAGGCGCCCATCATTCTCTATGGGCCCTACGTTGAGGAGGGCGTGGAGACGGCAGCCTCCAATCTTGCGTTCGATGAATCGCTCAAGGCGCGAAATCCGGCATGGGGACTGCGCCACCTTGATGCCATGGATCGCGTCGCATCGGACCATGGCTTCGCGCGGACCAGCCGCCACGCCATGCCAGCCAACAATCTCACGCTGGTTTACCGGAGGCGTTCGGCGTAGCGCGTGCTGAATCGAAGCTATGTCGGCTTTTGAGGTGCGAGAAAAAAGCTGCCGTTCGGCAAGCGACCCCAAAACAGACATTGAGGAACGTCTGCTCTGACCATTGTCCCCTATAGTGGAAAACACTACGCTCTTCCGCGAGAGGCTGTAGGTGAGGATGGACGCGAGGATGGACGAGCCGGATTGGACGATGGAGGATCACCTGCTGCATGGGCGAGCAGCGATCCGGAAAATAGCAAACGTTGCTGACCAAAACATCTCTGAGCCAAAGGTCTGCTTCCACCTTTACCCCCTCACGTCAGGTGATGAGGAAAACTGGGGTATGGAGGCGCAGTATTGCCAGCTTGCGAGGCGCGAGTTCGAAAACTGTGGTCAAGAGTTTGATGTTGATTACGTGGGAGGGCACTGCGGCATTGAGGCATGGCAAGACGTCATGCCTACCGAGGATTGGCTCACAAGTGCGGTTCCACTGATGTGGGGGACGGCTGCGAAGGCCAACATGTACCTTGCAGGATGGAGCTTCGAGCCGCGCACCGGGCCTTACATCTCCGTGAGCAGGTCGGTGAATGTCTATAACGGAAGCAAAATCAGCGAGCATCCGCCACCCGCCGCAGCCCAGTCATTTGGACGGTTGGGCGATTGGTTAAGAAGGCAGCTTCGTTGAGGCGACGCACTAAAAGCCGAATGTCTGGTTTCCACCCACAAACGGTCGTTCCCGATGCATCGGTAACTCTCCAAGTCCGGTCAGGCAGCTATCCGATGAATTCTGCCAAAGCCGACAACCCATTCACAGACCCCTTGGCGGCCAGCCCGCTTTGTCCGTCATCCCGGGCTTGACCCGGGACCCAGGGTTTTGATTCCCGGCGGCGCACGTGGTTGCTCTGGGCCCCGGATCAAGTCCGGGGTGACGATGAGGGGTGGGGCGGCTTTTTGCTGCGGCGCTGATCGCGATGCCCGGCAAACACCCTGTCGCTGGTCTATCGCCGGGTTTGACGCAATTCTATTGTCAACCCACGCGCAATAGGCCTAGCCTGTTGACGTAAACGGCAGGGTCGAAACGGTCCGCCCTCACGATATTGGAGAGAGACATGCTGGCAAC
Source organism: Blastomonas fulva (assembly GCF_003431825.1). Taxonomy (GTDB): domain Bacteria; phylum Pseudomonadota; class Alphaproteobacteria; order Sphingomonadales; family Sphingomonadaceae; genus Blastomonas; species Blastomonas fulva. The sequence continues at coordinate 3,559,630 of NZ_CP020083.1, read as the reverse complement.
CACCGCGCACGCGCGCACCGATCTGGGATCGACCATTGCCTATTGGGCGCACGAACGTCCCGATGGCATCGCGCTGGATGACGGCGTCCAGCGCATCACCTATCGCGAGCTCGACGCGCTGGTCGACCGCTATGCCCGCGCATTCGCAGGCGCCGGGCTGCAGCCGGGCGACCGGATCGCCTGGCTGGGCAAGAACGCCAATCTGTATTTCGCCCTGTTGGTGGCAGCCTCGCGCGCGGGGCTTGCCATGGTACCGGTGGGCTGGCGGCTGGCGGTGCCCGAAGTCCGCTATATCCTCGCCGACACCGGAGCGGTGATGCTGGTGTGCCAGGGTGCGCTTGCGGAGCTTGCGACCGCTGCCGGCGAGGGGCTCGATGCCTTGCGCCATACCCTGGTCGAGGGCGACATGGATGTCGGCGGCATCGGCTCGTTCGAGGCCTGGGTCGATACGCAGCCCGAGGGCGACCTGCCCGAGGCCGACCCGGATCGCGGCGTGCTGCAACTTTACACATCGGGCACCACCGGCAACCCCAAGGGCGCGGTGCTGTGCAACCGCAACATGTTCGGCCTGCGCCCCATCATCGAGGCATCCGATGTCGACTGGTACAAGATCAACCACGAGGATTCGATGCTGGTGATCATGCCGGTCGCGCATATCGCAGGCTCGGGCGTTGGCACGATCGCGTTCTACAATGGCTGCCGCGCGGTGATCCGCGCCGAGTTTTCACCCGATGCGGTGCTCGATTGCGTCGCCGATGGCGTCACCCATATGTTCCTCGTACCCACCGCGCTGCAGATGGTGGTGAACCATCCGCGCGCGGCGACGACCGACTGGTCGCGTATGAAGCTGGTGATGTACGGCGCAGCCCCGATCCCGCTCGAGCTGCTGCGCCAGTGCATGCAGACCATGGGTGCCGATTTCTGCCAGCAATACGGCATGACCGAAACCACCGGCACCTTCTGTGCGCTGCCGCCCGAGGATCACGACCCGGCGGGCAACGAGCGGATGCGCTCGGCGGGCAAGGCGCTGCCCGGGGTCGAGGTGCGGATCGTCGATGGCGGCGGCAACACCGTGCCCAATGGCACGATCGGCGAGATCGCCACGCGTTCGCCGCTCAACATGGTGGGCTACTGGCGCAACGAGGCCAAGACCCGCGAGACGGTCGACGCCGATGGCTGGCTGCGCACCGGCGACGCGGCCTATATGGACGATGACGGCTATGTCTTCATCCAGGACCGGGTGAAGGACATGATCATCTCGGGCGGCGAGAACGTCTATCCCGCCGAGGTCGAGAACGCGATCTTTGGTCACCCCGATGTGCTCGAGGTCGCGGTGATCGGCATTCCCGACGACAAATGGGGCGAGGCGGTCAAGGCCGTGGTGGTTCCCAAGCCGGGGCACGAGGTAGACCCCGCCTCGGTGATCGCCTGGGCGCGCGAGCGCATCGCGCCGTTCAAGGCGCCCAAGACGATCGATGTCATCCCCGAGATGCCGCGCAATGCCACCGGCAAGATCCTGCGCCGCTCGCTGCGCGAGCCTTACTGGCAGGGGCGCGAGCGGCAGGTCGGCTGAGCGATCGGCGGGCGTCGGGCGCGGGATCAGCCCTTGCGCAGCCGCGCCAGCCGGTTTTCGCGCCAGGCGATGTACAGCCCCGAACCGATGATCAGCGGTGCCCCGATCCAGGTCGCGGGCACCGGCCAGTTCTGCCAGATCAGCCAGCCGATCAGCGCGGCCCAGATCAGGCTCGAATAATCCATCGGCAGCACGACCGAAACCGGCGCCAGCCGCAGCGACCAGGTGATGCCAAGTTGCGCCGCGGCCCCGAACAGCCCCATCAGGGCGATGATCCCCCAGGTCTGCGCATCGTGCGCCTGGCCGACGAACAGCATCGCGATGCCCAGCGGCACCATCGAGCTGACCGAGAACCAGAACATTGTCGTCACCGGGCTTTCGGTCGCGCCGAGCTTCCGGATCAGGATGCTCACCCACGCGGTCATCGCCACGCCGCACATCGCGACCAGCGCGCCGGTCGGCGGGATGTGGCCATCGCCGGGCTGGATCACGACCAGCACGCCGGTGAGCCCGATCGCGATCGCTCCCCAGCGGTGCACCCCGACCGATTCCCTGAGCAGGAAGATCGACAGCAAGGTGGCGACCACCGGCACCATGAAGCCGATCGCGGTAGCCTCTGCGATCGGCAACAGCGCAAACGACAGGAAGTTGAGAGTCATCGCGACCATCCCCACCACCATCCGGCTGGCATGAGTCCAGGGACGCTGCGTCTTGAGCGCGGCCAGCCCGGGGCCGGCCAGCGCGACTGGGACCATCAGCAGCACGCCCATCAGCTGGCGATAGAACACGCTTTCGAGCACATGAACGCCGCGGGCCGAGGCGAGCTTGACGCAGGCGAACATCGCGGTGAGGAATATCGCCGAAAACAGCCGCGCGGCGATGCCGTAAAGCGGCCTGTTGATCGAGGCAGCAGGCGCTGATTCCGGCGCAGGCAGGGGGTCGGGCAGGGCCATTGTCTGCCCTGCTATCAGCCAATCGGCCGCGCGTCATCCCGGAGCAGCGCATTTGTGCCGGACAATCGCACCTTGCCTTGCCTGGACGGGCATTTTCGCATGGGGCCTATGGAAAAGGGCAGGGTGGTCGCACTGGCCAAAGCGGGGCGATTGGATTATTCGCCTGATGCCCTTGAGGATAGTTCTTCTCCAGACCAGAGATGTCAGCGACAGGATTGCCATGACCACCCAGTTCGAGCTCACCGAAGACCAGCTTGCCATCCAGGAAGCCGCGCGCAAGTTCACCGCCGACCGGATCACGCCCTTTGCCGCCGAATGGGACGAGAAACACGTGTTCCCGCGCGACACCATCAAGGAAGCCGCCGATCTCGGTTTCGCCGCGATCTATGTCAGCGAAGAGAGCGGCGGGATCGGGCTTGGACGGCTCGAGGCGGCGCTGATCATGGAGGCGATGGCCTATGGCTGCCCCTCGACCAGCGCGTTCATCTCGATCCACAACATGGCCGCCTGGATGATCGACACCTTCGGTTCGGAGGATCTGAAGGGCCGCTATCTCCCCGACCTCGTGACCATGGACAAGATCGCCAGTTACTGCCTGACCGAGCCGGGATCGGGGTCGGACGCCGCCGCGCTCAAGACCAAGGCGGTTCGCGATGGCGATCATTATGTGCTGAACGGCTCGAAGCAGTTCATCAGCGGTGCGGGCGCCAACGACGTGTATGTCACCATGGTGCGCACCGGCGAGGATGGCCCCAAGGGCATTTCGTGCCTGGTGATCGACAAGGACACCCGGGGCGTCAGCTTCGGCGCCAACGAGAAGAAGCTGGGATGGCACAGCCAGCCCACCGCGCAGGTGATCTTCGACAACGCCCGCATCCCCGTTGCCAACCGAGTCGGTGCCGAGGGCGACGGCTTCCGCTTCGCGATGATGGGGCTCGATGGCGGGCGGCTCAACATCGGCGCGTGCTCGCTGGGCGGGGCGCAGCGCTGCCTCGACGAGGCGGTCGGCTACACCAACGACCGCAAGCAGTTCGGCAAGCGGATCAACGAATTCCAGAACACCCAGTTCATGCTCGCCGACATGGCGACCGATCTGGAGGCCGCGCGCGCGTTGCTGTATCTCGCCGCCGCCAAGGTTTCGGCCAATGCGCCCGACAAGACCAAGTTCGCCGCGATGGCCAAGCGGCTGAGCACCGATAGCGGTTCGAAGATCGTCAACGATGCGCTGCAACTGTTTGGCGGATATGGCTATCTGCAGGACTATCCGATCGAGCGCTTCTGGCGCGACCTGCGCGTGCATTCGATCCTCGAAGGCACCAACCAGGTGATGCGGATGATCGTCGCACGCGAAATGCTGCGCCAGTAAGGATCGATATATGACCACCGATGTTCTCACCCGCGTCGAAGGGCGCACCGGTATCATCAGCCTCAACCGCCCTGGCGCGATCCACGCGCTGACCACCGCGATGTGCCAGGCCATGACCGATGCGCTGGTCGCCTGGATCGACGACCCTGCTGTCGAGGCGGTGATGATCGACCATGCCGAAGGCCGCGGCTTCTGCGCCGGCGGCGACATCCGCATGCTCGCGACCAGCGGCGCGCAGGACGGAACAGAGGCGCGCGAATTCTTCTTCATCGAATATCGGCTCAATCATCTGCTGTTCGTCTATCCCAAGCCGGTGGTGGCGTTCATGGATGGGATCACGATGGGCGGCGGGGTCGGCCTGTCGCAGCCCGCGCGCTATCGCATCGCCACCGAAAACACGCGCTTTGCCATGCCCGAAACCGGCATCGGCCTGTTTCCCGATGTCGGCGGCGGGTGGTTCCTGTCGCGGCTGCCGGGGCGTACCGGCCAGTTTCTTGCGTTGACTGGCGCGCGGCTGGATGGCTCGGAGTGCCATGCGCTGGGGCTGGCGACGCACTATCTGCCGTCCGACACACTTGCCAACGCCAAGGCGCAAATCGCCGAACACCCCGACCGGATCGACGAAATTCTCGAGAGCCTTGCGGTCGAGCCGCCGCCGGCGCGCATCCTGGGCAACCGCGAGCTGATCGACCGGCTGTTCGCATCGGACCGCTACGAGGACATCCTCGCCGCGCTGACCGCCGAAGACTCGGAATGGAGCGCCAAGGAGCTTGCCACGCTGAGCCACAAGTCGCCGCAGACCTGCAAGGTGGCGCTGCGCCAGCTGAAGATCGGCGCGCACATGCCTGATTTCGCTGCCGAAATGGTGCAGGAATATGCCATCGGTGCGCGCGTCGTGCAGATGCACGATTTCATCGAAGGCGTCCGCGCGCTGATCATCGAGAAGGACAACGCGCCGCGCTGGAACCCGCAAACGCCCGAAGGCGTGACCGACGAGCTGCTCGACACCATTTTTGCGCCGCTGCCTGCTGATCAGGCCTGGACGCCCTTGGAGATTGCCCGATGACCTATGAAACCCTGCTCGTCGAACAGCGCGGCGCCGTCACGCTGATCACCCTGAACCGCCCGCAGGCGCTGAACGCGCTCAACAGCCAGGTGCTCGCCGATCTGATCGCCGCGCTCGCCGCGTTCGATGCCGATGCCAGCCAGGGCTGCGCGGTGCTAACCGGGAGCGAAAAGGCGTTCGCAGCCGGTGCAGACATCAAGGAAATGGCAACGCAGTCCTTCGCCGACATGTATGGCGGCAACTTCTTTGCCGGCTATGACCGCGTCACCGCCACCCGCAAGCCGATTATTGCCGCTGTTGCAGGCTATGCGCTGGGCGGCGGCTGCGAGCTGGCGATGATGTGCGATTTCATCATCGCGGGCGATAACGCCAAGTTTGGCCAGCCCGAGATCAAGCTGGCGGTGACCCCCGGAATGGGCGGATCGCAGCGCATGGCGCGCGCGATCGGCAAGGCCAAGACGATGGACATGTGCCTCACCGGGCGGATGATGGACGCGACCGAGGCCGAGCAATCGGGTCTGGTGGCGCGCGTCGTGCCCGTCGCCGATCTGGTCGACGAGGCGGTCAAGGCCGCCGCTACCATTGCCGGCATGGCGCCGCTCGCCACGCTGGCGGTCAAGGAAATGGTCAACGCCGCGTTCGAGACCACGCTGCAGCAGGGCGTCGTCTTCGAACGCCGCCTGTTCCACGGGCTGTTCGGCAGCGAGGACCAGACTGAAGGCATGGCTGCGTTCGTCGAGAAGCGCCCGGGCAACTGGACCGGTCGCTAGACCCGGCCTGCAAGCGCGGGTCTGCGCTAGACCTTGCCCCAGCCGCAATGTGTGTTAGCTTGACCGGACAAGGGGACGGGCAAAAGCCCGCCCCGGTGTCCGGGAGAGGGGGCATTTATGCGGCAACTGCAGGGGATGGACGCATCATTCGTCGCGCTGGAGCAGCGCAACGCGCCGATGCATATCGGCTCCATCCTGATCTACGATCCATCGACCGCGCCGGGCGGGTTCGTCCGCTTCAAGGACATATTGGCGTTCTTTGAATCGCGCATGCATCTGTCGCAGACCATGCGGCAGCGGCTGGTCAAGGTGCCGCTCAACCTCGATTACCCCTATTGGATCGAGGACCCGGATTTCGATCTTGAATATCACGTTCGCCACGTCGCCTTGCCCAAGCCGGGCGACTGGCGGCAATTGTGCATCCAGGCCGCGCGCATCTTCTCGCGCCCGCTCGACCTGACCCGCCCGCCCTGGGAGATCTGCGTCGTCGAAGGGCTCGACAATATCGAGGGCGTTCCCAAGGGCAGCTTCGCGATGATCACCAAGATGCACCATGCCGCGATCGACGGCATGTCGGGCATCGATCTGATGGATGCGCTGCACACCCTGCGCCCCGATGACCCGGCTCCGCCAGCGTCCCAGGCCTGGCGACCCGACCGCGTCCCCGATCCGCTGGGCCTGTTCCTGAAAGGCTATGTCCGCGCCTGGCTCAACCCGTGGCGGCAGACCGGCGTGATCGCCAAGGCCGCGCCCGGACTGTACCGTGCGGCCAAGGGGCTGGTGACCAACGAGTTCAGTCTCAACACCGCCATCGCCGCCCCGCGCACCCGGTTCAACGTGCCCGTCTCGCCCAACCGCGTGGTCGAGGGGCGCACCTTCAGCCTGGCCGATATCAAGGCGCTGCGCGCGCTGTCGCCCGGGTGCAAGATCAATGACGTGTTCCTCGCGATCATCGGCGGTGGTCTGCACCGCTATCTGACGGCGCATGGCCAACTGCCCGAGAGCAGCCTCACCGCCATGGCCCCGATTTCGGTGCGGGCGGAGAAGGAAAAGAACACCATGGGCAACCAGGTGTCGGCGATGATCGTGCCTTTGGGCAGCCATATCGCCGATCCGGTCGAGCGCCTGGCCTATGTCCATGAGCAGACGGTCCGCTCCAAGGCCATGACCGACGCGATCGGCGCGCGGCAGATGACCGAAATGAGCAAGGTGTCGCCCGCATTGTTCATGGCGCTGGGGGCGCAGCTCTATACCCGGCTGGGGCTGGCCAATTACGTGAAGCCGCCGTTCAGTACCGTGGTGACCAATGTCCCGGGACCGCCGGTGCCGATCTATTCGACCGGCGCCAAGATGATCAGCATGCACGGCCTTTTGTGCCTGACTGACGGGCTGGCGCTGGGGCATGTGGTGCAAAGCTATGTCGACCAGGCGACCATCGCGTTCACCGCCTGCCGCAAGGCGATGCCCGATCCGGAATTCTATTCCGAATGCCTGCAGGCCTCGTTTGCTGACCTGATGGGCGCGCTGGCGGCTGGGGCATCACCGCCTGCCGAAAAGGCCGCACCCCGGCGCAAGCGCAAGAGCAAGGCGAGCGTCGCTGCGTGATGGGTCTGGTCTTTTGGCCCTGACGCTCCATATTGCATGACAGATCGGAGACATTGATGACCGCTACCGCTACCCAGTCTGCCAAGCCGCCGCACCTTTTCTGGACCCTGGCGGAAGGCCGGGCGGTGGTCGAGCTGGGAGCGTTCTACGCATTTCGTGGCGCGCTTTCGATGCTGCCCAGGGGGGATGGGCACAGCGTGCTGGTGCTGCCCGGCTTCCTCGCCAGCGACCGCTCGACCAAGCCGATGCGCAACCTGCTGACCAGCCTGGGCTATGACGCGCATGGCTGGGACATGGGCCGCAATATCCGGATCGACAATGCGCGCGAGACGCAGATGAACGATCTGCTCCACGGCATTCACGAACAGTCGGGCCGCAAGGTTTCGATCATCGGCTGGAGCCTGGGCGGGGTGTTTGCCCGCGAGATTGCCAAGAACGCGCCGGACAAGGTCCGCCAGGTCATTTCGCTCGGCAGCCCGATTTCCAACGATCGTGGGCACACCAATGCGCGTAAGCTGTTCGACAGGCTCAACGGCCCCGAACCCGAGCCGCTGCAGCAGGGGCGCTTCCGCAATCTCGACGAAGCCCCGCCGGTTCCGACGACATCGATCCTGACCAAGACCGACGGCATTGTTGCATGGCGTGGATCGGTGCAGAAACCCGGCCCGCAGACCGACAATATCGAGGTGATCGCCAGCCATTGCGGCCTGGGCGTCAACCCGATGGTGATGTACGCCATCGCCGACCGCCTGGCGCTGCCCGAGGACGACTGGAAGCCGTTCGAGCGTTCAGGCTGGCGTTCCGCGGTGTTCGGATCGATCAAGCACGATTGACACCGGCGATGATCTGATTCGCCGCCAGACGCCCGGTCTGGGCGGCGCCGTTCATGTAGCCGGTGTGGCTGTCGGACAGATGTTCGCCGGCAAACAGGATCGGTCCAGACGGAAGCGGCGCGGTCACCTTGCCATCGTCGTCCTCGCTCCAGAAATGCGCGGCATAGCGGGTGAGCTGGCCCGGCAGGAAGCGCGAATAGGCGCCCTGCGCGTACGGATCGGCGGCCCATGCGGTGCGGCGCAGCGTGCGGGCGGCCAGGCCGGGGACGGCGGGCGCGATCTCGCGTTCGCAGGCGCGCAGGATGCCTTCGGGGCCCAGATCCTGCAGGCCCGAGACCTGCGATCCGCCAAAGAACCAGGTCAGCACGCCCTCCGGCACGGAATCCTGGCCCGCGCTCGCGCCCCAGAATTCGCTGAACAGCCCCGGCTCGCCGGTCCGCGCCGCCCACGCCGCGCCGCCTGCGCCCACCAGCGGCTCCCAGGGGCGGGTGGCATAGCCGGCGTTGATCTTCTCGTTGCGGCCGCAGCTGAACTCCTGGCTCAGCGCCTGCCACGCGGGCGGAAGGGTGTCGCCGAAATCGATGGTGCGCAGGATCTGTGCGGGCACGGTGATGATCACCCGGTCGGCAGTGACGCTCTGCCCGTTGGCGAAGGCGAGCACCAGCGCCTTGCCCTTGCGGCGGACCGACAGCAGCGCGTGCCCGGTCCTGATCCGGTCCATCAGCGGCTCGGCCAGTGCGCGCGGGATGGTCGAGGACCCGCCGTCGAGGCTGTAGCGCTCGTCGCTGCCCGAGATCAGCGCCACGCGGTCGTCGGCGATCGCGGGCAGGTTGAAGAACAGCTCGAGTGCGGAGACCTCGCCGGGTTCAGAGCCATATTCTGTGCGGATCGTCGCCTCGACCAGCGCGCGGGCGCGCGGTGTCGCGGCGGCACCTGCGCCGTCGAGATACTGGCGCACCGACATTGCGTCGAACCGGGGCGCGTTGCGCTCGAAATCCTCGTCGACCAGCGTGGCATCTGCGGCAATGCGCGCGGCGAGCGGGCGGAACTCGGCGATCAGCCCGGCCTCGGATAGCTCCACGCCATCCACGACGAAGCGCTCGCGCGCCACCATCGCGCCGCGGTCGATCAGGCCGATGTTGAAGCGCCTGGCCAGCGCAAGGATGTCGGTGTGGTTGGTGTTGACCAGATGCGCGCCGTCCTCGACGTACAGGTTGGTCTCGGGCAGGCCGGTCGAGGTCAGCACCCGCCCTCCGATGCGGCCGCGCGCCTCGTAGATCGTGGCATCGAGCCCCGCCGCCACCAGTCGGTCGAGCGCGACCAGCCCGGCCAGCCCTGCACCGATGATCGCGATGCGCGATGTTCTGCCCGCCGCCGCCAGCGCGCTGCCGTCCCACGCCGAAGCCAGCCCCATCGCGGCCAGACCCGCGAGCACGTCTCGGCGGTTGAGGCCCGGACCATTCCCGGCTTTGGATGTCGATGTGGATGTTTCGCTCGCCTTGGCGAGCAATTCCCAGAGTATTCCAGTACCGCGCATGATCATGCCCCCCGGTTTCCTGAGGGACACAGGCTAACCTAACGCTCGCGCTGGTCAAGGAATCGCTGTGGATCGCGGACGATTGGGGCTGGACAATGCGCCGCGCCACCCCAAATGGACGCGATCTGAGGAGAGTTGCATGTTGCACAGCATCTGGGGCCAGTTGGCCATCGCCATGTCCGCGCTGGCAGGCACCGCAGCGATCGCGGATGCGCGACGGATGCGCAGGCGCGACTTCGACCGGGTGGGCTTCATGCCCTGGCCGCTGATCCTGATCGTGTCGGCAGTGATCGCCGTGTTCGCCACCGCGATCGCTCTCAAGGGCTATTGATAAGCCGGACGGCTTTTACAGACAGGCTTCCAGATACGCCTGTTCGAAGCCGAACTGCCGCGCCTTTTCGAGCGTATAGGGGCGCAGGCCCGTCGAGCGGTACTCGCCGATGATCTTTCCGTCGGCACCCTCGTCCATGTACTCGAACTTGAACAGCTCCTGGGTGACGATGACCTCGCCCTCCATGCCGATCACTTCGGTGACGTTGGTGACGCGGCGCGAACCGTCGCGCAGACGCTTGACCTGGACGATGATGTCGACCGATTCGGCGATCTGGCGGCTGATCGCTTCCTTGGGGATCTTGATGTCGCCCATCAGGATCATGTTTTCCATACGGCCCAATGCCTCGCGAGGGCTGTTGGCGTGGAGCGTACACATCGATCCATCGTGGCCCGTGTTCATCGCGGCGAGCAGATCGAAGCACTCCGCGCCACGAATTTCGCCGAGGATGATGCGGTCGGGACGCATACGCAGAGCGTTCTTGACGAGATCGCCGATGCTGATCGCGCCCTTGCCCTCGAGGTTGGGCGGGCGGGTTTCGAGCGGAAGCCAGTGCGGCTGTTGCAGGCGAAGTTCGGCGGCGTCTTCGATGGTCAGCACGCGCTCGCCCGGATCGATCATCTTCGACAGAGCGTTGAGCATCGTGGTCTTGCCCGAAACGGTGCCGCCCGAGATGACGATGTTGAAGCGGCAGGCGCCTGCGATCTTGAGCGCGGTCGCCATCTTCTCCGACATCGCGCCCCAGTCCTTGAGGTTGTCGAGCGTGATCGGCTTTTCGGAAAACTTACGAATCGAGATCGCGGTGCCGCGCAGCGACAGCGGCGGGATGATGACGTTGACGCGGCTGCCGTCCTTTAGACGGGCATCTGCCAGCGGCGTGGTCTGGTCGATGCGGCGGCCGACCTGGTTGACGATGCGCTGCGCAATCTGCAGCAGATGCTCTTCATCGCGGAACTGGATCGGCGCGATGGTGAGCTTGCCCTTCTTTTCGATATAGGTCTGCTCGGGCCCGTTGACCATGATATCGGTGATATCCGGATCGTTGAGCAGCTCTTCGAGCGGGCCGAAGCCGAGCAACTCGTCGATCAGCACCTTTTCGAGCGCGAACTGCTCGCGCCGGTTGAGCGTGAGCTTGAGTTCGGCGAGCACCTCAAGGATGATCGGGCGGAATTCTTCGGCCAGCTCGTCCTTGGTCAGCGTGGCGGCAGCTTCAGGATCGACGCGCTCGAGCAGGCGCGGCAGCACCTGTTCCTTGATCTTGTGGACAGAAGCTTCGAAGCCTTCGACCCGCGGGCCCAGATCGGCGACCGAATTGGCGCGATCCGACAGCCGGGTCATCGCCTCGTTCAGCGCAACGCTTTCGGGGGTTTCGTCCAGCATTTCCAGGCTGGGAAGGTCTGCAGAATCGAGGTCGGGGAACTGGTCGCCGCCCATGTCGAGCGACAGGCCCAGTCGCGATTCCGGGGCAGGAGCGGCCGATCCGCCCTTCATCGGGCGCGCGACGCCAAAGCTGGGGCGCGCTCCGGCGCCCATCTGCCCTATTCCGTTTTTCCTGCCAAACGCGCTCATGGTGACCGATTTTCCCGGATTTGCGGACAGATCGAAACATCTGCCGATGACCTACATGGTGAATAGCCCGGAAACTTTGACAATATCCTAACGCCTGGCTGGCGAGGGATTGGCGCAGAACGCCGGGCAGCGGCGATGCGGCTTGCATCGATCCGGATATCGGGCATTAAGCCCGGCAAAAGTTAACAACATCCAAGCAGGCGTGCGCATTGCCCGACAATTCCAGTTCCAAAGCGGAAGGTTCGGCTTCGGCTGACGCCCGGCGCAGCAATGTCGCAGCGGGCATGGCCTATGCGCTTGCCGGGTTCGCGCTGCTCTCGGGCGGCGACGGGCTGATCAAGTCGACCAGCGGCGAATGGCCGGGAATGGCGGTTGCGGCGCTGCGCTTCACCATCGGCGCTGTCGGGCTGGGGATCGTTCTGCTGCTGGTCGAGGGGCGTGGGGGCTTTCGATTTCCCCTGCCCAGAGTGCAGCTGGCGCGCGGGTTCTTCCTGGCGGTCGCCACGCTCACCTTCTTCACCAGCATCTTCCTGATGCCGCTAGCGACCGCGGTGTCGATCCAGTTCATGGCCCCCTTGCTCACCGCTGCGATCTCCGCGCTGCTCTATCGCGAACGGCTCAGCCGGGGCCGCTGGGTGGCGACATTGGTGGCGTTCATAGGCGTGATCATCGTGCTGCGCCCCAGCTTTGCCGAGCTGGGCTGGGCGGCATTGCTGCCGCTGGCAGCGGCGTTCGGGATGAGCGGGCTGATGATGGCCAATGCGCGCGCGGCAGGGTCGGGAAGCGTGCTGCTGATGCAGTTCATCGTGGCGGCCATTGCGGCGCCGATCCTGCTGCTGGCGGCAGCGATCGGCCATTTTTCGGGCTATCCGCCGCTGCAGATCGGCTGGCCGACGCAGCACGTCGTGCTGGTGTGCACCGTGGTCGCGGTCTCCGCCAGCTTTGCGCATATGCTGATCTATACCGCCACTGTGCGCGGATCGGCCGCGGTGGTCGCGCCGATGGTCTATGTCCAGATTCTGGTGGCGATCGGCCTCGGCGTGGTGTTCTATCAGGATTATCCCGATCTGGTGGCGCTGGCCGGAACCGGGATCATCATCGCCAGCGGCATCTATCTGCTGCGCGACGGACGCAAATAGGCACGCCAAAAAGGGTAGGGGCTATGGGACTGGCTGGCTGGATCATCGCGATGGCATTGCAGGCGGGTGCCCTGCCGAGCCTGCCCGCGCCGCCATCGCTGCCGTGCTGGATCGAGGGGCGCTGGGTCTCCGAGGAAGCCGAAGGCAAGTGGACCGAGGAGAACTGGACGGCGTGCCGCGCGCAGACCATGCTGGGGACCGGGCGCGGCGGCCGCGCCGATGCGGTCACCAGCTATGAGTTCATGCGCATCGCGCGCAACGAGAATGGCGATCTGATGTTCTACGGATCGCCCTTCGGCAACCCCGCCGCGGCGTTTCGCGCGGTCAGGGCGGGTCCGGCCGAGGTGGTGTTCGTCAACCCCAACCACACATATCCCCAGCGCATCCGTTACTGGATGGAAGACGGGATGCTGCTCGCCGAAGCTTCGATGATCGACGGCAGCAAGCCGCAGGCGTGGCGCTACAAGCGGGTTGCAGTAAAATAGCGCCTGGCGCTCACAGCAGCCATTCGATCGGCAGCGCCCGCCAGAACACCACCTGCATCCGCCGCACCAGCGTGGTGCAGGGGTCGTGGGTGTGGATCACCGTGCCCTCGGGCCGCTCGTCGATCCATTGCAGTGCGCCGCGGGGCGTCATTTGCACCTGATAGGCCCGCTGGCGCATCGGTTCACTGAACAGCTGCTGCAGCCTTTGCGCCAGTGCCGGGCTGTCCATCAGAAAACCCAGCTCGGTGTTGAGGTGCATCGAACGCGGATCGAAGTTGAACGATCCCACGAACAGCCGCTCGCCATCGATGGTGAAGGTCTTGGCGTGCAGCGAGGACCGGCTGGAGCGCGGCAGGCTGCCCAGCACTCCGCTGCGCGGGGAGGGGTGACGCGGCGCATCGCCCTTCATCTCCCAAAGCCGCACGCCCGCGCGCAGCAGCCGCTTGCGGTAGCGCGAATAGCCGGCATGGACCACCGCGACATCGGTCGACGCCAGCGCGTTGGTCAACACGTCGACCGATGCACCGCGCGCCGCGATCGCTTCGAACATCGCCGCGCCCGACCTGGCAGGAACGAAATAGGCGGATACCAGCGCCAGCCGTTGCGTCGTCTCGTCCATGATCGCACCGATCTCGCCGATCGGTGTCCGCGACCTCGGTTCATGGCCCAGCGCCTTGGCGGGATTGTCGCTGATCATCGTCACCGGCACCCAGTCATAATCGAGCGAAGTGTGCGTCAGCGGATCGGCATAGGACAAAGTGTCCACGGCGGCGGCATAGGCTTTGGCAAGCGGGTCGGTCTCCATCATCTGCGCGATCCTGCCCGAGAGGTCATCGAGCGCACCTGGCGTGGCGGCGGGGAGGATCAACGGCGCGGGATAGGAGGAGGCGCTGGTCCAGTAGCGCGCGAAATCCGTCGCCATCTCGGGCACGATCGCCCCGATGGCGAGCACGTCGAGATCGGCGAATTCTGGCTGGTCGCCGGGGCCGAAATATTCATCGCCGATGTTGCGCCCGCCGATGATGGTCATCTGGTTGTCGGCGGTCAGGCTTTTGTTGTGCATCCGCCGGTTGAGCCGGAAAAAGTCGAGCAGATAGCCCATGACCTTGGGTTTGCGGATGACAAAGGGGTTGAAAAGGCGGATTTCGACATTGGGATGGCTTTCCAGCGCCACCAGCTCGTCATCGAGCTTGGCGATGCCGTTGTCGTCGAGCAGCAGCCGGACGGCCACGCCCCGGTCCGCGGCCTGGCGGAGCTCTTCGAGCATCAGCAGCCCTGCGACATCCTCGCGCCAGATGTAATACTGCACGTCGAGATAGCGGTCGGCGGCGCGGATGAGCTTGACCCGCGCGGCATAGGCTCCGCGCGAATCCACCAGCGGGAGGATCCCCGATAGGCCGGGATGCGCGGCCTCGAGCCCGGCAACCGCCTGGCCGATCCGGCTGTCGGGCGTGTCCTGCGGCGGAGGAGCGGGCGGATGCGGTGGCAGGGTGGGCAGCCGGAAGGTGATTCGGAGCACGATCCACACGCCCGCAAGAACGGCGACAGCAATCGCGATCCAGCCGGTGGTGCTCATGATTCCTCGGGCTGGCGAAGGCCGGGCAGCCGCAGCCGCGCCCACACCGGGAGATGATCCGACGCCAGCGCTGCCAGCCGGCTAGCGTGCACCGCGGCCTGCTCGACCGCCAGATCTGCGGACACGAACATCCGGTCGAGATGCGCGACCGGCCAGCGTGCAGGGAAGCTGGGGCCGGGGCGGACATGCTCGAAATGCCGCACCAGATGCAGCAGACCCGAAGGCTCGCGCCGCCACTCGTTGAAATCGCCGGTGATCAGCGTCGGCCGCTCCTCGTCCTGGGCGTGGACATGGCCGACCAGCGCCTTGAGCTGGCGCGGGCGCCACAGGCCCGACAGATCGAGATGCGCGCCAACGATGCGCAAGGGGTGCCCGTCGATCGCCAGATCGGCGAGCACCGCGCCGCGCGGCTCGAGCATCGGCAGCTTCAGCCGCTCGCCGCGCAGGATCTCGACCCGCGGCGAGACGAGGATGGCATTGCCGTGCCAGCCGATGCCGTTGCGCGCGGTCGAAACCGGCACCACCTGCCAGCCTGCCTCTGCCACCAGCCCTGCAGGGAGCGCGCTGTGCCGCTCGCCGAGGCGTCGGTCCGCCTCCTGAAGCACGGCGATATCCGCGCCGGTTTCGGCCAGCACCCGCATGATCCGTTCGGGATCATGCCTGCGGTCGGCGCCGATCGCCTTGCGGATGTTGTAGCTCACGACACCAAAGGTTTCGGGGCTGGCGGCGGTCATGAAATGTCTGGCCTTGGTTGAAACACGGGCTTGGGAGACGGCAGGCGCCGGGTGGGCACCAGAGTTCTATACGATGCGAATAGGCGATTGTTGCGCCGACCGCCAGTTGCAGCCGCGCGGATCATCCCGCAGGCGGCGGTACCAGCCCGATCGCCTGCAGCAGCGCAGCCTGCAGCAGCATCGTCGTCAGCCAATATCCCGCCGCGCTGGCGATGGTCCGGACACTCGCCCTGCCGACCCCCAATGTCACCACCAGCACCGGAAGCACGAACCCGATCCAGATGATGAAGGCGCTGCCCAGCGCCATCGTCCAGGGCGGGGCCTGATCCGGGGCAAGGATCACCGCGCCCGCCAGGATCGCGACAAGCCAGAATTGGGCGAGCAGCGCGGCGATCCCCACGCCGATCGACAGGCGCAGCCCCGATATCCTCGCCCAGGCAACTCCCAGGGCCAGCCCGGCAAGGGTCGCGGCGAAAATGGGGGCGATGTTCAGCCATATATAGATCATGCAGCGCGTGTCCCTTGCAATGCTGCGACCATGCACCAGTTGGCGGCAGATGACGAGAGCACTGGAGACGGCCCGGGTCGCAGTGCAATCCCCGCAATCGTCGGGACTTGCTGCAATGCGGTATTTACATTGGCCCGCCGGCCATTAGGTTGTCATACAGGACTGATCCAGGCGACGGGGGTGGCGGCAGTGGCAATCGATTTCAAGGTCAACGGCAAGCAGGTCAGCGTCGAGGCGGACGCAGACACTCCGCTGCTCTGGGCGCTGCGCGAGGAACTGGAGCTCACCGGCACCAAGTTCGGTTGCGGTATCGCCGCGTGCGGCGCATGCTCGGTGCATGTCGATGGCCAGATCACCCGGTCGTGCAGCGTGCCGATCAGCGACATCGCGGGCAAGTCGGTCACCACGATCGAGGGGCTGAAGAGCGCCGATGGCGCGCTGCACAAGGTGCAGCAGGCGTGGATCGACGCGCAGGTGCCGCAGTGCGGCTATTGCCAGTCGGGCCAGATCATGGCCGCGGTGGCGCTGATCGAGGCGACCGGCAGCCCGAGCGACGCGCAGATCGACGAGGCGATGACCAACATTTGTCGCTGCGGCACCTATCCACGCATCCGCAAGGCCATTCTGGCGGCGACCGGCCAGGCCGCAACCGCGCTCAAGGGAGAGGCATGATGGCTGACAATCCCACACCGCACCTCGATGCTCCGCTGGAAGCTGCTCCGCCCAGAAAGAAGAAGGGCATGGTCCGCCGCGCCTTTCTGATCGGTGGCGCGCTGCTGGTCGGCGGCGGGGTCTTCGGCGTCTACTGGAGCGACAGGTCCGCCAATGCCCGCGCCAAGGCGCTTACCGAAACCGGCAACGATCACAATTTCCTTGGCTGGATGAAGATCGCCGAGGACGACACCGTCACCGTCTACTCTCCGCATATCGATTTTGGCCAGGGCACGCACACCGCGCTGGGCCAGATGCTGGCGGACGAACTCGATGCCGACTGGAGCAAGGTCAGGGTCGAGCAGGCTCCGGCCGATCTCGCCTTTGCCAACAGCGCGCTGGGCAAGGGCTTTCTGGCCGAAATGTCGGGTGCACCCGGCGTGATCAACGCGCTTCCCAACGCGATCATCGGGATGATCGCCCGGTCGATGCCGTTGCAAATCACCGGCGGATCGTCCGCGGTGCGCTATACCGGGCAGGTCGGCATGCGCACGGTGGGTGCGGCGGTGCGGCTGGCGCTGATCGAGGAGGCCGCCGACCGGCTGGGCGTTCCTGCAAGCGAACTGATTACCGCGGACAGCAAGGTCATCCACGGAGGATCGGGCAAGTCGCTGCGCTATGGTGAATTGGCCGCGGGTGCGGCGGAACGCTCGCTGACGGGCAGCCCCGAGCTCAAGACGCGCGAACAGTACAAGCTCATCGGCAAGCCGATTGCACGGCTGGACATCCCCGCCAAGGTGGATGGCAGCGCGGTCTATGGCATCGACCTGGTTCTGCCCGACATGCGCGTCGCGACGATCGCGGCGGCGCCGGTGCGTGGCGGCAAATTGCTCTCGGTCGATGAAAAACCTGCGCTTGGCGTTGCCGGGGTCGAAAAGGTGGTGAAGCTGGACGATGCGGTGATCGTGGTCGCCAAGCGCTACTGGCAGGCACTCAAGGGGCTGAAGGCGCTGAGCCCCAAGTTCTCCGATGGCGGGCACGGCGCGCTGTCGAGCGACACTATCCATGCCGCGCAGGAAAAGCTGCGCACATCGGGCAAGCCCGAGAACGAGGGTGGCGAGGGCGATGTCGATGCCGCATTCGGAGTGGCGGGCGCGAAGACGCTTACCGCCGATTATCGCGTGCCCTTCCTGCACCATGCGATGATGGAGCCGTTCACGCTCACCGGACACTACAAGGACGGCAAGCTCACTTTGTGGGGCGGTCTGCAGGACCCGCTGTCGACCCGCGTGCGTGCAGCCAAGGCGGCCGGGATCGATGTCGATGCCGTCGTCTTCAACCCCATGCTGATGGGTGGCGGCTTCGGGCGCCGCTTCCCCGATGTCACCGAGATCATCGATCAGGTTGCGCTGCTCGCCAAGCAGCTGCCCTATCCGGTCAAATTGGTGTGGAGCCGCGAGGAAGAGGTGCGGCACGGCACCTATCGCCCGCAATCCTCGGCTCAGCTCAAGGCGACTTTGGGCAAGGACGGCAAGATCAGCGCGTGGCGCACCGATTATGTGCAGAGCGGCGATGCCGAGGGCGAGACGAGCTTCATCTACGCGATCCCCGCAACCTCGCGGCGGCATTTCAGCTATCAGTCGAACCAGCGTGACGGGCCTTGGCGCTCGGTCAATTCGACCCAGATCGGCTTCTACAACGAAAGCTTCATCGACGAGTTGGCGCAGGCGGCGGGCGAGGACCCCTATCAGTTCCGGCGCAAGCATCTGGCTGCGGATTCGCGGCATCTCAAGGTGCTCGACACCGTCGCCAAGCGCGCCGGATGGGGCAGCCCGCTGCCCGAGGGTGTCGGGCGCGGCATAGCCATCGTCGAGAGCTTCGGCACCATCGTCGCCGAGGTGATAGAGGCGACGGTGCGCGAGGATGGCAGCCCCCAGGTGCTCAAGGCGTGGGCGGTGGTCGATTGCGGCACCACGGTCAATCCGCTCAATGCCGAGGCGCAGATCGCAGGCGGCATGGTGATGGGCCTTTCATCGGCGATCGGCGAGGCAATCACCATCGACAAGGGCGCGGTGGTGCAGAGCAATTTCAACGATTACAACATCCTGAAGCTCGCAGGCGCGCCTGCCGTGATCGATGTGCATTTCATCGAGAGCGGGGCGAAGATGGGCGGGATCGGCGAGCCCGGCGTGCCACCGGCATCGCCAGCATTGGCCAATGCCCTGTTCGCCGCGACCGGCAAGCGCATCCGCACATTGCCGCTGATGACACAGGCCAAGGCCTGACCGGGCGCGGCTGACATGCTGCAGGGCTGGGGCGCGTTGATCCTCGCGGCGGGCGCCGGGCGGCGCTTTGGCGGCGCCAAGCTGCTCGCCGATCTGTGCGGTGCGCCGGTGATCCGCCGCACCACCGAGGCGGTGCTGGCGGCAGGCTTTGGCGATGTCGTGGTGGCGACCGGGGCCGAGCATGCGGAGATCGAAGCCGCGCTCGATAGGCTAGCCTGCCGCATCGTTCCGACCCCTGGCTGGGAAGAGGGCATGGCTGCCTCGATCCGCACCGGCAGCGCCGCGCTGGCGTCGTGCAGGTCAGGGTTGTTCGTGTTTCTGGGCGATATGCCGCTGGTGCCTGCGCATCTTGGAGCCCAACTGGCGGAGATCGCCATTCAGGCCGGCTATGCCGCGCGGCCTGGGGTCAAGGACAAGCCCGGCCATCCGGTGTGCTTTGTGGGGGAGGCGGTGCGCGATCTTTCGCTGCTGACAGGCGATCAGGGGGCAGCGTTCGGTCTCAGGCAGCGCAGCGATATCGGCTATCTGCCGACCGACGATATCGGCGCGATACTCGACATCGATTCACCGGCAGACCTGCTGACCGCCGAGCGCGCATGGAACTCGCGCGCCACGTCGGCGACCAGCGACAGCGCGATATCGCGCGGCGCCTTGCCGAAGCCCTGAAGCCCGATCGGCGCGTGCAGCCTGGCGATGGCGGTTTCGCCCACGCCATGGCCGCGCAATTTGTCGCGCCGCATCTCCAGCCGCGCGCGTGCGCCGATGGCGCCGACGTAGAACGCATCCGACTTGAGCGCGTACGCCAGGCCCTGCTCGTCGTCCTCGCGGTCGTGCGACATCACCGCGACCGCAGTCCAGCGGTCGAGCCCGATTGCGTCGAGCGCATCCGCCGGGGCACCGCGCTGATAGCCGATGCCGTCGAACGGGGCTGCCTCAGGGCCATTGGGTGTGACCAGCACGACATCCAGCCCCATCTGCCGCGCCAGCCCGGCGCTCGCCAGCGCCGAGGCATCCTCGCCGATGATCACCAGCCGCAGTGCAGGCTCGAACAGCCTGGCGAAGCGCGATCCATCCCAGGCCCGGTCGGGTGCATCACCGCCAGGCCGCGCAGCGCGCACGCGCCCGTCGCTCGACCACAGCACCGGCGTGCGCTCGGCAAAGCCGCTGAGCAGTGTCGCGACCGCTGGGTCGCTTGTCGCCAGCGGTTCGACCAGCACCAGGATCCCCGATCCGCAGGCCAGCTTGATGTCGATCCACGGGCTGCCCTCGCCATAGCGCAGCAGCCTGGGTGCGCCATCGGCCATCGCCGCGCGGCCATGGGCCGCAACATCGGCCTCGATGCACCCGCCCGACAGAAAGCCCCAGTGATGGTCTTCGGTGATCAGCATCTGCGCGCCAATGTCGCGCGGCGCTGGACCGGATATCTCGACCAGTGTCGCGATGGCGCACATCGCGGAACGATCGCGCTCGGCCAGCAGCGGCTGCCGGATATCGTCGATTTCGGCTGCCAGCCGCCATTGGCTCATCGCGCGTCCGTCCTCACCCGCGCTGCAGCAGCAGGTCGGCCATCGCATCGATGATCGCCTCGTTATCGAGCCTGTAGGTGCGATAGAGATCGGGCAGGTCGCCGGTCTGGCCGAAGCGATCGGTGCCCAGCGGGCTGACGCGATGGCCATGCACACCGCCCAGCCACGAGAGCGCCGAAGGCGAACCATCGAGCACCGTGACCAGACCCGCATCGGGACCGAGCGCGCCCAGCAGCCGCTCGATATGGCTGGGCCCCTGCGCCTTGCCGGTCCAGCGTGCCGCGCGCTGGGCGGACCAGTCGCGGTGCAGCCGGTCGGGCGAGGTCACGGCAAGCAGCCCGAGCCCGGGAATGTCGTCGCTGAGCGCTTCCCACGCCGCCATAGCCTCGGGCGCCACCGCGCCGCAAAAGGCGATCGCGGCTTCCGCCGGGCCCGCAGGTTCGCGCAGCCAATAAGCGCCCGCGATTGCATCCTCTTCCCAGGCGCTGCTGTCGCGCGCGACCTGCTCGATCACCCGTGTGGTGAGCCGCAGATAGACCGAGCTGCCGCCATCCGCCTGCATGTGCCTGAAGGCCCAGCACATCATCAGCGCGACCTCGTCGGCAAACGCCGGTTCGAAGCTCTCCAGCCCCGGCTGGCCCATGCCGATCAGCGGCGTGTTGATCGACTGGTGCGCGCCGCCTTCGCCTGCCAGCGTGATGCCCGAAGGCGTGCCGACCAGCAGAAAACGCGAATCCTGATAGCAGCCATAATTGAGCGCATCGAGCCCGCGCGCGATGAAGGGATCATACACCGTCCCCACCGGCATCAGCCGGGTGCCGAAATGCGGGGCGGCAAGCCCAAGCGCTGCGAGCGCGAGGAAGAAGTTGTTCTCGGCAATCCCCAGCTCGATATGCTGGCCTGCGCGGTGAGCCGACCATTTCTGCGCGCTGGGGATCTTCACCCGCTGGAACACATCGGCGAGCTCCTGCCGCCGGAACAGCCCGCGCTGGTTGACGAACGCGCCAAGGTTCGTGGTCTGCGTAACGTCGGGCGCGGTGGTGACAAGCCGGTCTGCGAGCGGCTCGCTCGACTTGGCAAGGTCGTGCAATACCTTGCCGAACGCCGCCTGCGTCGATTGCTCCGCACCTTCGGGTACGGGCAGACGATCGGGGAGGGGGATCGCAGGCGCGGCATGCTCGGCCTGTTTGCGGGCGATCGGGCTGCTGTCGACGAACGCCTGCAGCGTGGCCGCAAGATTGTCGCCCAGGCCCGACCATTTGCCCCATTCCTCGCCTGGCGCGATTGCCAGATCATCGCGCAGGCTTTCGATCTGGCCGGTGTTCATCATGCCCGAATGGTTGTCCTTGTGCCCCGCGAGCGGGAGGCCATAGCCCTTGACGGTATAGGCGATCAGCAGCGTGGGCCGCTCGTCATCCATGCTGTCGAACGCGTCCAGCAGGGTTTCGATGCAATGCCCGCCCAGATTGGTCATCAGCCGGGCAAGCTCGGCATCGTCGAACGATCCGAGCAGGTCGGCCACGCCGCGCTTCTTGCCGATGTCGTGCATCAGCCGCTCGCGCCACGCCGCTCCGCCGAGATAGGTCAGGGCGGCAAAATCGGCGTTGGGGCAAGTCTCGATCCAGTCCTCCAGCGCCTTGCCGCCGGGGCGCTTGAACGCGGCGCGCTGCAGCTTGCCGTGCTTGAGCGTGACGACGCGCCAGCCGCAGGTCTCGAAGATATCGTCGAAGCGGCGGAACATGCGGTCAGCGGTGGTCGCATCGAGCGACTGGCGGTTGTAATCGACCACCCACCAGCAGTTGCGCAGATCGTGCT
The DNA here is from genome assembly GCF_003431825.1 of Blastomonas fulva. Lineage (GTDB taxonomy): Bacteria > Pseudomonadota > Alphaproteobacteria > Sphingomonadales > Sphingomonadaceae > Blastomonas > Blastomonas fulva. Next base: position 3,537,308 of record NZ_CP020083.1, on the reverse strand, counting down.
TGTAGCCCTCGATCAGGCATTCGTAGATATTGCCCTCGTCGAGCTCGGCATCGCCCATCAGCGCGATCATCCGGCCCGATTGCTCCTCGCGCATCTGGCCGTGCGCGATTAGATAATCCTGCACCAGCGACGAAAAGGCGGTGACCGCAACCCCAAGGCCCACCGATCCGGTCGAAAAATCCACCGGGATGCTGTCCTTGGTGCGCGAGGGGTAACTCTGTACCCCGCCAAGCCCGCGGAAGCGCTCCATCTTCTCGCGGGTCTGCTCGTCCAGCAGATAATGGATGGCGTGGAGCACGGGCCCGGCATGCGGCTTGACCGCGACTTTGTCCTGCGGGCGCAGAGCATGGAAATACAGCGCCGCCATGATCGCAGTCATCGATGCGCAGCTTGCCTGGTGCCCGCCGACCTTGAGCCCGTCGCGTTTCTCGCGCAGCGTGTTGGCGTTGTGGATCATCCACGACGACAGCCAGCGCAGCCTTTGCTCGATCTGGGTCAGCAGCTCGACGGTCTCGGCGCGGCTGTGCTGCACTGGGGTGTCGGCGGCGAGGGGGAGGGGGAGGGTAGGCATTCGCGGGAGAACCTTCCGATGGGCGAGGCTAATGGGCCAGGGAACAAGGCCTGATGCTATATCGTCTGCGCGCTGCAGATTGCTAGGCTGGAATGGCCTTTGCGCACCCCAAGCGCGAAATGTGCAGCGGCGGCAGCTACCGTCCCTTGACATTCGGGCCATGCGACCGACCTCTTGAAGCGTGTCGATCGGCACCAGCGGGCTTGGGCATGCGCAAGGGCGATACGCGATGGGCAAACAGAACACCGGCGAGTTCATCGACCAGATCATTCACACCACCGCCAGCGACGGCAAGAGCATCTGCATCCGCTCGATCCGCAGCAGCGATGCCGAGCAGATGCGAGAAGGCATCGCGCACCTTTCAACCCAATCGCGCTATCTGCGCTTCTTCTCGCTGCAGCCGATGCCCTCTGACAGCGTCATCGCGCGGCTGGTCGACGCCGACGGGCACGACCACATCGCGTGGGGCGCGATCCATCTGGATGGGGCGGACAACCCGGCTATCGGCGCGGTGCACGCGATCCGTAGCACCGATGAGCAAAGGTCGGGCGAGTTTTCGGTCGCGATCCTCGATGATTTTCACGGCATCGGGCTGGGACGGATGCTGACCGCGGTGCTGCTGATCAACTGCTGCGCCGAGCAGCTGCAGGTGCTCGACATCCAGACGCTGGCGGAAAACCACGCAGCGATCGGCTTCATCCGCTCGATCGGCGGCGAGCTCAAGCAATGGGACGGCGGGGTGCAGGACTATGTGCTGGAGGTGAAGCCCGCGATCGCCAAGCTGCGCGAGACCAGCGACCTGCAGGGGATTCGCGACATCTTCAAGGCGCTCGACCAGTATCTCTGATCGGTACGCGCAACGCCCGCGCGGGTCAGCGCGGGGCGTTGCCCATCATTTCGCCGAGGCGCACCGGCCGTTCGGGTGTCCAGTCCGGGTTGAGCGCGACCGCACCCGGGCGGAAAAGCATGATCACCGTCGATCCCAGTAGGAAGCGGCCCATCTCCTCGCCCTTGGCAAGCGTGACCGCCTGATCGGTATAGTCCCAATGCGAGGGCCTGCCGGTGCGCACCGCGTTGACCACGCCGTGCCAGGGTGTCGCCATGCTGCCCACCACGGTCGCGCCGACCAGCACCATCACGAATTGCCCATGTTCGGGCGAATCGAACACGCACACCACGCGCTCGTTGCGCGCGAACAGATTGGGCACCCCGCGTGCGGTGACCGGGTTTACCGAATAGAGCGCGCCTGGAACATGGATCATCCGCATCAGCCTGCCGTCACAGGGCATGTGCAGCCGGTGATAGTCGCGCGGCGAGAGGTAGAGGTTCGCAAAACGGCCGTGGCGGAACTGCTCTGCCAGGGTCGCATCGCCGCCGACCAGATCGGTGATGGTATAGCGGTGGCCCTTGGCCTGGACGATGTGATGATCATCGATATCGCCCAGCTGGCTGATCGCGCCATCGACCGGACAGACAAAATCGGCCGCTGCCAGCGGGCGCACGCCCGGGCGCAGCGGGCGGGTGAAGAAGTCATTGAAGCTGGCATAGCTTGCGATATCGGGGTTCTCGGCCTCGCTCATGTCGACCCGGTAGCGGGCGACGAACCAGCGGATCAGCCGGGTGGTCGCGCCGCCGCCGCGCGCTCCGGCGACGCGCCCGGCAAGCGTGGTGACCAGCTGCTTGGGAAGCAGGTGCTGGAACAGGATGCTCAGGCGATCGGACATGCACCGACCTGTGTGCGAAAAACCGCTTCAGGTCCAGTCACTGCGCGCCGCAGGTGCGCTCAATCGAGCCCGAGCTTGCGCAGCACGCGATAGCCTAACGACTTGACCGCGTTGTTCACCGGATAGCGCCGCGGCGGGGAAGGGTTGAGGCCGAACCGGCGCAGCACGCTGTTCATCGCGTGCGCATCGGTTTCGGCATAGCTCCATTCCGATCGCCAGGTGATCGAGAGCGAGATCGAGGGCCTGTCGCCATTGCGGACGTAATGCGGCGACATGACGGGAACGAAGATAGCCTGGCCGGGCTCCAGCCGGTAATCGGTGCCGTGCAGCGCGAAGGCATCGTCCCACGGCAGGTTGCGCGGGCCGCCACCCGAGTGATACGCCTCATGCGCCTCAGGTGCGGCAAAGCGCGGATCGCCTGCGGGGAACACGGTCATCGTCTTCCAGCCACGCAGCTGCAGCAGGATGTTGTGCTCGGGATCGAAATGATAGGGGGTCATTGATCCGGGTGACGAGACGAAGATGAAGCCTTCGGGCCGCAGCATCTCACCGGTCGTCCCGCTGGTGACGTCCTCAAGTTCGCCCAGCAGCGTCAGCAGCAGATCGCGATAGGCGGGGATCTGCTCTATGTTCTTGAGCACGCACCAGCTGTTGGCGCTGTCGATGCTGCGGATCGTCTCGCCGATGCTCATACCGTTCGAGGGCACGTCTTCAGGGCGGATGCCGATCGGCAGGTCGCCGCGATTGTACTCGAGCGACTTTTCGGGCAGCGATTCCCCCAGCAGCGCCAAAGCTTCCAGATCGAGCAGCGGGTGCTGCAACAAACAGTGGCTGAGCACGTGCGGGGTTTCGGGATAGCACAGCGCAAAGCGCGCCTTGGCATCGCCGGTGAACACCGCACCGGTCAGCGCGCCTGCAAAGTGGTCCGGATGGGGCTGGTCAGTCATCATCATTCTCCACGGAATGGGAAGGCTTGGGATCGCCCGCGGCGGCGGCGCGGCGGCGGTCCATGAAACGTTCGCCCTGGCGGAACAGGCCGAACAGGGCAGGGCGGCCATAGCCCTTGAGCGCCACCGACACCCGCGCGACATGGCGGCGTTCGGCCCATAGGCTGTCGATCATGGGATGGCCCTCGGCAGCGCAACTGTCCATCCAGGCGAGGCCATAGTCCTTGAGGATGTCGAGATTGTCGATCTGCAGCAGCACCCCGGGCGAGAAGCGGGCATAGTCCTCGGCAAAGGCGGTCTTGAACGAAAAGCCGCCCGGCGGGCTGAGGAAATTGACCAGCATCGCGATCGCTTGCCCGTCGAGCCGCATCGCAATGAGGTGCAGCCGTCCGGCTTGATGCGCGGCACGCGCCGCCTCGCGAAACAGCGCGAGAGTCTCCGCCATGTCGGCGAGCGCCGAGCCGTTGCGGCCTTTCCAGCCCGATTGCTCCAGCGCCAGGAATTCGTCCAGCCAGGCGTTGAGACCTTCGGTATCGCAGCCCTGGACGGTCTCGACCGTGCCCAGCTCTGTCAGCCGGTTGCGCAACCGCGCGAGCTCCTTGCGCTTCTTCTTGCGCACCACCTGCTCGTAATAGGTCTGTCCGTCCAGCGTGGTCGCCAGCATCGCGCGCTCCTCGGCCAGCGCGATGGCGCAGGCGCGTTTCTGCCGCGCGCACACTTGCTCCAGCGCGGCAAACACCGGACCGTCGGTTGCGATGCCATAGAGGTGAAGGAACAGCCCCGCGCCGGGGTCGCGGTCCAGATCGGCGAGAATTGCCTGCCAGAATGCGCTCTCATGCCCTGGCCGCACCAGAGGCGTGCCGAGGAAGCAGTTGGGGTGGCGCCAGTTCTGGCTGTGCGGCACAGGCCAGCGGCCATAATGCTTCTCGCGCGCGATCGGCATCAGGCCGCACAATTGGCCATCGACATGCAGCGCGGCGATCTGCGCGCGGCGCAGCGCATCGCAATGCGCGATGGCCGGGACCAGAAACTCGGGAGCGTGAAAGACATTGGGCTCGCTGGCTGCATCGGCGAGCAGGCGCCAGCTGCGCAGAAACGCCGCATCCAGCGCGGCAGGGTCGAGCATCGTCAGACGCACCGCGCCTGCATCCGCCGTGGCGGGTGTCGATGCGGCCATGACCAAGCCCTGATCCATGCGGCTAAAGCAGTCCTGTATCAGTCCGCAACGTTCACGGACCCCCCGGGGATGCTATAGGCCCAGACATCGAAACAACAGCTTAAGTGCATTGGTTAACCCGTTAAGCGTGTACGGCGAGCATGTCGCGGCGCTACGGGCAAGAAAAAGCCCCGCCGGAATGGACCGGCGGGGCGAGTTGTCGTTCGATTGAAGAGGCTAACGCAAGCCTCAGCCCGCTGCAAGCGCCGCGAGCAGAAGCAAGGCCACGATGTTGGTGATCTTGATCATCGGATTGACCGCAGGGCCGGCGGTGTCCTTGTAGGGATCGCCCACGGTGTCGCCGGTGACCGCCGCCTTGTGCGCATCCGATCCCTTGCCGCCATGATGGCCATCCTCGATGTACTTCTTGGCATTGTCCCATGCGCCGCCGCCCGAGGTCATCGAGAGGGCAACGAACAGGCCGGAGACGATCACGCCCAGCAGCAGAGCGCCCAGCGCGGCAAAGCCGTTGGCCTGGCCTGCCACGGCGGTGATCACGTAGTACACCACGATCGGTGCGAGCACCGGAAGCAGCGACGGGATAATCATCTCCTTGATTGCAGCCTTGGTGACCAGATCGACCGTGCGGGCGTAATCGGGCTTCGAGGTTCCCAGCATGATGCCGGGATTGGTGCGGAACTGCTCGCGCACTTCCTCGACCACCGCACCTGCGGCACGGCCCACTGCGGTCATGCCCATGGCGCCGAACAGATAGGGCAGCAACGCGCCCAGCAGCAGTCCGACGATGACATACGGGTTGGAGAGCGAGAAATCGACCGGCACATCAGGGAAGAACTCCTTGAGGTCGGTCGTGTACGCGCCGAACAGCACCAGAGCGGCAAGCCCGGCCGAACCGATGGCATAGCCCTTGGTCACGGCCTTGGTGGTGTTGCCCACTGCATCGAGCGCATCGGTCTTTTCACGCACGCTGTCGTCCAGCCCCGCCATTTCGGCGATGCCGCCTGCGTTGTCGGTGACCGGACCATAAGCGTCCAGCGCAACGACCATGCCCGCGAGCGCGAGCATCGCGGTTGCGGCAAAGGCGATGCCGACGACCCCTGCCAGTTGATGCGCGACGATCACGGCGACGACGATCAGCAGCGTCGGCAGCGCGGTCGCCTCGAGGCTGATCGCCAGACCCTGGATGACGTTGGTGCCGTGCCCGGTTTCCGATGCCTTGGCGATCGAGCGCACCGGGCGGTAGTTGGTCCCGGTGTAGTATTCGGTGATCCAGATGATCAGCCCGGTAACGCCCAGGCCGACCAGCATCGTGAGATACAGGTCCATGCCGGTGAAGGTCTGGGTGATCACGCCCTCTTCGGGCTTGAGCGAATAGGCGCTGCCCATGCCGATGATGGCATCGGTGACGAAATACAGCCCGATGGCCGAGAGCACTGCGGTGACCGCAAAGCCCTTGTACATCGCGCCCATGATCGAGTTGGACGATCCCAGCCGGACGAAATAGGTGCCGATGATCGAGGTGATGATGCAAAGCCCGCAGATGCCGAGCGGAAGGCCGACCAGCGGCAGCAAGGCCGTATCGTCACCTGCAACCAGCAGCGCAATCGCGACCATGGTAACGCCGATGGTGACGACATAGGTTTCGAAAAGGTCGGCGGCCATCCCGGCGCAGTCGCCGACATTGTCGCCGACGTTATCGGCGATGACGGCGGGGTTGCGCGGGTCATCCTCGGGAATTCCGGCCTCGACCTTGCCGACGAGGTCGGCGCCGACGTCTGCTGCCTTGGTGAAGATGCCGCCGCCCAGTCGCGCGAAGATCGAGATCAGCGAGGCGCCGAAAGCGAGTGCGACGAGACCGTTGACGATGTTGCGGTCTTCGGGATCGCTCAGACCATGGCCTGCGATCGCGTAGAGATAATAGAAATAGCCTGCAGTGGCGAGCAATCCGAGCCCAGCCACGAGCATGCCGGTGATCGCGCCCGCGCGGAACGCAAGCGTGAGGCCGGCCTGCAGCGAGACGCTGGCGGCTTGCGCGGTGCGCATGTTGGCGCGGACCGAGATGTTCATGCCGATATAGCCTGCCACGCCCGAGAGCACCGCGCCGAGCAGAAAGCCGATGGCGGAGACAGGATTGCCGAACTTGTCGAGCAGCGCCCAGACGAGCGCGAGCACGACGACCCCGACGATGGCGATGGTGCGATACTGGCGGCCGAGATAGGCCTGTGCGCCTTCCTGGATGGCGGCGCCGATTTCCTGCATTCTTGCGTTGCCAGGTGACTGGCTGAGGACCTGGCGGCTGGTGATGATACCGTACAGAACTGCAACCACCCCACACAGGATGGCTATCAAAACAACATTCATGCGTCGCTCCCCCAAAAAAGCGAAGGCCTGTTGGCCAAGGTCGGTGATCACCGCGCCCTTCACATGAACGTCAGCGTCCCGGCGCATAGGTATAAGCGGGGTTTGCGGGGGCGCAACTTAATAAAGTTAGTGAGGATCGGCGGCTTCAGCCGTGCAGCCAACCAAGTTTTGCCGGCAGGTCGACCGGCATTCCGTTCCAGCTGATCGTGAGGCCCGAGCCCTCGGCAAAGCCTCCGACACGCACGGCCGGTACCGGCAGATGCGCCTGTCCATCGGCGGCGAAAAGCAACTGATAATCATCGCCTCCGGTGGCCGCTGAAAGCGCTGCGTCCTGGTCCGCCGCGAACGCCCCGACGAAATCTTCGGACAGCGGCACCTTGGCCAGATCGATCTTGACGCCCAGCCCCGAGGCGTCGGCCATCCGCGCGGCATCGATCAGCAGCCCGTCGGACACGTCCATCATCGCGTGGGCGATCTGCGCCAGCGCGCGGCCGTCGGCGATGCGGGCCTGCGGGCGGCGATAGGCGCTGATCAGCGAGCGGGGTTCGGTCCTGCCCGCCTGCAGCAGTTGCAGCCCGGCCCAGCCATCGCCGATGGTGCCGGTGACGAACAGTCCGTCGCTTGCCAGCGCTCCGGACCGCGAGGGCGGCACCGGCACCGAGGGCAGCCCGATCGCGGTCAGCGAGAGCACGCGCGGCGCGCCTGCCGCCGCGCTGATCGTGTCGCCGCCGATCAGCAGCATGCCGTAATGGTCAAGCGCTTCGCCCAGCCCCTGAACAAACGCGCTGTCCCACGCCGCATCACCGCTGAGCGTGTGCCCGGTGAGGCAGGCCAGCGGGGTGGCGCCCTTGGCAGCAAGATCGGAGACGTTCGCCGCGACCAGCTTCCACGCGACATCGGCAGGCGGGTCATCGGGGAGGAAATGCACGCCCTGGGCGAGCATGTCCTTGGTCAGGACGAGGGACTGCTTGCCGATGGTCAGCACCGCTGCATCGTCGGCCAGCCTCCGCGCTGCCGGATCGGTCGCGATGCTGCGGAGAAGGTCGATATAGGCGGGCTCGGTGGTCAAGATCGACCAACCTTGCCTCTTTCGTCACCCTCGCGCAGGCGTAGGTCCCGCTTCTTCTTCAGGTTCCCGCCGAAGCGGGATTCCCGCGTTTGCGGGAATGACGGAGATAACCGGTTAAGCCCGCACATCTTTGGCGATCGCGTCGAGCAGCCCGTTGGCAAAGCGCGTGTCCTTGGCATCGAAGAACGCGTGCGCGACATCGAGATATTCGTTGATCACGCTACCCACCGGCACGTCGCGCCGCGCGAGCAGCTCATAGGCGCCCGCGCGCAGGATCTGGTGCAGCGTGCGGTCGAGCCGGGTCAGCGACCAGCCGCTGGCGAGCTTGGCCTCGATCAGCCCGTCGATCTCGACCAGCCGCGCGGTGGTGCCCTGCACGATGTCGTCGAAGAAATCGACATCCGCATCGGCATACTGATCGTCTTCGATTTCCGCGCCCAGCCGGTGCATGTGGAATTCGTGCAGCAGCTGCGCGATGGGCGTTTCCTCCATCGTGTGCTGGTACAGCGCCTGGACCGCGGCAAGCCGCGCGGCGGAACGGGATTGGGATTTCGGGTTCATCTGGGTTCCATCATGTCAGGCGGCGCCGGACGCTGTCGGCATGCGCGGGCAGGCCCTCCATCTCGGCGAGCGCCACCGCCGCAGGGCCGATCGCCTGCAGGCCTTCGCGGCCAAGCTCGATAAAGCTGGTGCGCTTCATGAAATCGAGCACCGACAGCCCGGAAGAAAAACGTGCGCGCCGGCCGGTGGGAAGCACATGGTTGGGCCCGGCGACATAATCGCCCACGGCCTCTGGCGTCAGACGGCCGAGGAAAACCGATCCGGCGTGCTTCACCTTGGCGAACAGCGCCTGCGGATCAGTGACCGCAAGCTCGAGATGCTCGGCGGCAAGGCGGTTGACCAAGGGCATCGCGTCTTCAAGGCTATCGACCACGATGATCGCGCCATTGTCTTCCCACGCCTTCGTCGCGACCTTTTCGGTCGAGAGCGAGGCCAATTGCACGCCGACCACATCTGCGACGATATCGGCAAATCCTGCGTCATCGGTGAACAGGATCGACTGGCTGGTCGGGTCATGCTCGGACTGGCTGAGCAGATCGGCTGCGATCCATTCGGGGTCGTTCTTCGCATCGGCGACCACGACGATCTCGGACGGGCCTGCGACCATGTCGATGCCGACCACGCCATAAAGCTGGCGCTTGGCCTCTGCCACCCAGGCGTTTCCGGGGCCGGTGATGACGTCGACCGCACGGATCGTATCCGTGCCATAGGCCAGCGCCGCAACCGCCTGCGCGCCGCCGATCCGCCAGATTTCGTCGACGCCCGCCAGATGCGCTGCTGCCAGCACCAGCGGATTGATCACGCCCTTGGGGGTCGGGGTCACCACCACCAGCCGCTCGACCCCTGCCACCTTGGCGGGGATCGCGTTCATCAGCAGCGAGGACGGATAGGCCGCGCGGCCACCCGGGACGTACAGTCCGGCCGCATCGACCGCGGTCCAGCGCGCGCCCAGGCGAACGCCTGCGGCATCGGTATAGTCGCGGTCTTCGGGAAGCTGTGCCTCGTGATAGGCGCGGATGCGGGTAGCGGCGAGATCGAGCGCGGTGCGCAGCTCGTCGCTCAGCTCTGCATAGGCCGCAGCGCACGCATCCTTGCCGATGCTCCAGCCGCCGCCTGGCAGGCTGTGGCCATCGAAGCGCGAGGTGTATTCGATCAGCGCCGCATCGCCGCGCGCCTTGACGTCAGCAATGATCGCAGTGACGTCGCGGCTGACCTCGATGTCGCTCTCGCGCCGTCCGCGCACCAACCGGTCGAACGCCTTGGCGAAATCCGTGTCACGGGTGGAAAGCCGCAGCGTCATGCCGCCTGCCTCTGTTCGGCGGCAAGATCGCGGAACGCGGACATCAGCGGGCCAAGCCGCGCGTGATCCTTCTTGAGCGCGGCGCGGTTGACGATCAGCCGCGCAGAAACCTGGGTGATGACCTCGGTTTCGACCAGGCCGTTGTCCTTCAAGGTGCGGCCCGATTCCACCAGATCGACGATCTGCCGCGCGAGACCCAGCGAGGGCGCGAGCTCCATCGCGCCGTTCAGTTTGACGCACTCGGCCTGCACGCCCTGCCGCTCGAAATGGCGGCGGGTGATGTTGGGGTATTTGGTCGCGACGCGGATGTGCGACGGGCGCGGCTGGCGCTCGCCGGCCTCGTCGACGGGCTCTGCCACCGACAGGCGGCAATGGCCGAAATTGAGGTCCACCGGGGCGTACAGGTCCGAATAATCGAACTCGTCGATCACGTCCGAGCCGACGATGCCGATCTGCGCTGCCCCATGCGCCACGAAGGTCGCGACATCGAACGCGCGCACGCGGATGATGTCCATATCGGCGCGGTTGGTGCCAAACCGCAGCGAGCGGTTCTTGGGATCGTGGAACTCCGCCGCAGGCTCTATTCCCACCCGCGCGAGCACGGGCAGCGCATCGTCGAGGATTCGCCCCTTGGGGATTGCAAAGATCAGCGTGTCGGCCATGGTGGCGGCATGTAGGGGCAAGCAGGCCAAAGGGCAATATGGAGCGGCGCGACGAAATCGAACGGAAGATCGGCGAACAAGCCGATCATGCGGCGGCTAACGACGCGCCCGCGACGGCGGCGGTCTGCCGCGCACTGATCGCTCTGGCGCGGGGCGGCACTGCCTGCGGTGCGCGGATTGCGAACTGGCCAGGCGATGTGCTCGCCGATGCGATGCCGCTGCGGCTGGCGGGCGGGCTGCACCATCTGTTCCGCAAGGGGGAGGCCCCCGAACTGGGGGCGGTCTACGCCCGGGAGGTCCACGCGCAGGACTCGGTGGACGCCATCGTCGCCGATGTCGTCGCTCGGCACGATGCCGAACTGCTATCGTGGTTCGATGGCCCGCCGCAGACCAACGAGGCGGGGCGCTCGTCGAGCTTCGTCGCCGCGCTGCACTGGCTGGCGAGCCGCACGACAGGGGTGTTCGAACTCAACGAAATCGGGTCGAGCGCGGGAATGAACCTGCTGATCGACCGCTATGGCTATGATCTGGGCGGCGTCGCCTGCGGGCCTGCAGGCGCGCCCTGCACGATCCGCCCCGACTGGCAGGGCCCGCCGCCACCTGCGATGCCTTTCAAGATCGCCAACGTGCGCGGCTGCGACATCCAGCCGGTCGACGTGCGCGACAATGCCGCCGCCGACCGGCTGATCGCCTATATCTGGCCCGAGGCGCACGCGCGGTTCGAACGCATGGAGGCAGGCATCGCGATGATCCGCGAACGCCAGGTCGATCTGGTCCAGGCCGACGCCGCCGACTGGATTGCGGCGCGGTTGGCCGAACCGCAGGAGGCCGGGGTGACGCGGGTGCTGATGCACTCGATCGTCTGGCAGTACATCCCCGCCGAGCGGCAGGCGATGATCGAACGCGCGATGGCCGAAGCCGGCGCCGCGGCGACGGCGGAGCGCCCGCTGGCGTGGATCGCGCTGGAGACAAACCGCGCTACGTTCCGGCATGAATTGAAGGTGCGATACTGGCCAGGTGGCGGCGAACCGCACCTGCTGGGCGAGGCGCAGGCGCATGGCGCGTGGGTGCGGTGGATGGGGTGATGGGAGCCTTGCCCTAGCGGGTCAGATCGCGTCCGCTTTTGTCGCCCGGAATGAGGGGGCTGAATGGCCGGAAATGGGTGGAATGCTGCCGTATCGTCAGAGTCGGCCTAGGAACTTATTGGTGGTTTTGTCGTAGCAGAATGCGGGCGACGGACGATGAATGAGAACACCGCGTCGCAACACGACAATCACTATGCAATGTTTCGTTTGTCCCTCGAAATAGAACCCTGCTGTCTCATCATACCGATCATAGGTTTTGCGTTCTTCTGGATCGAGTCGACGTAATGCGTCATCTAATATAACTGTGTCGATATCACCACCAATTCGTAGATCATCCAAACGAACGAACTTCGAGTCTGCGGAGCTGTTCGACGAACATGAAATCGCCATTAGCGCGACGGTTAGAGATAAACAAACTCGCATCCTTCACTTCTGCCGCAAGATTCTGAAGTCAGCAATGGGGTCGTTGCACGAACCCGCTTCGCGGGAGTGGTGTTTGGGGTGAAGCTAAGCTGACGGCGCGGGCGCAGCGCCTGGATTGAACAGTGTCCGTGGTGGGCAGACCATTTCGACTCCTTCAACCTGAGGAGTCGAACGATGAACGAGCTTATAGCGATCGGTACGGTCAGCCCGCTGCGCCAGCGGTTGATCGAGGACATGAACATGCGGCGCTTCAGCCGCGAGACGCAGCGCAACTATATCCGCGATGTTGGACGTTTCGCCACATGGCTGGGACGCTCGCCGCACACGGCAACTGCAGAGGATCTGCGGCGCTTCCAGATCGACCAACGCGAGACCGGCGTTCCGGTGCCGACGATGAACAGCATAGTTGCAGCGCTGCGGTTCTTCTTCACCCACACGCTGGATCGGCCCGATCTGGCGCGCAAGCTGGTGCGCACTTCGCACGCCCGCAAGATCCCCGTGGTGCTGACCCAGGACGAGGTGAAGCGGTTGCTGGAGGCCACGACCTGCCTCAAGCATCAGGCAGCGCTGTCGGTTGCCTATGGCGCGGGACTGCGCGTCGGCGAGGTCTCGGCGCTCAAGGTGCGCGACATCGACAGCAAGCGCATGGTGCTGCGTATCGAGCGTGGCAAGGGTGGCCGATATCGCAACGCCATGCTGCCCGAAGGCCTGCTCGTGCTGCTGCGCGAGTGGTGGCGCGCCGGACGACAACAGGGCGTGTTGCATGCAGACAGCTGGCTTTTCCCAGGCAGAAGCGCGCTGCTGCCGATCAGCACCCGGCAGCTGTATCGCGTCGTCGTCGAGGCAGCCGAGGCAGCGGACATCACAAGGCGGGTCGGCCCGCACACCTTGCGGCACAGCTTCGCCACCCATCTGCTGGAGGACGGGGTCGATATCCGCGTCATCCAGGCGTTGCTGGGCCATGCCAAGCTTAACACCACCGCTTTCTACACACAGGTGGCAACCAAGACGATGCGAGCGGTGATCAGTCCGCTCGACAGGCTGGCCTTGACCTCATCCACCGCGCAGGTGCCCGACGGCTGAGGCCCGGTGCGCACCTCCATAGAGGTGGCCGACATCTTCCGCGTTGCAGGGCCTGGCTATCGCATTGCCCATGCCGGGCATCTGAGCCTGCACCAGCTCAAGATCATGTCGGCCGTCGAGCATTGCCGCACCGCTACAATGGGCGGTCACGTCGAAGCCTGCACAGACTGCGGGCATTGGCGGATCGCCTATAACAGCTGTCGCAACCGGCATTGCCCCAAGTGCCAGGGAGCAGCCGCGCGTACCTGGCTGGCCGAGCGCGAGGCCGACCTGTTGCCGGTGGGCTATTTCCACGTCGTGTTCACGCTCCCGGCACAGGTCAGCGCCATTGCGTTCCACAACAAGGCGCTGCTCTATGACCTGCTGTTCAAGGCCGCCTCCCAGACGATGCTGACCATCGCCGCCGACCCCAGGCATCTGGGCGCACGTATCGGCATTACCGCTGTACTCCACACCTGGGGCTCGGCGCTTACCCATCATCCGCATGTCCATATGATCGTGCCCGGCGGCGGTATCGCGCGTGATGGCGAGCGCTGGATATCTGCGCGCCCGGCCTTTCTTCTGCCCGTCCGTGTCCTGGGCGCCCTGTTCCGCCGCCTGTTCCTCACGCGGCTGATCGCGCTCCACGATGCCGGCAAGCTCGGGTTCTTCGGCAGCCTGGCGCATCTCGCCGAGCGGCGGGCCTTTCTGCGTCATCTGTCACCGGTCCGCAGAAAGCGCTGGGTGGTCTATGCCAAGCCGCCCTTTGCAGGACCTGAGGCGGTGCTCGCCTATCTGGCGCGCTATACCCACCGCGTCGCCATCTCGAACAGCCGCATCCTCCGCTTCGACAGTGAAGGCGTCACGTTCCGCTACAAGGATTATCGCCGCAATGGCGCGCAGCGCCAGCAGGACATGACCTTAGGCGCCGACGAGTTCATCCGTCGCTTCCTGCTGCACAACCTGCCACGCGGGTTCCACCGGATACGCCATTACGGGCTGCTGGCCGGTGCGACCCGCAAGGCCCATCTCGAACACGCCCGCCGACTGCTGGCGGTTGCGCCACCTGCCATCGATGACACGGCTGTCGATCCGCCGGACCATCGGCCACCGTGCCCGTGCTGCGGTGGCAGCATGGTCATCATCGAGACTTTCGAGCGCAGATATCAGCCGCGCGCACCACCGCATCCTGTCAACGCATCCGGGAGAACATCGTCGTGACCCGGCACGGCCTGCCTTCAACCGGCCCCGAAGCGACCGTGCTTCGGGGAGCACAGAGCACTGCGCCATCACCCACCAAAAGCAGACCTGCGCCCTCCAAAATCGGACGGTCCGATTTACGGCAACCCGCTCGTCACCCCAAAAGCAGCCAGTCCGCTTTCAGTTCCGTCCGCTTATCGGCAGCACCCACCGCTGCTCCCACAAGCCCAAAATCGAAATCCCCATAGACATCAGCACCTGACGACCGCGGGTTCGGGCACCGTCGACTTTCCGACGCCTCACGGCGTCCGAAACTCTAAACGTTTGCTGAATGGCAACTTTCTGACAGAAATGCTCCAAAGCCGCCACCACCCGCGCAGCCTGAGCCTGTCGAAGGCCACGCGCCACCCTCAACTCAAAATCACATCATTCCCTTGAACTTGTTTCAGGGCTCATTTCTCCCCAAGCGGCTTCGGCTCTTTGGGGCGCGATGGGTCCTGAAACGAGTTCAGGATGACGGAAGTGGGATGGGGATTAGGGAGAGCCTTGCGGCGATTGACAACCCCTTCGCGGTATCGCGTCTGTGCGTGAGCCCCCTTTTTGTTTCGCGCGAAGGCGCGAAGAAGGGGGGCTGCGATGGGCAGCCGAGGCTCTACACGACCCCTGGGCTCCGGCTTTCGCCGGAGAGCGATTGTAGTGGGGGCTGAGGATGGCGCGGGGCCCTCGACGGGCTCAGGGGTGGTGTGGGCTCAACGCGCTGCCAGAAATCCCTCTATCGCCGCGATCAGCGCGTCGGGCTGTTCCCACGGCACGAAATGCCCGCCGGGAGCCTTCACCAGCGTGAGATCTGGCACCAGCGTTTCGATACCGTCGAGCAAGGAGGGTCGCAGCGCATAGTCGTCCATCGCCCAATAGAGCAAAGTCGGCTGGGTGACCGGCGGGAAGGGGCGGTCGAGGTATGCGGGGCGATCAATCTCGCCTTGCAGCGGCGGGACGATCAGCGGGCTGGCGCGGTACCAGTTGACCATCGCGGTGAACGCACCCGGCGTCTGCCATTGCGCGAGGTAGATCGAGCGTTCTTGCGGAGTGATCCGGCTGACGGCACTGGGCTCGGCGAAGCGCGAGTCGAAGTAGGCGTCCCAGCCCATCTGCTCGACGATCTCCTCGAAATCCGGTCGGCGCATCTCGGTGATGTATTGTGCAGAGGCGCGCTGGTCGGGGTCGTCGAACAGCGCCTTCTGATAGGTGAACGGGTGTGCGGCGTTGGCCATGATCAGGCGCTTCACCCTGTCAGGATGGTTGAGTGCTGCCATCCAGGCGATCGCGCCGCCCCAGTCGTGGCCGACCAGGGTAAACGTGTCGACGCCCAGATGATCTGCCAGCGCCAGCAGGTCAGCGACCATATTCTTCGGCTGATAAGCTTGCACGCCTTCAGGCTTGGACGATCCCGCAAAGCCGCGCTGGTCTGGGGCGATCAGCCGGTAGCGGTCGGCAAAATGCGCCATCACGTAGCGCCAGGTGCGGTGCGATTCGGGAAAGCCGTGCAGCAGGATCAGCGGCGGTGCGTCTGCAGGGCCGGTGATCGCGACGTCGAGTTCGACCCCGGTGGGCAACGCGATGCGGGTGAGGGGGAGGTCCATCATGCGCGCGCTTTCACGTCCGCCCCCGCGTCAATGGAACCTCCGGAATCGGGATGAACTCGAGTTCGTCGCCGGGCACCTTGGGGAAGGCCCCAGCATTCCAGCGCTCGGCGGCCTCTTGGATGCGCGCGTTCGACGAGCCGACGAAGTTCCACCAGATGTGCCGTTCCGATCCGAACGCCGCTCCGCCCAGCAGCATCGCGCGGCCGCCGCCGATGCTGTCCAGCTTCGGCTTTGCGCCGGGCGCGATCAGGTAGAGCAGATACGGCTCGAGCGGCAGCCCGTCGAGCGCCGCATCGCCCTCGACCAGCATCACCGCCCGCTCGTCCGCCTCGCTGTCGATCGGGATCGATCCGCCCGGCCGGAGCACGATATCGGCATAGATCGTCGGGCTGTGGCAGGTCGTGGGCGCGGTCTTGCCCCAGAGCGAGCCCATGATCACCTTGGCCGATGCACCGCCGCCGTCGATCGTCGGCAGGTCCGCGCAGCCGATGTTCTCGAACGCGGGGTCTGCGTCTTCCTGGCCGTCGGGCAGCGCCAGCCAGGTCTGCATGCCGAACAGCTTCGCGCCGCCGGCCATCTCGTCCGCCGGGCTGCGCTCGGAATGGACGATGCCGCGCCCGGCGGTCATCAGATTGACCTCGCCAGGGTGGATGGTCTGGAAGGTGCCCAGAGAATCGCGATGATCGATCGCGCCGGTGAACAGATAGGTGACCGTCGCCAGCCCGATATGCGGATGCGGGCGTACGCCGAGGTCGCGCCCGATATCGAGTTGCGCGGGGCCGAACTCGTCGACGAAGATGAACGGGCCGACCATCGCGCGCGCCTTTTGCGGCAGCACGCGGCGCACGCTGAACCCGCCCAGATCGTGCGTCACGGGCAGCAGGGTGAGCGAAATGGGGCTGGTCATGCGCGGTCTCCGAACACGCGCCTGAGGCGGCGATGTCGATGGTGGAAGAATATGCGGATCAGGCCGGCCGTCAACCGGGGCAGGAAGCGCGGTTCGAACGTGAGCTTATCGGTAACCCTGCACCCCGTGCCGTGCGCGACGATGCGCCGCTCGTGCCGCCAGTGCGCCATTCCGGTCATCGGCGAGCATTCGACGAACCCCGATCCGGGATCGAGCGATTCCAGCGTGAGCGCGCTGGTCCCGGTTGGGATCAGGCCGCCAAGCAACAGCCGGCTGTGGAACAGCGGCCTGCCGGGCGTCATCGGAACATCGGTCAGCCGTTCGATCCCGGACGGCGCGGTCATCGCAAGCAGCGGCATCATCTCGCGCCGCAATCCCGCGAGCGATGTCGCCGACAGCCAGACGCTTTCGCGATCTGCGGCAAGGGTGGAACTGAACGTGGCGGTTGTCCGGCCCAGCGTTATTCCCCCGGCGCGCGCGCCTTGATCGCCATTGCGTGCACCTTCTGCCCCGGCAGGTCGCCGAGCGCTGCGTTGACCATCCGCTGGCGCTCCAGCCGCGATTTGCCGGTAAACGCCGCGCTTTCGATCACCACCGTGAAGTGCGATTCGCCGCTGCCGTCATCGCCCATATGGCCGCTGTGCTTGGCGCTGTCGTTGATCACGTCCAGCTGGATCGGCGACAGGGCCGCGGTCAGCCGGTTTTCGATTTCGCTGGCCATCGGCCCCTTGGTTTTCATGTCCATGCCACCCTATATAAGCCGCTCTTCGCTGCAATGCGAGGCGCGTAATGGCAAGGGATGGTCGGGGTTTTGGCGGAAAGGGACGGATCGGAAAAGGAAGGCAGCGCGCGGCGTCGTGCGCGGTTCCATGGCCGGATCGAAGGCACCGGGCACCGCTGCGACTGGGCCGAGTGCCCCGAAGATGGCGAATTCCGCGCGCCGCCGGACGAAAACCGCGCGCATGGATCGCGCTTCGACGGCCCGGGCCGCTACCGCTGGTTCTGCCTCGAACACATTCGCGAATTCAACGAGCGCTACAACTTCTTCTCCGGGATGAGCGCCGAGGAGATCTACGAGGCGCAGCGGCCGACCTCAGGCTGGGACCGCGAAACGCGCGCCTTTGCCGCAGGCGCGGGCCAGGCGCCGCGCTGGGGCGACTTTTCCGATCCGCTCGACGCCATTGGTGCGCGCTTCCGCCAGAACATCAAGGATCGGGCGGCGGCCCAGGCCAATGATCGCGCTACAGCCCAGCGCGGCCTGAGCGTCGCAGACCGCAGCGCGCTCAAGACATTGGGGCTGAGCGCGGACGCCAACCGGACGACGATTCGCCAGGCCTATTCGAAGCTGGTGCGCGCCTACCACCCGGACCGTAACGGCGGCGACCGCACCCACGAGAAAGCCTTGCAGGAGGTCATCGCCGCCTATACGCACTTGCGCAAACTTGCTGCTTTCACCTGATCGTGCCATCGGGCATTGCAGCTCCCTTAAGCGACCGATTAACAGCGGACACCCACATGACAGACATTTCCAATACCCAGCCTGACAGCCGTGACGGCACCCTGCTCGATGCGCCCGACCGGATGGTGAAGGCGCGCGACGTGTTCGGCGTCGACATCGACATGGAAGTGCCCGCGTTCAGCGAGGCCGACGAGCGCGTCCCCGATCTCGATCCGTCCTATGTGTTCGACCCGGAAACCACGCTGGCGGTGCTTGCAGGCTTTGCCCACAACCGCCGCGTGATGGTGCAGGGCTATCACGGCACGGGCAAGTCGACACACATCGAACAGATCGCCGCGCGCCTCAACTGGCCGTGCATCCGCATCAATCTGGATGCACATATCAGCCGTATCGATCTGGTGGGCCGCGATGCCATCGTGCTGCGCGACGGCAAGCAGGTCACCGAATTCCGCGAAGGCCTGCTGCCATGGGCGCTGCAGACCCCGACCGCACTGGTGTTCGACGAATATGACGCGGGCCGTCCCGATGTGATGTTCGTGATCCAGCGCGTGCTCGAGACCGAGGGCAAGCTGACCCTGCTCGACCAGAACCGCGTGATCCGTCCCAACCCCTATTTCCGCCTGTTCGCTACTGCGAACACCGTGGGCCTGGGCGATACCAGCGGGCTGTATCACGGCACGCAGCAGATCAACCAGGGCCAGATGGACCGCTGGAACATCGTGTGCACGCTCAACTATCTGCCCGCCGAGACCGAAGCCAAGGTGGTGCTCGCTAAGGTTGGCGAGACCGACCCCAAGGTGGTCAAGAACATGGTCAAGGTGGCCGATCTCACCCGCCAGGGTTTCATCAACGGCGATATTTCGACCGTGATGAGCCCGCGTACCGTGATCAGCTGGGCACAGAACGCCGCGATCTTCCACAACATCGGTTTCGCCTTCCGGCTGTCGTTTCTCAACAAGTGCGACGAAGCCGAGCGGATGCTGGTCGCGGAATATTACCAGCGCGTGTTCGGCGAGGACCTGCCCGAGAGCATTATCGGCAAGGGGTAATTTGCGCGGTTGCTGAGGGCTGACAGCCGAGGATTGCGTGTTGATGGCGATCGAAAGCGCAATCCGGAGAGCGCACCCCCACGCAACTCTCTCCCATCGAGGGGGAGGGCTTTGATCAACCGCAACCCTCTCGCGCTTGCTGTCATATTGATATAATACACCGCTGTGTTCAAGAAATTGCGATTCGGATCGGGGCGTTTTGGTGGCGGCGGAGTTTCCGCCGTTGATGCCCCGTGGCCGCCGCCGGGGTTGGGCGAGGCGCGCAATCCGTGGCTCGATCCTGCGGACGTAAGGTCGGTAGCGCCAGAGCCCATCAAGCCGCCGCGCAACCGCTGGTGGTGGGCCAAGCGCATCCTCGCGGCAGTCTTTGTCCTGTTCCTGATCTTGCTCGCCTGGCTGGCGATCACCGCGCCGTTGTCCAAATCGCTGCAGCCGATCGCGCCGCCGGAAATCACTTTGCTCGCCGCCGATGGTACGCCGATCGCGCGCAGCGGGGCGGTGGTCGAAGAGCCTGTCGTGGTCGAGCGCTTGCCGGAGCATGTCGTGCAGGCGTTTCTCGCGATCGAGGACCGGCGGTTCTACAGCCATTGGGGGATCGATCCGCGCGGTCTTGCGCGGGCGCTGTGGGCCAACGTCTCGGGATCGAGCGGTACCCAGGGCGGTAGCACGATCACTCAGCAACTCGCCAAGATCAGCTTCCTCACCCCAGAACGCAGCCTGACCCGCAAGCTGCGCGAGATGCTGATCGCGTTCTGGCTGGAAGCCTGGCTGACCAAGGATGAGATCCTGGGGCGATACCTCTCCAACGCTTATTTCGGCGACAACGTGTACGGGCTGCGCGCGGCCTCGCTGCACTATTTTGATCGCCAGCCCGAGCGGTTGAAACCCGAACAGGCGATCCTGCTCGCCGGGCTGGTTCAGGCGCCGTCGCGCTTTGCGCCGACGCGCAACTGGAAGGGGGCCAGCCGCCGCGCCGACATGGTGCGCACCGCGATGGTCAACGCAGGGTTCATGACGCGGGAACAGGCCGATGCGCTGCCCCAGCCGCGGCTGGATGTGCACGAACGGCCCAAGCTTGCCAACGGCACCTATTTTGCCGATTGGGCGATGCCGCAGGCGCGCGCGCTGACCGAGATGTCGCATGCCAGGCTCGAGCTCACCACGACGCTGGATTCGCGGCTGCAGCGTGCAGCCGAGCGGATCGTCGCGCGGGCGGGACTGGGCAAGGCGCAGGTGGCGCTGGTGGCAATGCGCCCCAATGGCGAGGTCGTCGCCATGGTCGGTGGCAAGAGCCATGCGCAGTCGCCCTTCAACCGTGCCACCCAGGCGCGACGCCAGCCGGGATCGACCTTCAAGCTGTTCGTCTGGCTCGCCGCGCTCGAAGCGGGGATGGAGCCAAGCTCGGTCGTCGATGACAGCCCGATCACCACCGGCACCTATCGCCCGCGCAACGCTGGCGACCGCTATCGCGGTGTGATCAGCCTGGAAGAGGCGTTCGTGCACTCGAGCAATGTCGCAGCGGTCCGATTGTTCCAGCAAGTGGGCAGCGAAAAGGTGATCGAACAGGCGACCAAGCTGGGGCTCAAGGGGCCGTTCACCGAAGGCGATCCCAGCCTGGCGCTGGGCAGCGCCAGCGCCAGCCTGATCGAGCTGACCGCGGCCTTTGCCGGGGTTGCGGGCAACAGCTGGCCGGTCGAACCGCACGCCTTCAAGCGCGAGGAGCAGGGCTGGTTCGAATGGCTGGTCGATGGCCCGGACAGCTATTCGTCACGGGTGCACGAGCAGATGCAGGACATGCTGCGCGCCGCGGTCAATCGCGGCACCGGCCGTGCGGCCAGTCTCAACATCCCCAATTTCGGCAAGACCGGGACCAGCCAGGACAATCGCGATGCGCTGTTCGTCGGCTATGCCGGAGATCTGGTTGTGGGTGTGTGGATCGGAAACGACGACAACAGCCCGATGAGCGGGATCCGCGGCGGCGGTCTGCCCGCGCGGATCTGGCGCCAGTTCATGGGCGAGGCGGTGCGCGGCGCCGTTCCGCGGCGCCGTGCCGCACCGGTGGCGCCGCCCGAGGAGGTAGACCCCGACCCCGCGATAGATCCGATCATCGAAGGCGAGATCGAGGCGCAGGTCGGCGGCGCGAATGTGCGCGTCACCCCCGATGGCCTGACGATTTCGGGCGATGTCGGCGGCGCGCCGGTTGCGGTCACCGTCGATGGCAACGGCGCGCAGGTCGAGCGGCGCAGGCCCGAGCCTCCTGCTCCGCCCGGGCAATAGCTGCCCCGTATCGGCAGGCTGCTTGACATCGCAGGTCCGGGTGTTCAGCGATAGCGCATGACCAACCGCACGCCACTTGATGACCTGAAGAACGTTCTCGCCGGAACCGCGCGCGCCATCGCGCATCAACCTGAGGTCGAGGTGGCGTTCACCGCGGATCCGCCGTCGCAATCTGGCACCAAGCTGCGTGTGCCGATGCCGGGGCGCAAGCTGCCCGCAGATCAGGTCGCCGAGGCGCGCGGTTTTGCAGACCTCTACGCGCTGCGGCTGAAGCATCACAACCCCGCCCAGCACAACGCCAATGCGCCCAAGGAGGCGGTTGCCCGCGCTGCATTCGATGCGGTCGAGCAGGTGCGGATCGAGGCGCTGGGCAGCCGCGCGATGAGTGGGCTGGGGGCCAATCTGGATGCCGCGCTCGACATGCGCATGCGCTCGGACCCGATCGCGCGCGCGACCAAGGTTGACGAGGTGCCGCTATCGACCGCTCTGGGGCTGATCGTGCGCGAACGGCTGACCGGCAAGCCGATGCCCGCAGGGACCGTTGCCGGGGTCGATCTGGTGCGCGACTGGATCGAGAGCAAGGGTGGCGAGGATATCGACAATCTTGCGCTGTCGCTCGACGATCAGGCGGCGTTTGCTGCGCTTGCCACCCGGCTGCTCGAACATCTCGACCTCACCGAGGGCCAGATGGACGAGGAGGACAGCCAGGACGACGGCGACGATGACGATTCGTCCGAAGAGGGCGAACCCGAGGACCAGGACGGCGAGCAGGAAGGGTCCGATCAGGGCCAGACCGAGGCGCGCGGCGAGGAGCAGACCGGCGAGAACGAGGACGGCGACCAGTCCGAAACCGAAGGCGAGATGGAGCAGGGCGACGACGGCGACCCCGGCGAGATGGGCGATGATGGCATGATGCCGACGCGGCCCAACCGCCCCTGGACCGATCTTCCTTCCGATTTCGAATACAAGGCCTGGTCCACCCGCTTTGACGAGGTGGTCGAGGCCACCGACCTGTGCGACGAGGACGAACTGCTGCGGCTGCGCGCCTATCTCGACCAGCAGCTCGCGCATCTGCAGGGCGCGGTGACCAAGCTCGCCAACCGTCTGCAGCGCCGGTTGATGGCGCAGCAGAGCCGCAGCTGGGATTTCGACCAGGAAGAAGGGATGCTCGATGCGGCGCGTCTGGCGCGCATCGTCGTCGCGCCGGGGCATTCGCTGTCGTACAAGATCGAGCGCGAAACCGACTTCCGCGATACGGTGGTCACGCTGCTGATCGACAATTCCGGATCGATGCGCGGTCGCCCGATCAGCATCGCGGCGATCAGCGCGGACATCATGGCGCGCACGCTGGAACGCTGCGGGGTCAAGACCGAGATTCTGGGCTTCACCACTAAGGCCTGGAAGGGTGGCCAGTGCCGCGAGGACTGGCTGGCGCAGGGCCGCCCGCAGCTTCCCGGACGCCTCAACGACCTTCGCCACATCGTCTACAAGAAGGCCGACGAGCCCTGGCGGCGTGCGCGCAAGAATTTGGGCCTGATGATGCGCGAAGGGCTGCTCAAGGAGAATATCGACGGCGAGGCGCTGCTTTGGGCGCACAACCGTCTGCTCGCCCGCCACGAGGAACGCCGCATCCTGATGGTAATTTCGGATGGCGCGCCGGTCGATGATTCGACGCTGTCGGTGAACCACGGCGCCTATCTCGAACAGCATCTGCGCAAGGTCATCGACTGGATCGAGAAGATGTCGCCGGTGCAGTTGATCGCCATCGGCATCGGCCACGACGTCACCCGCTATTACAAGCGCGCGGTGACGATCATGGATGCCGAACAACTGGGCGGCACGATGGTCGAGCAACTGGCGGGGCTGTTCGACGACGAGTGATGCGGGCTGGCGCGGCGCTAGGGCAGACTTGCCAAAGGTCAGCGCCCAGCTTAACCAAGCGATTAAATCGCGAACCCTGATCCGGAGATCTGCCTTGAACGTATCCGAAGCCGTTGCCACCCGTCGGTCCGTGCGCCAGTTCCGGCCCGATGCGGTTCCGCTCGACATGCTGCAGGATATCCTGACCAAGGCGCAGCGCGCGCCCTCGGGGGGCAATACCCAGCCATGGCATGTCATCGTGCTGACCGGCGAGCCGCTGGCCGATCTGACCGCCAAGATCAAGGCGAAGGCCGCGAGCGAGCCGATGGGTGCGGGGATGGAGTACGACATCTACCCCAAGGGCCTCGAGGGTCGCTACGAGGAGCAGAGGCGGCTGGTCGGCAAGCGGATGTTCGACGCGCTGGGGCTCGCGCGCGAGGATGGCGCAGGTCGTATCGCGCAGATGGCCAAGAACTGGGACAGCTTCGGTGCCCCGGTGCAGATCTTCACTTATTGCCGCACCTATATGGGGCCGCCGCAATGGTCGGACATGGGCATGTGGCTGCAGACGGTGATGCTGCTGCTGCGCGAGGCGGGGCTCGACAGTTGCCCGCAGGAAATCTGGGCGATGTACGGCAGCTACATGCGCGAGCTGCTGGGCATCGGCGACGAGTTCATCTTCTTCACCGGCATGGCGGTGGGCTATCGCGACCCCGATGCACCGATCAACAATTTTGCGGTTCCGCGCGTCGACCTGTCCGAGGCCATAGACTTTCGCGGTTTCTAAAGCGGGTCGGGGGCAGCGACATCCAAGGTTCATCGGGCGCTGTATAATCTGCCATCATTCCGATGCGGCAACTGGTCACGCCGCATCGGGGGGATTATAGCATCCCCAAACGAATCCAGACCGGGTCGCGCCGAAATCAGGATTTGCCGCCGCATCCTCAGGGATCGAGGCAAATGGGGTGTGACAATGTGCGACGGCCAGACAGGTGACACACGAGCGGACGCAGCGGCCACGGTGCCTGCGTGCGGGGCGCCATCCGGCCGCGTTGCCGCGTGCTCCAGCGCCTGGGCAAGCATGGACATGAACGCGCCGGGGGGCGGCAGCTGAGATCATGGCGCTGAAACCAGACACCGCTTCGGCCCCCAGCAGCCGCGATGAGGTTGGCCGTTCGGCAAACCGGCTCATTCGCCAGCTGGGGCTCGTGCGGATGCTCGCGACCCTGGGCTTTCTGGTGTTCGCGCTCGCGGTGGCGCGTTACAGCCCCACGATGCCGCTGCTCGGCGATGCCGAAAACGCGATGTACGACATGCGCGCGGCCAATTTCGCCAAAAAGGTCGATCAGGACCCGCGCATCCTGATGGTGGTCTATACCGACGACACGCTGATCGACACCGGCCAGCGATCTCCGGTCGACCGCACCATCCTTGCCAATGCGCTGACCAACATCGACAGGATGGGGGCAAAATCGATCGGCATCGATATTCTGTTCGATCAGCCGCAGGACGATGACGAGGCGCTCAAGACCGCATTCCGATCGATGCAGACCCCCACGCACGTCGCTTATGCATCCAACGAGACCAACACCGAGGCGATCCAGTTCCGCCAGCAGGAGTTTCTCGAGCAGTTCCTCAAGGACATCACTACCGCCAAGACGGTGCCCACCAGCATCCGGCTGCTGACCGATCCGGATGGTGTCGCGCGGCGCTGGCCCGACCAGCCGAAGAACCTGCCGCCGATCATGGTGCGTGCGATGACCCCGCCCAACGCAGCGTTCGCCGACTATCGCGGTGCGATCCGCTTCCGCCTCCCGCTGTCGTCGGACCGCCCGGTGATCAACAAGCTGCCGATCGACCTGTTTGCCGACCCTGAAAGCGCCGAGTTCGTCGCCAGCGAGGTCAAGGGCAAGCATGTGCTGATCGGCGGGGATTTCGTTGATTTCGACAAGTTCGATACCCCGCTCACCCGCATCGGCGATGTCGTCACCGGCGATTCGCAGATGATCGGGCTCGAAGTCCATGCGCACATGATGTCCCAGCTTCTCGACAACGATCAGCCGTTCTCATTCCCCGGCTGGTCGCTCTGGGTGATCGCTTTGGTCGTGGTGCTGGCCGGCTGCGCCACCGCGATCAGCCAGGCGCGTGCCTGGATCATGGGACTGCTGCTCGGATCGCAGATCCTGTTCTTCATCACCGTGCCGTTCATTCTGCAATATCAGGGGTTCGATACATTAGACCTGCCAAGCTTCGGCTGGGCGACCGGATGGCTGCTCGCCTATACCTCGGTGGGTGCCGCCGCACGCGTGGTTGGGTCCAAGCAGCGCGCGTTCGCGCAGAACGCGCTGGGCAAGTACCTGCCCCGCTCGGTCGCGGCGGAAATCCTCAAGGACCCCGACAAGCTCGCGCTGCACGGCGAGAAGCGCGAGATCTTCTGCGTATTCACCGATCTGGAGGGCTTTACCAAGCTGACCCACGCGATCGAGCCGGAGATGGTGGCGTTCCTGCTCAACAACTATCTCGACAAGCTCGCCGACGTGGTGCTGCAATATGGCGGCACGCTCGACAAGTTCGTGGGCGATGCGGTGGTCGCCTTCTGGGGCGCGCCAATCAGCTTTCCCGACGACGGTGAGCGCGCGGTGCGAGCGGCCTGGGCGATGTACGAGGCTGGCGAGGAGTTCCGCCGCAGCGCGCCCGAAGGCGTCCCGCCGATCGGTCGCACCCGCGTCGGCGTGCATTTCGGTGAAGCGATCGTCGGCAACTTCGGCGGCGAGGGGCGCATTCAATACACGGCGTTCGGTGACAGCATGAATACCGCCGCGCGGCTCGAGGCGGCGAACAAGAACCTCGACACCCGCGTGCTGGTCAGCCGCGAGGCGGCGGAGCGCTCGGGGCTAGACTGGTATCGTCCGATGGGCCGGATCGTGCTAAGAGGGCGCGCCAAGCCCGTGGATATTTTCGAACCCGCGCCGGACATGCCGGCAGGTGAACGTACCCAAATCGCTCAACTCGTGACTGCGCACGAGGCGGGAGATTCAGACGCTGTGGTTCAACTCACATCACAGCTGCAGGAAATGGGGCAGGAAGAGGCCATCGCGAATCTGTTCAAGCGACTTGGTCAGACACAAAAAGGAGAAAGCTATGTTCTCGGTTGATAGGAAGTCCGTACTTCACCGGGCGCTTGCGTTGGGTGCAGTTTTAGGCCTGGGGGTTGCCGTCAGCGGTACCGCGATGGCCCAGTCCATGGTGGTGCGATCGGCGGGGCCTTCCGCTGCGCAATATCCGGCCGGCAAGAAGCTGCCCGCCAACACCAAGGTGGTGCTGAAGGCCAGCGACCGTGTGACCGTGCTCGACAAGGCCGGCACCCGCGTCCTTTCGGGCCCCGGTACCTTCACGCTCGATGGCGCGGTCAAGCGCGACCAGACGCAGAGCACGCAGATCGCTAGCCTGCTTTCGACCAGCGGCGGTGCCAGCCGGACCCGGACCGGAGCCGTGCGCGGTGCGCCGTCCGCAGCCAAGCCTTCAGCACCCCGCAGCCCCAATCTGTGGTTCATCGATGCCAGCCAGTCGGGCAAGTTCTGCGTGGCCGAGCCCAACCGCCTGCTGTTCTGGCGCGCCAGCGTCGCCGACGACGTGAACCTCAAGCTCGCCAACGCCAGCGGCGCCAAGGCCGATCTGCTGTGGAAGAAGGGATCGGGCAACCGCGTCTGGCCCTTTGCCGAAGTGCCTGTGGTCAGCGGCAGCAGCTACACGCTGACCGGACCTGATGGCGCGGCCAGGAAGATCGACCTGGTGGTGCTGCCCAGCGTTCCGGCAGAGGTCGACGAACTGGCCGGCACGCTGATCGAGAATGGCTGCGAGAACCAGCTCGGTCTGCTGGTCGAGACGATGGCCGCCGTCGAGCAGGAGGTCAGCCCCGCAGGCGATCGCTGAACCAACCGCGATTTTATCCCCCGCCCGTGCCGCTGCGACCGGCGCGGGCGGGGTTTTTGTGTCTGCGCCATGGTGCTTGACGGCCCGCGCGGTTTGCAGGCAAGGGTTGCCGCATCATGACCCAGCCTGCATCCGATCCCCAAGCCGCACCGCTGATGCTGTTCAACAGCCTGACGCGCGCGGTCGAGCCCTTCACGCCCGTTCATGTCGGCGAGGCTCGCGTCTACAGCTGCGGGCCGACGGTCTACAATTACCAGCATATCGGCAACATGCGGGCCTATGTCTTTGCCGATACGCTGGGACGCACGTTGCAGTGGAAGGGCTACAAGCTCACCCATGTCATCAACATCACCGATGTTGGCCATCTGACGTCCGACGCCGACGAGGGCGAGGACAAGATGGAACGCATGGCTGCGCGCGAGGGCAAGTCTGCGTGGGATATTGCGCGCTTCTATCAGGAGGATTTCGAGCGCGATCTGGCTCGCCTGAATGTCCAGCCCAAGCAGCACCCGCGCGCGACCGAATATGTCGGGGCGATGATCGAGTGGGGCAAGTCGATGGCCGACAAGCACTGCTATGAGCTGGACAGCGGGCTCTATTTCGATGTGTCGACCGTGGCCGATTATGGCCGCCTGGCGCGCGCGGTGACCGAGGACGGTGAGGGCCGGATCGAGAGCGTGGAAGGCAAGCGCAACCCCGCCGACTTCGCGATCTGGCGCAAGACTCCGCCCGGAGAGACAAGGCAGATGGAATGGGATTCGCCTTGGGGTCGGGGCGCGCCAGGCTGGCACCTGGAGTGCTCGGTGATGGGAGAAAAGCTGCTCGGCTTCCCCTTCGACATCCATACAGGCGGCATCGACCACCGCGAGATTCATCATCCCAATGAAATCGCCCAGAATCAGGCATTCTGCTGCACGAACGGCCTGGATGATCCGCGAAACTCTGGCGCCAAGATCTGGATGCACAACAACTTCCTGATCGACCGCACCGGCAAGATGTCGAAATCGAGCGGTGAGTTCCTCCGGCTGCAGCTGCTCATCGACAAGGGGTTTCACCCGCTCGCCTATCGGCTGATGTGCCTGCAGGCGCACTATCGCAGCGAGCTCGAGTTCAGCTGGGACAATCTGCTCGCGGCGCTGACGCGGCTGAAGCGGCTGGTGATGGCAGTGGCGGCATTGCGCTCCGGCGCGAGCGCGGCGCAGAGCGTTGATCACCCGCGACTGTTGCAGCTGCTGGGAGATTTCGATGCTGCGGTGTCAGACGATCTCAACACCGCCAAGGCGCTGACCGTGCTGGACGAGGCTCTGGCGCAAAAGAAGATCGATGCGGGCCAGCGGCTCGCAGCGATCGAGGCGATGGATGCGGTGCTGGGGCTCGACCTGATGGCACTCGAGCGTTCGGCGCTGCGCCTCCGCCCGGTGGCGATCGAGATCGATGAGGCGCGCATCGAGCACATGCTCAAGCTGCGCAAGGATGCGCGCGCGGACAAGAACTTCGCCGCATCCGACGCGATCCGCGACGACCTGACAGCCGCAGGGGTCGAGGTGATGGACGGCGATCCGCTGGGCTGGGAGTGGCGGATCGAGGTCTAGAGATTTGTTGACGTTTACCTTTCGCGTAATCGCAGATGCGGTCGCATTCGTTAGAATGCCGACATGCTCCAACCGATCCTCTGGCTGCTGATCTGCGCGGTCCACGTGTTGCCGGCAGCGGCACTGTTCCAGCCGGGCCTGCTGGCGGCGCTTTACGGAATGGCCCCCGCAGACCCGGCGTTCCTTCTCGTCCAGCACCGCGCGGCATTGTTTGCATGCGTGGTTGTCGTCTGTATCTGGGCGATCTTCGACCCCGGCGTTCGCCGGCTGGCGGCAGTGGTGGCCGCCGTCAGCATGGTTTCGTTTCTCGTGTTGTTCTGGTCTTCCGGAGCGCCTGCATCGCTGCGAAGCATTGCGCTTGTTGACCTTGCTGCCCTGCCGCTGCTTATTGCTGCTGGCTGTCTCGCCTACAGGGCCTGACGCACAGGGAGCTTTTCAATGACCAAGGCCGTGATTTCCGCACTCGTACGACCATTGCTCGAACCGGCCATCCCCGATGGCGTCGATGTGGTGTGGATCGGTTCGGCGGACGAGGCCAGGGTCGAGGTGGCCGATGCCGATATCGCCTGGGTCGACATGCACGACAAGCAGGCGATGCGCGATGTGGTGCTGGCGGGCACCGGGTTGAAATGGGTTTCCACCCTCTATGCCGGGCTCGACCATTTCCCGGTCGAGGAGCTGACC
Organism: Blastomonas fulva; assembly: GCF_003431825.1. Lineage (GTDB taxonomy): Bacteria > Pseudomonadota > Alphaproteobacteria > Sphingomonadales > Sphingomonadaceae > Blastomonas > Blastomonas fulva. Next base: position 3,507,762 of record NZ_CP020083.1, on the reverse strand, counting down.
GCGCGCGGCACCCGGGTCACCAACGGCGTCGGCATCAACACCATCGCGGTCGCCGAATACGCGGTGCTGGGTATGCTCAGCATGGCCAAGGGCTATGCTGACGTCGTGCGCGCCGCGGACAGGCGCGAGTGGCTGTGGACCTCGCCCGGGACGATCGAGCTTTACGAAACCCGCGCATTGGTCATCGGCTATGGTGCGATCGGTTCTGCGATCGGCGAGCGGCTGAAGGGTTTCGGGGTGGAGGTAACCGGGGTTGCCCGCACCGCGCGGCCCGACGCCGGAATACTGGGAGCTGACGAATGGCGCGGGCGGATCGGCGAGTATGACTGGGTGGTCATCGCGACGCCTGCCACGCGCGAAACCGATGCGCTGATCGGTGCCGACGAGCTCGCCGCGATGAAACCCGAGGCGATCCTGGTCAACATCGCGCGCGGCGAATGCGTCGATCAGGACGCGCTGATCGCTGCGCTCAAGGGCAAGAGCATCGCGGGCGCGTTTCTCGACGTCACCACGCCCGAGCCGTTACCGGCCGATCATGAGCTGTGGACTCTCCCCAATGTGCAGATCTCGATGCACCTCTCGGGCCGCGCGCAGAACCGGATGTTCCAGCGGGCGGCGGCCCTTTTTGCGGACAATCTGGGCCGCTATGTGCGCGGCGAGGCGCTGGTCAACGAGGTCGACCTCGCACTGGGATACTGATCGAGATCGCCGTCAGCTGTATTTGGCATGCGCGGCGGCGATCTTCACATGATAGTTGTTCGCGGCAAAGCCCGCGCCGTTATATCCCTTGGCAAAGGCCATGCACGCCGCTGCGACATTGCTGATCGCTCTCAGCGCGCTCACCAGCTTTTTCGAGGTGATGAACGCGGCGAAGGCCTTGAGATGCGCGGCTTCGGACTGCTTCATCGCGTCCCAGAACGCCTCGACCGTGGGGAAGCCCGCGGCCTGGTGGTTGAACCCCATGATCTGCGCGCCGCCGACCGAGGCGGATAGCAGCGCCGCCTTGCGATCCAGCGCCATCGCCTTCCACAACCGGATGTATTCGCCCTGGCCGCCGACATAGAGCTTCCGGTTCCAGCGTGCGCTCGACAGGTTGGGGTGGCTCGCGCGGTACTTGCCTTCGGTATAGCGATTGAAGATGTGCGCCTCGAACAGGATCTTGGGCAGATGCGGCCCGTCGAGAAAGCCGCCGGGGCCGTCAAGCGCCAGGATGTCGCCGCGGACGTCGCTGAACCAGCCGCCGCCGCTTTCGACCTCCCACACCGCGCGGATCTGCGCGACGGTGCAGCCCAGCGCTGCGGCGACTTGCTGAAAGTCCGCTTCGGTCAGTCCGATCTTGGTTGCGGTGGCAGCGGTGCCCGTCGATCGGGCAATCCCCAGCGTATCGAGCAGACTATCGATTGCGGTCACATCAGCCTGGGTGAAGGACTGGCCGGAGCGCAGGGCCTTGATCGCAGAAAAGACGGGGGAGCGGTCCATGGGCATTGACCTTTTGACAGCAAACACGACGCCGGCAGGGCGGCCGATACTGTATCGCCAGCCCCGCAATCGCCAAGTTATGATCGGTTAATACTTCAGGATACTGGTCCAATTCCTACATTGACAGGGTGTTGGATGCCCAGCGCCCGGCCGCCGTGCAGGCGATACCAGCAGGTGTTCCGCGCCCTGTTCCGGGACAGCACTTTTGGCGGGTGACTCGGCAAATATTTGGGGTTATGCCTTGCGTCACACGGGGCGTGGGCGGCGGAGCCCATGGTTTTTCCGCATCGCACATTCCGCCCGGGTAGCCCAAGCATAACGCACCGCCCGGTCATCCTTTCGGTCGCACGATTGCAACGACAAGCCATTTTCGGTTTCCGGGGGAGTTAATTCATGACCAAAGCATCCGATCTGTTCATCCAGTGCCTGGAGGAAGAGGGCGTCGAGTACATCTTCGGCGTTCCCGGCGAGGAAAATCTCGACATGCTCGATTCGCTCAGCCGGTCGACCAAGATCAAGCTCATCCTCACCCGTCACGAACAGGGGGCCGGCTTCATGGCGGCGACCTATGGACGCCACACCGGCAAGACCGGCGTGTGCATGGCCACCCTGGGCCCCGGTGCTACCAACTTCGTCACCGCCGCAGCCTATGCCCAGCTGGGCGGCATGCCGATCCTGATGGTGACGGGCCAGAAGCCGATCAAGAAATCCAAGCAGGGCCGGTTCCAGATCCTCGATGTCGTCGGCATGATGAAGCCTATCACCAAGTTCACCCATCAGCTGGCCAGCGCTGACAACATCCCCAGCCGCATCCGCGAGGCGTTCCGCCTGGCCGAGGAGGAAAAGCCCGGCGCCACGCATATCGAGTTCCCCGAGGACATTGCCGAGGAAAAGACCGATTCGGTGCCGCTGAAGCCCAGCCAGACCCGGCGACCCAATGCCGACAAGAAGTCGATCCGCGCCGCGGTCACCGCGCTCGAGCAGGCCAAGTCGCCGATCCTGGTGATCGGGGCAGGGGCTAACCGCACGATGACCAGCCGCATGCTGCTGCAGTTCATCGAGAAGACCGGCATCCCGTTCCTGACCACCCAGCTGGGCAAGGGCGTGATCGACGAGCGGCACCCCAAGTTCGTCGGCTGCGCCGCGCTGTCGGCGGGCGATTTCGTCCACCGCGCGGTGGAAGCTGCCGACCTGATCGTCAACATCGGCCATGACGTGATCGAAAAGCCGCCGTTCTTCATGCATCCCGGCGGCACGCCGGTGATCCACATCTCGTCCAAGACCGCCGAGGTCGATCCGGTGTATTTCCCCGAGATCGAGGTGATCGGCGATATCGCCAATGCGATCTGGCAGATGAAGGAAGATATCGTCCCCAATGGCGGGTGGAAGTTCGACCACATGCTGGCGTTCCGCAAGGCCGAGGTCGATCACACCAAGTCGCTGTCGGGCGATGCGCGCTTCCCGATCTTCCCGCCCTATCTGGTGCAGGAAATCCGCAACGCGATGCCCGACGACGGCATCATCTGCCTCGACAACGGCGTCTACAAGATCTGGTTTGCGCGTGGTTATGACGCGTACCGGCCCAACACCGTGCTGCTCGACAATGCGCTCGCCACGATGGGCGCGGGCCTGCCGTCGGCGATGATGTCGTCGATGGTCTATCCCGACCGCAAGGTGCTGGCGATCTGCGGCGATGGAGGGTTCATGATGAACAGCCAGGAGATGGAAACCGCGGTCCGGTTGAAGCTCAACATGACCGTGCTGATCCTCAACGACAACAGCTATGGCATGATCCGCTGGAAGCAGGCGAACATGGGCTTCCAGGACTGGGGCCTGACCTATGGCAACCCCGATTTCGTGAAATACGCCGAGGCTTATGGCGCCAACGGCTATCGTGTCGAAAGCGCCGAGCATCTGAAGGAACTGCTCGCGCATACGCGCGACACGCCAGGAGTGCATCTCATCGATTGCCCGGTTGATTATTCGGAGAACGACCAGATCTTGAACATCGACATCAAGAAGATGGCGAAAGAGCTTTAATCAGAAATCCCCCTCTCCCGTTGAGCTTCGCTCGTCTGCGACTCAGGGGAGAGGGCCGGGGAGAGGGGAATGGATTTCCCACTGCCCGCTTCATGCCAAGGGGGAGGGCGGCCCCCTCTCCCAACCCTCTCCCTTCAAGGGGAGAGGGATTCAAGGGACTTGTTATGACCACCCTCAAATCCGTCTACCCGCTCTATCTCAACAACGAGGCGCAGCAGCCGAACACCGATCTGGAGGTGACCGACAAGTTCACCGGCGAGGTCGCATTTCGTGTGGCGCAGGCCGATGCCGCGACGATCGATGCAGCGATCGCAGGCGCGGTCGAGGCAGCAGAGCCGATGGCGCGGATGCCGAGCTATGAGCGGCAGGAGGTGCTCAACCACTGCGTGACGCGGTTCAAGGAGCGTTCGGAAGAACTCGCCTATGCACTGTGCGTTGAAGCGGGCAAGCCGATCAAGGATAGCGAAGGCGAGGTCAGCCGCCTGATCGACACCTTCCGCATTGCGGCGGAAGAATCGGTGCGAATGACCGGCGAGGTCCAGACGATGGACATCAGCCCGCGCGCCAAGGGCTATCGCGGCATGTGGAAGCGCGTGCCGATCGGCCCGTGCTCGTTCATCTCGCCATTCAACTTCCCGCTCAATCTCGCCGCGCACAAGATTGCGCCTGCCATCGCGGTCGGCTGCCCGTTCGTGATGAAGCCAGCGAGCCGCACGCCGCTGGGCGCGATCATCATGGGCGAGGTGCTGGCCGAAACCAACCTGCCCAAGGGCGCGTTCTCGATCCTGCCCGCCAGCCGCGATGGCGCGGACCTGTTCACCACTGATGACCGCCTGAAATTGCTCTCGTTCACTGGATCGCCCGATGTGGGCTGGGACCTGAAGGCGCGCTGCGGCAAGAAAAAGGTCGTTCTCGAACTGGGCGGCAACGCTGCGGTGATCATCGATGCTGATGCCAATCTGAACGACGCGATGGAGCGCGTGATCTTCGGGGCGTTCTATCAGTCCGGCCAGAGCTGCATCGGGGTGCAGCGCATCCTGATCCACGCCGATGTCTACGATCGCTTCCGCGACATGCTGGTCGCTAAGGCCAAGACGCTGATCGCGGGCGATCCCAAGGACCGCGACACCTTTATCGGCCCGATGATCCACGTCAAAGAGGCGACCCGCCTCGATGGCTGGGTGCAGGAGGCGGTGTCGCTGGGCGGCACATTGTTGTGCGGCGGCAAGCGCGATGGCGCGATGCTCGAAGCGACCTTGCTGGAGAACGTGCCGCACGAAGCCAAGATCGTCACCGAAGAGGCGTTCGGCCCGGTCGCGGTACTCTCGAGCTTCACCGACTTTGGCGCAGCGATGGCCGAGGTCAACAACAGCAAGTTCGGACTGCAGGCAGGCGTGTTCACCCGCGACCTGTTCAAGATGTTCGACTGCTGGGATGACCTTGATGTCGGCGGCGTCGTGATCAACGACGTCCCCAGCTTCCGCATCGACAATATGCCCTATGGCGGGGTCAAGGATTCGGGGCTGGGCCGTGAGGGCATCCGCTTTGCCATGGAAGACATGACCGAGATTCGCAACCTGCTGATCCGGGGCCAGTAGTCCACCAGAGGGTTGCACCGCCCGAGTGGGACGGCGCAACCCTGCCGACGAAGTCTGCTCAGTTAAGGCATCACAACCCCGCCCAGCGACGGTGCGGTGTTGAAGAAGTCATGCGCCTCGCTGCCGATCGCGAGCCCCAGCGGCACGCCACCGATGTTCTCACCATCGCGCCGCGGGATGCCGTCAAACCGCCAGTGCACGCCCAGATAGATCCGGCTCACCGAGTTTTCCCACACCGCCTCGGCGAAATTGTCGAAGGCCTTGTCCACGCGGGTGCGGGTCGAGCCGTCGGGATCGCTGGCGATGCCGTCGAGCTCGTCCGAGACAAAGCTGAAGCTCTCCTTGGCGATCGGGGCACTGTTGTGCGTTTCGACGTCGAGCACGTCCTTCAGCGTGATCGGGCCCGGCGCGGTGTTGAGCGCCAACCGCAGCGTCTGGAACAATGCTGCGCCAAAGGTGGCATGGCCCGAAGGATAAGCGGGAAAGTTGGGCGTCCGCGTCATCGGGCCGGCGGTATTGGTCTGCGGTGCGCCCAGGGGAGCCCAGAACGGATCGCCGCCGCGCGTCGCGTCTTCCTCGCGCAGCCCGACCACCGGGCGCCAAAGGTCGTAGAAATACTTCCAGTGCCACGCGTCGATGCCCGAATCCGCCATCGCGACGTTGAGCTGCGCGAACAGCTCGGCGGCACGCGGGATATTGAGCGCGAGCGGCTCGACGACGCGGCGGGCGACCTGGTTGTACAGCCGCGGCGGCACGCCGAGGTTCATCGCGCCGTCATAGCCCCAATAGACCCCGATGCGCTCCTGTTCGGCGTTGCGCTTGCCGCGCAGTTTCGCCCCGTAGTCGCGGACCTCGTCGAAATCGTCCCTGTAGTCGGGATTGGCGAGATAGTCGGCCAGCCCGCTTCCGGGAAACGGATCGAGCGGCTGGTTGGCGGCGCCGGTGAACCGGGTGACATTGCCCCACACCGGCCCCAGCCGGTTCTGCCCGGGCTGGAACGGATCGGCGCGATGCTGGCCGTAGACCGGGTTGGCTGGCTGGTTTGTGGCGATGTCGATGTCAGATCCATCGGCGGCGCGCGCGTCTAGGATCGCCTGGCCGACCTGCTGGCCATAGGCAAAGCGTCCCGCGTTCACCGCGCCGGTCGAATCGTCGATATAGATGCCGTAGCGCGGGTACATCGCCTTCAGCGTCACCACCGCCGCGCCGGCGATGATGTCGGTCACGCTACCGCCGGGGGCAGGGCCAACGCCGTGCGCGATGCCTTTCTTGCTGAGCCATGCAGCGCCCGGATTGCCGCTGGCGAAGGCCACCGCATCATGGATGGCTAGATGAACGATCGCCATCGCGCGCGAGGTGCGGATGGGACCGGGTTGCTGGGCGTTGTTGAAGCCGCGCGTAAAGTCACGGCGCGAGCATTCCAGAAGTATAGCATTCCAATACAAAACGGGATTCATTATCATTTCCTTCAGGCAAGCGTCATCGCTCTGCCAATTGCGGGCAAAGCATGAAGAGGACACACGGATACGATCACCTTTTGGGTGGGCGTGCATTATTGATGATATTATGATATTCGCAGGCGTGACGGCATCGACCACGGCCTTGGTTCACGCATCGCCATGTTACTTGGCTTTACGTGTCACCCATAGGACAGATGCGACAGTTTTAGTGTTAAACTTTTGTTGAGGATGAAAGACGGCTTCTGCCGCTCAGGCTGGACAGGCGCTCAGCCGGGATAGGCGATGGCCATCACTTCCCACTCCTTGGTGCCACCCGGCAGAGTCACCGTACGCAGGTCACCCACCGCAGCGCCGCGCAGCGCGCGCGCCAGCGGCGAATTCCAGCCGATCCGGCCAGCACCCGCGTCCTGCTCGTCATCGCCCACCAGGGTGAGCGTGCGGCGGGCATCGTTCTCATCGGCGATCTCGACCTCGGCGCCGAACCACACGCGGCCGGTGTCCTGCTGCTCCTTGGGGTCGATGACCTTGGCGGCCTTCATCTTGCGCGCGAGCCGGTTCAGTTCGCGATCGATCTCGCGCATCCGCTTGCGGCCATACAGATAATCGCCGTTCTCGCTGCGATCGCCATTGCCCGCAGCCCAGCTGACGATCTCGACGATCGCCGGGCGTTCGACACCGAGCAGATGGTCATAGCGCGCCTTGAGCGCGGCATAGCCTGCAGGGGTGATGTGGTTGGGGCGGTCCATGAGCGGGCTTTAGCAAGGCAGGGTCGACAAGGCGACCAACACATCGGCAAATCACTTACCGTCACCCCCGCGAACGCGGGGGTCCCGCTTCTGCGCAATCCTACAGAAAAAGCGGGATCCCCGTGTTCGCGGGAATGACGGAAAGGACTCAACCGGGGCTGTTCTTGCCTAGATAGCGCGTGAGCTTGTTGTTGCCCCGCATCGTCGAACGCTCGGGGTGCATCACGTCATAGACCACGGCGTTCTCGAGCACGCGCTGGACATAGTTCTTGGTCTCGAAGATCGGGATCTTCTCGACCCATTCGACGATGTCGATGCCGCCCGTGCGCGGATCGCCATTGGCTCGGAGCCATTTGTTCACATTGCCGGGGCCTGCGTTATAGGCCGCGACCGCAAGCGGATAGCTGCCGCCGAAATAATCCATCATGCGCGCGAAATAGCCCGCGCCCAGCTGGATGTTGTACTGCGTGTCGTCGGTCAGCGCGCCGATCGAATAGCTCAGCCCCATCTTGCCCGCCTGCTCGCGCGCGGTGCCGGGCATCAGCTGCATCAGCCCGCGCGCGCCAGCATGGCTGACCGCGTTCTGCGCATACTGGCTTTCCTGCCGAGTGATCGCGTGGATCATGGTCCAGTTGTTCTGGAAACCCGGCGGCACCGGCATCTGCGGGAAGGCGAGCGACTGGAGGTCGTCCACGCCCTTGGTGCGTGCCGCCTGGCCGACGATCACTGCAAGGTCGCGGCGCCCGATCTGGCGCGCAAGTTCTGCGGCCATCACATGCTCTTCGGGTGTTTTGGCAGAAGCGGCGACAGCTCCGAAGAAGCGCCGCTGGGTCGGCCAGTCGCCGCTGCGCGCGATGACCTGCGTCGCCTGCACCAGCGAACTTGCATTGAAGCGTCCACGCTCGACCGCGCTCACCTGCACGCGCGGCGCCTCGGCGAACGGGGCAATCGCGCGGCCCAGCCGCTCGGTGGCAAGCTGGCCGTAATAATGATCGGGATAGGCGGCGGCCATCTCGAAATAGCGGGTCGCCTGCGTCGTGTCTCCAGCAACGGCCGCAGCGCGTCCGGCCCAGTAATAGCCCTTGGAGCGGGTCTGCGGGGTGCGCGCGCCGCCACCATAGCGCGCGAACATGCCGATGGCATCGCGCGGACGACCGAGATTCTGCAGCGCCACCGTTCCGGCGAGCCAGGTCAGGCTGGTGTAATCATCGCGCACGCCCAGGCTCTCGTCCGAGATGTCATGGCCATCGGGAAACGCATCGTCGACCCTCGAGGCGATGTCGAAGGCAGTGCTGTACTGGCCGTCATTGTTCGCCGCGCGCGCCTGCGCCAGCAGCGTCTCGTACCAGGCCTCGGGGTTCACCGGGCGATACTGCAGCGGCGGGCGGGTGGCGAGCATCGTGCGCGCCATGCCCCAGTTGCCGCTGTCATTCAGCCTTTTGGCGCGCTGGGCGACATAGCCTGCATCGCGCATCGCCTCTGCTCCCAGCGATCCGGCCAGACTGTCGGCATCGGGCAGGTTCTTGAGCATGGCGAGGCGCGCGGCAAAGATAGCCCGCCGCTCGGGCGAGACGAAGCCGAACTGCTCCTCTGCATCGGGCGTCGCCCTGGCCCAGAGCAGCGCGTCCATCCGCGCGTCATGATCGGCCAGCGAGAAGCCCGTGCCGAACAGGCTGAACAGCCGCATCTTGTCTTCGGGCATCATGGTGCCGCCGCGCCAGGCCCTGGCGGCCTCGGCGCGCGCAGCCTCACGCTGGCCGACCGCATCGAGCGCCACGGCATAGCGCGCGCGGCCGACATTGGTCAGCGGCGCGAAGCGGGTGAAATAGGCGACCACCTCCTGCGGCGCGGCGGGGCTGATGCCCAGCGCCTGCTCGGCGCTGCGGCGCAGTTTGTCCTCATCGGGCCAGCCGGGGTTCGAAATCAGGAAGCTCGCGAACGTGGAGAAAGTGTAGTTGTTGGGGCTGGTGGTCAGCGAACGCCAGTTGGCGATGGTGCCCGACATGTCGGCGGGCATCGACTGCAGCAGCTGCGCGCGCGCGCGGTCCCAGTCGCTGCCGTCGCCGGATCGGCTCATCGGCGCGCTGCTGGCCGCATAATCGGACGATTGATCGCTTGCCAGGCAAGCGGCAGGGACACCCAGCAAGGGCAGGGCGATGAGTGCGGCAGTGCTGCGCGCAATTGCAATTCGTGAAACCATGCTGGACATCATGCGCTTTCGATCCTTATCAGGCGCTGAACACACAGCTATGTGCGTCTCGAAGTCTTCTTGCCCGATTTGCGGGCGAGGTAAAGGAGCTACCCGATGTTTTCCGGCTCAATTCCGGCCCTTGCGACCCCGTTCCGCGACGGATCGTTTGACGAGCCCGCATTTCGTGCCCTGATCGACTGGCAGATCGAGAACGGCAGTTCCGGTCTGGTCCCGTGCGGCACCACCGGCGAGGCCGCGACGATGTCGATCGAGGAGCATGATTACATCGTGCGCGTGTGCGTCGAGCAGGCCGCCGGGCGCGTTCCGGTGATCGCCGGCTGCGGATCGAACGACACCAAGGTTGCCATCGGCCACATGCTCAACGCCAAGGCCGCCGGCGCCAGCGCGGCGCTGGTCGTGCCGCCTTATTACAACCGCCCGGGCCAGGACGGCGTGCGTGCGCATTTCAAGGCGCTGACCGAGGCATGCGACCTGCCGATCATGCTCTACAACGTGCCCGCGCGTACCGTCACCGACATCAAGGTCGAGACGATGGCCAAGTTGTCGCGCTTCCCCACCGTCATCGGGGTCAAGGATGCCACCGGTGATCTTGAGCGCGTGAGCGCCCAGCGCGCGCAGTGCGGCAAGAAGTTCTGCCAGATGTCGGGCAATGACGAGCTTGCGCTGGGCCACCGCGCGATGGGCGGGGTGGGCTGCATCTCGGTAACCGCAAACGTCGCCCCGGCGCTGTGCGCGCAGTTCCAGGCGGCGCTCGCCAAGGGTGATTACAAGGCGGCGCTGGCGCTCAACGACCGGCTGTATCCGCTGCATTCTGCGATGTTCTCGGATGCCTCGCCCGGCCCGGTCAAATATGCCATAAACCGCGTGCGGCCCGATTTCCTGCCTGATCTGCGGTTGCCGATGACCCCGCCTGACAAGAAGAGCCGCAAGGCGGTCGATGCCGCCCTGGTTCACGCCGGGCTTATTTGATGGCGCGGCCCAAACCGGAAGCCTTTGACAAACAGAAGATCGTCGCCGAAAACCGGCGCGCGCGGTACGATTATGCCATCGATACGGTGTACGAGGCAGGCATCGCGCTGACCGGAACCGAGGTCAAGGCGCTGCGCTCGGGCCAGGGCTCGATCGCCGAAAGCTATGCCGAGGTGAAGGACGAGCAGATCTGGCTGATCAACTCGAACATCCCCGAATACAGCCACGGCAACCGCGAGAACCACGAACCCAAGCGCCCCCGCAAGCTGCTGCTGCATTCGCGCGAGATCAGCAAGCTGCACGGCGCGGTCAACCGTCAGGGGATGACCCTGGTGCCGCTCTCGGTGTTCTTCAACGGCCGCGGTCGCGCCAAGGTCGAACTTGCGCTCGCCAAGGGCAAGAAGGCCCCCGACAAGCGCGCAGCGACCAAGGAGCGCGAATGGAAACGCGACCAGGGCCGCATCATGCGCGACAAGGGCTAGCACCTGCCTTCAAGTCGCAGGCGGAGCGCGATGCTCGCGTCGGGCTCCGATCATCGAAAAAAGCCGTCGGTTCGTGACATGACGTGCGCCAGATCACGCAGGTCCGCTATGGGCTGTGCTGCAAGGGGTCGCTACCGATTCGCGCCGGAATTGGGTAAACGTCGTTTTAATCCATCATGGGCTATGGCCTTTTGCGGCGGTGTTCCCACATGGGGCATCGACGCTGGCGTAGCGATCGATAAGGGCACAAGGGTTTGGAGTTGACTGAAGGCCGGTTCAGCCGCTGGGTGGGACGCAATCTGCCGACGCGCGAGAGCATGGAGCAGAACCGCTTCATCAAGCCCTTTGCCGCGCGCGTGCTGCGCTCTGAACTGTGGCGCTTTACCCGGCGTTCGGTGCCGCGGGGCGTCGCCCTTGGCGTTCTGGTCGGCGTGATCATCCCGCTGGGCCAGATTTTTGCCGCCGCGCTGCTGGCGTTGCCTGTGCGCGCCAACGTGCCGGTGGCCGCGCTGACCACCTTCATCACCAATCCCTTCACCACGCCGCTGTTCTGGCTGGCAAGCTATCATATCGGCAGCTTCATCCTGCGGATCGATGCAACCACTTATGGCCAGCCGGTCGCCACCGCGCTCAACCAGCCGCATGTCGAAACCTGGATGGAATGGCTGACGGGCGCTGCCTCGATCACCGCCTTCGGGCTGGTCGTGCTGGCGGTTGTGCTCGCTGCGATCGGCTATCTTGCCAGCGCCATCGGCTGGCGGGTGTGGATCGCCGGCAAAAGGCGCCGCAGGCTGACGCGGGTGCGGCACTCCTGATCGCAACATCCTGCGCCTGAGCCGCATCTGCAATTTGTAACGCTGCGCAACTTGCGCTAGCGTCACCGTCTTGCAGGCGGGGCCCTACGGCCGCGCAGGGGGACCCGACGACCTTGACCACCACCCGTGCCCGACCCGACCTTGACTGGCCGGAATGGTTGCCCGCACTGCCCGATCCCGATGCACCCGATGCCCGCATCACCGCGCTGATCATTGTCGGCGCGCTGGTTCTGAGCGGCGGTTTGATCTGGCTGGCGCTGGGCGACTGGGTACCGCTGATGCTGTTTGCCGCGGGCCTGGTCGGGCTTGCCTCGCTGATCATGGTGTATCGCCGCCAGTTTCCCGCACGAGTGCAGGTGCAGGCCGCGCTGCCCGACTGGTCGGTCACCCATGCCGCAACCGATCACCCCGTCATCGCGATCGCGATCACCGACGAGGCCGGGCGGATGATCTGCGCCAACCAGCGCTTTGTCGACCTGTTCGGCTCAGAGGTAGTTCCGCCCAAGCTGCCGTTGGCGGGGCAGGGGGGAGATTTGCTGGCCGAGGCCGGGCGTGCCGCCTGGCGCGACGGCCATGGCGGCGCTGCAGGGCTGGTGACTGCAGGTACCCGGATCGATGCAGCGGTTCAGCGGGTGGGCCGCGGGCAGGATTATCTGCTGTGGCGGTTCGAGCCGGTGCAGAAGTTCGATCTCGCGCTCGAGGCTGATCAAATGCTGGCGGGTCGTCCTGGCCGGGCGCTGGGCGAGGGTGGTTTCATGGCCGCAGCGATCAGCCCGGAAGGCCGCATCCGCGCTGCCAACAGCGCCTTTGCCGCGCGCGCCGCGGGCGCCGAGGCGGGCAATGTCGTGGGGCGTGATCTTGCGAGCTTCCTGCGCGCGGACGAACGCAACCGCATCTATTTCGAACGCGAGGGGCGCAAGGGCGTTCCGCTCAGGCTGTTCCATCTGCCGCTGGTCGATCCGTTGCACACCACCGATCCGGAGGAGCGCGAGAAGGCGCCCGCGCTGGTCGTGCTCATCGATGAAGACGCCAGCGGCATGGATAAGGGCACCGCGCTTGGCTATGTCCAGAACCTGCTCGGGCTGCTGCCGGTGGGGCTGGCGATGACCGATCGCGACGGGCGCTTCCTGTTCGCCAACGATGCCTTTATCCGCGCCGCCGGAATCACCGAAGGCACGCTGCCACCCTATCCGGGCGATCTGGTGGTGCGCGAGGACAAGGGCGCGCTGGCCGATGCGGTGCGCCGGCATGCCAGCGGCCAGGCGATGTCCGCCGATGTCGCGCTGCGGCTGCGGCACCAGCCCGACGAGCCGGTGACGCTGTCGCTGGCAGGGCTGCGCGGCATGGGCGATGCTGCGGTGTTGCTCTCGATCAAGGACAACTCCGAGGAAAGCCGTCTCAAGCGCCAGGTCGCGCAGGCCAGCAAGATGCAGGCGATCGGCCAGCTCGCAGGCGGCGTTGCGCATGATTTCAACAATGTGCTGACTGCGATCATCGGCCATTGCGACCTGATGCTGATGCGGCACAGCCCTGGCGACAGCGACTATGACGACATCCAGCAGATCCGCAGCAACTCCAACCGCGCCGCCTCGCTGACCCGGCATCTGCTCGCCTTCTCGCGCCAGCAGACGCTGCGTCCGCAGGTGCTGCAGCTGCCCGATATCGTCTCGGACACCTCAGAGCTCTTGAAGCGGCTGATCGGCGAGAAGATCGTGCTCGAGGTGCAGCACGACCGCAATCTGGGCCCGGTGCGTGCCGATCCGGGGCAGCTCGAGCAAGTCATCGTCAATCTTGCGGTCAATGCGCGCGATGCGATGCTCGCCAAGCGCCCGCCGGGCGGCACGCTCACCATCCGCACGCGCAAGATCACCGCTGCCGAAGTGCGCGCGATGGCGAGCGATATCCTGCCCGCCGACGATTACAGCGCGATTCTGGTCGAGGACAGCGGGGTGGGCATCCCGCCCGATGTCCAGGCGCGGATCTTCGAGCCGTTCTTCACCACCAAGGATGTCGGCAAAGGCACAGGCCTTGGGCTCTCCACCGTCTATGGCATCGTCAAGCAGTCTGGCGGCTACATCTTCGTCGATTCGGAAACGGGCAAGGGGACGACCTTCTCGATCTATTTCCCCGTCTATCGCGGTGGCGCGGTCGAACAGCGCAGCCGCAAGCCGGTCAAGGTCAGCGCGGGCCAGTGGGGCAATGCCCGGCTGCTGCTGGTCGAGGACGAGGATATGGTCCGCGCCGTCGCAGAGCGTGCGCTGACCCGCCAGGGCTTCACCGTCGTCACTGCCACCGATGGCGAAGACGGGTTGGAGCGGCTCACCGACAGCGGTCCGTTCGATCTGGTGGTCAGCGATGTCGTGATGCCCAATCTTGATGGCCCCGGCATGGCGATGGAGATGCGCAAGCGCATGCCCGGCCTGCCGATCCTGTTCATGTCGGGCTATGCTGAGGAGACGCTGCGCCAGAGCATCTCGATCGACCAGGTCCATTTCCTTCCCAAACCGTTTTCGGTTGCGCAAATCGTCGATGCCGTCCACGGCGCGCTCGCGGCCGCGGCCACACCGACAGAGTGAAAGAACGCCCCCAACCGTGCCTGAACCCCGGACATTCCTGATCGCCGAAGACGAGGCGATGATAGCCATGCTGCTCGAGGACTTTCTCGACCTTCTGGGACACAAGGTGGCGCATATCGTCGCCAGCCTGTCCGATGGGCTCGATGCCATCGCCAGCGGCGGGTTCGACGCCGCGATCCTCGACGTCAATCTGGCGCAGGACAAGTGCTGGCCGCTAGCCGATGCGCTGGAAGCTGCAGGCATCCCCTATATCTTTGCCACCGGCGGCGGCGATACCATCCCGCCGCTGCATGCCGACGCGCCGACGCTCGCCAAGCCCTATACCACCGCCTCGCTCGAAGCAGCGCTGGACAGGCTGGGATAAATTCGTTCCGGTCTTGCTTTTCTGATGATGTTCCCTACTTGTTCCATGAGAACAAATCATATACATCACTGAGTCGTTGCACCCGATGGCGGGAGCAACTAGGCAAGGGAGGCGTGGCAATGGCCGGGCAACTGAAACTCATCCAGACCGAAAAAGAGGCGAAATCCATGGACAGGCAAAAGGCGCTCGATGCAGCGCTGGCACAGATCGACCGGGCCTTCGGCAAGGGATCGGCGATGCGGCTGGGCTCCAAGGAGGCGATGCAGGTCGAGGCGATTTCGACCGGATCGCTGGGCCTGGATATCGCGCTGGGCGTTGGCGGACTGCCACGTGGCCGCGTGATCGAGATTTACGGGCCGGAAAGCTCGGGGAAAACCACGCTGGCGCTGCACGTGATCGCAGAAGCGCAGCGCACCGGCGGTACGGCCGCGTTCGTCGATGCCGAACACGCGCTTGATCCCGTCTATGCCAAGAAGCTGGGCGTCAACATCGACGAACTGATCGTTTCGCAGCCCGATACCGGCGAGCAGGCGCTCGAGATCGTCGATACGCTGGTGCGTTCGAACGCGATAGACGTGCTGGTGGTCGATTCGGTCGCTGCGCTGGTGCCGCGTGCGGAAATCGAGGGCGAGATGGGTGACAGCCATGTTGGCCTGCAGGCGCGTCTGATGAGCCAGTCGCTGCGCAAGCTGACCGGATCGATCAGCCGCTCGCGCTGCATGGTGATCTTCATAAACCAGCTGCGCATGAAGATCGGGGTGATGTACGGCAACCCGGAAACCACCACCGGCGGCAACGCGCTCAAGTTCTACGCCTCGGTGCGTCTCGACATCCGCCGCACCGGCCAGATCAAGGACCGCGACGATATCGTCGGCAACACCACCCGTGTGAAGGTGGTCAAGAACAAGGTCGCGCCGCCGTTCAAGCAGGTCGAGTTCGACATCATGTATGGCGAGGGCATCTCCAAGATCGGCGAAATCCTCGATCTGGGCGTCAAGGCCGGGATCGTCGAGAAGTCGGGCAGCTGGTTCAGCCATGATTCGGTGCGCATCGGGCAGGGGCGTGAAAACTCCAAGACGTTCCTCAAGGAACACCCCGAAATGACCGAGAAGATCGAGGCGCTGATCCGTGGCCACAAGGACAAGGTCGCCGAGGAAATGATGACCGGACCCGATGCCGAAGATGGCGAAGGCGACGATATGTGAGCCGCCGCGGCGGTCCGTCGAAGCGCTGATGGCGCCGAGACGGGCTGCTGTCGGACGATGGTCATGAAACGGAAGAAGCACAGGCAAGGGCGGTGCGGCACACAGGCCGCGCCGCCCTTTCATTTTTGCGCACATAACGCTTCAATCTCGCTGCAACTCGTCTTATGTCGCAAGCCATGACATCGACAAACGACATAAGGCGTTCATTCCTCGACTATTTCGGGGGCAATGGCCACGATATCGTGCCTTCGGCACCGCTGGTTCCGCACAACGACCCGACGTTGATGTTCGTCAACGCCGGGATGGTGCCGTTCAAGAACGTCTTCACCGGGCTTGAACAGCGCGCCAACCCGCGCGCGACCTCGTCGCAGAAATGCGTCCGCGCCGGTGGCAAGCACAACGATCTCGACAATGTCGGCTACACCGCGCGGCATCACACCTTCTTCGAGATGCTGGGCAATTTCTCGTTCGGCGATTATTTCAAGGAAGAGGCGATCCACCACGCCTGGACCCTGGTCAACAAGACCTGGGGCCTCGCCGCCGACAAGCTCACCGTCACCGTCTACCACACCGATGACGAGGCGTTCGATCTGTGGCGCAAGATCGCAGGCCTCCCTGAAGACCGCATCATCCGCATCGCGACCTCGGACAATTTCTGGTCGATGGGTGATACCGGGCCGTGCGGTCCGTGCAGCGAAATCTTCTACGATCATGGCGATCACATCTTCGGCGGCCCTCCGGGCTCGCCGGACGAGGATGGCGACCGGTTCATCGAGATCTGGAACCTCGTGTTCATGCAGTATGAACAGCACGCCGATGGCAGCCGCACCAACCTGCCGCGCCCGTCGATCGACACCGGCATGGGCATCGAGCGGCTCGCTGCGGTGATGCAGGGCGTACACGACAATTACGACATCGACCTGTTCAAGGCGCTGATCGCGGCATCGGGCCAGGCCACCGGCACCCATACCACAGGCGAGAACCAGGCCAGCCACCGCGTGATCGCCGATCACCTGCGCGCCACCTCGTTCCTGATCGCCGATGGCGTGCTGCCTGCCAATGAAGGGCGTGGCTATGTGTTGCGCCGGATCATGCGTCGCGCAATGCGTCATGCGCATATTCTTGGCGCCGCCGATCCGCTGATGCACCGTCTGGTGCCGACCCTGGTCGCCGAAATGGGGCAGGCCTTCCCCGAGCTCGGCCGTGCGCAGCCGCTGATCGAGGAAACGCTCGAGCGTGAGGAAACCCGTTTCCGCCAGACGCTCGACAAGGGCTTGAAGCTGCTTGACGAGGCCACCGCCGATCTCGGCGAGGGCGCGGTGCTGGCGGGTGAAACCGCGTTCAAGCTCTACGACACCTTCGGCTTCCCCTATGATCTCACCGAAGATGCGCTGCGGTCCAGAGGGCTTGGCGTCGATCGCGCCGGGTTCGACACCGCGATGGCCGCGCAGAAGGCTGCCGCGCGCGCCGCATGGAAGGGCTCGGGCGAAGCGGCTTCGGCGGATATCTGGTACGACATCGCCGAACGTGAGGGCGGCACCGAGTTCACCGGCTATACCGCCACCGAAGGCGAGGCGCAGGTCGTCGCACTGCTGCGCGATGGCGCCGAGATCGTTTCGGCCAGCGAAGGCGACACCGTTACCATCCTGGTCAACCAGACGCCGTTCTATGGCGAAAGCGGCGGCCAGATGGGCGATGCCGGGCGGATCACTTCGCTTGGCGGTCTGAAGGCCGTGGTCGATGACACGTCAAAGCCGCTTGGCCGTCTGCACGCGCACCAGGCGCGGGTCGAGGCGGGCAGTATTGCCGTCGGCGATACCGTGCATCTGGTGGTCGATGTCGAACGGCGCGATGCGCTGCGCGCCAACCACAGCGCCACCCACCTGCTTCACGCTGCGCTGCGCAACCATCTGGGCGGGCACGTCACCCAGAAGGGATCGATGGTCGGTCCCGACCGTCTGCGCTTCGACTTTTCGCACACCAAGGCGCTCTCCGATGCGGAGATTGCCGCGGTCGAGGCCGAGGTCAACGCCGAGATCCGCGCCAACGAGGCTGTCACAACCCGCTTGATGACCCCCGACGATGCGGTCAAGGCGGGCGCGCTAGCGCTGTTCGGAGAGAAATATGGCGATGAGGTCCGCGTGCTCTCGATGGGCCGCGCCACCGACAAGCATTATTCGGTCGAACTGTGCGGCGGCACGCATGTCCGTGCGCTGGGCGACATCGGCATTTTCCGCATCGTTTCGGAAAGCGCGGTCTCGAGCGGCGTGCGCCGGATCGAGGCGCTGACGGGCGAAGGCGCGCGGCAATGGCTGGTCGGGCGTGACGAACGGCTCAAGGCGATCGCGGCGCTGGTGAAGACCGCGCCGGACGAAGTCGAGGCGCGCATCGCGGCGCTGGTCGACGAACGTCGCACACTAGAGCGCGAACTCGCCGAAGCTCGCAAAGCGCTGGCGCTGGGCGGCGGTTCGGGCAAGGCAGGGCCTGCGGTGGAGAGCATCGGCGGCGTGAGCTTCATCGCGCAGGTCATTGAGGGGCTGGACCCCAAGGAACTTCGCGGCCTGCTCGATCAGGCGAAAAGCTCGCTGGGCTCGGGTATCGCCGTGATGGTCGCGGTCAACGATGGCCGCGCGGCCTTTGCCGCTGCGGTAACCGACGATTTGGTCGGCTCGTTCAGTGCGGTCGATCTTGTCCGCGCCGGTGTCGAGGCGTTGGGCGGCAAGGGCGGCGGCGGCCGACGCGACATGGCGCAGGGCGGCGGTCCGGATGGATCGCAGGCGCAAGCCGCGCTCGATGCGGTGCGCGCGGTCATCGCTTCGGTAAACGCGCCGGCAGTCTGATGAATCGCTTCATGGTCCCCTGCGAAGGCAGGGGGCCATCTCCTGATCTACGAACTCTCCTCACCATCGGATTAGTGCCCAACCTTAAAGATGAGCGCCCTTAAACAGGCGAGCACGATATCGAGCGGCCAGGATATGGGCCCCTGCCTGCGCAGGGGACCGGCTTCGGCATCACGCACAATAAAAAAGGGCTACGAACCAACCGGTTCGCAGCC
Organism: Blastomonas fulva; assembly: GCF_003431825.1. Lineage (GTDB taxonomy): Bacteria > Pseudomonadota > Alphaproteobacteria > Sphingomonadales > Sphingomonadaceae > Blastomonas > Blastomonas fulva. The sequence goes on along the minus strand of NZ_CP020083.1, from coordinate 3,488,761 downwards.
CTTTTTCATAAATCGAAAGCGATCGGAGCGATCAGCCCTTCTTGAGCGACAGTCCGCCGAAACGCTTGTTGAAGCGTGCAACCTGGCCGCCTGCGTCCAGCATGCGCTGGTTGCCGCCGGTCCATGCCGGGTGCGAGGTCGGATCGATATCCAGCTGCAGCGTGTCGCCTTCCTTGCCCCAGGTCGAGCGGGTCTGGTAGACGGTGCCGTCGGTCATCTTGACGTTGATCATGTGATAGTCGGGATGGATATCGGTCTTCATAAGTTTGGTCCTCGTCAAACGGCTGGTTCCGACCAGCCTGCAGGATGAATGGGAAGCGGCGCGCATAACGGGCTGCGCGCCTGAAAGCAAGGGTTTTGGCGTAGCCGGCCGATCAGGCGGGCGGATCGGCGATCATCGCGGTGAAGCTGACTTCGCAGGCCAGCTTGCCGTTCATTTCCGCGCGCGCCTTGAACTTGCACACCTTGGCGCGCTTCTGTTCAAACTCGGCGTGGAGATCGAGAAGCACGCCGGGTTCCACCGGAACCCGGAACTTCGCGCCATCGATCGCCATGAAATAGACGAGCTTGCCCGAACCGGCCAGGCCCATCGATTCGACCGCGAGAATGCCAGCAGCCTGCGCCAGCGCCTCGATGATCAGCACGCCGGGCATGATCGGACGGCCAGGGAAGTGCCCCTGGAAGAAGGGCTCGTTCATGCTGACGGCCTTGATCGCGTGGATCGACTGGTCCTTGTCCAGCCGGGCCACGCGATCAACGAGCAGCATGGGATAGCGGTGCGGAAGCGCCGCCAGCACCTTCAGGATGTCATAGGGCTGCTCGCCGTCGGTCATGCCGCGATGCTCCGGAAATTACCGGCCTTCGGGCTGCTGCGCGGCAGGCGCTGCCGGTGCTGCAGCGGCACCGCTGGCAGCGGCCTGACGGGCCTGCTGTTCACGCTGCGCGCGGGGCAGCCAGCCCTGCGGGGGAACCAGCTGCGCGGTGGGAATGGCAGCGTTCAGCTCGGCGGTGATGTCCTTGGTGAGGTCGTAGGCGTCGTTGTGCGCGAGGGTCGATCCGACTTCGAAGACAACGCTGATCTTGCGCTTGGTCATCGCTGCACGAACGGCCGCGTCGAACTTGTCGCTGATCTGCTCGAGAACATAGGCTTCCGACAGCGCGACGGGCTGCAGGATTTCCTGGACTTCCTGTGAACCCTGTTCGCGAAGGCCCTGAATCTGGCCGAGCTGCTGCTGCAGGGCTGCCTGATTGGCCTGGGCGTTGGGCGCCTGGACGTCGGCGTTGAACTTGGTCACCAGCGGCTCGAGCTGCTGGCGGATCTGGTTCGACTTCGCCTGCGCCGCATCATACTGCGCCTTGTAGGTGGTCGGGCGTGCAGCGTTGGCGTTCACGAACGCAGCCGATTCCACGACGGCGCGGCGCTGATCGGCAATGCCGATTCCCTGCACGGTCTGGGCCATGGCAGGCGCGATGACGCCCGAAGCAACGGTGCCGAATGCCATCAGAGCTGCGGCGGTGCATTTCAAAAGAGTTTTCATCAGAACTGAGTCCCTACGTTGAATGTGAACAGACGGGTGTCGTCGCCCGGCTCCTTGAGCAGGGCACGGGCAATATCGATGCGGAACGGGCCGAATGGCGAGTTCCAGTTGACGCCAAAGCCCACGGAAACGCGTGGCTTGGGCGAATCGCCGAAGAACCTTTCGGTGAAGGCAAGGCTGGGGGTGTTGGGCTGGCCATTGGCGTTCACCGCATTGGTGGTCACCGCAATCGCGCCATTGGCATCGACCGTGAGATATTGAAGCGCGCCGGTCACCGGGTCGCGGTTCTGCGGGGTCTGCAGCAGAGGCTGGACCACACCGAATACCGCGCCGGCATCGACGAACACCGAAGGCCGCAAGCCCAGTTCGCGCGCGCCGCTGCCCAGCGGAATGTCGAGCTCTGCACGCGCCAGATAGTAAGACCGTCCACCGAGCGCGTCGTCGACCCGGTTGCGCCGTTCGGTCACGATCGTGTTGACGATCTGGCCGTTGACGATTTCCGGATTGAAGCCCGAACGGATGACGCGCGGACCGACACCGCGGATGTCGAAGCCGCGGATCTGCGGCTGGCCCAGGAAGAAGCGGTCGGTCAGGCGGATATCGTCGATACCCTGTGCCGGGGTCCCGCGGTTTTCGAAGGCCATGATATGGCCGCCTTCTGCCGCGACGGTGAAGATGAAGCCGCTGCGGCCGATCCGCCAGTGCTTGGAGGCGTTGAGACGGGTGCGCAGATAGCTCACCGCGCCGCCAAGTCCGGCAAAGTCCTGCGACAGCGTGATGTTCTGGCCACGCGTCGGGCGGATGCGGTTGTCGCGATCATCATAGATCAGCGAGTAGCCGATCAGCGACGTCGTGCGCTTGCCCAGGTTGTCGCACAGGAAGAAGCCGGCGCGAACGGGGTCGCACTCGAGCGTGCCGTCGCCGTTGAGATCGGAGAAGAACTGGTCGCGATCCAGCGTCACGTCATCGACGGTCAGCGAGTAGCGCAGCAGCGCCGACACATATTCGGTCAGCGGCACGCCCAGCCGGAACGAGGCGCCGGTGGTCAGCTGCTCGAAGGTGGTGTTGCGCGAGTTGCCGACGAAGTTGAAGCTGTTGAGATCGCGGCGGAAGATGTCCGCACCGAACGAGATGTTCTTGTCGAACACATAAGGTTCGGTGAAGCTGAGGTTGATCCCCTGCGAGAAGCGCGAATAGTTGACGCTTGCGCCGACCGTCTGGCCCTTGCCGCGGAAGTTGCGCTGGCGGATCGACGCCTGCAGGATGAAGTTCTCGATCGACGAGAAACCGGCCGACAGCTGGAGCTCGCCGGTCGCCTTTTCCTCGACGTTCGCTTCCAGGATGATGCGGTCAGGAGCGCTGCCCTGCTTCTGTTCGATCTCGAACTTTTCCTGGAAATAGCCGAGCGAATTGATGCGATTTTCAGAGCGCTTGACCAGGAAGCTGTTGAACGCATCGCCTTCGTTGAGACGGAACTCGCGCCGGATGATCTTGTCCTGGGTCAGCGTGTTGCCGTTGATGTCGATCCGCTCGACATAGACGCGCGCCGATTCCGCCAGCTCGAAGGTGATGCCCATGGTGAGCGTTTCACGGTCGCGGTTGAAGTTGGGCCGCACATCGGCAAACGCATAGCCGAACAGGCCTGCGGTCTCGCTGAGTTGCTCGACCGTGTCTTCGACCAGCTTGGCATTGTACCAGTCGCCGGTCTTCATCGACAGCTGGGCCTTGAGGCCTTCTTCGGAGAAGTCGCGGATCTGGCTTTCGACGGCCACGTCGCCGAACTTGTAGCGTTCGCCTTCCTCGACCACATAGGTGATGATGAAGTCGCGCTTGTCGGGCGTCAGTTCGGCAACGGCGGAGATCACGCGGAAGTCGGCATAGCCCTGGGTCAGATAGAACTGACGCAGCTTCTGCTGGTCGAACGCCATCTTGTCCGGATCATAGGCATCGCCCGAGCTGAAGAAGCGATAGAAGCGAGACTGCTTGGTGACCATTTCACCGCGCAGCTGGCCATCGGAAAACTTCTCGTTGCCCAGAATGTTGATCTGGCGGACCTTGGACTTGGGTCCTTCGGTAATTTCGAACACCACATCGACGCGGTTCTGGTCCTGCTGGACCATCTTCGGCTCGACGGTCGCAGCAAAACGGCCCTGTCGCTTGTACAGCTCGATGATGCGCGCGACATCGGCGCGCACCTTGGTACGGGTGAAGATCTGGCGCGGAGACAGCCGGATTTCGGGAAGGATCTTGTCGTCCTTGATCCGCTTGTTGCCTTCGAGGATCACGCGGTTGATCACCGGGTTTTCCTTGACGTCGATCACCACCGCACCGTCGTTGTTGCGGATAGAGACATCGGCGAACAGCTCGGTCTCGAACAGGTCGCGCAGAGCCTGGTCGGCCGCGACCTGGGTGTAGATGTCGCCCACGCGCAGCTGGATATAGGAGCGGACGGTATCCGCCTCGATCCGCTGCGAGCCGTTGACGGTGATCGACCGGATCTGCTGACCCTGGGGCAGCACGGGTGCGGGAACCGCAGCAGGTGCAGCCGCAGGCGGCGCAACCGGTCCGGTGGTCTGGGCAAACGCCGCAGTCGGAGCCCCCGCAAGTATCGTAGACCCCAGCAACAGGCCCAGGGCTCGCACGCCAATGGCGATTTTCTGTTCAGATTTCACGGAAAAAGACCCACCCTAAGCCATAAAACACATCAGACGGTCCCTGGTGATGCCGTCCGATAACCCGCCCCGGTGCGCAAACCCCTGCATCATCCGCCGCAATCAATCAACCAGTCTTTCAGCCCAACAGGCCGAAGGATGCCAGATCGTTCACGGTAACGAACACCATCAGCGCCAGCACTGCTGCCAGACCCGATCGGAATGCCCATTCCATGACCCTGGGGTTCGCCGGTTTGCGCCGGATCGCCTCAACCGCATAGAACAGCAGATGTCCGCCATCGAGCATGGGGATTGGCAGCAGGTTGATGAACCCCAAGTTAATTGAAATCAGCGCGATGAAGAAGATGAAGTCATCCACTCCCGCCGAGAGCTGTTCGCCGGAAACCTGCGCGATCTTGAGCGGCCCGCCCAGCTCGGCGACCGAGCGGCGTCCCGTGATGACCTGGCCCAGGGTCGCGACCATCAGCTGCACGATGTCGCCGGTGCGCTGGACGGCAACCACCGGCGCCTCCAGAAGCGACACGGGGCGAACCACGGGCTTGGCCGACATGATGCCCAGCCGCCCGATGCGGTATTCGTTGTCGAAGCGATCCTTCTGGATCTCGACGCCGATCGGGAAGCTGAATTCGCGTATTGCACCATCGCGCTCGGCGCGCATGGTGATCCGCTCACCGGGACGATGGGCAATCTTGCGGCCGACCTCGTCGAACCATTCGACCGCCTCGCCGTCGATCGAGACGATCTTGTCGCCCGGCAGCAGACCGGCCTCGGCAGCGGCGGAGGAGGGGACCAAAGCGGCGACCACCGGCGGGGTCACGCTCTTGCCATAGGCAAAGGCGAATCCTGCGAGAATCAGGATGGCGAACAGGAAGTTGATCGCGGGGCCTGCAAACACGATCAGTGCGCGCTGCCACAATGTCTTGGATTGGAAGGTGCGGTTGCGCTCTTCGGCCGGGAGCGCGACCCAGTCGGGATTGGCGCGGCTGGAAGGATCCATGTCGCCTGCAAACTGGACATAGCCGCCCAGCGGCAGCATCCCCAGCTTCCAGCGGGTGCCGCGCTTGTCGGTCCAGCCGGCGATCTCGCGGCCAAAGCCGATCGAGAACGACTCCGCCTTCACCCCGAACCAGCGTCCGACCAGATAATGGCCCATCTCGTGAACGAAGACGAGTGGCCCGAGCACGAGCAGAAAGGCGAGGACGGTCAGCAGGAATCCGGGGTTTTCGCTCAATGTCAGTCCTTAGGTCTTGATCGCTGCAGCCGCGATGGTCCGCGCTTCACTGTCGATGGCCAGCACATCCTGCAGGCATTGCGGCGCAGGCGGGGTATAACCTGCCAGCACCTGCGATACAATTGCGGCGATATCGAGAAAGCCGATGCGTCCGGCGAGGAAGGCGGCGACGGCAATTTCGTTGGCGGCGTTGAGAATCGCCGGCGCGCCGCCACCTGCGGCAATCGCCGCGCGGCAGATGCCGGGGCCGGGGAAGCGTTCATCGTCCAACGGCTCGAAGGTCAGCTGGCCGATGGTCGCCAGATCCAGCGGCGCGCACTGCGTGGCGATCCGCTGCGGCCAGGCGAGCGCGCTGGCGATGGGGATCTTCATGTCGGGCGATCCCAACTGCGCCAGCGTCGAGCGGTCGCGATATTCGACCATCGAGTGGATCACCGATTGCGGATGGACGAGGATGCGGATCGCATCGAGCCCGACGGGGAACAGATGGTGCGCCTCGATCAGCTCGAGGCCCTTGTTGAACATCGTGGCGCTGTCGACCGAGATCTTGGCGCCCATCGACCAGTTGGGGTGCGCGACAGCCTGATCGGGCCGCGCGACACGCATCTGCTCGGATGTCCAGGTGCGGAACGGTCCGCCGCTGGCGGTCAGCGTGATGCTTTCGACCTCGTCGATGTTTCCGCCCGCAAGACACTGAAAAATCGCGTTGTGTTCGGAATCGACGGGGAGCAGCGTCGCCCCGCTGGAACGCGCGGCCTCGATCATCAGCGCGCCCGAAGAGACCAGCGCCTCCTTGTTGGCGAGCGCGACCGATCGACCGCGCAGCAGGCTGCGCATGATCGGGGCGAGCCCTGCACATCCGACGATCGCGGCCATCGTCCAGTCGGCATCGATATCTGCCGCATCGAGCAGCGCCTGCGGCCCCGACCAGGCCTGGATGCCCGACCCTTCGAGCGCATCGGCCAGCGCGTCGTGCTGCGCAGGGTCGCCGATGACCGCGACCTCGGCGGAGAATTCACGCGCCAGCCGCGCAAGACCCTGCGCATCGCTGTTCGCGGTCAATGCGACCACGCGATAGGCGGCGGGGTTCAGCCGGACGAGATCGAGCGTCGAGGTGCCCACCGATCCGGTGGCACCAAAGATGCTGACGCTGCGCGGAAACGCAGATGGCGGCGGCACAGTCCTGCCGGAGGAGAGCATGTTGGGTCGCGACATATGAAAGACTATCCTAGCGCCCAAAACGCATTGCCTGCAACCAGCAGTGCGACGACCGGCGCCACCGGCACCAGACCGTCGACGCGGTCGAGGATGCCGCCATGGCCGGGGATCAGCGTCCCCGAATCCTTGACACCCGCCTGACGCTTCATCCAGCTCTCCAGAAAATCACCCATTTGCGCGATGATCGCCAGCGGCGCGCTTGCCAGCACCAGCACATAGGGCAGGGCAAACTGGGTGTGCATGAACAGCGCGAAACCCAGCGCGGCGATCATGCCGCCGGCAAGCCCCGCCCATGTCTTGCTCGGGCTGATCGACGGCGCAATCTTGGGCCCGCCGATCCCGCGACCGGCAAAATAGGCGCCGACATCGGTCGCCCAGACGGTCGCCATCGTCCAGAAGGCGAGCAGCAGTCCGTTGTCCTGCTGGCGCAGGTACAGCAACGCCATCACCGGAAGCGCGCAGTAGAACACGCCCCAGGCCAGCTTGAAGCTGCGATCGATCGTGGCGATGAAGAAGGCGCCGCCGATGATGAATCCGAACGACAGGAAGCCCGGGCCATCGGCGAAGGGCGAAAGCATCGACAGCGAGGCCATCAGTGCCAGCATGGACAGCCGCCTGCGCTCCAGCCGCCCGACCAGGCCCGCCCATTCGTGCTGCATGGTAAGCGCGCCCGCCATCAGCAGCAGCCAGAACGCGACGCCGCCGAGCCACAAGGCTACGCCGGCAATGGCCACCAGCACCACGCCGGACAGGGTGCGGACCGCCAGATCATTGCCGAACAGCGAGCGGCGGACGGGGTCAGCGGCCACCAAAACGCCTTTCGCGCGCGGCGAACGAATCCAGCGCCGCTTTCAAGGCCGCGCCGTCGAAATCTGGCCAGAGCATGTCGGTGAAATACAGCTCGGCATAGGCTGCCTGCCACAGCAGGAAATTGCTCAGCCGCTGTTCGCCCGATGTGCGGATCAGCAGATCGAGCGGGGGCAGGTCTGACGTGTCGAGCGCGGCTTCGATATGCGCGGTCTGGATCGCTGCGGGGTCTATCTCGCCCCTGGCGGCGGCCCGGGCCAGCGCCTGCACCGCGCGCAGCATTTCGTCCTGCGCGCCATAATTGAGCGCTATGGCCAGCGTCGTGCCGGTGTTGGCGGCAGTGCGGTCGACGACATCGTCGATCATCTCGACCAGATCGGGCGCCAACGCCTTGTAATTGCCGATGATCTTGAGCCGGACATTGTTGGCAATGAACTCGTCGACATCGGCGCGGATGAAATGGCGCAGCAGACCCATCAGGTCGGCCACCTCATCTTCGGGCCGCTTCCAGTTTTCGGACGAGAACGCGTACAGCGTCAGCGCCTCCAACCCCATGTCGCGTGCGGCGCGTACCGTGGTACGGACCGCCTCGACGCCCTGCTTGTGGCCGATGAAGCGCGGAACGCCGCGCTTCGCGGCCCAGCGGCCATTGCCATCCATGATGATGGCGGCATGGCGCACGCCATGCCCGGGCGCCCCGTCTGCATGCAGATGAGAGGCTGCCTCCTGCACGGCCTTGGCCTGAACAGCCTTGGAATGTTTGGGGCCGGAGCGGAAGATCACTGACCCAGAATTTCCTTTTCCTTCTGAGTGGCGGCGGCGTCGGCCTGCGCGATGATCTCATCGGTCAGCTTCTGCACCTCGGTTTCGAAGCGCTTGCGCTCGTCCTCGCTGATCACGCCCTTCTTCTCGTCGGTCTTGAGCGAATCCATGCCGTCGCGGCGGACATTGCGGATCGCGATGCGGGCCTTTTCGGCATATTGTCCGGCAAGCTTGGCGAGTTCCTTGCGGCGATCCTCGGTAAGGTCGGGGATGGGGAGGCGCAGCGTCTGGCCGTCCATGATCGGGTTTAGGCCGAGGCCCGCCGAGCGGATCGCCTTGTCGGCGGGGCCGACGTTCGACTTGTCCCATACCTGCACCGAGAGCATGCGCGGTTCAGGCGCCGAGACGGTGGCGATCTGGGTCAGCGGCATGTGCGAACCATAGACCTCGACCGTCACCGGATCCAGCAGCGCCACATTGGCGCGGCCGGTGCGCAGGCCGGACAGATCGCCCTTCAGCGATTCCACCGCGCCGTTCATCCGGCGCTCAAGGTCTTTCTTGTCAAACTGTGCCACAGGTTCAGTCCTTCTGATGTACGGTGGTTGCCGTGCCCTGGCCGCTGAGAACGCGGGCAAGGTTGCCCTGTTCGCGGATCGAGAACACGACGATGGGGATGGAATTGTCGCGGCACAGGGCCACGGCGCTGGCGTCCATGACCTTCAGATTGTCTTGCAACACCCGGTCATAACTCAAGGTATCGTAACGCACCGCGTTCGGATCCAGCTTGGGGTCGGCGTTGTAGACGCCATCGACGCTGGTGCCCTTGAGCAGCGCATCGCACTTCATTTCGGCAGCGCGCAGAGCCGCGCCGGAATCGGTGGTGAAATAAGGAGCCCCGACGCCGGCTGCGAAGATCACCACGCGGCCCTTTTCGAGGTGCCGCTGTGCCCGGCGGCGGATCACCGGCTCGCACACCTTGTCCATCTCGATCGCGGATTGCACGCGGGTGGGGACGCCGAGCTGCTCGAGCGCGCTCTGCATGGCCAGGGCGTTCATCACGGTGGCGAGCATGCCCATATAATCGGCCTGCGCCCGGTCCATGCCCTTGGCAGCGCCGGCCATGCCTCGGAAGATATTGCCGCCGCCGATGACCAGGCAGATTTCAAGCCCGGTATCCTTTGCCGCCTTCACTTCGCCCGCCATGCGGGTCACCGTCGCCGGATCGATGCCGTACTGGCCGTCGCCCATCAAGGCTTCCCCCGACAGCTTCAAGAGGATGCGACGATAGGAGGGGATGGTCATGGCTTTTCCGGTGATGAAGGCTAATCGGGCGCACGGGGGCGACGCGTGGCGCGCACCATAGTCAGTGGTTGCGCGACTGCCAAGCACGTTTGGCAGCCAGCTCTGGCGTGGGTGGTGACAGGCGCCAGATCGAGACGCAAACGGCGGACAGCGCGAGGCTGCCCGCCGTTTTCATGGGCGTTGGCGCCGGGTCTCTTACAGACCGGCGGCTGCTGCCACTTCTGCAGCAAAGTCGGTTTCTTCCTTCTCGATGCCTTCGCCGAGCTGGAAGCGGACATAGTCCTTGAGCGTGATCTTGCCGCCCGCGTCCTTGGCGGCCTTGGCCACGACGTCGGCGATCGGGGTCTTGTTGTCGATCACGAACAGCTGGCTGAGCAGCGCGTTTTCCTTGCCGAACTTGGCGATCGCGCCATCGACCATCTTGGCCTGCACTTCGGCGGGCTTGCCGCTTTCGGCAGCCTTTTCCTCGGCGATCTTGCGTTCGCGCGCGATCATCTCGGCGTCCAGGCCATCGCTGTTCAGCGCCAGCGGGAAGGCGGCGGCAATGTGCATGCCGATCTGCTTGCCCAGCGGCTCCAGAATGTCAGCCGACACATCGCCTTCGAGCGCGACCAGCACGCCGATCTTGCCGAGGTTCGGCGCAACGGCGTTGTGCATGTACGAAACGACGGCACCCTGAGCGACCGAGACGGTCTTGATGCGACGGATCGACTGGTTTTCACCAATGGTGGCGATCGAGTTGGTCAGCTTTTCACCGACGGTTTCGCCATCCGGATAGGGAGCGGCCTTGAGCGTGTCGACATCGTCACCGGTGGTCATGGCGACCGACGTCACCTTGCGGACGAAATCCTGGAACTGTTCGTTCTTGGCGACGAAATCGGTTTCGCTGTTCACTTCGACAGCGACGCCCTTGAGGCCTTCGACCTGAATGCCGACGAGGCCTTCGGCGGCGGTGCGGCTCGACTTCTTCTGCGCGGTTGCGAGGCCCTTGGCGCGAAGTGCGTCGACGGCGGCTTCGATGTCGCCATCGGCTTCGGTCAGCGCCTTCTTGGCGTCCATCATGCCGGCGCCGGTGCGCTCACGCAGTTCCTTAACATTAGCAGCGGTTATAACAGCCATGTTCATGTTCCTTGTCTTGAAATGTGGTTGCAGGGGCCACAGGTGCGGGCCAGTGCCCGGCCCGTAGCCCCTGCATGTGTCAGTTTTGCGCAGTAAGCGGGTGAGCGATGGCTCGCTCGATCACATCAAGCCGTCCGATCAGGCAGCCGGAGCTGCATCGCCGGTTTCTTCCGGGGTCGATTCAGCACCGGTGAATTCGGCAGCCGAAACTTCCGGCTCGGCAGGTGCTTCTTCAAGCGCTGCTTCTGCCGGCGGTTCGGCCATCGCGCCGACGTCCTGGCCCGATTCGACCACGGCACCGGTGCGGCCCTTGGTGGCAGCAGCGGCGATGGCATCGCAATACAGGCGCACGGCGCGCGCTGCATCGTCATTGGCGGGGACGGGGAAGGCGATGCCCTGCGGGTCGACGTTCGAATCGAGGATCGCGATCACCGGGATGCCAAGCACGTTGGCTTCCTTGATGGCGAGATCTTCCTTGTTGGCGTCGATCACGAACATCACGTCGGGAATGCCGCCCATGTCGCGGATGCCGCCGAGCGAAAGTTCCAGCTTGTCGCGTTCGCGGGTCAGCTGCAGGACTTCTTTCTTGGTGAAGCCCGAGGTGTCACCGGCGAGCTGCTCTTCGAGCGTCTTGAGGCGCTTGATCGAACCCGAGATGGTCTTCCAGTTGGTGAGCATGCCGCCCAGCCAGCGGTGGTTGACGAAATGCTGGCCGCTGGCGCGGGCCGCATCGGCGATCGGCGACTGTGCCTGGCGCTTGGTGCCAACGAACAGAACCTTGCCGCCAGCCTGGACGGTGGCCGACACGAACTCGAGAGCGCGCGCGAACAGCGGCACGGTCTGCGACAGGTCGAGGATGTGGATGCCGTTGCGCGCGCCGAAGATGTACGGCTTCATGCGCGGGTTCCAGCGGTGGGTCTGGTGACCGAAGTGTGCTCCAGCTTCGATAAGCTGCTGCATCGTGACGACAGGTGCCGCCATAAGCTAATTCCTTTCCGGTTGTGCCTCTGGAAGACGGGAACCTGCTGGACATGCCCTCAAAGGGCCGCCGGGGCACCGGTATGTATGTCTTCCATGTGGATTGACTGCGGCACTGCGCCACAGACGAGCGCGCCCTTAAGCTCTCATCGGAGCGAAATCCAGCATTTTATGGCGCGCGGGGACATTTTTCCGCTTGACGGAACAGAACGTAGATGGAACAAAGTGCAAACAAACAGGGTTAACCCGCCGCCCGACCGGGGTTTAGGGAACCTGGGCTTGTCCACAACGTTATCCACATGTTCCCGCATCCGGTCTGGACCGCAAGCGGGTGAGGCCGAGGAAAACTTGCCATGGTTGCTGTCATCACCGCCCTGTTTTTCACCTGCGCAGCGGCATTTGCCGTGTTTACGATCAACCGATCGCTCACGGGCTCGGTCGACCGGATCGACGCGCTGTTTGCGCAGTATCGCGCCTTGGGAGATGATCGCGTCGTGACGGGCGGAATGCGTCCGGCGGTGCGGTTCAACCCCGCACCTGCACCCGACTTTGCACCGCGGACGGTCGTTGCCCTGCCGCGCAAGGCGGCAATGGTCGCTCAGGTCAGCCCTGCTGGCTGGCGCGCTGCCGCCTGACCTTGGAATAGGACCGGATGCCGAAAGGGATCAGGGTCAGATAAACCACGCAGATCGCGGTGAGAGTGATCCACGGCATGGTCAGCAGTGACGCGGCGGTGAGAGCAAACAGCGCCAATGCCTCAAGCCTGATGTTCTTGCGCAGCCGCAGCGATGACCAGCTGAAGGTCGCGACGTTGGAGATCATCAGGAACGCAATCAGCAGGATCCACGGGGCGACCACCGTATAGTGGCGAAGTTCCTCGATCCCGGTTTCCATCCACAGATACAGCGGCAGCATAGCCAGCCCGGCGCCAGCGGGTGCGGGCACACCAGTCATATAGCCGGCGGACTTGTGCGGCTGGTCTTCCAGATCGATCTGCGCGTTGAAGCGGGCAAGACGAAGCGCGCAGCACACCGCCAGCGCGAGCGCGATCAGCCAGCCGAACCGCGGCAGTTCGTTGAGCGACCACAGGAACATCAACAGCGCGGGCGAGACCCCGAAGGCAATGGAATCGGCAAGCGAGTCCAGTTCCGCACCAAAGCGGCTCTGTGCTTTCAGCATGCGGGCCACACGGCCGTCGATCCCGTCGAGTACGCCTGCAAGCACGATGGCGCCTGCTGCCAGCGGCCATATGCCATCCATGGCAAAGCGGACGCCGGTGAGGCCGCAGCACAAAGCGGTCGCGGTGATCGCATTGGGCACCATCGCGCGCAGCGTCAGCCCCTCGCGCAGCCGCAGCCGCCTGCCGGCAAGATAGCGGATCGGGCCGCGCCGTCCGCGGCGTTCCAGAGGATCGGGATCGGTCATGCCAGAATATCCTTGGTCGGCGCAGGGCAGGCGGGGAGGGCGGCGGTGCCGGGCATCAGTGCGAAATTCCCTCGCGCACCGGGGTCTCGCCGATCACGGCCAGAATGGTCTCGCCGGCGACGATCCGCTGCCCCTTGACCACCGCAGGCGCAGTGCCCAGGGGCAGATAGACATCCACGCGGCTGCCGAAGCGGATCAGCCCGACCCGCTGGCCGACGGCGACAAAATCGCCTTCCTTGATGAACGGCACGATCCGCCGCGCGACCAGTCCCGCGATCTGCGTGAACCCGATGCGCGCGCCATCGCTGCGCTCGATCATGATGTGCTGGCGCTCGTTCTCGTCGCTGGCCTTGTCGAGATCTGCGTTGAGGAACTTGCCCGATATGTAGACGATCCGGCGGATCGTGCCGCCAATCGGGGCGCGGTTGATGTGGACGTCGAACACGCTCATGAAAATGGAAACCCGGTACAGCGGATCGGTTCCAAGGCCTTCGGGCCCGGCCAGCTCCACGGGCGGCGGCACCAGCTCGATCATCGTGCACAAACCGTCGGCAGGCGCCACCACCAGCCGCTCGTCGAGCGGTGTGACCCGTGCCGGATCGCGGAAAAAGGCGAGGATCCACAAGGTTATCCCGGCCATCGGCCAGGCCAGTGTTTCCCATGCCAGCAACGCGAAGATCAGCGTCATGGCAGCGGCGGCGACCGCAAACTTGCGTCCCTCCGGGTGTACCGGCGGCATGCTCCAGCTCGCCAGGCCCTTGCCCCGGTTATCCAGTAATTCTTGCGACATGCCGGACCTCTTAGGGGCTGCAGGCGGGTGTGACAACGCCCAAACCCCGCCTTGCGCGGCGAACCGTGTTGCAACGCAGCATTATCATGCGCTTACCAGCGCCCGCACGCGCAGGCGCCGGGACCGGGTGCTGCACGGTTGAAACATGGGCGGACTTTGCTAAGAGCGTCCCATTCTACGATTCCTCCCTAGCAAGAAGGCGCAAATCCCGCATGGCCAAGATAAAAGTAGCCAAGCCCGTCGTCGAGATCGACGGCGACGAAATGACCCGCATCATCTGGGAGTGGATCCGCGAACGCCTGATCCTGCCCTATCTCGATATCGATCTGAAATATTACGATCTTTCGGTCGAGAAGCGTGACGAGACCAACGACAAGATCACCGTCGATGCCTCCAACGCGATCCGCGAGCATGGCGTTGGCGTCAAGTGCGCGACGATTACCCCCGACGAACAGCGCGTCGAGGAGTTCAATCTCAAGAAGATGTGGAAGTCGCCCAACGGCACGATCCGCAACATTCTGGGCGGCGTGGTCTTCCGCGAGCCGATCGTGATCTCGAACATTCCGCGTCTGGTTCCCGGCTGGACCGACCCGATCGTGGTCGGTCGTCACGCCTTTGGCGACCAGTACAAGGCCACCGATTTCCGTGTCCCCGGCCCTGGCAAGCTGCGTCTCGTATTCGAAGGCGAGGACGGCACCAAGATCGACGAGGAAGTGTTCCAGTTCCCGTCCTCGGGCGTCGCCATGGCGATGTACAACCTCGATGATTCCATCGCCGATTTCGCCCGCGCCTCGATGAACTATGGTCTCGATCGCGGATGGCCGACGTATCTGTCGACCAAGAACACCATCCTCAAGGCCTATGACGGCCGCTTCAAGGACATCTTCGAAGAGGTCTTCCAGGCCGAATTCAAGGACAAGTTCGACGCAGCCGGCATCACCTATCAGCATCGCCTGATCGACGACATGGTCGCATCGGCGCTGAAATGGTCGGGCAAGTTCGTCTGGGCGTGCAAGAACTATGACGGCGACGTGCAGTCTGACACCGTCGCGCAGGGCTTTGGTTCGCTGGGTCTGATGACTTCGGTGCTGATGACCCCGGATGGCAAGACGGTGGAAGCCGAAGCCGCTCACGGCACGGTCACCCGCCACTATCGCATGCACCAGCAGGGCAAGGCGACCTCTACCAACCCGATCGCGTCGATCTTCGCCTGGACCCGCGGCCTCATCTATCGCGGCCGCTTCGACGAGACGCCAGAAGTGGTGCGCTTTGCCGAAACGCTCGAGCGGGTTTGCGTGGAAACCGTCGAAAGCGGCGCGATGACCAAGGATCTGGCGATCCTCATCGGCCCCGATCAGGCATGGATGACCACCGAGCAGTTCTTCGAAGCGATTCGCCAGAACCTCGAAACGGAAATGGGTACTTGGGCGTAAGGCGTTGATGGCACAGCGCAGCAGCAAGGCACGGTTGGAGGTACGGCAGGCCCGGCGGGGTGATATTCCCGGAATATCGCAACTCGTCGAGCGTGCCTATCCCAGCCTGCCACCGTACAAATTCGGTGAGCTGCGCGGGCAGATCAACAACTTTCCCCAGGGCCAGTTCGTCGCCATTCTGGACGGCGAGATCGTCGGCTATTGCGCCTCGTCTCGGGTCACCGAGGCGATGGCGTTCGCCCCGCACGACTGGGAAGAGATCAGCGGCAACGGCTTCGGCACGCGCCATGTGCCCACCGGCGAATGGCTGTACGGCTATGAGATGTGCGTCGATCCGGCGCAGCGCGGCGTCCGCATCGGGAAGCGTCTGTACGAGGCGCGCCGCGCGCTTGCCGAACTGCTCGATCTCAATGGCATCGTCTTTGCCGGGCGGATCCCGGGATATGACAAGGCCAAGCGCACCAAGAAGGCGGACAGCCCGGAAGATTATCTCGCCAAGGTGATCGACGGAAAGCTGCGCGATCCGGTGATCGGCTTCCAGATTGCCAACGGTTTCGCGCCGGTCGGAATTCTCACCCGCTATCTGCCCGAGGACAAGCAGTCGCGTGGCCATGCGGTGCAGATGGTGTGGCGCAACCCCTATGTGAACCCCGACGAGCCGCCGACCCACCGCGTTCCGCGCGGTGTCGAGAGCGTCCGCCTCGCCACGGTGCAGTTCCAGGCGCGTGCGGTCGCGAATTTCGAGGAGTTCGTGCGCAACGTCGAATATTTCGTCGATGTGGCAGCCGACTACAAGGCCGATTTCGTGCTGTTCCCCGAGATGTTCACGATGTCGCTGCTCTCCTTCGCCAAGAAGAAGATGGGGCCGCAGGAGGCGATCGAGGCGCTCAGCGAATTCACTCCGCGCATCCGTGACGAACTCACCCGGATGGCGATGGAATACAACATCAACATCATCGGCGGATCGCACCCCACGCGCGCGGACGATGGCGATATCCAGAACATCGCGCTGGTGGCGCTGCGCGACGGATCGATCCATGCGCAGGAAAAGATCCACCCCACCCCCAACGAGCGATACTGGTGGAAGATCAAGGGCGGCGACAGCATCGATGCGATCCAGACCGATTGTGGTCCGATCGGCGTGCTGATCTGCTACGACAGCGAATTCCCCGAGCTGGCGCGGCGTCTGGCGGACGAGGGCGCGCGGATCATCTTCGTGCCGTTCTGCACCGACAGCCGCGAGGCCTATATGCGCGTGCGCTATTGCTGCCAGGCGCGCGCGATCGAGAACCAGTGCTATGTCGTGATGTCGGGCAATGTCGGCAACCTGCCCGATGTCGAGAACATGGACATCCAGTATTCGCAAAGCTGCATCCTGACGCCCTGCGACCTTCCGTTCGCGCGCGATGGTATTGCGGCGGAAGCCAGCGAGAATGTCGAGACGCTAACGATCAGCGATGTCAACCTGGACGACCTCAGCTGGGCACGCAGCGAGGGCACGGTCCGCAACCTGGGCGACCGCCGCTACGATCTCTATCACATCGAATGGGACCGCGCTGTGGGACGCGGCACGGCCGCTGCCAAGCGCGAGCGGGCTCGGCAGGCGGCACCTGCCGGGCCGCAGGGCGGCGGCGGCGGATAAAGCGCTGCCACGGCGCGATTAAAGGCTGACAGCCGCGGCGGCATCGGTCATTACCTGATCCATGCACAATCCGCTCGACAATCCGGTTTTCAGCGATGCCCTGGTCATTCTGGGCGCGGCAGGGATTGTCATCCCGGCCTTTGCCCGCTTCCGGATCACACCAATCATCGGTTTCCTGCTGATCGGTATCCTGGTCGGGCCGTCGGGGCTGGGCTCGCTCGTGGATGAATATCCCTGGCTGTACCACATCACCATCACCGATGCGGAATCGATCGGGCCCTATGCCGAATTCGGTATCATCCTGCTGCTGTTCACCATCGGGCTGGAGCTTTCGTTCAAGCGGTTGTGGAGCCTGCGAAAGCTGGTGTTCGGGGTCGGCGCCGCCGAGCTTTTGCTGTCAGCGCTGATCATCGGGGCGGCGCTCAACCTTGCCGGGCAGAACTGGAGCGGCGCGATCGGGCTGGGGCTGGCGCTGGCGTTGTCGTCCACCGCGCTGGTGCTGCCCATGTCGGGCACCACCTCGCCGGTGGGCCGCGCAGCGCTGGCGATGCTTCTGTTCGAGGATGTCGCGATCGTGCCGATCATCTTCCTGCTCGGCGCGCTGGCACCGATGGCGGGGGCAACCGAAGCCGGCAGCCTCGGCATGACGCTGCTGCTGGGCGTGGCCACCGTGGTCGCCATGCTGGTGCTGGGCCGGCTGGTACTGCCGCGCATGTTCGCGCAGGCCGCGCGCACCAAGAGTCCCGAGCTGTTTCTGGCCGCCAGCCTGCTGGTGGTGATCACCGCCAGCCTTGCGACCGCGTCGGTCGGGCTGTCGCCGATCGTCGGAGCGCTGCTTGCCGGGTTGATCATCGCCGAAACCGAATATCGCGGCGAGGTCGAGATCCTGATCGAACCGTTCAAGGGCCTGGCGCTGGGCGTGTTCTTGATTACGGTGGGCATGTCGATCGATCTTCGTGTGATCGCCGCTTATTGGCAGGAACTCGCGATCGCAGTGGTCGGCGTGCTGGTGGTCAAGGCGGTGGTCACCGGGTTGCTGCTGCGCGTCGCAGGCGCGAGGCGTGGCACGGCGGCGGAGGCCGGCGTGCTGATGGCCAGCCCGTCCGAGACCACGCTGATCGTGCTTGCTGCCGCAGTGCAGGCGCAGCTGATCCAGGCATCGACCGCGCAGTTCTGGCAGATCGTCACCGCGATCGGCCTGACGATCACGCCGTTGCTGGCCAAGCTCGGCCACACCATGGCCCGGCACCTCGAAATGCGCGCGAGCGACGCCGCGCCGATCGACCAGTCGGATATCGCCAACGATCGCACCGTGATCTTCGGCTATGGCCGTGTCGGCGAGATCATCGCGGACATGCTCAAGCAGCACCAGCAGCCCTATGTCGCGGTGGAATCCAATGTCGATGTGGTGATGGACGCGCGGCGCTCCGGCGTCCCGATCGTGTTTGGCGATGTCGCGCGCCCCGAACTGCTTGACCGGCTGCGGCTGGGCCATGCCCGCGCGCTGATCCTGACGATGGACGATCCGGTGCTGGCGGTGCAGATCGTGCGGCGCGTGCACGGCTGGGTTCCCGACCTCACCATCATCGCCCGTGCGCGCGATACCGAGCACGCCGCCGAGCTTTATCGCGCCGGGGCCACGCTCGCGGTGCCCGAGGCGCTGGAAAGCTCGCTGCAGCTTTCCGAGGCTTTGCTGGTCGATCTGGGGATAGCGATGGGCCATGTCATCGCGTCGATCCACGAAAAGCGCGACGAAATGCGCCGCCGGATCATGGACGAGGGTGAACTCGACGAGAAGCCGGCATTGCGCTCCAGCGAGGTCTCTGCGGGGTAGGGCCATCTTTCTCCCCTACCGCTTGCGGGAGGGGAGAGGCGTTCTTTCACCCCAAAGCCGCCTGCTTTTCCTCCGCCAGCCGGTCGAGCTCGGCGCGGGACTTCTTCTCGGATGCGGATTTCAGCTGGCCGCACGCGGCCATGATGTCGCGGCCGCGCGGGGTGCGCACCGGGGCGCTGATGCCGCCTTCGAACACGATGTCGGAAAAGCGCTTGATCCGCTCGGGGTCCGAACACTCGTAGATCGCGCCGGGCCAGGGATTGAACGGGATCAGGTTGACCTTGGCGGGCAGGCCATAACCCTTGATCAGCCGGACCAGCTCGCGCGCATCCTCGTCGGTGTCGTTCTTGTCCTTGAGCATCACATATTCGAACGTGATGCGCCGCGCGTTGCTTGCGCCAGGATAGTCGGCGCAGGCCTGCAGCAGCTCTTCCAGCCCGAACTTGCGGTTGATCGGCACGATCTCGTCGCGCACCTCTTTGGTCACCGCATGCAGCGAGACCGCAAGGTTCACCCCGATCTCCTCGCCGCACCGCGCCATCAAGGGTACCACGCCGCTGGTCGAAAGCGTGATCCGGCGCTTGGAAAGCGCCAGGCCATCGCCGTGCATCACCACCTTCATCGCATCACGCACGTTGTCGAAATTGTAGAGCGGCTCGCCCATGCCCATCAGCACGATGTTTGTGAGCAGCCGGCCATCGGCGGTGTAGGACGCAGCGTCCTCCTCGTCGTCGAGCTGGTCCATCGCGCCTTTCGGCCATTCGCCCAGTGCATCGCGCGCCAGCATCACCTGGCCGACGATCTCGCCCGGGGTCAGGTTGCGCACCAGCCGCATCGTGCCGGTATAGCAGAATCGGCAGTTGAGCGTGCACCCGACCTGACTGGAGATGCACAAGGTGCCCCGGTCCGCATCGGGGATGAACACCATCTCGTATTCCTGCGAGTCATCGGTGCGCAGCAGCCATTTGCGGGTGCCGTCGCTCGACACCTGCGCCTCGACCACCTGTGGACGGCCGATGACGAAACGCTCCTCCAGCCAGGGCCGCATCTGCTTGGCGATGTCGGTCATGCTGTCGAAATAGGTCACGCCGCGGTGATAGATCCAGTGGAACAGCTGCTTCGAGCGCAATTTGGCCTGTTTGCGGTCGAGCCCGGCAGTCTCGAGCAAGGCGGCGATGTCCTCGCGCATCAGCCCCATCAGGTCGGAACGGCCATCGGCGCGTGGCGTGATCGGGCGCGGCACGGGAACGGGATCGATATGGCCGGGGATGGCCATGTCCATCGAGGTCGCGGCGGAAGCTTCGAGGGAAGTGTCGGTTGTCATGCGCGCCACATAGTCAATCGGACCGCCAAATGCTACCTCCGCGGTCCAAGCTGTTCCCCGCCAGCATGCAGGAGTTTCCATGGACCGGTTCTTCACCCTCATTGCGACCCATGTCTCGCGCGCCGTGGGGCAGCCTTTCGCCTTTGTTGCGGCGATGGGCATTATCTGTGTCTGGGGGGTGACCGGGCCGGTGTTCGGCTATTCCGATACCTGGCAGCTGGTAATCAACACCGGCACCACGATCATCACCTTCCTCATGGTATTCGTCATCCAGAACAGCCAGAACCGCGATGCCGCCGCGATGCAGGCCAAGCTCGACGAGCTGATCCGCACCCAGCAGGATGCGCGCAACGCGTTTATCGGGATCGAACACCTCACGGAGGTGCAGATCGAAAAGATCCGGGCGGCGCTGGAAAGCGAGGGCGAAGCGCAGGAAGAGGCGCGGCTGGAGCGCCACGAGAGCGTCGACCGGTTCCTGAAGCGGCTTTGATCAGGGGCGCTGATCAACGGTCCCGGGCACAGCCCAAGGCGGCAGCGTCGAGCGCGGTGGCGGCGCCCTTGAGCAGATAGACATCGCGTATCGTTCTGCCGTCCGCGCCATCGGCACTGGCGGTCATCTCGCGCGCCGAGCGCATCGCCGCAATGATGCTGGCGTCCATCGCCTTGTCGCTGGCCCAGGCGTCGCCGCCGCCGCCGATGAGCGTGAACCTGCGCACGCCGATGGTCAGCGTCACCGGGCTTCGCCTTGCCATCGGGCGGCTCAGCCTCAGGTGAAACTGGCCCCGCACTCCGCGCCTGGGCCAATAGCCGATGCTGGCGAACGGGCGGTACTGGCGGGTTCCGCGCACGGTCTCAGGCTGGGATATGGCATAGCAGCGCGGCACCTGCGGGTCGCGAAACGCACCCCAGCTGTCGAACACGCCCAGGCTGTCGCGCGCCTGGAGCGGAGCGGCGGCGAAAAAGGCGACCGTTGCCGCCAGCGCCGCCAGCCCCCGTCTCACGCATGGCCTCCGCCGGTGCCGGTGACAACGATCTCCTCGTGGCCATCGGCGATCATCACCACCGATCCCTGCGGCAGTCCGGGGGCGACCGGGGCGCCGAACACCGGGTGCGGCGGCAGGCCGAGCAGCACGCCGCGCAGCACCCGGCTCGAAATGCCGTGCATGATCACCAGCCGGTCGCCGGGGTCGGCGGCATGCTCTGCCAGCCAGTCGATGACGCGATCGGCGATCTCGGGATAACTCTCGCCATCGGGCGCGCATCTGAGCAGCATTTCGGGTGCCTCGATCACCGGGCCGACCTCGGCGATGACGTCGGCATAATAGCGCCCGCCCCAGCAGCCCATGCCGATCTCGACCAGCCGGGGGTCGTGCGCCGCATCGTGCCAGTCGAGCCCGAGATGCTCGGTGATCACCGCCAGTGTCTGCAGCGCGCGGCCGGTGTCCGATGCGTGGAGCGACAGGGCAGGGCGGGGGCCCAGCACCCGGGCCAGCGCCGCGCCCATGCCATCGGCCTGAGCAAAGCCTGCGCGGGTCAGCGGCGTGTGGAGATGGTCGCCCTGCAGCCTTTTGGCGGCGTTGAACACGGTTTCGCCGTGCCGCGCGATGAACAGGCGCCCAGCCATGGGAGGGCAGGAAAAACGGGAATTTTGCGTCATATCGGTCCCGTTTCGGCAATAGTGGCGGCGCGTGCAAGCCCGGGCGCCCATTTTCCACAGTTTAAACGGAATTCCGCGGCTATCGGCTTGCGGGAAAAGCCAATATTGTTAATGAAGTTGGTCCGGATTCTGCCATTATGGCAGGGCATGTCTTTTGGTTTTGAGGCCGCCCGGCCTCGGGGGATTTTCATGAAAGCGACAATCGAACGCGCGACGCTCCTCAAGAGCCTCAGCCATGTTCAGTCGGTGGTGGAACGGCGCAACACGATCCCCATTCTGTCCAACGTGCTGATCGAGGCCTCGGCAGATGGCGCACTGCGCTTCATGGCGACCGACCTCGATCTGCAGATCGTCGAAACGATGAGCGCCTATTCGGTGGAAACCCCCGGATCGATAACCGTTTCGGCGCACACCCTGTTCGAAATCGCCCGCAAGCTGCCAGACGGCAGCCAGGTGATGCTCGATGCCGCCGACGGCAAGATGCTGGTCCGCGCCGGACGCAGCCGCTTCACGCTTCCCACGCTGCCGCGCGACGATTTCCCGGTGATCGCCGAGGGCGACCTGCCGACCAGTTTCGAGCTGGCCGCGGCAGAGCTGGTGCAGATCATCGACAAGACCCGCTTTGCGATCTCGACCGAAGAGACGCGCTATTATCTCAACGGCATCTTCCTGCATGTCGCCGATGATGATCGCCCGGTTCTCAAGGCTGCGGCGACCGATGGCCATCGCCTCGCCCGCGTCACGCTCGACCGTCCCGATGGCGCAGAGGGGATGCCCGACGTCATTGTTCCGCGCAAATGCATCGGCGAATTGCGCAAGCTGCTCGACGAACGAGGCGATGCCAAGGTGCAGATCGACCTGTCCGCCAGCAAGATCCGCTTCACTTTGGGCAGCGCGATTCTGACCTCCAAGCTGATCGACGGGACCTTCCCCGATTACAGCCGGGTGATCCCGACCGCGAACGACAAGCTGCTCAAGATCGACCCCAAGGCTTTCGCTCAGGGCGTCGATCGCGTCGCGACCATCGCCACCGAAAAGACCCGCGCGGTCAAGATGGCGCTGGAAAAGGACAAGATCACGCTGTCGGTCACCAGTCCGGAAAACGGCACCGCGGCTGAAGAGGTCGAGGGCGAATATTCTAGCGACGGGTTCGAAATCGGCTTCAATGCGCGCTATCTGCTCGATATCCTGGGTGAGCTAGAAGGCGATGTCATCGAACTGCATCTGGCCGACAGCAGCGCGCCGACGCTGATCCGCGAAAACGATAAATCGAATGCGCTGTACGTGCTGATGCCGATGCGCGTCTGACGCCATGCCCGGCGTCGGGGCCTTTGTCCTGATCGCCGTTATCCTTGCACTGCTGGTGCTGGTCTACCGGTTCGATCGAACCGGGGGAACTCTGACGCTGTTTGCCAGCCTGTTCGTGATCGCGCTGCTGGTGCTGATGCTGTTGATGGCTGGCCTGGTCGTCGCCGCTGGCGCAGTCTGAACACTCCTTGCCCACACAGCAAAACGCCCTCCTGGTTGGACCGGGAGGGCGTTTTTGCGTTTCGGTCTCTTATCGGCTTAGCGCCAAAAACTCAGCGCTTGTCGACCGGAACATAGGGACGCTGCGTCGGGCCGGTGTACAGCTGGCGCGGGCGACCGATCTTCTGGCCGGGATCGGAGATCATCTCGTTCCACTGCGCGACCCAGCCGACGGTGCGCGCAAGTGCGAACAACGCGGTGAACATCGTGGTCGGGAAGCCGATCGCCGAGAGGATCACGCCCGAATAGAAATCGACGTTCGGGAACAGCTTCTTCTCGATGAAATAGGGGTCGTTGAGCGCCATTTCCTCGAGCTGCAGCGCGACCTCGAACACCGGATCGCTGACCTTGAGTGCCTCGAACACTTCGCGCACGGTCTTCTGCATCACCGTCGCGCGCGGATCGTAGTTCTTGTAGACGCGGTGGCCGAAGCCCATCAGGCGGAACGGATCGTTCTTGTCCTTGGCACGCGCAATATAGTGCGGGATCTTGTCGGGAGTGCCGATCTCGCGCAGCATGTTGAGCGCCGCCTCGTTGGCGCCGCCATGCGCCGGGCCCCAGAGGCAGGCGATGCCCGCAGCGATGCACGCGAACGGATTGGCGCCCGAGGACCCTGCCAGGCGAACGGTCGAGGTCGAAGCGTTCTGTTCATGATCGGCGTGGAGGATGAAGATGCGGTCGAGCGCGCGCTCGACCACCGGGTTCACCTCATAAGGCTCTGCCGGAACGCCGAAGGTCATCTTGAGGAAGTTGCCGGTGTAGGACAGCGAGTTGTCGGGATAGACGAAGGGCTGGCCGACCGAATACTTGTACGCGGCAGCAGCAATCGTCGGCATCTTGGCGATCAGCCGATGGCTGGAAATGCGGCGATGCTCGGGGTCGGCGATATCGGTCGAGTCATGATAGAAGGCAGAAAGCGCGCCGACGACACCGCACATGATCGCCATCGGGTGCGCATCGCGACGGAAGCCGCGATAGAACTGCATCAGCTGCTCGTGCAGCATGGTGTGGCGCGAGATGGTGTAGGTGAAGGTGTCGAGCTCGTCCTTGCTGGGCAGTTCGCCGTTCAGCATCAGGTACGACACTTCCATGAAGCTCGAATCCTCGGCGAGTTCGCCGATCGGATAGCCGCGGTGCAGCAGCACGCCTTCATCGCCATCGATATAGGTCAGCGCGCTGTCGCAGCTGGCGGTGGAGGTGAAGCCCGGGTCATAGGTGAAGCAACCCGTCTCGGCATAAAGCTTGCGGATATCGATGACATCCGGGCCGATCGTTCCCGACCGGATGGCATAGCTGCTGTCCTTGTCGCCGATCTTCAATGATGCGCTGTCTGACACGGTTCGTTCTCCTCAAAGCGGTTCTTTGGCAAGCTAGTGGTGTGCGTGAGGCCCCTCAGGCGGCCACGCGCGTGACGTCGTTGATCCGGGCGAGCGATTCCTCGCGTCCCAGGAGTTCGAGCACATCGAAAATGCCCGGAGAGCGCGCCTGCCCGGTCAGGGCGGCGCGCAGCGGCTGGGCGTAAGTACCGAGGCCGTGCCCCTGAGCCTCGGCGAATTGCGTAACCTTGTCCTCCAGAGCGGCGGCAGTCCAAGGCGCTGTCTCGGCCAGAACTGGCGATACTGTCTGCAAAATCGCGATCCCATCGCCTTCTAGCAAAGATTTTGCTTTCTCGTCCATGCCTAAGGGTCGCGTCTTGAAGAGAAACTGAGCTCCATCGGCAAGCTCGTTGAGGTCGCGCGCGCGAAGCTTCATCACCGGCATCGCGCGGGCAAGCAGGTCGGTACTGGCGGCGGCATCCACATCCGGCATCAATGCGGCAACCCGCGGCGCGACCAGGGCGGCGAGCGCGGCGTCATCCATCTCGCGTAGATACTGGCCGTTCAGATTGACGAGCTTCTTGGCATCGAAGCGCGAGGGCGACTTGCCGACATTGGCGAGGCTGAACAGCTCGACCGCCTCGGCGCGCGAGATCTTCTCGCGGTCGCCATAGCCCCAGCCCAGCCGCAGCAGATAGTTGAACATCGCATCCGAGACGATGCCCATGTCGTCGCGGTAATTCTCGACACCCAGCGCGCCATGCCGCTTGGACAGCTTGGCGCCGTCGTTGCCGTGGATCAGCGGGATATGCGCATAGATGGGCTCGGGCCATCCCATGGCCTGGATCAGCACGAGCTGGCGGAAGGCATTGTTGAGGTGATCGTCGCCGCGGATGATGTGGGTAACGCCCATGTCGTGATCGTCGACCACGACCGCGAGCATATAGGTCGGCGTGCCATCCGAACGCAGCAGGACATAGTCGTCGAGCTCGCGTGCGTCGACGGTGACCGATCCCTGGACCTCGTCGGCGATGGTCAGCTTGCCGGTCTGCGGCGCCTTCAGCCGGATGACATAGGGCGCGCCTTCGGGCGCTTCGGATGCGTCGCGGTTCCGCCAGCGGCCATCATAGCGCATCGGCAGCTTCTTTTCGCGCTGCTCGGCGCGCATCGCCTCCAGCTCTTCTGCGGTGGCGAAGCACTTGTACGCATTGCCCGCAGCCAGCAGCTGATGCGCGACCTCGGCATGGCGGCCTGCGCGTTCGCTCTGGAACACCGGGGTGTCGTCCCAGTCGAGACCCAGCCAGTCGAGCCCGGCAAAGATTGCCTCGATCGCTTCGGGGGTGGAGCGCGCCTTGTCGGTGTCCTCGATCCGCAGCAGCGCCTTGCCGCCGTGATGCCGCGCGAACAGCCAGTTGAACATCGCGGTGCGCGCGCCGCCGATGTGGAGGAAACCGGTCGGCGAAGGCGCAAAACGGGTGACGACCTGTCGGTCGGCCATGGCTGCCGAAACAGGCTGATTTTCGCCGCTTGCACTCACTTGCGCTTTCCTTTCAAACTCGCCCGACATGGCAATTTCGACCGCCTCTAGCACGGCTTTCTGGCAGCGACAAATGGCCAGTTTGTCCCGTTTTTTACCGCCTGTCGGTCTCGGCGCGGCGGCGGAGCGCTTTGTTCTGGCAGAGCGCGATCAGCTGCCGCCCTGGATCGTGGTGGCCTTTGGCGGCGGCATTGCCGCATGGTTCCTGCTGCCGGGCGGCGCGTGGCATGCGGCGGTGGTCGCGATGGGACTGGCGGTGGCGCTCGCGGTGCTGGGGCTGCGGGTCGGCTGGACTGCGATGGAGCTGGGGCCACGCTGCGTGTTCGTCGCTGCGCTGATGATCGCTGCCGGCACCGCGCACATGGCCTGGCGCGCCGAGCGAGTCGCCGCCGATCCACTCCCTGCGCCGTGGTTCGGCACGCTCACCGGGCGGGTGATCGAGCGCGAGATGCAGCCCGCGCGCGAGCAGGTGCGGCTGGTGCTGCGAACCGCACCCACGCTTGGTCTGCCACAGACGGTGCGGGTGAACCTCGATCTGGCGAAGGATGATCCGCAGGCGCGCACCGGAGCGATCATAAGCGCCCGCGCCCGGCTGATGCCGCCTGCGCAGGCCTCGCTGCCTGGAGGCTACAGTTTCGCGCAGCGCGCATGGTTCGAGCAATTGGGCGCCACCGGCAGCATGCTCGATCGCCCACGCATCGTTCAACCGGCAGCCGGGAGCAGCGGGCTGGATTCGCTCCGCGCGCGGCTCTCGGCACATATCCAGGCGCAGGTCGGTGGCGGGGCAGGGGGCATTGCTGCGACGCTGGCGACCGGGGATCGCGGCGCGATCGCCGAAGAGGATGCCGAGGCGATGCGCCGCAGTGGCCTTGCGCATTTGCTCTCGATAAGCGGGCTGCATGTCACTGCGCTGATCGGTGCGGTCTGGCTGGTCACGCTAGAGGTGCTGGCGCTGTCGCCGCCGCTGGCGCGCGCCTGGCGGTTGCCTTTGGTGGCGGCGGGGGCGGGCGCGCTGGCGGGGATCGGCTACACTCTGCTCACCGGCGCAGAAGTTCCCACGATCCGATCGTGCGTTGCGGCGCTGCTGGTTCTGGTCGCACTCGCGCTGGGGCGTGATCCGGTCTCGCCGCGGCTGATCGCAGCAGGTGCGATGCTGGTGCTGCTGGTCTGGCCCGAAGCGCTGATGGGGCCGAGCTTCCAGCTGAGCTTTGCCGCGGTAACCGCAATCGTCGCGCTGCACGATCATCCTCGGATGCGCGCCTGGGCCGCAGCGGACTATTCGTGGCCGGGGCGAGTGGCGCGGTTTCTGGCGATGCTGTTCCTCACCGGGTTGCTGATCGAGTTCACGCTGATGCCGATCGCGCTGCACCATTTCAGCAAGGCCGGTCTGTATGGCGCGCTCGCTAATATGGTGGCGATTCCGCTGACGACGTTCGTCATCATGCCGCTCGAGGCACTGGCGCTGGTACTCGATCTTGCGGGCTGGGGAACACCAGTCTGGTGGCTGTGCGGCGTGGCGCTGGAGGCCCTGCTGACGCTCGCGC
Organism: Blastomonas fulva; assembly: GCF_003431825.1. Classification (GTDB taxonomy): domain Bacteria; phylum Pseudomonadota; class Alphaproteobacteria; order Sphingomonadales; family Sphingomonadaceae; genus Blastomonas; species Blastomonas fulva. The sequence continues at coordinate 3,461,105 of NZ_CP020083.1, read as the reverse complement.
ATGAAGTGTCCGATGCTCCCGGGGCGGTCACCTTGTTCCCCAGAATGCCCGGTTGGGCGTTTGCACTGTTCGTCACCGGCGGGTTGTGGATGTTCCTGTGGCGTAGCCGTGCACGCTGGCTGGGGCTGGCGCCGATCGCGGTCGCCAGCGTTCTGGTCGCGCTGCAACCGGTGCCCGATCTGCTGATCACCAGTGATGGGCAACATCTCGCGGTGGCCGGGGAACGCGGGCGGATGGTGGTGCTGCGCGCCCGCATCGGCGACTATGCGCTGCAGACACTGAGCGAAAGCGCGGCGTTCGAGGGGCAGGCGACCGCGATGCAGGACTGGCCGCAGGCTGCGTGCTCCGCAGAGTTCTGCAGCTTTGCTCTGAGCTCAGGGCAGCGACGCTACGCGGTCCTGGTCGGGCGCAACCGCGAGCGGGTGCCCGAACGCGGGCTCGCCGCTGCCTGTCGCCGCGCGGATATCGTGATCGCGGGCCGCTGGCTGCCGCGCAGCTGTCGCCCGCGCTGGCTCAAGGTGGATCGCAGGATGCTGGCCGAGACGGGCGGGTTGGCGCTTTATCTCGGAGACGAAGCGGTGCGCACCGTTGCTGCGGACCATCGCGGCCATCCCTGGTGGGACCGGGCGGTGGAACAGCGCGAGCAGGCGATGGAGGCCAAACGCGCCGCGCGGCTCAGCACTCCACCACGTTGACCGCAAGCCCGCCCTGCGAGGTTTCCTTGTAGCGCTCGTTCATGTCGAGCCCGGTGCGGCGCATCGTCTCGATCACCTCGTCGAGGCTGACGCGGTGGGTGCCGTCGCCCATCATCGCCAGCCGCGCTGCCTCGATCGCCTTGACCGCGCCGACCGCGTTGCGCTCGATGCACGGCACCTGCACCAGCCCCGCGACCGGATCGCAGGTGAGGCCAAGATTGTGCTCCATGCCGATCTCGGCGGCGTTCTCGACCTGCATCGGCGTCCCGCCCCAGGCGGCGACCAGCCCGGCGGCGGCCATCGAGCAGGCGACCCCGACCTCGCCCTGGCAGCCGACTTCGGCGCCCGATATCGACGCATTCTCCTTGAACAGCGACCCGATCGCCGCTGCGGTGAGCAGGAAGCGCTCGACGCCTGCCTGATCGGCACCCGGAGCGAAGCGATCGTAGAATCGCAGCACCGAGGGGACAATTCCTGCGGCGCCATTGGTGGGCGCGGTGACGACCTTGCCGCCGGCCGCGTTCTCCTCGTTCACCGCCAGCGCCCACAAATTGACCCAATCGATCACGGTCAGCGGATCGGAGAGCATCCGCTCCTGCCGCGCCATCAGATGCGCCATGATCAAAGGCGCGCGGCGCTTGACCCGAAGGCCGCCGGGAAGCTCGCCGCCGGTGCGGATACCGCGGTCGATGCAGGCGGACATTGCGGTGGCGATCTCTTCCAGCCCTGCCGAAAGCGCCCCGGCATCGCGCGCCGCCAGTTCGTTGGCGCGGGTGATTTCGGCGATCGAAAGCCCGGTCTCGGCGGCAATCGCCAGCAGCTCGGCGCCCGAGCAGAAAACATGAGGCGGATCCCACAGCCCGCCTGCGCCCGGCGCATTGCCACCGGTCTCATCCTCATCGACCACTGCGCCGCCGCCTACCGAGAAATACGCGCGCTGATCCAGCTGCGACCCGCTCGAGTCGAACGCGGCAAAGGTCATCGCATTGGAATGATAATCGAGCCGCTCGCGCTGCAGGAACAACAGGTCTGCCGCCTCGTCGAAGCTAATTGCGTGACGCTTGCCGAGCAATATCTCGCCCGACGCCCGAATCTCGGCAATCAGCCGGTCGGCGGCATCGGGATCGCAGCTCACCGGCTCTTCTCCGGCAAGACCGAGCAGGATCGCCCGGTCGCTGGCATGGCCCTTCCCGGTCAGCGCGAGCGACCCGTAGAGCCGGGTCTCGACCCGGGTGACGCGCTCCAGCACGCTGCGGTCGCTCAGGCGCTCGACGAACCGGTTAGCCGCGACCATCGGCCCCATGGTGTGGGAACTCGACGGGCCGATGCCGATCTTGAACAGATCGAAGACTGACGCGACCATGCTATTCTCCTGCGCGAACCGTTGGATCAGTCCGTCGCCCGGCCCTTAGCGCCCAGCAGATGGCGTTGCCAGAAGGCGAGTGTGGTCCAGAACATGTAATCGGCGTTTTCCTTGCGGCGAAAACCATGACCCTCGTTGCGCGCCAGCAGGTGCCAGGCGGTGCCGCCGCGTGAACGGATCGCTTCGATGATCTGGTCCGCCTCGCTCGCCGGAACGCGCGGATCGTTGGCGCCGGTGACCACCAGCAGCGGGATTTTCAGTTCGTCGACGCGGGTGAGCGGGCTGATTTCTTCCAGCTTGGCGCGCAAGGCTGGGACTCGCTCGTCGCCATATTCAAGGCGTCTTAAATCCCGCCGGTATTCCTCTGTATTTTCAAGGAAAGTGACAAAATTCGAGATCGCCACGATGCAGTTTGCGGCGTTGAACCTGCGGCCATAGCGAATGGCGCTGGCATAGCACATATAGCCGCCATAGCTGCCCCCGGTGACGCCGAAGCGGCGCTGATCGAGCATCGGATGCCTCGCCAGTCGGTCGAGCAACGCGCCGATGTCCTTGATCGAATCTTCGCGCAGATACGGGCCGTTGTCGAGGCTCACAAAGCGCTTGCCAAACCCGGTCGATCCCCGGACGTTGGGATAAAACAGAGCAATTCCAAGCTCGTTGACCAGATAGTTGGTGCGCCCCAGAAAGCCTGCCGTCGCCTGACCCTCCGGGCCGCCATGGATCGACATGATCAGCGGGCGCTTGCCGGGGTGGCGCTGGGGATCGGGGCGGTAGAGCAGCCCGGACACCGGTTCGCCATCGAAGCTCTTGATCTCGACCAGCTCTGGCATGACGTTCTTTGCGGGATCCAGCCCGCCGGTCTCGCTTTCAGTCCACCGGGTGATCTGCAGCGTCACCGGATCTAGGCTATAAGCATCCCCGGGCGACTGGTTGGAAAAGACGGTGAAGCCCAAAGTACCCCAGGGCGCAAACTTCATCCCCGTGCCGATTTCGCCCGGCGGCAGGCCGGTGACCAGCCGCTTTTCACCGCTTGCGATGTCATAGAGGTGAAGCCGCGAAAATCCTGCTTCGTTAACGACATAAGCGATGGTCTTGCCATCATATGCGATATCGAAATTGCTGATGTCCCAGCGGCCGCCATCGATCATCGGCGTGAACAGGCCGGTATCCATATCGAGCAGCCCGATTCGCTGCACGTCGGAATCCTTGTCGCTCGAAACCCAGAGCCGCCCATCGGGCGCGAACTTGAGATTGCCATAGGCCACCGGCGTCGCATCGCGCGAGACCTGGCGGAAGGTGCCGGTTTCGACATTGATCAGGTGCAACTGGCTGTCGGTGACCGACACATAGTTGAACACCAGCAGATCGCGGCCATTGGGCGCGAAATCGATCGCCGCCCAGCCGCCGCTGTCGCTCGACAACACCAATTGTGCCGACTTGGGGTCGCGCGGGTCCATGACATAGATATCGTTGAACACCCCGGTGCGCATGTTGCTGCCAAAGGCCACCAGTCTGCCGTCATCCGACCATGGCCCCAGCGCGTGGCGGCTCTTGCCGTCGGTGAGCAGCGTCATCCGCCCCGAATCCAGCGCATAGATCTGCGAGACCTCGTTGCCGCCGGCGTCCTTTTCGACCAGCAGCATCGATCCGTCGGGCGACCATGTCCCGCCGAAGATCGGCTCTTCTTCAAAGCTGATCTGCCGCCGTGCGCTGCCTGGCGCCGCGACCCGGTGCAATTGCGCGACGTTGCCGAACCGGGTGGTGATCAGCATCGAGCGGTCCTGCGGGTTCCACCCGGCAAAGCTCGCGGTTCGATATTCCAGATAAGGCCGGGTGTCGGCCACAAGCGACATCGGGATCGGCGGCACGCCATCGGCGAGCATGGCGGCGGGGGGCGGGACCGATGGCTCTGCCGCGTCGGTTTCACGCGCCTCGATCGGTCCGGTGGCAGCCATGCACAAAGCGGCGCACAGGCCGGATACGGCCGTCCACCATCTTGCTCTGCGCATCTGCGATCCCTCCTGTTCTGGTTGAGCGCTGCTCTATTCGGCAGCAGCGCGCTTGGCAATCGGTGCGGTGACGCAGCCTGCTGCGCGTTAGCCCTAGGCAGCCCCGCCAGCACGCCTTAGAAGCGCCCGGATGAACCGCCCCGCCGCCCGTTCTCCTGCTCCCTCTGCCGCCCCGTTCGTCCTGCTCGACGACGCCCGCACCGGACACGCCAGCGCCGCCCGGCTTTACAGCAATCCCGTCGGCTGCCTGCGCGCGCGGACCGCAGGCGAGCTCGACCGGTTGCTCGAGGAACTCAAGGCCGCAGGGCGCGAGGGGCTGCATGCGGCGGGCTATCTTGCCTATGAGGCAGGGCTTGCGCTCGAGCCGCGGCTGCGCCCGCTGCTGGACACGCTGCCGTCGATGACCCTGGCGTGGTTCGGGTTGTTCGAGCGTCATGACGTCATGCCGCCCGATCAGGTGCCGGCCTGGCTGGCACAGCAGGGTGGGGCAGGCGAGGCCTATCTCGCGCCAGCCCGCGCCGCGATGGCGGCGGCCGATTATGCCGCGCGCTTTGCCCGGGTTCACGAAGGCATCGCCAGTGGAGACATCTACCAGGCCAATCTCACCTTTCAGAACGAGGCCGCGATGTCGGGGCATCCGCTGGCGCTGTATCGCGCGCTGCGCGCGGGCTCGGCGGCGGGCTATGGCGGGGTGGTGTTCGATGGCGCGGACTGGTTGCTCAGCCTTTCTCCCGAACTGTTCTTCTCGCTGCGCGAAGGCCAGGTCACCGCGCGCCCGATGAAGGGCACCGCACCGCGCCAGCACGATCCCGCGCGCGATGCCGAGGCCGCGCGCGCGCTGGAGGCATCCGAAAAGGACCGCGCCGAAAACCTGATGATTGTCGATCTGCTGCGTAACGATCTGTCGCGCATTGCCGATCCCGGCAGCGTCGCGGTGACCGATCTGTTCCGCATCGAAAGCTATCCCACCGTCCACCAGATGACTTCGACCGTCCGCGCGAGGCTGGCGCCGGGGCTCGATGCGCTCGACATCCTGCGCGCCATCTACCCTTGCGGGTCGATCACCGGGGCGCCCAAGATCCGCGCGATGGAAATGCTGCACCAGATCGAGGCCGGCCCGCGCGGCATCTATTGCGGTTCGATCGGCCGGATCGACCCGTATGCGGGCGATGCGCCGGGCGACGCCGCGTTCAATGTCGCAATTCGCACCTTGCATCTGGCAGGCGATGCGCAAAAGGTCTCGCTGGGTCTGGGATCGGGCGTGGTCGCGGATTCCGAGAGCCAGGACGAATGGCGCGAGTGTCTGGTCAAGGGGGCGTTCTTGAAGGCGGCGACGAAGAATTTTGATCTCATCGAGACGATGGGTTTCGATCCGGCGCAGGGAATTATCCGTCTGGAGTTGCATCTGGAGCGGATGAAGGCGAGCGCTGCGGCGCTCGGATTTTCATTCGATCGGCATGCGGTGCGCAATGCGCTCAACCATGCGTGCTTCTATCTCGACGCGCCCACGCGCATCCGTCTGCTGCTGGCGGCCGGCGGCGATACCGCGATCGAGATGCGGCCCGCGCCCACGCCGATGGCCGAGCCGCTGGGCGTGGTCATCCGTCCGATGACGCTGGCGGCAGGGGATATCCGGCTGGCGCACAAGACCACCGACCGCGCCTGTTACGACCAACCCCGCATCGATGCGAAGGCGCAGGCCGGCGCGGACGAAGTGCTGTTCATGGATGCCGATGGCGCGCTCACCGAAGGCAGCTTCACCAGCCTGTTCGTCGAACGCGATGGCATGCTGCTCACCCCGCCGCTCACCAACGGCCTGCTTCCCGGCGTCTTGCGGCACGAACTGCTGGATCAGGGCAGGGCGATAGAGGCCGTGCTGACCGGGGCGGATCTTGGCCAGGGCTTCTGGCTGGGCAACTCGCTGCGCGGGCTGATGCGGGCGCGGCTGATCGGTTGATCGAACGGGGCGTGCTGCCTGCAGAATGACCTGAACACTCCCCTGTGCCGTGGTTCACAGCGGATACAGGCGAAACAGGCGAGCTTGGGGAGGGCCAAGCAAAGCCATCCCGGCACATTGCTTGATTCGCACCCGGCGCGGCTTATGTCGCTGCCAAGATTGTAACCCCGCACGTCCTGGTGACGAACATCGTCGTGCGGATACAAGAAGATGAGATCGAGATGAGCAACATTCTGACATCGGACCTGTTCCGCAATTTCATGGGTGGATTCGCGCTGGGCGCGGTCGCCCTGTTTGCCCTGCAACCCCGCGATGCCGACGCCAGCCCCCCTGCTGCGCCCGTCGTGCAGAAAGCGGCTCTGGAGAATTCCGACAGCTGATGACCCTTCGCACCCGCACTCTTTCCGCCCTTGCCGCGATCGGCCTGATCGGCGTTGCCGCGATTGCCGTCGATGGTGGCGCCGCAGCGTTCGCCGCCGAAGAGGCCAAGATCATTCCGGCGCCCAAGCTGAAGGCGGTGGAACCGGGCAAGCAGCGCGTCGCGATCTTTGCCGGCGGCTGCTTCTGGGGCGTGGAGGGCGTGTTCAGCCATGTGAAGGGCGTCAAGAGCGCGGTCTCGGGGTATCATGGCGATGGCAAGGCCAACGCCAGCTATGACGAGGTGTCCAGCGGCGCAACCCGGCACGCGGAATCCGTGCGGGTGGTTTATGATCCTGCGCAGGTCAGCTATGGCCAGCTGCTTCAAGTCTATTTCTCGGTGATTGCCGATCCCACGCTGCTCAACCGGCAGGGGCCGGATACCGGCCGCCACTATCGCACCGCTTTGGTGCCGGTGGACAAGGGCCAGGCGCAGGTCGCGCGTGCCTATATCGCCGAGCTGGAGAAATTGGGTGCTTGGAAGAAGCGCATCGTCACAGCGGTTGAGCCCTACAAGGCGTTCTATCCCGCTGAAACCTATCATCAGGACTTCATGTTCAAGAACCCTGACCACCCCTACATCCTGCGCTGGGATGCGGTGAAGGTCGCCAATCTCAAGCGTGTCTTTCCTGCACTCTATTCGGCAAAACCGGTACGCGGCTGACCGCAGCGCGACATCGTTGCCATTGCAACCGGCAGGTGCCGCGCGTAGATATGGCGGATGTCCATCGTCAAAGACCACGGCCACAGGCACAAGGAGCATGAGGGGGCAGACCTTGCCCATGCTGCGCGCGTATCGCTGGAAGCAGCGGGCGAGCAGTGGACCGACATGCGCGAGTCGATTTTCACGGCCCTGGCCGATATCGAAAAGCCTGCCTCAGCCTATGATATCGCCGATGCTGTCAGCAAGGCGCGCGGCAAGCGCGTCGCGCCCAACAGCGTCTATCGCATTCTCGACCTGTTCGTGCGCACCAACCTGGCGCGGCGGGTAGAGAGCATCAACGCATATATCGCAAATTCCCACCCCGGGTGCCTGCATGACTGCATCTTTCTGGTGTGCGATTCGTGCGGATCGGCGACGCATATCGACGATGACGGCCTGTCGCGGAGTGTCCGCAAGACCGCGGAAGCCGCAGGCTATGTCGATATTCGCCCGGTTATCGAGGTGCGTGGCCGCTGCGCGGACTGCGACTGAAACTCCGCATTTGCGGAACTGTCCAAAAAACTTTACACTCAGGCCGCCTGTCCATGTCGATCAATCGACAGAGCCCGCAAATGGGGCTAGGATTCGCGGTTGAAAGGGAACTCAATGACCAATCTGCCCGCCACACCGCTGCTTGATACCGTCGAAACACCGGCCGACCTGCGCAAGCTCAAGCCTACGCAGCTGCGCCAGCTGGCCGACGAGCTGCGGCAGGAAGTGATCTCTGCGGTATCGGTGACCGGCGGACATCTGGGCGCGGGCCTGGGCGTGGTCGAGCTGACCACTGCGATCCATTATGTCTTCGATACCCCCACCGATCGGCTGATCTGGGATGTCGGCCATCAGTGCTATCCGCACAAGATCCTCACCGGACGTCGCGACCGCATCCGCACGCTGCGCACCGGTGGCGGGCTTTCGGGCTTCACCAAGCGTTCCGAAAGCGAATATGATCCGTTCGGCGCGGCGCACAGCTCGACCTCGATCTCGGCGGCGCTTGGCTTTGCCACCGCCAACCAGATGACCGGCGCGCCGGGCAAGGCGATCGCGGTGATCGGCGATGGCGCGATGAGCGCGGGCATGGCCTATGAGGCGATGAACAACGCCGAGCGCGCGGGCAACCGGCTGGTCGTGATCCTCAACGACAACGACATGTCGATCGCGCCGCCGGTCGGCGGGCTGTCGGGCTATCTTGCGCGAATCGTTTCGAGCCGCGAATTCCTCGGCGTGCGCGAGGCATTGAAGCGTCTGGCGCGCAAGTTGCCCAAGAGCCTGCACCAGGCCGCACGCAAGACCGACGAATATGCTCGCGGCATGGCGATGGGCGGCACTTTGTTCGAGGAGCTGGGCTTCTATTATGTCGGCCCGATCGACGGTCACAACATGGACCAGCTGGTCGCGGTGCTCGAGAATGTCCGCGATGCCGCCGAAGGGCCGTGCCTGATCCATGTCGTCACGCAGAAGGGCAAGGGCTATGGCCCGGCCGAAGCGGCCGCCGACAAATATCATGGCGTCGCCAAGTTCGATGTCGTCACCGGCAAGCAGGACAAGGCAGCCGCAGGGCCGCCGGCGTATCAGAACGTGTTCGGCGAAACTCTGGCGAAGCTCGCCGATACCGACCCGACCATCTGCGCGATCACCGCTGCCATGCCCTCGGGCACCGGGGTGGACAAGTTCGCCAAGGCGCACCCCGATCGCAGCTTTGATGTCGGCATTGCCGAGCAGCACGCGGTAACCTTTGCAGCGGGGCTCGCTGCGCAGGGCATGCGCCCGTTTTGCGCGATCTATTCGACCTTCCTGCAGCGCGCCTATGACCAGGTCGTGCACGATGTCGCGATCCAGAACCTGCCGGTCCGCTTCGCGATCGACCGCGCCGGGCTGGTCGGCGCCGATGGTTCGACCCATGCCGGCTCGTTCGATGTCACCTATCTCGCGACATTGCCCAACATGGTGGTGATGGCGGCGGCCGACGAGGCCGAACTCGTCCACATGACCTATACCGCCGCATGCCACGACAGCGGTCCGATCGCGTTTCGCTATCCGCGCGGCAACGGCACCGGCGTCGCGCTGCCGCAGGTGCCCGAGCGGCTCGAGATCGGCAAGGGCCGTATCGTGCGCGAGGGCAAGAAGGTCGCGATCCTCTCGCTGGGCACCCGCCTGGCAGAGGCGCAGAAGGCTGCCGACCTGCTCGACGCCAAGGGTCTGTCGACCACGGTCGCCGATCTGCGCTTTGCCAAGCCGCTCGACGAGGAACTGATCCGCAAGCTGCTGGCGACGCACGAAGTGTGCGTGACGGTGGAAGAGGGCGCGATCGGCGGTCTGGGCGCGCATGTGCTGACCATGGCATCGGACGCCGGGCTGATCGATTCCGGCCTTAAGCTGCGCACGCTGCGGCTCCCCGATACCTTCCAGGATCACGACAAGCCCGAGAAGCAGTATGCCGATGCCGGGTTGGATGCCGATGGCATCGTCGATTGCGTGCTCAAGGCGCTGCGCCACAACAGCGCGGGCGTGGCGATCGTGGGGGATGGCGCGCGCGCCTGATCCCCCTTCGCAAGCGAACACAAAAAAGCCCGGCAGATCCTTGGATCGCCGGGCTTTTTTGTGTCTGTCGTGATCGTCCGCTTATTGCGGGATCGAAGCCTTGGCGTCCTGACCATCGCCTTCGGGCGCGGCGACGATGTCGCGGGTGGTGGTGCCCTTGTCGGTGGTCTGCGTCTTGGGATCGCCCACCTGCGAGCGGATGGCGGTATCCGGCGAACCGGCGCGATCAAGCGCTGCGCCCTCGACTCCGGTGCGCGCCTGCGGGCCACCGAACAGCGCATCGAGCGCCTGCTGGCTGGCCGAGACCGACTGCGGACGCACCGCACCGGGAGTTGGCGGGGTCAGCGAGAAGTCTGGCGGAATGACCAGAGGTGCCTGACGCGACACGGCGAACTCGTCCGGACGGTCACGGTTGAAAATGCCTCCGCCCGAACCGCAGGCCGACAGCGTCGTTGCCGCGGCCGAAATCCCGGCAATCAGGACCAGTTTGCGGCTAGGATTAAACATGCTCATTCTCCGTTTTGGCGGCTGGGGCGCCATCGCTAATCCCGCCAGCCTGAACCCCTGATGTAGGGGCCTCAGATTTGGCCGACTTGTCGCCGATTATCAGAACGCGGGCAAGCAATAACAGCACCCCGATGGTGATCGCGGCATCGGCGATGTTGAAGATCATGAAGGGCCGGAAAGCGCCGAAATGCAGGTCGGCATAATCGACGACATAGCCCAGGCGTGCGCGATCGATGATGTTGCCCAGCGCCCCGCCCAGGATCATGCCCAGCGCCAGAATGTCGCCGCGCGCGCGTTCCTTCCACATCCACAGCAGCACCACCGTGGCGATCAGTCCGGTGAGCGCGACCAGCAGCCAGCGCGCGGTATCGGTCTCGGCGGTGAGGAAGCCCATCGAGACGCCGCGGTTCTCCGCCCAGGTCAGGTTGAAGAACGAGGTGATCTCGATCTGCAACCGGCTCTTGAGCGCGAGCGGCCCTGCAACGATGAACTTGGCGATCTGGTCGATGACGAGGATCGTGATGGCGAGCGCGACGCCTTCGGTGCGATAGCGGGTGAGGCTCATGCGAAGCGCTCCCTGTTTCCGTGGTCGTCATGCTGAACTTGTTTCAGCACCCATTTTGCAACTGCAACCGAAGCCGCGTGGGGAGAAATGGGCCCTGAAACAAGTTCAGGGTGACGGGGAGGGGAGGTCGGCATATTCCAGCTCACGCCAGCATCTCCGTGCAACGGTCGCACAGATTGCCGTCCTCGGTCAGCTCGGGAAGATGACGCCAGCAGCGGCCGCATTTGTGGTTGGTGGTGCGGGTGACTTCGATAACCTTGGTTTCGGCGACGGAGTCATCTGCAAAGCCAGTCACCTGCGCAGAAGAGACGATCAGCAGTTCTTCGAACTCTTCCTTGCCCAATGAAGACGCTGAAGCAGCAGCAAACGGGTCCTTCAGCTTGATCGCCACTTCGGCCTCGAGGCTTGATCGAATGATCTTGTCCCTGCGGAATGGCTCGATCGCTGCGGAAACGCTCAAACGCAGATCGCGCAAGCGATCCCAACGCATGACGAGTTCGCCGTCCTCTGGGAGGGTTGGCAGCACAGGCCATTCCAGCAGATGCACGCTGCCCGCATCGGGATAGCGCGTCGTCCACACCTCTTCGGCGGTGAACACCAGCACCGGCGCGGCATAGCGGACCAAAGCCTCGAACAGCACGTTGAGCACCGTCCGATACGCGCGGCGCTTGTCGGTGCCGTGCGGGTGCGCGGGGCCGATGTCGCAATACAGGCAGTCCTTGCGGATATCGAAGAAGAACGCCGACAGATCGTTGTTGGCGAAATCTGCCAGCGTCCGGACATAGGTGTTGTAGTCGAAGTCCTCGACAGCCTGGCGCAGCTTCGCATCAAGCTCGGCAAGCAGATGCAGCACATAGCGTTCGAGCTCGGGCATGGCCTCGACCGCCACGCCCTCGGCCTTATCGTCAAACCCGGCAAGCGCGCCAAGCAGGTAGCGGAAGGTGTTGCGCAGTTTGCGGTACTGGTCCGAGACCCCCGCGAGGATTTCCTTGCCGATGCGGTGGTCCTCGGTGAAATCGACCGACAGCGCCCACAGCCGCAGGATGTCCGCGCCCGAATCCTTGATCAGCGTCAGCGGATCGATGGTGTTACCCAGCGACTTGGACATCTTCATGCCCTTGGCGTCCATGGTGAAGCCGTGCGTCAGCACCGCCTTGTACGGCGCATGGCCGCGCGTGCCGCAGCTTTCCATCAGCGAGGACTGGAACCAGCCGCGATGCTGGTCCGATCCTTCGAGATACAGGTCCGCCCAGGGGCCGACATGGCCTTCGGGCCGGGTCAGATCGGGCCATTTGCCGCTTTCGAGCACGAAGGCATGCGTGCAGCCGCTGTCGAACCAGACGTCGAGAATGTCGGTGACGCGCTCGTAATCGGCGATGTCGTAATCGGGACCGAGCAGGGCAGGGGCCGCCGCGTCGTTCCACGCATCGACACCGGCCTCGCGCATCGCCGCGACAATGCGCGCATTAACCGCAGGGTCTTTCAGATACTGGCCGGTCTTGCGATTGACGAACAGCGTGATCGGCACACCCCAGGCGCGCTGGCGGCTGATCACCCAGTCGGGGCGACCCTCGACCATCGAGCGGATACGGTTCTCGCCCTTGGCGGGGACCCAGCGGGTGTCGGTGATCGCCTGCATCGCGGTTTCACGGAGTGTCTTAAGCCCCTCCCCTTCAGGGGAGGGGTTGGGGGTGGGGGAGTCATTAGCGATGGAATTTTCATTCCCCACCCCAACCCCTCCCCTGAAGGGGAGGGGCTCTATGGGTTGATCCATCGGGATGAACCATTGCGGCGTGCAGCGATAGATCACCCGCGCCTTGGAGCGCCACGAGTGTGGGTAGCTGTGCTGGAATGCTGCGGCGGAGAGCAAGGCTCCTGCCGCGCGCAGGTCTTCGCAGATCGGGCCGTCGGGTGCGTTGAACTTGGGGTTGATCACCGACATCCGCCGCTCATCCGCGCCGCCGAGCCACGCCCAGTCATCGCGATAGCGCCCGTCGCCCTCGACCGCGAACACGGGTTCGATACCATGCGCCTTGCACAGGTCGAAATCGTCCTCGCCATGGTCGGGCGACATATGGACGAGTCCGGTCCCCGCATCGGTGGTGACGAAATCGCCGGGCAGGAAGGGGCGGGGCTTGGCAAAGAACCCGCCGAGTGCGTGCATCGGGTGGCGGGCGGTGGCGCGTTCGAGCTGCGAACCTTGCAAATTGTAAAAGCCGCCATCGAATTCAGCGGCATCATACAGAAAGTCGTCAAATTCTACGATAGGGTTCTCGCTCGACCACTCAGCAGCGGACGGCAGCGCACGAAGCTGCCGTTCAACCCTGGCACGGAATTCCGGATACAGCTTCTTCGCAACAACTACTCTCTTTCCATTCCATGGCGCGTCGACGTGTGTCGTGATCTCAAAAAGCGCGTACTCAACCTCAGGCCCATAAGCGAGCGCCTGGTTCACCGGGATCGTCCAAGGCGTCGTCGTCCAGATCACCGCATAGGCACCGACCAGTTCGGGCGCATTCGGCGCATCGACGATCTCGAACGCCACATCGATCTGCGTGCTCGTCACATCCGCGTACTCAACCTCGGCCTCGGCGAGCGCGGTCTTTTCGACCGGTGACCACATCACCGGCTTGGCACCGCGATAGAGCTGGCCGGTTTCGGCAAACTTCATCAGTTCCTGCACGATGGTCGCTTCCGCAGCGAAGTCCATCGTCAGGTACGGATTGTCCCAATCGCCGTTGATGCCCAGGCGCTTCAACTGCTCGCGCTGCGTGTTCACCCATTGCTGCGCATAGGCGCGGCACTCGGCGCGGAAGGCGACCGGGTCAACCTCGTCCTTGTTGAACTTTTTCTTGCGATACTGCTCCTCGATCTTCCACTCGATCGGCAGGCCGTGGCAGTCCCAGCCGGGAACGTACGGCGCGTCTTTGCCCAGCAGCGACTGGGTGCGGCAGACCATGTCTTTCAGGATATGGTTGAGCGCATGGCCGATGTGCATGTCGCCATTTGCGTAGGGCGGGCCATCGTGCAGGATGAACTTTTCGCGACCCTTGCGGGCATCGCGCAGCTGGCGGTAGAGGTCCGCCTCCTGCCAGCGCGCCAGAATCGCCGGTTCCTTCTGGGCGAGGCCAGCCTTCATCGGGAAGTCGGTCTGTGGCAGAAAGACGGTGTCTTTATAGTCCGCGGCGGGGCTTGCAGTCTGGTCAGTCATAGACGCTGGCGCTTAAGGCGCGCGGGGCTTTCAGGCAAGCAATTCCCGCGCGCGCACGCAGTCCGCCTCGATCTGCGCGGTCAGTTCCTCCATCGAGGCAAACTTCGCCTCGGGCCGGATGAAGTGGCGCAAGGCGACCTCGATCGTCTGGCCATACAGGTCTTCGTCGAAATCGAAGAAATGCGGCTCGAGCAGTTCCTTGGGCGGATCGAACTGCGGACGGATGCCAAGGTTCGCGGCGCCTTTGAGTACCCGACCATCGGCAAGGTGGCCGGTGACCGCATACACCCCGTACATCGGACGCAGATAGCTGCCCATGTCGACGTTCGCGGTGGGATAGCCCAGCAGCCGTCCGTTCTTGTCGCCATGCTGGACCACGCCCTGCACCGCGAACGGCCGGGTCATCAGCCGCTCGGCCTCGTCGGGCTTGCCTTCGACAAGGCACTGGCGGATGCGGCTGGAGGAGATCACCGCGTCTTCAGTGGACACCGGGCCGACAGCCTCGCTGCGCAGGCCGAGCAATGCGCCCAGATCGCGCAGCACCTCGATATTGCCGCCGCGGCCCTTGCCGAAGGTGAAGTCCTCGCCGGTGACCACGCCCTTCGCGCCGAAACGGGTGACCAGCAGATCGCCGACGAAATTGCCCGCGGTGGTGTTGGCGAGCGTTTCGTCAAAGGCGAACACCAGCATCGCATCGGCCCCGGCCTCAGCGAACAATTGCTGGCGCTGGTCTAGGCTGGTCAGGCGGAAGGGGGCGACATCGGGCTTGAAATAACGCACGGGGTGCGGATCGAAGGTGGCGACGATCGCCGGGCGGCTTTCCGCCTTCGCCCAGGCGATCGCCCGGCCGACCACGGCCTGATGCCCGGCGTGAAAGCCGTCGAAATTCCCCAGCGCGATGATGCCCCCGCGCAAGCGTTCTGGCAGCTGATCGCCACCTTCTACCCTGATCATGGCGCTGCCCTATAGGGCCTTGCCGGGCAGGGGTTCAATGCCCTGTTTGATGATCCTGAGTGCATTGCCGCCCATCACGGCGCGAATCTCCGCCTCGGTGAAGCCGATATCGATCAGCGCCTGCGTCACCTGAACGATCTGGCTGGCATCGAAACTGGTGGTCACCGCGCCATCGAAATCGCTGCCCAGCGCAACGTGCCCGATGCCGACGAGGTCGCGGACATGCTTGATCGACTGCGCGATCTTGACCGGATCGGTCGAGCACAAGGCCCCGTCCCAATAGCCGATGCCGATGATGCCGCCAGTGGCGGCCACGCCGCGGATTTCGGTGTCGGAAAGGTTGCGGTTGACCCCGCACACCGCCTGCACTCCGCCGTGGCTCGAGACGACCGGGCGCCGCGCCATGGCGAGGATCTCGGCGACCGACTTGTGGCTCGAATGCGCGATATCGACGATGATGCCCCTGGCCTCCATCGCGCGGATCATCTTGCGACCGAACGGGGTGAGCCCGCCCTTGGCCTGCCCGTGCATCGATCCGCCCAACTCATTGTCGAAGAAATGCACCAGCCCTGCCATCCGCATGCCGACGCCATAGAGCCGGTCGAGGTTTTCCGCTTTGCCCTCAAGGTTCTGCAACCCCTCGACCGAATAGAGCGCGCCGGTGACCGGCTTGCCTGCAGCGCGCGCCGCGAGCAGCCGGTCGATATCGGCCGCGCGGCGCACCAGCATCAGCCGGCCATCGGAGGCTTTGGCGGCCGCCTCAAGCCTCTGGCCGTGCCACATCGAGCGTTCGTGCACCGAAAACCAGGTACGCACCGGCTGCAATTGCGCGATGGCGAGCAGGGTGATGTTGTCGGTATCGGCGGAGTTGCTGTCGTAATTCTGGCCGCGCGGGGTCTTGGACACCGACGAGAAGATCTGCAGCGCGACATTGCCCGCCTCGAGCCGGGGCAGGTCGATATGGCCGCGCGCGGCCTTGTCGAGCAGGTCGCGCTTCCACAGCAGGGTGTCGCCGTGCAGGTCGGCAATCTGCAGCGTCGCGTGCAGCCTGGCCGCATCGGCGCGGACCGCGGGCAACGGCTCGTCGGTCACGACATTGGTCTGCGCCTCGAACTGGCCCGGCAGCACGGTGACCACGTAGATCAGCCCGGCTGCCAGCAGCAGGAGCAGCCCGAACAGGACCTTGCGGATCACCGGTGGGTCACTTGCGGACCAGCGTCACGAAGCTGAACGCGGGGCGCTCGCGATGGTCGGGATCGACAGCGTGGTCGGTTCTGGCGGTTTCCTGCCATACGCCCGGATCGAACGGCGGCATCACGGTATCGCCTGCGGGTTCTGCATGCACTTCGGTCAGTTCGACGCGGTCGGCGCGCGGCAGGAACAGCGCGAAGATCTCCGCCCCGCCGATCACCGCGACATGCGGCGCGTTGGCGGCGGCGATCGCTTCGTCGACGCTGTGCACGACCTCTGCGCCCTCGTCGCTCCAGTCGCGGCTGCGGGTCAGCACGATGTGGCGGCGTCCGGGAAGCAGCCCGGGGAGGCTGTCAAAGGTCTTGCGGCCCATGATCATCGGCCTGTTCTGGGTCAGCGCCTTGAAGTGGCGCAGGTCCATCGGCAGATGCCAGGGCAATGTGCCATTGGCGCCGATGACGCCGTTGCGCGCGCGCGCCAGCACCAGAAAGATATCGGGATGGTTCATGGTTGCCTTGCCCTGGGCTCAAGCGAAATGCGTGTGACGTGCCCCATCTTCCGACCGGGTGCCGCGCGGTGCTTGCCGTAGAGATGGAGATGGTTGGCGGGATCGGCGAGCAGATCGGGCCAGCGGCTTGCGTCCTCGCCGATCAGATTGTGCATCTCGGCGCTGTGGCACGCGAGCGCGGTTTCGCCCAGTGGCAGCCCGCAGATCGCACGGATGTGGTTCTCGAACTGGCTGGTGAAAGCGCCTTCGATCGTCCAGTGGCCGCTGTTGTGGACGCGCGGCGCCATCTCGTTGAACACCGGTCCGTCGCCGGTCGCAAAGAACTCCAGCGTGAGCACGCCGACATAGTCGAGCGCTTGTGCCACCTTGGCGGCGAGCGCGCGCGCCGCAGGCACCTGCGCGGTGATCGCGGCGCTGGCAGGGATGCTCGATCGATCGAGGATCCCTGCGACATGCGCGTTCTCGGCGCTGTCCCAGAAGCGGATATCGCCATCAAGCCCGCGCGCGAGGATCACGGAGAACTCCGCATCGAAATCGACGAACCCTTCGATGATCGCGGGGACGCCGCCGGCCTGATGCCAGCGCGCGACCGGATCGTCGCCGGGCATGACGCGCGCCTGGCCCTTGCCGTCATAGCCCATGCGGTTGGACTTGATGATCGCGGGCGTCCCGGCGATGGCTATTGCGGCTGCGACATCCTCGGCGGTCTCGGCAAACCCGTAAGGCGCGGCGCGACCGCCCAGATCGGTGACGAAGCGCTTCTCGTCGATGCGGCTCTGCGCGATTTCCAGAGCCCTTGGGCTGGGGCGAAGCGGCACCGTGCCTGCGATCGCGGCGAGCGGCGCGACCGGCACATTCTCGAACTCATAGGTCACGACATCGCATGCCGCGGCAAAGGCCGATAGCGCAGCATCGTCGGAATAGTCCGCGCAGCTGCTGGCGGCGGAAACCTCCGCGCCCGGGCTGGTCTCTTCAGGCGCGAAGATGTGGCAGCGATAGCCAAGCTGCGCCGCCGCCATGCTGAGCATCCGGCCCAGCTGCCCGCCGCCCATGATGCCGATAGTGCTGCCCGGAGGTATGACGCTGCTCATACCGGGCGTTCACCCACCGATTCGGTCTGCGCGCTGCGCCAGGCATCGAGCCGCTCGGCCAGCGCTGCGTCGCTTGTCGCCAGGATCGATGCGGCCAGCAGCCCTGCATTCTTGGCCCCGGCAGGCCCGATCGCCAGCGTGCCGACGGGAATGCCGCCGGGCATCTGGACAATCGACAACAGGCTGTCGAGCCCGCTCAATGCCTTGCTGGAGACAGGCACTCCCAGCACCGGCAGCCGGGTCATGCTGGCCACCATGCCGGGCAGATGCGCCGCGCCGCCGGCGCCCGCGATGATCACCTTGAAGCCTGAATCGACAGCGCCTCTGGCGAATTCCACCAGCCTTTCGGGGGTGCGGTGGGCCGAGACGATGCGGCAATCATGCGCGACGCCGAGCTCGTCCAGAACTGCCGCTGCCCCTGCCATGGTTTCCCAGTCGGACTGGCTGCCCATGACAATGGCGACCGGGGGCGCAACCGGCACCGGGTCGGGCTTGTGGGATGGCTCGGCCACGCATTTCTCTCCGCAGGTTTGCTGGTTCGATCAGGGTCTTAAAGCCAAAGACCCGCACCCGCAATCGCCATGAAAAGGAAATTGGGCAGGCCAGTCGAGCGGTCCATCCTGTCCCGCTTGTGCACAGATTATACATGGTTTCCTCAATTTTCATCATGCTGCGCTGCGTCATAGTTGCTATGTCGTGCGTGAGGATCGCATCCGGGGGCTTCCAGGTAAAATCAGATGAGAATGAACGACGTTCAGGGCGACGAGGGTGCCTTTGCACCCCAGGCTGATATGGCGATGAGCCATGAACAGCTTGCGCTGCTCTGCGCCGATCTCAAGCAGCAGAACGCCAGGCTCAGCGCGCGGGTGCGCGTGCTCGAGGACGAAATCTGCCGCGACACGCTGACCCCTTTGTACAACCGTCGGCACTTCGAACAGGCGGTGGCGCTGGCGATCGCGCACTGCCAGCGTTATGGCAGTCGTTCTGCCCTTTTGTTCATCGATGTCGACGACCTCAAGGCGATCAACGATACCTATGGCCATGCCGGGGGCGACGAGGCGCTGCGCACTGTCGCGGACGTTCTGGTGGCCAATGTCCGCTCCACAGATGTCGTCGCGCGGATCGGTGGCGATGAATTCGCGCTGCTGCTCGGCACCATCGGCGACGATGATGTCGAGCAGAAGATCGCCGAACTGACCGCGGGAATCGAGGCGTGCCGACCGCAGTTTTCAGGCGGCAAACCCTGTCTTTCGGCGACCTTTGGCCATGCCTTCATCCATGCCGATGACCGCGCCGACAAGGTTCTGGCGCGCGCGGACAGCCAGATGTACCGCTCCAAACGCCTGCGCGGTGGCGCCCGCCGCTGACGCACCGCGTTTTCCGCCCGATATTTGGGCGGCGTTAACGCTTATGCTTTACGCGGCGTTACATGACCCAGTGGCACAAAGTCCTGATCGCTATGGGGTTCAGTGTGGGCGTCACTTTGGTGTCCATGCTGGCAATGGCGATATTGACCGGTGAACATATCCCCTGGCCGTTCTGGGCCTTTGCCGCCGTGTGCCCGGCGATCATCTCCGGCCCCGTCACCTATATCCTGGCCAGCCAGGCAGAAGTGAACCGCAGGTTGAACCAGCAGTTGATGGCAACCCAGGCGGTGCTGCGCGCGCAGGCCGATATCGACCATCTCACCGGCACGCTCAACCGCGCGGCATTCTATCGCCAGGCGTCCGACTATGCCGACGATGCGCCCGCCTGCGTTCTGCTGGCGGATATCGACCATTTCAAGGCGATCAACGATCTGCACGGCCATGCCGCAGGCGATCATGCGCTGCGCCTCGTGGCCAGGACACTGCAGGCCGCGCTGCGCCCGAACGATCTGCTCGGCCGCGTCGGGGGCGAGGAGTTCGCCGTCCTGCTGGCGGCCATGCCCGAGGAACTGGGTATCGTCATCGCCGAGCGGGCACGCTCGGCCATCGCCGGCCTCGAGGTCGCCACCGCAGATGGAACGCCGGTCGTCCTGTCGATCTCGATCGGGGTCGCGCCGCTGGAGGCGGGAGACTCGCTCGAACAGGCACTGGCGCAGGCTGATGCTGCGATGTACGCCGCCAAGCGCGGCGGCCGCAACCGGGTTCGCGCCGCAGGATAACATCCCGATTGCCAGCACGCGCGCTCGCTGCAATGCTGCAGGCCTGACAGCAAAAACAGGGGTTTGCGATGCGAATGAAGGCTTTGGTGGTGGCACTGGCGATCTCGGCGATGGCAGTGCCTCTGGCGGCGCAGCCCGGACCGACCACCGGACAGGTGGCGGTCGATTATGCGGCGAAGATTCAGCAGGGCGATGTCATCCTCAGGGATTTTACCTTCGGCAGCGGCGAAACGATGGCCGAGCTGCGGATGCATTATGCGACATTGGGCACGCCCAGGCGGGACGCTTCGGGCCGGGTGACGAATGCGGTGATGGTGCTGCACGGCACCGGCGGCACCGGGCTGCAGTTCCTCCAGCCGCAGTTCGCCAATGCGCTGTTCGGACCCGGCGAGCCGCTCGACATCACGAAGTATTACGTCATCCTCCCCGACAATATCGGCCATGGCAAATCGTCAAAGCCGTCCGATGGCCTGAAGATGGGTTTCCCCGCCTATGACTATACCGACATGGTCAAGGCACAGCGGCGGATGCTGGTCGAAGGGCTCAAGGTCGATCGGCTGCGGCTGGTGATGGGCACCTCGATGGGGTGCATGCACGGCTTCACCTGGGGGCAGGTCGATCCCGGCTTCATCCAGGCGATGATGCCGATGGCGTGCCTGCCGATGCCGATCGCCGGGCACAACCGCATGTGGCGCAAGGCCGCGATCGAGGGGATCAAGGCCGATCCGGCATGGAATGGCGGCAATTATGCCAGCCCGCCGATCATGGGGCTGCGCGTCGCCGCCAGCCTGTTGCAGGTCGCAGGCTTCGCGCCGCTCTATCTGCAAAAGGCGTTTCCCACCCGGGATGCTGCGGATGCCTATATCACGCAGCGGATCGAAGCCTCGATCAAGGGCATCGATGCCAATGACACGATCTACCAGATCGAATCCTCGCGCAATTACGACCCTTCGGCGACGGTCGAGCAGATGACCATGCCGGTCACCTGGATCAACTCCTCGGATGATTTCATCAATCCCTGGGATTATGGCGTGGCGGAAGGCTTCGGCAAGCGGCTGCCCGATGGCAAGTATCTGCTGATCCAGGCGACCGACGACACGCGCGGCCACGGCACCCACACCTGGGCGAAGTTCTGGAAAGACGAACTGGTGGCATTGCTGGCGCGCAGCGAGAAGTGACGTTTCGCGTTATCGTCACCCCCGCGAACGCGGGGGTCCCGCTTTCCTGAGCCGCGCTGGCCAGGAAGCGGGATTCCCGCCTGCGCAGGAATGACGAGGCAAAAGGCAGGATCTTAAGCGAACACGCTGGCGAGCTGGTCGCTGCTGGTGCCCTCTTTCGATCCGCGCAGTTCAATATACACCGCTGCGATACCCGCTGCGCCCACGGCGGCACTGACGGTGCTGAGCAGCGCGCTGCTGACCAGCGAGAGGCTTTCGCTGATCAGCGAGATCACGCCGATCGGGATGGCGATGATCATGCTGAACACAATGAACACGATGATCAGCCCCAGCAGCTTCCAGCGCGACCCCTTGGTCAGCGCCGAGCTGCGGCTGAGGGCTTCGAACACACCCAGGTTTTCGACCATCATCACCGGCACCGCGATCATCCACATCAGGTACAGGATGATCCCGGGGATGATGAGGAACATGAAGCCGATCGACACCCCGATGGCGACGACGATGCCCAGCCCGATCAGCGGAAACAGCTTGGCGATCGCGCGGTTGACGCACTCGCCGAAGTTCACCGGCTTGCCCGCCAGATCATTGGCTGAGGCGACGATCAGCGAGGCCTGCAGCACGATCGAGAGGAACAGGAACACGATATAGCCGATCACGCTTGAAAAGATCGCGCCCGGCGAGCTCATCAGCGCCAGCGGATCGGCGGTTTCAGGTGCCAGCACCAGGCCGATCAACAGCTGGGGCACGCCGACGATGATCAGCGACAACCCCAGGAACAGCGGTGCATTGCGCGCGATGACGCCGAAGGTATTCGAAAACACGTTGGAAATGCTGAAGTCAGCCGGTTGACTGGCCATGGAAATTCTCCCCGTTGTCTGGTCCCGCGCGCCCGAATCCTCAAAGTCTTCTTTTCTGCAGCCTAACACTCAGGGGCATCACGTCCAGTGCTGCGGGACACAGCGATCGTGCGGCGGGCGACCGCCCTGCGCTGCAAATCGCCTTGCTCCGCCGGGCGGCATCTGCGATCAAACCGGGTGTGACAACCGGCCCCGATCTTTCCGCACCCCGCCGAGAAGGCTTTGACGCGGCCTATGATCAGGTGCGCGGGGACAGCGATATCCAGTTTTCCGCCAGCTTCGCCAAACCGCCCGAACCGCCGCCCGAATGGTGGGGCGATGTGACCCGCTGGCTGGGCGAAGTGCTTGAGCCCGTGGTCCGCGTGCTGGCTGCAGCCTGGCCGGTGCTGAGCAAGCTGCTGCTGGTCGCGCTGGTGATCGGGGTGGCGGCGCTGGCGTGGGTGATCCTTGCCCCATACATTGCCGACTGGCGCGAGCGGCGCGCAGCCGCGGTCCCCGATTGGGTACCCGATCAGGCCGTGGCGCGGCAGTTGCTCGAAGAGGCCGATGCGCTCGCGGCGCAGGGCCGGTTCGACGAAGCCGCGCATCTTCTGCTGTATCGTTCGATCGAGGACATCGCCGCCAAGCGCCCCGAACTGCTGCGGCCATCGACCACCGCGCGCGAAATCGGTGCGTTCGAGGCGCTCTCGGCGCGCGCAAGCAGCGCATTCGGCATCATCGCCGGGCATGTCGAGGCGAGCTTCTTTGCGCGCCGTCCGCTCGACCGCAGCGCGTGGGACAGCTCGCGCGAAGCCTATCGCGCGTTTGCGCTGGACGGGGGCTGACATGGCAGCTGGCAACGCAAGCGGCGGCAGCGCCAATCCCTTCGCACGCGGCACCGTGCTGCTGATGGTGGCGATCGGTTTTGCCGCGTTTCTTGCGCTGCTCTACGCAATCGGGGCGGGCGGGGCATTGCGTTCGGGCAACAACGGTGCGGCGCACGGCGCCTCGGTGAGTGCGATCGGCTATTCGGCGCTCGGGCGGCTGCTCGAACAGACCGGAACCAAGGTCAGCTATGGCCGCAGCCCGAATTCGCTGCAGCAGCAGGGCCTGCTGATCGTGACGCCAGAGCTCAGCGCCGACCCCGAAGAGCTGGCAGCGATGGTCAACCAACGCCGCACCTTAGGGCCTACTCTGATCATTCTGCCCAAATGGCAGGCGACTCCCGAACAGGGATTGAGGGCCGGTTGGGTGCGGCTGGAATCGCCCTCGGTTGCACTGCAGGCGCCGCAGGTCCTGTCGCAGCTTGTGCAAGCGAGGACGCGGCTGGAAGGCTTCGACAGCGAGTTCACCTCGCTCCCACCGATCGACCTGGCGAAGCCTGCGGAACAGGCAGCTGTGCTGAAAGCAGCGCTCAAATCAAGGGTTACGATTAGCGGCTCAGGTCTGCGCACGGTGCTGGCTGACCCCGCAACCGGTGCGGCGCGCGTCGCCGTGATCGATGATGGTAGCTTGCCAAGTTCGCCTGAGACCGTAGCTGAACCGCAGACTATGAACGGTTTCGGGGGGCCGTTGTACCGCACGGTGATTGTTGCTGACGCCGATCTGATGAACAATCTGGGCCTCGCCAGTCGCGAGACTGCGGCGCAAGCTTTGCAGATACTGGATGCGGCGGGAGCCAGGAACGAACGAGACGTGGTGTTCGATCTTACCCAGAATGGCCTCGGCACATCTGAAAACCTGCTCTCGGTCGCCTTCCGTCCGCCTTTTGTGGGTGCGGTGGTGAGCCTGGCGCTGGCGGCGATCGCATTCGGCTGGATGGCATTCTGTCGTTTCGGCCCGGCGCTGGCCGAGGCGCAGCCCTTCGGCTTCGGCAAGACCGCGCTGGTCAAGGGCGGCGCCGGGCTGATCCGGCGGCTGGGGCGCGATCACCTGACCGCGCCTGCCTATGCCGATCTGGTGCGGGAACGCGCGGCGCGCTCGCTGGGTCTGCCTGCGGGCATGCCGCATGAGCAGGTCGATGAACGCCTGGCGATGGTATCCCCCGATGCCGAGGGCCGCAGTTATGAAACATTGAGCGCATCCATGCGCGCCGCGCGCGACCGCCCCTCGATAGTCGCGGCGGCGCGCGCTCTTCATGCCTGGAAAAAGGAACGTTTGGGATGAACATTGCCGATATCAACGCGCTGGGCGGGCGCATCCGGGCGGAGATGGCCAAGGCGATCATCGGCCAGGACGACACCATCGACCACATGCTGATCGCGTTGTTCTCGTCGGGCCATGTGCTGCTGGAGGGGCCCCCGGGCACCGCCAAGACCTTCATGGCGCAATGCTTTGCCGCGTGCCTGTCGCTCGATTTCGGGCGCATCCAGTTCACGCCGGACCTGATGCCGGGCGACATCATCGGCTCCAACCTGTTCAACTTCCAAACCAGCGAGTTCACGCTGACCCGCGGCGCGATTTTCACCGATTTGCTGCTCGCCGATGAAATCAACCGCACCCCGCCCAAGACGCAAGCCGCGCTGCTCGAGGCGATGCAGGAGCGTAGCGTCACATTGGACGGCACCCGCCACGCGTTGTCGCGGCATTTCATGGTTGTGGCGACCCAGAACCCGATCGAGCAGCAGGGTGTGTACCCGCTGCCCGAGGCGCAGCTCGACCGCTTTCTGTTCAAGCTGCTGGTCGGCTATCCCAGCGCCGAGGAAGAAACGCGGATCGTCGCCGAATACGGCAAGCGCACCGGCGCACAGCGGCCATCGGCGTTCGCCATCCAGCCCCAGGTCAGCGGCGACGAGCTGGTCGCGGCGCGCGCGGCGGTGGGCGAGGTGAGGCTGGTCGAGGATGTCGTCGCCTACATCGTGCGGCTGGTGCGCGCGACGCGCGAGACTGCGGATTTCGAAAGCGGTGCATCGCCCCGCGCCGCGATCATGCTCGCCAATGCCGCGCGCGCGCGCGCAGCGCTGCAGGGCCGCGATTATGTGATCCCCGATGACGTCAAGCAGCTTGCCGCCTCGGTGCTGCGCCACCGCACCTTGCTGTCGCCCGCCGCCGAGATCGAGGGCCGCCGGGTCGAGGCGATCGTCGCCGAGCTGGTCGAGCGCACCGAGGCGCCGCGTTGATTGCGTTCTACCCCAGTCTGCGCGCCGGGCTGCTGATTGCGGGCGGAGCGCCGATATCGGTGCTGCTGGCGGCGGTGTCACCGGGTCTTTGGGCGCTGGGCCCGGCCTGGTCAGCGGCCATGCTGCTGCTGGCCGCGCTCGATGCGCTGGTCGCGGGCCGCGCGCGCGAAATCCGGCTGGTGGTCCCTGCGAGCAGCGAGCTGGGGCAGGCTGTGGTGATCGGGGTGGAGGCCGAGCTTTCGGCCCGGACGCCGGTGCGCCGGGCGGAGGCCAGCATCGCGGTGGAGACCAGGCTGGTGCCGAGCGGGCGCGGCGATGGCGGGCTGACCGCCTCGGGCCCGTCCGATGACCTGTCGGGCAGCATTGCGCTGCATCCGGTGCGCCGCGGTTCGCTGATGATCGAGCGGCTGTGGATCCGCTGGCAAGGGCCGATGGGGCTTGGCTGGCGGCAGGCCAGCCAGGCGAGCGGCGAAAGCGTCGCGATCCTGCCCGATATTGCCGTGGTGCGTGCGCCGGCGCTGCAGGTGTTCCTCAAGGAAGCGATCTTCGGCATCCTCGCGCGGCAGATGCGCGGCGAGGGTAGCGAATTCGAGGCGCTGGTGGAATATCAGCCGGGCTTCGACCGTCGCGCGATCGACTGGAAGAGCTCTGCGCGGCACTCCAAGCTGCTGGCGCGCGAATATGACACCGAGCGCAACAACCAGATCGTCTTCGCGCTCGATTCGGGTTCCGATATGTGCGAGCCGGTTGCGGGCCTGCCGCGGATCGATCGCGCGGTTTCTGCGGCGCTGCTGACCAGCTATGTCGCCTTGAAGGCGGGCGATCAGGTGCGGTTGTTCTCCTTCGCCGCGCGGCCAGAGCGCACCACGCCGTTCGTGTCGGGCAGCCGCAACTTCTTTCGCCTGCAATCGGAAGCCGCGCAGATCGATTACCGGTTCGAGGAAAGCAACTACACGCTTGCGCTCTCGACGCTGGCCGCGCAATTGCAGCGCCGCTCGCTGATCGTCGTCTTCACCGATTTCACCGACCCGACCAGCGCCGAGCTGATGCTCGAATCGGTGGGGCGGCTGATCGACCGGCACCTGCTGCTGTTCGTCGCGATGGAGGACGAGGAACTGCTCGCGCTTGTCGACCAGACACCCGAGACCAGCGAGCAGGTGGCACAGAGCGTCGCGGCGGCAGGCTTGCTCGCGCAGCGTCGGATGGTGATCACACGCCTCAGGCATCTGGGGATCGAGGTGATCGAGGGGCGGCATGACGAGATCGGCACGCGGCTGATGAACGCCTATCTCAAGATAAAGCGGCGGGGACAGCTGTGAACGGGCAGGTGACCAATCCCGGCGGCGAGCAGGCGGTTGCCGCTGCGGTGCTGCGCAGCGACCGCTTCCGGCTGGAGCGCGAGGCCGACTGGGTGCGGCTCGATGGCATGATCACCGCGATGGAAAAGGGCAAGCTCAAGCGGCTCGCCGATGATGACGTGATGGCGCTGCCGGTGTTGTATCGCAACCTGCTCTCCAGCCTGTCGATCGCGCGCGAAAGCTCGCTCGATGCCGGGCTCATCGCCTACCTCGAATCGCTCACCTTGCGCGCCTATTTTATCGTCTACGGCACGCGCACCACCTTTGGCGGCTGGTGCCGCAGCTTCTTTGGCGGCGCCCTCAGCCGCGCGGTGCGCGCAATCGGGTTCGACATCGTGGTCGCGCTCGCAGCGATGGTGATCGGGGCGGTGCTGGGTTTCATGCTGGTCGATGCCGACACGCAATGGTTTTACAGGCTGGTGCCAGCGCAGTTCAGCGACGTGCGCGTTCCCGGTGCTTCGCGCGAGGCTCTGGCGGGCACGCTGTTCGGCAAGCAGGACGGCGAGGGCCTTTCGGTGTTCGCTGCCTATCTGTTCAACAACAACGCCCAGGTCGCGATCCTCGCCTTTGCATTGGGGTTTGCCTTTGGCGTGCCGACGGTGCTGCTGCTGATCTACAACACCGCAACGCTGGGGGCGATGCTGTGGGTTTTCGCCTCGCGCGGGCTGACGGTGGAGTTCGTCGGCTGGTTGTCGATCCACGGCACCACCGAGCTGCTGGCGATCCTGCTGGCAGGCTCAGCCGGGCTGCATATCGGCCGTGCGCTCGGTTTTCCCGGAAAGCGCAGCCATCTGGCGGCGCTCAGCCAGTCGGGGCGCACCTCGGCGCAGGTGATGACCGGCGTCATTGTGATGCTCATCTGCGCCGGGCTGCTCGAAGGCTTTGCCCGGCAGCTCGTCCAGGCGACCGAAGTCCGTTATGCCATCGGCTATGGCATCCTGGCGCTGTGGCTGGCCTATTTCTTCGCTTTCCGTCCGAGGCGCAGCTGATGGCGCGCGCTGCGCAGCCTGGCCGCAGCCACGGCACCGACCCGAAGCTGAAACGCACGCTGGTAACGCCCGAAGGCGTCGCATTGGCGGTCGCTGTTGCCCCTGCCAGCGCGCGGATCGGGGCGCTTTTCATCGATCTGGCCGCGCTTTTCGGTCTTGTGCTGGGCTTTGTGCTGACGCTGGCGTTGCTCGCCTGGGCCTATTCGTCCGCCGGACTGCCTGCCGTCTCGGATGGGTTCGTCAATTTCCTGGTGGTGCTGTTCATCATCGGGCTGTTTCTGGCGCGCAACGCGTATTTCCTTTTCTTCGAGCTGGGCCAGCGGGCCGCGACCTGGGGCAAGCGCGCGGTCGGAATCCGCGTGGCCTCGCGCGACGGCGGGCGGCTGACGGCGGAGGCGGTGATCGCGCGTAACCTGCTGCGCGATATAGAGATGTTCCTGCCGCTGATGTTCATGACATCGGGCGGGGTGCAGGGGACGCTGAGCGAATTTGCCGCGTGGTCGGGGATCATCTGGGTTGGCATCTTCCTGGTCTTCCCGCTGCTCAACAAGGACCGGCTGCGCTGCGGTGATCTGATCGCGGGGACCTGGGTGGTGGAAGCCCCGCGGTCCACGCTGGGCGCGGTGGTCACCAACGGTGTGACGCCAGGCGCTGCGGCGGCGGACGCACCGAGCCTGCCGCCCGATCGCTATCGCTTCGGGGATGACGAGCTTTCTGTCTATGGCGAATACGAGCTTCAGATGCTCGAACAGGTGCTGCGCACCGCCAATCCCGATGCGATGGAAACGGTGGCCGCCACCATCTGCGCCAAGATCGGCTGGAGCGCGCCTTCAGGTGACGAACGCGCATTCCTGGACGCGTATTATACCCAGTTGCGCGCGCGGCTGGAACGGGGTCTGCGCTTCGGCAGACGCCGCGCCGACAAGAACAGCTGACCAACTCGCGCCATTGTGCGCGGGGTCTTCACCAGATGAGCCAACTCTCTTTTGACGCGCGTCTGCAACGCTTCGTCGTTTGCGGCGTAAGGGTGTTGTTCAAATCGAAACGCGCCGGATGCGAGACAGGTCACCTGATCTACTCCCGCAACTACGGCAGATTTCGTCACCAAGGGAGACGTCAACGTGCCTATTCTCAGCCTTATTCTTGTTCTCGTAGCAGTTGGCGTCGGCCTGTGGCTGATCAACAATTACATCCCGATGGATGGCAAGATCAAAAGTATCCTGAACGCCGTGGTCGTGATCGGCGTGATCATCTGGCTGCTGCAGGTATTCGGCATCCTGGGCTCGCTCAGCGGCGCGACCGTGGGCTGATGCTCGACCCGACCGCTCCGCCATGTTGAGCGGAGCGGCCGGGGTCAATGTTTACCAGTGTGATTGCGCCAGTCGTCAGCCGAACCGATTGCCCAGCAATCCACTGACACTCTCCGCGCCGGGCGCTCGCTGGCTGCGCATCGCCTGCATCGGATCGGCCAGCATCGTCTGCGCTGTCTGCCAGGCGAAAACCTCCATCGACGCATCCGAACGATCGCCGCCATCGATCGCCATCAGCCGCGCACCCGTGGGGCTTGAAGCCGACGGGCGACTGACCATGCTGATCACGCCGTCATCTGGAGACGTGCTGCTTGCCGAATCGGTCGCGGGCGGCACGATCGCGCTGGTCTGGGTCGATGCGCGTATGTAGACCGTCCGCATGACGGGCGAACCGGCAGGGTCTGAGCTGTTGTTGATCATGGTGACACGCTTTCCGGCTAAATTTCAGCTAGAGATTGCCAGATGCGGATTTAAGCGATCATTGCCGAACGTGGCAGACGCCGGTTTAACGATGTTTTGCGCCCCGTTTCACAACCTTGCACCGTTGAGCCTCGCCCAGGCAAGCTCCGCAAACTCGCAGAGAAGGGGCCGGGTGTCGCGCGGATCGATGATGTCCTCCACCGCGAAATGTTCCGCGCTGCGGAACGGGCTGCGCACCTTGTTGAGCCGGTCCCGGATCGCCTCGAGATGCGCCGCCGGATCATCGCTCACCTCGAGTTCCGACTTGTATGCAACCTCAACCCCGCCGTCGATCGGCAGCGAGCCCCAATCCCCGCTGGGCCAGGCAAAGCGATACTGGAACCGCTCGGCGTTCGACATCGCCGAACCCGCTATGCCATAAGCGCGGCGCACGATCACCGATGCCAGCGGTACCGTGGCGCGATAGATCGCATTCATCGCGTTGACGCCGTAGCGGATGGTGCCCGCACGCTCGGCATCGGCGCCGATCATGAAACCGGGATTGTCGACCAGATGCACGATCGGCAGCCGGAACTGGTCCGCAAGCCTGACGAAACGCTCGGCCTTTTCGCTGGTCTTGGCCTCCCACGATCCTCCCAGAAAGCTGGGATCGCTCGCCAGCACCGCGACCGGCCAGCCATCGAGCCGGGCAAAGGCGGTAATTACCGCGCGGCCCCAGCGTCTGCCCATCTCGAACACGCTGCCGGTATCGAACACCTGGGTCAGCACGCGGCGCATCGCATAGACCTGCGCCGGGCTGCGCGGGACGGTGGAGAGCAGCGCCTGTTCGCGGCGATCCACAGGGTCGTTGCAAGCTGCGCGCGCGGTAAGCGTGTCGACCGAGGACGGAAGGTAGGACAGAAAACGCCGCGCGGTGGCAAAGGCCTGAGCTTCGCTCTCCACCTCCTCGTCGACCACGCCGTTGCGGCAATGGATCTCGGTGCCGCCCAGCTGCTCCTTGTCGACCGTCTCGCCGATCGCGGCGGCGACCGCGGGTCCCGCGGCGAACAGCTGCGACAGGCCCTTGACCATGATCGAATAATGGCTGGCGACCGTTCGCGCAGCGCCCAGGCCCGCGGTGGGGCCCAGCGCGAGCGCGACGACAGGCACGGTTTCCAGATTGGTGACGATGTGGTCCCAGCCGGGCACCATCGGCACATAGGTATAACCCATCGTTTCGAGCGTCTTGACCGATCCGCCGCCGCCGGTGCCATCGATCATGCGGACCAGGGGCAGGCGCAATTCGTGTGCCATCGCCTCGCACTGGACGAACTTGCGGTGCAGCGCTGCATCGGCGGAGCCGCCGCGGACGGTGAAATCATCGGCGCTGGCGACCACCGCGCGGCCGTCGATATCGCCGCGCCCGAAGATGAAGTTGGAAGCGGCAAAACCTGTCAGCTCGCCATTGGCATCATAGCTGCCGCGCCCGGCGATCTTCCCGATCTCACGGAAGCTGCCGGGGTCGAGCAGCCCGTCGATCCGCGCGCGCGCATCCATCTTGCCGCGCGAATGCTGGCGCGCGACTTTCTCTGCGCCGCCCATATCCTCGGCGAGCGCGCGCCGCCGGTTCAGCTCATCGATTTCGGTCTGCCAGGTCATGGCGGGACGCTAGCGCGGGACCATCACCGGGTCACGCGGGAAAAGGCATCAGCCCTTCTTGGCTTTGGCCTTGGCCATCGACTGCACAGCGCCCAGCGTCAGCTTGACGTGATCGCGATAGTCCATGTCGTTGTGGACGAAGGTCACCCGGCCATTGGGGGCGACGACCATGCTGGTGCGTCCGGTCATGTTGGGACGTCCGGCGAGACCCACGCCATAGGCCTGGATCATCTGCGGTGTGGCCTGCGCCACGGCGAACTTGCTCTGGCATGCCTCGGTCGAGAATTTCTTGAGCTCGTCGATGCCGTCTGCGGACAGGCCGATCACGGTCGCACCGGCCTTCTTGAAGTCGTCCATCCGCGTCGCGAATTCATGCGCCTCTGCAGTGCAGCCGCTGGTGAACGCCTTGGGGAAGAAATAGAGGACGACCGGGCCCTTTTTGAGCTCGCTCGCCAGGTTGAGCTTGTAGGCCTTGCCGGCCTTGGCGCCCGTGGTGGTGAACAAGGGCGCCTTGCTGCCGATCGCGACCTTGGCCGCGTCGGCTGCGATCGCCGGGGATGCGGCCACCAGACCTGCGGTTCCGGCGGTGAGGGCGAGAGCGGCGAGCGAAAAGGCGGTGGAAGCGCGCATGTTGAAGATCCCCGTGAAATGATGCTGATCCCCATCTAGGTGGGAAATCAGGGTTTTCCAGTGCGCGCGGCCGCGGCTGCTGCATCTGCCCATGCAAAAAGCCCTTCCCCCGTCTGCGAAGGAAGGGCTTTTCGCTTGCTTGGGCTTATGCCTTGCGCGTGCCGGTCATCGCCATGGTGCCGAAGGCGCCTGCCTTGACCTGGCCGGTGATGGTGTCGCCATCGACGGTGGCTGTGCCTTCCAGCTTCATCGGCATGGGCACCTTCATGTCCATGGTCCAGGTCAGCGTGTTGCCGTCGACCTTGCCGTCGGTGATGTCGAGCGCGCCCATCTGGCCGGCATTCGATCCGGTCCAGCTGTCGCCGTCGACGTTGACGGTCAGAACCGACTTCTGGTCGCCCATCGGCGATTTGGTGACGCAATCATATT
Organism: Blastomonas fulva; assembly: GCF_003431825.1. Taxonomy (GTDB): domain Bacteria; phylum Pseudomonadota; class Alphaproteobacteria; order Sphingomonadales; family Sphingomonadaceae; genus Blastomonas; species Blastomonas fulva. The sequence continues at coordinate 3,429,337 of NZ_CP020083.1, read as the reverse complement.
GTCCAGCTACTGACATGTTCAGTCCTCTCTTGGGTTGGTTGAAGGGTAACTACGGCTTATTTGTCTCCGGCTGCCGGGGCAGCACGGCGAACTTCTATCGGCATGTTCAATGCCTTGAGCTGATCCTCGATCTTGGCGGCGTCACCCACGATCAGCCAGGTCAGCGTCTTGGGATCCAGCGCCTCGCGCATCGCGCCATTGAGCTTTGCGGCATCCATCGAGCGATACTGCGCCGCCAGGCTCTCGGCGTAATTGGTCGGGCGACCATACAGCGCGTCCGACTGCATCTGCGAGAGCACCGAGGACGAGCGCTCATAGGTCCCTGCGAGCTCGAGGCTGCTGCCCTTCACCGTGCGGTCGAGCTCTTCGGGCGTGACGCCCTTGTCGCCGATGAAGCCGTTCATCTGATCGATGATCGCGCTGACCGAGGGTCCGGTCTGGTTGGTCTGCACCGGCGCGAAGATGAGGAACGGCACGTCGTTCTTGGGCCGCTGGATCAGCGAGCGCGAGCCATAGGACCAGCCCTTGGTCTCGCGCAGGTCCATGTTGATCCGCGAAAGGAAATCGCCGCCCATGATGTCGTTGGCGGTTTCCAGCGCGAGCAGGTTGTCGGTGCCCTTGGCGTTGAGCACCTGGCCCGCCAGGATCAGCGACTGCGGCGAATTGGGCCGATCGATCAGGATGATGCGGCCCTGGCCGGCGGGGATAGCAGCGCTGAAATCCTTCTGCATCAGCGCCATGCGGTTGGACGGCCATTTGCCGAAGCGCTGCTCGAGCATCGGCAGCATGTCCTTGAGCGTGGTGTCGCCGACGACGAAGATCGAGGCGCGCTCGGGTCGCATCCACTGGCTGTGATAGGCGGCGAGCTGATCGCGGGTCAACTTGGTGACGACCGCAGGATCGCCGGTGCCGGTGAGCGGCACGCCATAGGGGTGGCTTGCGCCATACAGCAAAGGCGGCAGGTTGCGCAGCGCGATGCCCTGCGGTTCGCTGAACTCGGCCTGGATGCGGGTGAGCTGCTGCACGCGCACGCGCTCCAGCTCCTTGGCATCGAAGGCCGGGTTGCGGATGACATCGGCGAGCAGATCGAGCGATGCGCCCAGGTTGGGCTTCATCGCGCTCATCGAAACGATGGTGCGGTCCAGATCCGATGTCGCGTTGATGTTGGTGCCCAGCCGCTCCTGCGCCTCGGCCAGCTGGATCGAGTTGAGCGTCCGGGTGCCTTCCTTGAGCAGCGCGATCATCAAGCTGTTGGTGCCCAGCGCATCCTTGGGGTCGCTGGCATAGCCGGCATCGAAGCTGACCGCGACGCGCACCACGGGGACCGCGCTGCGGCGCGCAAACCGCACCTTGATGCCATTCGAGAGCGTCGCTTCCTCGACATCGGGGAAGTCGAGATCGGGCACCGCACCCGCTTCGGGGAAGGTGGTGCGATCGACCGCGGCGAGCGGCTGCTTGCTCGCAGCGCCTGCCGCCATCGCATCGCTGGCAAGGCTGGAGTAGAAGGCCGGGGCGGCGAGCACGCCAGTGCGCGGCAGCGGTGCGCGCATGGCGGGACCATCGCCTTCGGCCTGGCCCGCGCTGCCGCCTGCGTCATCGGCATAGGCGTCGCGCTCGCCGGGCAGCACGTGCAGCTTGGCAACCGGGCGGGTGAGCCATTTGGTGGTCGCTGCGGTCACCTTCTCAGGCGTCATCGCCGCCAGCCGTTCGAGCTGCGTCTTGTAGAAGGCCGGATCGTTCGAATACAGCGCGCCTTCGGCCAGCGTTACCGCCTTGCCGGTAAAGCCGCCCACCTGTTCCAGCCCCGCGATGCGGCCAGCCGCCTCGCGCGTCGCGACCCGCTGCACCTCGTCTGCGGTCGGGCCCTTGGCGATGAAATCGGCCAGGATCTCGTCGAAGCGCTTCGAGACGGCCTCGATATCGGCGCCCGGCTTGACGTCGACATAGGCCTCGAAAACGCTGCCGTGCACGAACGGCAGCGTGGATGCCGTCACCGCGACCGCGGTCTGCTCCTCGCGTACCAGGATGTTGTCGAGCCGCGAGCTGGCAAGTCCGCCAAGCACCGTGGCTGCGACATCGAGCGCGGCAAAGTCGGGATCGTTGAGCCCCGGCACCGACCAGAAGCGGTACAACCGCGCGGTCGGAACCTTGTCCTTCATCTCGGCAACCTTGACGGCATCGAGCGTGGGAAGCGGCGGATTGAGCTTGGCCACCTGGGGACCACGCGCAATATCGCCGAACCATTTCTCGACCAGCGGCCGCGCTTCGGCGACGTTGATGTCGCCGGCCAGCACCAGGATCGCGTTGTTGGGGCCGTAATGGTCGGTGAACCACTTCTTCATGTCATCGAGCGACGCCGCCTGCAGGTCGGCCATCGATCCGATCGTCGAGTGGCCATAGGGATGCTCGGTCGGCATCAGCATTTCGATCTGCTTGTATTCGACCAGGCCGTAAGGCTGGTTGTCACCCTGGCGCTTTTCGTTCTGCACAACGCCGATCTGGTTGGTCAGCTTGTCCTGGGTGATCCCGTTGAGCAGATGGCCCATGCGGTCGCTTTCCAGGAACAGCGCGCCTTCCAGCCCGGCCTTGGGAACGGTCTGGAAATAATTGGTGCGATCAAACCAGGTGGTGCCGTTGAAATCGGTCGCGCCCAGCTTCTTGAGATATTCGAAATAGTCGCCCTTGGCGTTTTCCGATCCGTTAAACATGATGTGCTCGAACAGATGGGCATAGCCGGTCTTGCCCTTGGGCTCGTGCTTGGAGCCGACGTCATACCAGATCGATACCGCGACGATCGGGGCCTTGCGGTCCTCGTGGACGATCACGGTAAGGCCGTTGTCCAGCTTGAACTGCTGATAGGGGATGTTGACCGTCTTGACGAGTTCGGCGACCGGCGCGGCCTGCTGGGCATAAGCGGGCGCGATGGCGACCGTCAGCGCCAGCGCGGAGACGGCGATAAGCGAGCGAAAGGGCTTGAACATCGGAAAGGAACCTCTCTTGGGAGCGTGATCTGCTTGTTTGGTCGTTCGCGTTGGCGGGTCCGTCAGGGACCGGTCCCGCCACACGTTGCTGATTGAAACCATAAGCTCTGCGAGCCCCGTTTCAAGCGGCAATCATGGGCGATACCGCCGCTTGGCATGCGGCATCAGCTGTTGCCGGGTGAAATAGACCGGCTTGGTCTTGTGTTCGACGAATAGCTTGGCCTGATCGGCATAATGCGGGCTGTCCGGCCGCGTGGTGGCGGCGCCGAAAGGCTGGATCGAGCGCGACGACACCGCGCCATCGGCGGTCCATTCGACGAACTGGATGAAGCTGTCGCCATGGCGTACGGCAAAGCGGCCATCCTTTTCGTCAACATCCCACAAGGTCGCGGCACGCAGTGTGTCCGATCCGCCATCCATCGGCAGATCGATCGTGCCCTGACGCAGTCGCAGCACGGTGCCCAGCCTGGGGTCGAGCGACTGGAAATGCTTGGTGAGGTGCTCGATGGCGGCAGTCAGTTCCTCGCGCGCATCGGGCAGCGGCAGGCGGCGATAGCTCTGCCGCATTGCCGGACGCATCAGCATCAGCGCGAGCGCGTCGCCCTTGCCCTTGCCGTCCATCTGCCAGTCCCACGCGCGGAGCAGCGCCTGCGCCTGCGTGATCCGCTCGTCACCCTCGGGCTCGACCGCCAGCAGGGCGGCGATCCAGCCGGTGGCATAATCGGACTTGTCATAGCCGACATCGTACTTGATCCGCTCGAGCGTGGCGGCATCGATCTGGCCCGCCGCCTCGAACAGCTTGATTGCCTGGCGCGCACGGTTGGTCATGTCGCTTTCGATCCCCATCAGCGGGGAGAAGGCCTCGGGCTCCAGCTCGTCGCCCGGGCCGGCTGCGACATAGGGCGTGTTGTTGGCATTCATGATATAGCCCGAGGCCGGATTGACCAGCAGCGGAACCTTGCCCCAGGGCAGATGGCCATGCCAGATCAGCTCGCTGCGGTTGCCAGGCAGCACGCCGCGCCAGTCCGCCCCGGGCTTGCGCGCGGGGAACAGCGCATTGTACGCCATCGCGATATTGCCTGCCGCATCGGCATAGATGAAGTTGGTCGCAGGCACGCCCTGGATCGCCATCGCGGCCTTCCACTCGTCGAAATTGCGCGCCTTGTTGATGCGGAAATACTGCTCCAGCATCTTGAGATCATCGATCCCGGCATAGCGGATGGCGAACGCGCCCTTGGCGTTGAGGATCACCGGGCCGTGCGCGGAGCGATAGACGGTCTGCGGATAGGGCAGGGTGAACGGCCCCACTTTGACCTTGAGCCACACCTGCCGGGCTTCCAGATCGCGCCATTTGCCGTCGAGCTTGTACTGCGTCTTGTCGTCGTTGAGTTCGAGCTTGTAGACATCGATCAGATCGGGGCGGTTGACCGTGTTGGTCCAGCCCAGAGTCTTGTTGTGGCCCAGAAATGGATAGGGCGATCCGGGGAAGGTCGCGCCGGCGAAATCCCAGCCTTCTTCGGAGTGTACCACCAGCTCGTACCAGGCGACGCCGCCGCGCCAGGGCTGGTGCGAGTTCGAGATCAGCCGGGTGACGTTGTCGGTCGAGCGGGCAGGGGCCACGGCAAAGGCGTTCGATCCGTTCATGTCGGGCTCGGGGCCGATCGGGGTGACGCGCGCGACTTCTTTGCCGGTCAGTTGCGGCCCGCCCTCGATCGGCAGGTCGTTGCCCTCGACCAGCGCGCCGAGCACCGAATCGAGCCCGAAGAAGAATGGCGAGCGCAGCGCGAACCCGGCGGCGATATCCTGTCCGTTGAGCGGGAACAGCCCGGTCAGCCGGACCTCGTCGGGGTGCTTGTCGGCATAATGGTTGAGCCCGGCGGCATAGGCATCGAGCAGCGCACGGATATCGGCGGGAAGCTGCGCATATTTGCGATCCACTGTCCCGCGGATGTCGAGCAGATGCGCGGCAAAATCGACTTTCGCTCCGTCCGCTCCGGTCATCGCGCCGCTGCGCATCCGCGTCATCGCGGCGACTTCCTGCAGCGTTGCAAAGTCATCCTCTGCATGCGCGAAGGCCACGCCATACGCGACATCGGGATCGGTCTTGCCGAAGATGTGGGGCACGCCAAAATCGTCGCGGACAATCTCGACATCGTAGCTGCGCACCGGGGGCGCCTTGCCCTCCTCGGCCACCAAAGGCTCCCACACCGCCAGCGCGATGGCAACGACAACAATCAGGGCGACGAGGCCGAGGGCGATACGCTTGAAGACACGGAGCATGGCGCGCACCTTATCAGTTGAAAAATCTGCGTCTACTGACAATGCTGTAGGTAGCGGACGGTTTGCTCGTCACGGCTGGCTCGAGGCGGGCTTTGGCCCCAGCCTTGGCTTACCGCCCAGCGGTGCAAACCGCTCGGGCACCACCCGCGCCACCTTTTCGAACGCCGCGGCAAGCTCGGGGCTTTTCGCGAGAAGCAGATTTGGTTCGGGGTCGTTCCAGGCCGGCGGGGTATTTTCCATATAGCGCGGCTGCAGCGCGGCGATGGCGACGGGGCGATGGGTGTCGTCGGCCAGCGCCTCCAGCGCCCAGGCGATCGCCAGATCATCGCGGCCCACGCACATGGCTGAGCCGATGCTGCCCTGGACAGCATCCAGACGCACCGCCTCGAGCGCCTTGAGCATCGCGGCGGCTTCGTCCGTTCGCCCGAGGGTGTGCAGCGAACAGGCGCGCTGGCCAGTGATGATGGCGCGGGCGAAGGGGGACCCCTGCTTTTCGGCAATCGGCTGCGCGCGGTCATAAGAGGCGAGTGCCTCTGCATGACGCGCCTCTCCGGCGAGGGCGGCCGCATGGTTGATGGCAAAGTTTACCACCCACGAATGCTGCTCAGGATCGAGCGAGGCCAGCGCGTCGAGCGCCTTGAGACCTTCTTCGGGACGGTCGCTGGCGCGCAGCGCGATGGCCATGGAGTTGATCGCCCAGGCAATCTGTTCGTTGATCTCGGAATAGTCCATGCCGTCCTCACGGAACGGCTCGGTGGCGTCGATCGCGGGCTTGAGATTTCCGCTCTGCAGCAGCGAATAGATGAGGCCCGCGAACCGCTCGGTGTCGTTGGGGGCAGCCTTGAAGCGCTCGGCGTTGATCTGCACGTCCAGCTTCAGCACCTCGGCCAGATTGTCGCCCGCCCGCTCTTCCAGATGTGGCCAGAGCGGGGCATAGCGCCTTTGAGACAGCAGCGCGGCATAGGCGCCGGCATTGGTCACCAGATCGGCAAGGTCGCTGTCTTTGTCCGAAAGCAGCCCGGAATCGGCCTTGGCCTGCAGCAGGTTGATCCCGGTTCCGCCGATCACTTCGGGATCGAGCTGGCCGAACGAGCGCGCCGAATAGATCGACGACCACAGCGCCAGCTTGAGATCGGGTCGCTTTGCCGTCGTGGCCGCCCTGCTGAGATCGTAGATCACCTCGGGCGGGATGCTGGTTAGCGCCTCTCCGCCACCTGTCTTGGCGAGGATATCGATCCGCGCGATGGCCTGTTCGGGGCGCGACAGGAAGGAATCGAGCGAGATCGCCACCCGGTCAAACGCTTCCTGCCGTCCGAGCTTCGCCTCGGTCTGCTCGATCGCCGCGGACGCGTCGGCGTAGCGCTTTTCCTCGATAGCGCACCACAATGCAGCATTGCCGGCCGCGAAGGTCTCGGCATTGGCAGGCGCGGCGGCGCGCTTCAGCGCTTCGGCGGTCAGCGGCACGAGCTCATCGCACAGCAGCGGCTTGCTGCGCCCGCGTGCCTCGCCGAGCGCAGCCGCGAGCGCGGCGTCGTCAAGCTTCGAGGCATCGATTGGCGCGGATTGCAGAGGAGCGGCAGTAATCAGCGCGGTCGTTGCGAGAAAAACCGCCAGATACTTGCTGCGATGACGCCTGACTGCAAAATGCATGCACGTAATTCCTCTGTTGCACCCGAGCAAAAGTGGACGGGCGCGGTGAATTCGTCAATTCGTTCGTTCCGGCTGCGCAAAGGGGCAGGATGCTGGCGGCCGGCCGCTTGATAGGATATGGCTATCGAAGGGCCGAGGCTGAACGGGGGAGTGGGGAATGCATCTGAGGCAGCTGCGCTACTTCGTGGCGATAGCGCGGCAACGGCACTTTGCCCGGGCTGCGGAGGAGTGCGGCGTATCGCAACCCACGCTTTCGGCCGGACTGTCCGCGCTCGAAGCCGACCTCGGCCATCGCCTGGTCGAGCGCGACCGACGCTTTGCCGGGCTGACCAGCCATGGCGAGGCGATCCTGCCCTGGGCCGAGCAGATCCTGGGTGCGGTGGGCAGCATGGCCAGTACGCTATCGGCCAGTGCCGCGCCTTTGGGCGGCGAGTTCAGCCTGATGGCGATCCCCGCCGCGCAATCGCTCACCGGGCGGTTCGGCGAGGCGCTGCTGCGGCGCAATCCGGGGCTGAGCCTGTCGGTACGGTCGGCAACCTCGCGCGAGATCGACCGTGCGCTGCATGCGTTTGAATGCGATGCGGGGCTGACCTATCTCGACCACGAGCCGCCTGCCAACACGCTGTCGATAGCACTCGATGCCGAGCGCTATCTCTTCGTCACCCGCGCCGATGGGATCGATGCTGCGGTCACCGAGGCGAGCTGGCAGATGATTGTTTCAACGCCGCTGTGCCTGCTGCACCAGTCGATGCAGTTTCGCCGCATCCTCGATGCGCGGATGGCAGCGCTGGGCACGTCGATCGTGCCACGCGCGGTGGCGGACAGCTATGTCGTTTTGCTGGATATGGTGCGGTCGGGCCGGTTCAGCACAATCATCCCGCACAGCTATGGCGAGCTGCTGCAGGGGCTGGACTGGGCGCGGTTCCTGCCGGTCGCGGACGAGGGCGATGCCCGGCGGATCGGCTTGGTGGTGATGAACCGCAGCCCGCTCAGCGCGGTGGTGCAGGCAGGACTGTCCGCCGCGCGTGATCTGGTCTCGGAGCAAGTCTGATAGAAATATCCTATCACTGTTCGGATCTATTGATTTGACCCGATCGGGCTGCGCTCGCATCGTTGCGCGGTCATGACACGGATCGAGACTATCATCGCCGCCCATGCGGGCCGTGAAGGGCCGTTGCTTCCGATCCTGCACGATGTGCAGGCGGCGCTGGGCCATGTCCCCGAAGAGGCGGTGCGCACGATCGCGCAGGCGCTCAATCTCAGCCGCGCCGAGGTGCACGGCGTGGTCAGCTTCTACCATGATTTCCACTCCGCGCCCGAACCGCGCAGGGTGGTCAAGCTCTGCCGCGCCGAAGCCTGCCAGGCGCGCGGGGTCGAGGCTTTGGTGCGTGATCTGCCCGATGTTGCGGGTGTGAAGGTCGAGACGGTCTATTGCCTTGGCCTTTGCAGCGTCGGCCCCAACGCGATGGTGGGCGATACGCTCCACGCCCGGCTGGATGCGGCGCGGCTGGGCCAGTTGATGGCGGACATGGCATGACGCTGGTGCGGATATCCGACGATGCGCTGGCGATCGCGTGCGGGGCAGATGCCGTGGCGCGGGCCTTTGCCGAGGCTGGCTGCATCGTGGAGCGGGTTTCGTCCTGGGGGATGCACTGGTTCGAGCCGCTCGCCGAGATCGACGGGATGGGCTTCGGTCCGCTTGCGCCCGGCGACGTGGCTGCAGTGCTTGCGGGCAGCTCGCCCAAGGCCTTGGGCGCAATCGAAGATCACCCCTTCATCGCCCGGCAGCAGCGTTTCACCTTCGCGCGGGCGGGCAAGACCCGGCCATTGAGCCTTGAGGACTATGCCGCGCACGGCGGCTGGCACGGGCTGGAGCGGGCGCGCTCGATCGGGCCGGAGGCGACGATCGACACGGTCACACGCTCGGGACTGCGCGGACGCGGCGGTGCGGGCTTTCCCGCCGGGATCAAATGGAAGACCGTCGCCAACGCGCCGGGCGCGCTCAAATACATCGTTTGCAACGCCGACGAAGGCGACAGCGCGACCTTTGCCGATCGTATGGTGATGGAGGGCGACCCCTTCATGCTGATCGAGGGCATGGCAATCGCCGCGCACGCGGTCGGCGCGCACAGGGGCTATGTCTACATCCGCAGCGAATATCCGCACGCCATCGCCAAGATGGAAGCGGCGGTGGCGCTGAGCGCAGAGCTGATCGCACCCTTTGTGCTCGAGGTCCGGGTGGGCGCAGGCGCCTATGTCTGCGGCGAGGAAACCTCGTTGCTCAATTCGCTCGAGGGCAAGCGCGGCGAGGTGCGAGCCAAGCCGCCGCTTCCCGCGCTCGAAGGGCTGTTCGGCAAGCCCACCGTCGTCAACAATGTCCTGACGCTGGCGGCGGTGCCGTTTATCCTTGCGAATGGGGCGCAAGCCTATGCGGACATCGGCTTCGGTCACTCGCGCGGCACCATGCCGATCCAGCTCGCGGGCAACATCCGCCATGGCGGGCTGTTCGAGATCGGCTTTGGCATCACCTTGGGCGAACTGGTCCAGGATATCGGCGGCGGCACGGCCTCGGGGCGCCCGGTGCGCGCGGTGCAGGTTGGCGGGCCACTGGGTGCTTATCATCCGCCATCGGAATTCCATCTGCCGTTCGATTATGAATCCTTCGCCGCCGCCGACGCGCTGATCGGTCATGCCGGGATCACCGTGTTCGACGACACCGCCGACATGAGCGCGCAGGCGCGGTTCGCGTTCGCGTTCTGCGCAGCCGAGAGCTGCGGCAAGTGCACGCCGTGCCGCATCGGCGCGGTGCGCGGGGTCGAGGTGATGGACCGCATCCGCAGCCGCTCGGGCCGCGCTGCCGATCCGGTCGAGCACCTCCCGCAGATGCGCAATGCCGCCAAGGCTCCCCGCACTCTTTCGGACGAGATCGCGCTGATCGAGGATCTGTGCGAGACGATGAAGTTCGGATCGCTGTGCGCGCTGGGCGGGTTCACGCCCTATCCGGTGCTATCGGCGCTGCGCCACTTTCCCGAAGATTTCGGCGCCGAGCCTCAGCAGCAGGTGGCGGCGGAATGACCAGCTTCCAGGAGTGCAGCCATGGGCTATGAACGGCAGACCGATCTGGGCACGCCTTTGGTGGCGAGCGACACCCAAGTCACCTGCCTGATCGACGGCCGCACAGTCACCGTTCCGGCGGGTACCACTGTGATGCGTGCTGCCGCGCTGGCGGGCGGATCGATCCCCAAGCTCTGCGCGACGGACAATCTCAAGCAGTTCGGATCGTGCCGGCTGTGCCTGGTCGAGATCGACGGGATGCGCGGGACGCCGGCAAGCTGCACCACCCCGGTGGCTGAGGGCATGACCGTCCACACCCAGACCCCGCGGCTCGAAAAGCTGCGGCGCGGGGTGATGGAGCTGTATATCTCCGACCACCCGCTCGACTGCCTGACCTGCAGCGCCAACAACGATTGCGAACTGCAGGACCAGGCCGCCGCGGTCGGCCTGCGCGATGTGCGTTATGGCTATGAAGGCGCCAACCATCTCGAAGCGCCGGTCGATACCTCCAATCCCTATTTCGATTTCGATCCGGCCAAGTGCATCACCTGCTCGCGCTGCGTGCGCGCCTGCGACGAGGTGCAGGGCACGCTGGCGCTGACCATCGACGGGCGCGGCTTTGCCAGCAAGGTGTCCGCCGGGCTGGCCTCGGACAGCTTCCTGTCCTCCGAATGCGTCTCGTGCGGCGCGTGCGTCCAGGCGTGCCCGACCGCCAGCCTGCAGGAAAAGACGGTCAAGGCGATCGGCAAGCCGGAGCGCTCGGTCGTCACCACCTGCGCCTATTGCGGCGTCGGCTGCACCTTCCGCGCCGAGATGCGCGGAGAGCAATTGGTGCGGATGGTGCCATGGAAGGATGGCAAGGCCAATCGCGGCCACAGCTGCGTCAAGGGACGCTTCGCCTGGGGTTATGCCCAGCACCAGGAACGCATCCTGAAACCGATGATCCGCGAGACCATCGACCAGCCTTGGCGCGAGGTCAGCTGGGACGAGGCTTTGGGCTATGCCGCCGCGCGCCTCAACGCTATCCGCGACACCTATGGCCGCAACGCGCTGGGCGGAATCACCTCCAGCCGCTGTACCAATGAAGAGACGTTTCTGGTGCAGAAGCTGATCCGCGCAGGGTTCGGCACCAACAATGTTGATACCTGCGCGCGGGTCTGCCATTCGCCCACCGGCTATGGGCTCAAGACCACTTTCGGAACCTCTGCCGGGACGCAGGATTTCGACAGTGTGGAACACAGCGACGTCATTCTGGTGATCGGCGCCAACCCTACCGACGGCCATCCGGTGTTCGCCAGCCGGATGAAGAAGCGGTTGCGCGCAGGCGCGAGGCTGATCGTCATCGATCCGCGGCGCACCGATCTGGTGCGCTCGCCGCACATCGCGGCGGACTATCATCTGCCGCTGCGCCCGGGAACCAATGTGGCGATCCTGACCGCGATCGCGCACGTCATCGTCACCGAAGGACTGGCGGATGAGGCCTTCATCCGCGAGCGCTGCGACTGGGACGAATACAGCCATTGGGCCGAGTTCGTTGCCGAGGAGCGCCATAGCCCCGAATTCCTTGCGGCCGTCAACGGGGTCGATGCCGAGACGGTGCGCGGTGCGGCGCGGCTTTTTGCCACCGGCGGCAACGGCGCGATCTATTACGGGCTGGGAGTTACCGAGCATTCGCAGGGCTCGTCCACCGTGATGGCGATTGCCAACCTGGCGATGGCGACGGGCAATATCGGGCGGTCCGGCGTGGGCGTGAACCCGTTGCGCGGGCAGAACAACGTGCAGGGCGCGTGCGACATGGGCAGCTTCCCGCACGAGCTTTCGGGCTACCGGCACGTCTCCGATCCCGCGGCGCGCGCGCTGTTCGAGGCCGAATGGGGCGTAGCGATCGATCCGGAGCCGGGCCTGCGCATCCCCAACATGCTCGATGCCGCCACCGACGGCACGTTCAAGGCGATCTACATCCAGGGCGAGGACATCTTGCAGTCCGACCCGGACACGCATCATGTCGCGGCAGGGCTGGCAGCGATGGACTGCGTGATTGTCCACGACCTGTTCCTCAACGAGACCGCCAATTACGCGCATGTCTTCCTGCCCGGATCGACCTTCCTCGAGAAGAACGGCACCTTCACCAACGCCGAACGCCGCATTCAGCCGGTGCGCAAGGTGATGGAGCCGTTGAATGGCCTCGAGGACTGGCAGGTGACACAGGAACTCGCGCGCGCGATCGGGCTGGGCTGGAACTACACTCACCCGTCCGAGATCATGGACGAGATCGCGCGGCTGACTCCCAGCTTTTCCGGCGTGAACTACGACCGGCTGGATGCCGAAGGCTCGCTGCAATGGCCGGTGAACGAGGCTGCGCCCGATGGCAGCCCGATCATGCATGTCGATGGCTTTGTGCGCGGCAAGGGACGGTTCGTGGTCACCGATTATGTGCCCACCGACGAGCGCACAGGCCCGCGCTTTCCGCTGCTGCTGACCACCGGGCGGACGCTTAGCCAATACAATGTCGGCGCGCAGACAAGGCGGACGGCCAACACCGTCTGGCATCGGGAGGATTTGCTGGAGATGCACCCGGTCGATGCCGAGAACCGCGGGCTGGGTACCGGCGACTGGGCGCGGCTCGCCAGCCGTTCGGGCGAAACGACGCTGCGGGTGGTGGTGACCGACCGTGTCGCGCCGGGCGTGGTCTACACCACCTTCCACCACCCCGCGACGCAGGCCAATGTGGTGACCACCGACTTTTCCGACTGGGCGACCAATTGCCCGGAATACAAGGTGACGGCGGTGCAGGTCGCGCCTAGTAACGGACCCAGCGACTGGCAGGAGGCCTATGAGGCGCAGGCGACGCATTCGCGCCGCATCGCAGGCCAAGACAGCGCGATGGAGCCCGCCGAGTGAGTGCGTATACCGATGACAAGCTGGTCCACATGGCCAACCAGATCGCGCGCAATCTCGCGTTAGACGAGGATCCGGTCGGCGCGGTGGCCGCGCATATCCGCGCCTATTGGAGCCCCCGGATGATCGATGGACTGCGCCGTCAGAGCGATGCTGTGCTCGAGCCGGTCGCAGCAGCGGCGATCGCAGGCCTCGAACCAACGCATGGTTGAAGGCGCGCGACCATTTGGCCTGCGCGAGCATTTCGCGGATGGATCGCCCCCGCGCGATATTGAGCGTGCTCTTGTGGAGGAAGCGCCGATCGCGATCGAGATCAATGGGCTTGGCTATGCGGTGATGATGGCGACGCCATCGGATCTGGAAGACTATGCGATGGGCTTTTGCCTGTCCGAACAGTTGATAGCATCACCGGCCGAGATGGTCTCGGCCTTTGCCGCGCCGGTCGAGGCGGGTGGATGGGTGCTGCGCGTGCAGCTCGCGGTCGCCAACGCTGCGCCGCTGATCGAGCGGGCGCGGTTGCGGCTGGCCGAGGGGAGCTGCGGGCTGTGCGGGATCGAAAGCCTGGAACAGGTGATGCGTCCGCTCGCCCGGGTTGCAGCGACGCTGGACGTCGAACCCGCTGCCATGTTCCGCGCGGCAGGTGCACTGGGCGATTGGCAGATCCTGGGCAAGGTAACGCGCGCCGCGCACGCTGCAGCGTTGTGCGCAGCCGATGGCAGCATCCTGCTGGTGCGAGAGGATATCGGCCGGCACAATGCGCTCGACAAATTGCTTGGTGCCGCGGCGCGCCAGGGGTTGAACGTCGGCGACCATTTCATCCTGCTCACCGCGCGGTGCAGCTTCGAGCTGGTGCAAAAGGCGGTGATTGCAGGGGCGCCGTTGCTGGTGACGATCTCAGCTGCATCGACGCTCGCAGCCGATCAGGCCGCGGCGCATGGGCTGAGGCTGGTCAGCCTCGCGCGGCACGACAGCCTGCTCGAAATGGGTCAGCCGCTCACTCGCGAATAGCCGGGATATCGAGTTCGGTCACCGATCGCACCTGCATGGCGATGGCTGCGGCATAGTTGCCGTTGCGGCTGGTGGCGGGGTCGGAGACAATGGACCAGGGCAAAGGCAGCGCATCCGCGTTGACCGTTACCTGGTGACGACCGTCGATGACGCCTTCGAACCGGTAGAGCCCCATCGCATCGGTGCGCACCGCCTGCAGGCCATCCAGAATGACGATGATATCGGGCACGCCGCGCTCGTCGGCATCGCGCACGCCATTGGCGTTGGCATCCAGGAACACGCGGCCTCGCAGCGAGCCTGTTCCCCCCACCGGATATTCGGGCCGCCCCAGCACGCCCTGCGCGCGCCCGCCCGAGAACACATATTGCAGCGAGATCGATCCGGCCTGCAGGCGGAACGAGCTGCGCTGGATGCGGGCGATCTCCTCGGGCGTGAAGCCCAGCGGAGAGGTCGCCTGGCCGATCAGCCCGTTGCGACTGAGCAGGCTCGAGCGCGTATCGGTGAACGATGCGGTCAGCGTCCAGCTCGACGACAGCCGCGCGGTGGCCACCAGCGTCGCCGAGAACGCCTGGTCCTGCTGCGATGCCAGCACATCGAGCACGCCTCCGGTCGAATCGACCGGGCCGAACAGCGACTGGGCCGAGCGGCTGGCGTTGCTGCGATAGGCAAGCGTCGCATCGACGGTGATACCGGTGAACGGGTTGGCGCCGCCGCTGATGCCGATGCCGATGCTGTTGCCGCGTTCGACCCCGGCAGGATCGCCCGGCACGATCGCTTGCTGCAGCATCCGGCGGTGATCGAACGACAGCTGGGTGCTCAGCCTGCTGCCCGAGGGAAGCCAGGCCGGGAGCGTCCAGTTCTGGTTCCATCCGATGCGGTAGAAGTCCGATGCTGGATCGTGGCTCCACCCTGCCTCGATGCGGGTGGTTCCGACATCGGAGGCCAGATCGAAAAATGCCAGCAGCTGGCTGGCGGTCTGGCCGTTGGCGACCCGCAGCGTGGTGTTGAGCCCCGCTGCCATGCGGAAGGTCAGCTGCCGCCGGACATCGACATTGGCCAGGATGCCGCTGGAGCTTTGCCCGTTGACCGATTCCACCGCATCCACGCTCGCCGTCCAGCGCCAGCGCTGCGACGAAACCGAAAATCGGTAATAGGCGCCATAGGCGTTGTTGACGATCGCCGCTGTGCCCCAGGCCAGCCCGGGATCGAAGTAATAGAAGCCGCCGCTATGCGCCGCGCGGCCCCGGCGCAGGCTTGCGTCCAGCCAGAAACCGCCCGCTTTGCCGGTCTCGCGGAACACGAAATTGGGGTCCGGGTTGCCGCTGAGGTTCGACCAGATGGTGTTGGTCTGCAGCTGGAAGCCATCCCTCTCGACCTTTACGCTGGCCAGCGCGCCTTGCGACGAAAGGCGGTCCTGGCCTTGCGCCGGGCCGGTGGCCAGAATGATCGCAAAGGGATCGCGGCTGTCATCGACCGCGATGGCCTGAAAGCCCAGCGATACGCCCGGACCCACATCGGCCTGGCCGCCTGCAGTCATGCTGAGGCCCGACAGGCTGGAAAAATTGCCCAGTCGGATGCCGCCCAGCAGCCCGGGCTCACCCACCGCCAGATTGAAGCTGGCAACAGGCTCGGGATCGAGCCCTGCGGTGAGCACCGAGAGCGGGGCAAAGCTGTTGAACTGCACCGATCCGCCGAGCAACGGGGATGTCGGGATGAAGAACCGCTGCTGGCGGCGCAGCAGGTCGATCGATTGGGTGGCGACATTGCCGACGCTGCTGTCGACCACCCAGCCATTGCCAAGAGGCAGGCCAGTGCTGGACAGGGTGAGTGCGCCGTTGAAGCCGCTGCCCTGCGAGGCGGTGAAGGCGCGCGCCGCGGTGCCGGTGCGCAGCTGCGCGTCGATGCCCAGCATGCCGTAGTTGATCGTCTGGTAGCGGCCCGAAACCGTGAGCCCGAGCTCTTCCTGCACCTGATCGAATGCGGAGACATCGAGCCCCTCGATCCGGGCCTTGGGCACGATGCGCGAACCGCCCAGTTCGACCACCAGCGAGCGCAGGTTGCCCTTGCGATTGATGTTGCTGTCCTCGCCCGCCTTGGTCTGTTCAGGCAGGGAGCCGCCATCGATCAGCCGGTCGACATAGGCTTGGTCCGCGGCGCCTTCGTCGGGCGCGCTTTCCTGTGCCGTCTGGGCGAGCAGCGGCGGACTCGACGCTGCGACGCTTGCGATCAGCGTCAGCGCCGGTCGCAGCAGCCGCCCGCGTGCAGGATATGCCGATCGGTCACCGCGCATCGTGTGGCATCAGGGTTCGAACACACCGTCGAACTGGAACGAGCTCACGGAATCATTGATCGTGCCGCTTATCGTCAGGGGGAACGCGATCGGATCGGCCTCTCGACCCGGCTGTTCTGGCCGCTCGCGCGCCTCGATCGCGTCGCCGCCCTTGTCGACGTTGAGTGCGATACGCCGGGTTTCTCCGGGCAGGATCGGCAGCGTGGCGGGGGCGAACTCGCGCAGGACGCCCTTGGCATCCTTGCCGCGCAGAAACGCGGACAGGCGGCCATGCGCAAGTCCGGTGTTCTCGACCATCAGCACCGGTGTCGGCGTGCCGTTGATGTCGGCGACGTCCACCTTCACGATGCGCAGATTGGGCTTGATGTCGCCCACCGTCACATAAACGATCAGCGCCAGCTGGGCGACCACCGGCACGCTCACACCATCCGCCGGCGACAGGCGCTGTTCGTTGCTCGAGATCACGATGGCAAAGCGACACTCCATCGGCGGCGTATCGGCAGGTGGGGTTACCTCGAAGCGATAGCGCAGCTGGCCCTTGGCCTGCAGTACGGTCTGGCGGCGCTCGATCGACACCCATGGGCGGCAGGAATCGGGCTTGAGCGAGTTACCCAGCACCACGCCGCCATCGGGGGTCAGATCCCATTCGGCGGTTTCGAAGCGGAGGTCGGCGGCGGTGTCGGCGGCATTGGCCAGTTCGGCGACGCCGCGCACGGTCTGCCCGGGATTGGCGGCCAGTTCAAATCTGGGCGGGGCGAGCGACAGCGCAAAGTCCCCCGCCTGGGCAGGCAGCGGCGCCAGCCAACAAACGATTGCGAAAGCAAGGAAAACAAGACGGCGCGCAGGTGCGGTCACGATGCTGGATGTCATGGGGCCAACTCTATCTCAAAGCCGAACGACAGGGATTCGGGGCCCGCAAGCCGTGCGCTGTCCACCTCGAGCCTGAGGTCGATGATATCGCGCAAGATCGGCGAACCGATCGGGCCGGAATAGACCAACGCACGCTCGCCCGAGATCAGCGATCCCGCCAGCAGGCCGCCACCGGTGCGCCAGCTGGCGCGCACGGTCGGGCCGCTGGAGCGCGGCAGGGTCATGTAGATGCGGCCCACCTGGCCGACCCAGGTCGCAAGATTAAGCTGGACGCTGACCCGCGTGCTCGCCGACACGATGTTGGATGCGCCGGCAGGCCCGCTTGGCTGCCATTGCATTTCCAGAAACGGATCGAGCACCACCGTCCCGCTGTCGTCGACGCGGAAGGTGCGCACGCCGGGGTCCGGCGCGGCTACCGTCTGCGCTAGGGCAGGGGCGGTCAGCGCGGCGCTCAGGCAGCACGCGAGGGCAAGGGCGAACAGGCGCATCATGGCAGCGACAGGGTGTAGACCGCGCGGCCGGTATAGGTTCCCGCCGCCGGAAGCACCGAGTTGGCGTACTGGAAGGTCATGCACTGCTCCTTCCAGGTGTTCGCCGGGAAGGTCGCCAATGTCTGGGTTCCGCCGGTGAAGCTGCCATTGGGGAACTGGAAGACGGTGTCGCCGATACCGGACATGGTCCAGCTGATCTGGCTGAAGGGGATGGTGTCCGAACCGCTGGTGAGGTTGGCAGGCGTGGTCACGGTGAGCGTCGCGACGCCAGAGCTCGTGCCGCCGGGTCGCGACCATGCGCCGATATAGACCTGCGAGGGAGGGGTGCAGAAGACGAAGCCGTCAATCGGGCTTTGCGATACCGTGCTGTTGGAGGTCATCTGCTGCGCCGTTCCCGATGCGACGACGCCCGCCGGGACCGAGACCGAAACGGTGTTCACCGTGCCATTGTTGCCGGGGGTGCCGCCATTGGAGTGCGTGCCTGAATAGCCGCCTTGACCGACCTGGAGATAGATCGCGCGCGAGCCAGAGGAGATGGTGATGGTATAGGCATGAGCCGGCGCCGCCGGAACCAGCGCAGCAGACAGCGCGAGGAT
This sequence comes from Blastomonas fulva, assembly GCF_003431825.1. GTDB lineage: Bacteria > Pseudomonadota > Alphaproteobacteria > Sphingomonadales > Sphingomonadaceae > Blastomonas > Blastomonas fulva. Next base: position 3,411,219 of record NZ_CP020083.1, on the reverse strand, counting down.
GCCGGCCCCGATACGGAGTTTCGGATTGCGCTGCGCCGTTTCGCGCAGGACATGCGCGAAGGCAGGAACGTGCCTTGAATTCATTATACTCCCCCCCCGGGGAAACGTCGATTTGGGGGGATATAATCACATCACATTGTGCGCCAAAGTAAAATCAGGGCAGCGCAACCAGAAATGCGGCAGAGTGTGTGTCTAAAGATACAGTGGGCTCGATGCTGCGCAAAAGCGGCCTATCGTCGGGCTGCGCTAGCGACACTTGCACGGGCGGACTGGCCTGCGCGCCTTCGCCCGGATGCGTGGATTGAGCGGCGCCGGTGCCGGTCGCCAGGGTTCCGGCATTGCTCGAGGCAACTGCACGCGGAAGCGTCGTGGGATCGGGCTCCAGGCCATCGGCGCGCACCGCCATGGCGGGAACACGCAATGCCCATGGCGATTGAAGTGCATCTGTAGCGGCGTTGCGCGGGTCGATCCGCAAGGTCAGGATTTCCGGGATCAGGATCGTGAAATTCAACCGCACCGATGCGGCCAGCGGGGCTTCCTTGCCCGTCTCGAAGTGCGAGGCGGCATATGCGGATTCGGCCAGGGCACTGGCGGCAAGCACGAGGCTGATCGCGAATGTTGTGCCCTTTTGCATGTGTCAGCTAACTGTCCCGATTTGCGTGAAAATTCACTTTGTCGTGATCGACGATTTACGTCAACGCCGGGTTCAGCATTTTGGTTGCGCGAAATGGTAAAAGCCGCCGCAACACTGGTTGCGACGGCTTAAGACCTGTAGAAATCTGGTAAACGGCCGCTGTGCGGCAGCGCGCCCTCAAGCGCGTGATTACGGCATCGAAACGCCGTAGGTCACGCGACCATTGTTGGCGTTGACGCCACCATAGGTGCCTGCCGCCACGACATTGTCGTTGCGATAGGTGAAGGTCCAGCGCGCATCGAGGTTGGTAACCTTTGTGCCGCTGGTGGTTGGCAGGTTGATGCTTGTCGTGCTGCCATCGACCAGGCTGGGATGGCTGAGCGCGGTTGCGGATGTGTTGGTGGTCACGCCGACGTTCATCTGCGACCACGAAATCGTGTCGCCCGCGCCGTTGCTCATCGCACCCAGGGTCGATGAGCTGAACGCGATCGTTCCGTTGTTGCCCATGACACGAGCGGTCACCTGGCCACCAGTGAGGTCGCCCCCGGTGCCGGAGATCGCGGTTCCATCACCCACATTGGCGGCAGGCACGGTGTAGACCAGATTGTCCACGGTCGTGCTGGTGGCCATCGAAGTCCCGGTGCCGACGCGAAGGTAGACAAACTTGGGAATAGTGATGGTGAAATCGAGGTTGGCCGTCGCCGTGAGCGGGCTGCTCGTACCGGTGACAAAGCGGGATTCTGCGTACGCGGTGGTAGGCAGCATGGTGAGACCGGCGAGGCAGAAAACGACCCGGGATAGCGTTTCTTTTTTCAACGTAAGTGCTCCGACATAGGTAGTTTGAGTTGTGAGGCAAACTCGGAGCCCTAGATCGTCCCAATGTTTTAAGATCGCGTTAGCCAGCTTCGTTCAGCTTAGTGTTTCCCGGTGTTTTCGAGGTATTTTGCACCACTATGGGTCCAAAAATGGGACAGATATTTACCTTTGGGCATGCGCAATGGATTACGCAAACGTCAACTCGGGTAACACCCCGCGTACGCTTGACCATGCGCGGTGACGAGTCGACAGTCGTTGCGACAATAGGTGCCGCCGAGTCGGCTTCGAGTCGGGCGATCGGGGGCAGGGATCGGCAATGGGCACAGCAGCAAAAGCGATGACTGGGGTTGCGGTTTTTGCCGCCGGCGTCGCTGTGGCGATGGCGCTGCGCCCCGATGCTCAGGTCAGCAAGGATGCGGACACAGGGCAGCCTGCCGCCACCCCTGCAGCCTGGTCCGTTCCCGATATCGATGCGCTGCCCGATGATCCCTGGGGTCGCACCGTTCGCCACGGGCGCGATCTGATCGCCCAGACAGCCGCGGCGATCGGGCCAGAGGTGGCGGACCCTGCAAGGCGGCTGTCGGGCAACAACCTCAATTGCCAGAGCTGCCATCTGCAGGCGGGCACCCAGCAGTTTGGCCTGCCGCTGGTCGGCGTGTTCGCCGACTTTCCGCAATACAGGGGCCGGTCGGGCCGCGTGAACACCATCGAGGACCGGGTCAACGGCTGCATGACGCGCAGCATGAACGGCAAGGCGTTACCTGAAGGCGGCAAGGATATGGTGGCGATCGTCGCCTATCTCAAATTCCTGAGCAGCGGTCGGCCGGTGGGCGCGCCGACCGAGGGGCGCGGGTCGGTCAAGCTGGCCGACCTTGCCCGCGCGGCGGATCCGGTGCGCGGCAAGGCGGTCTATGCCCAGCATTGCGCGGTCTGCCATGGCAGCGATGGCGCAGGGCAGCGTGCGGGCAAGGCCGGGGATGCGAAGGGCTATACCTATCCGCCGCTGTGGGGTGCGGACAGCTACAACAATGGCGCAGGCATGGGCAGGGTCACCACCGCTGCCGGTTTCATCCGCAGCAACATGCCGCTTGGCACCGGCTGGCAGGCGCCGGTGCTATCCGAGGAGCAGGCCTTCGACGTCGCCGCCTATATCAACAGCCAGCCGCGCCCACAGCGCGCCGGGCTCGAGCGGGATTATCCCCGGCTCGAGGAAAAGCCGGTGGACGCGCCTTATGGCCCCTATGCCGACGATTTCTCCAGCGAGCAGCACCGCTTCGGCCCGTTTGGCCCGATGCGCAACCCCGCCAAGAGCAGCGCCAAGCCCTGATATTTGGGCGGCAGGGCACCCGCTCAACTGATTTTCTGGTCCGATGACCAGCGGCCGTGCCCGGCACGGCTTGCATCCTGCGCCAGAAATGGTAGCGCTAACGTAACGCGCGGGCCGATAGCCAGGATCCGGCAAGGCATGAGGAAGAGGAGACATTGCGATGAAACGACTGACCGGGCTGGCGCTGGGCGCCGCACTGGTGGCGCTGGCCACGACGGCGGGATGTTCAGGCGAGCACGCTGCCCCTGCGGGCGACGCGGCAAGTCCTGCGACCGACCGGGCCAAGGCCGACCCCTCGCGTTATCTTTCGCAGCCTTTGGTCACGGAAATCTACACCGCAGACCCCTCGGCGCATGTCTGGGACGGCAAGATCTATGTCTATCCGAGCCATGACATCGACGGGCCGACCCCCGAAGACGATCTGGGCGCGCATTTCGAGATGCGCGACTACCGCGTGCTCAGCATGGACAGCATCGGCGGCAAGGTGACGACGCATCCGGTGGCGCTGGACGTCAAGGACGTGCCCTGGGCGGACAAGCAGATGTGGGCCCCCGATGCGGCACGCAAGAACGGAACCTATTTCCTCTATTTCCCCGCCAAGGACAAACAGGGCGCATTCCGCATCGGCGTTGCGACATCGAAGTCGCCCACCGGACCGTTCCAGGCCAATCCGCAGCCGATCAAGGGCAGCTTCTCGATTGATCCTGCGGTGTTCACCGATGAGGACGGCAAATCCTATATGATCTTCGGCGGCATCTGGGGCGGGCAGCTCCAGCGCAATGTCACCGGCAGCTATGATCCCGACGGATCGAAGACCGATCTGGAAGCGCCCGACAAGCCCGCGCTTGCGCCCAAGATTGCGGCGATGGCAGATGATATGATGGAGTTCGCCGAAAAGCCGCGCGACGTCCTGGTCCTCGATGCGTCGGGCAAGCCGATCCTGGGCGGCGATACCGACCGTCGATTTTTCGAAGCGGCCTGGATGCACAAATATCAGGGCAGATACTATCTGAGCTATTCCACCGGCGACACGCATTATCTCGTCTATGCCACTGGCACCTCGCCTTATGGGCCGTTCACCTATCAGGGACGTATCCTCGAGCCGGTCGAGGGTTGGACATCGCATCATTCGATCGTCGAATGGGACGGCCGCTGGTGGCTGTTCTATGCCGACACCCAGCTTTCCGGCACCACCCGGCTGCGCAACGTCAAGGTGACCGAGCTTTTCTACAACAAGGACGGCACGATCAGGACGATCAACCCGATGCTCAAATAGCCGCTGGACCCCGCGCCGACCTCAAAACCTGAAGAATCCAATCTGGAGATAGAACACATGATCAACGGTGCCATGCTGATCGGCGACACCGAGCGCCAGGCGGCCTCGCGCTTCCAGAGCCACGACCCTGCCACCGGTGCTGCGCTCGAACCTGGATTTTCCAGCGCCACGGCAGAGGATGTCGCCGAAGCGTGCGCATTGGCAGCCGCCGCTGCACCTGGCTATGCCGCAAGCGATCCCGAGAGCCGTGCAGTGTTTCTCGAGGCGATCGCGAGCGCGATCGAGGCAGTGGGCGATGATCTGATCTTGCGCGCAATGCAAGAAAGCGGCTTGCCGCGCGCGCGGCTCGAAGGCGAGCGCGGACGCACCACAGGGCAACTGCGGCTTTTCGCCAGCGTCGTGCGGCAGGGGGACTGGCTTGATGCGACGATCGACCCGGCGATGCCCGACCGGGCTCCGCTGCCACGGCCCGATCTGCGCCGGATGAACCTTCCCGTCGGCCCGGTCGCGGTGTTCGGCGCGTCCAACTTCCCGCTCGCCTTTTCAGTGGCGGGCGGTGACACCGCGTCCGCGCTCGCTGCAGGCTGCCCGGTGGTGGTCAAGGGCCACCCCGCTCACCCCGGCACCGGCGAGCTCGTCGCGCGCGCGATCCAGAGCGCGGTGACGCAATGCGGGATGCCTGCGGGCACCTTTTCCTATCTGCCGGGAGAGACCAATGCACTGGGCGCCGCCCTGGTCGGCGACCCGCGCATCAAGGCTGTGGGCTTCACCGGATCGCGCGGAGGCGGGCTGGCGCTGGTGCGCATCGCCGCCGAGCGTGCCGAACCGATCCCCGTCTATGCCGAGATGTCGAGCATCAACCCGGTGATCCTGATGCCCGCCGCGCTCGCTGCACGCGGCACCGCACTTGCCGAGGGGTTCGTCCAGTCGCTGACCATGGGGGCAGGGCAGTTCTGCACCAACCCCGGCCTGGTAATCGCGGTCGGCGGCGAGGCACTCGACGGCTTCGTCGCCGCGGCAGGCGAGGCGCTGGCGCGCAGCGCGCCTGCCACCATGCTCAGCCCCGGCATCCACGCCAGCTTCGAACAGGGCGTGGCTCTGCTTGCGCAGCATGATTCGGTCGAAACCGTGGCGCGCGGTCTGCCCTGCACCGGCGAGAACCAGGCCGTCGGCGCGCTTTTCCAGACCAGCGCGGCGCAGTTCCTCGCCGATGCGGCGCTGGGGCATGAAGTTTTCGGATCGTCCTCGGTGATTGTCCGCTGCGCCGATTTGGCAGACGTCGTCCGGGTCGTAGCCAGCCTGGAAGGTCAGTTGACCGCAACGCTGCAGCTCGACCAGGCCGACATTGCCGATGCGCGGCGCCTGTTGCCTGTGCTGGCGGACCGGGTCGGCCGTGTGCTTGCCAATGGCTGGCCGACCGGCGTCGAGGTGGCCCATGCCATGGTGCATGGCGGGCCGTTCCCCGCGACCAGCGACGGCCGCACGACATCGGTGGGCACGCTTGCGATCCACCGCTTCCTGCGGCCCGTGGCGTTCCAGAACCTGCCGCCCGAGCTTCTTCCGAATGCGATCGCCGAGACCAATCCCTGGGGTCTCGCCCGCCGCATCGATGGCATCCGCGAGGGATCGCCGCGCTAGGCGCGGGCTGCATCCCCCGGCCGATACGCTGGCCGGGGGATGCGGACATCTTTCTAACCGGTCGTCATTGGGCTACGCACGCGTAGAACCATCAAGGGGAGGCAACCGGGTCCATGCAACGAGCGAGCAGCGTATCGCCGCGCATTCACGGGGCCATCGCCCATGACATCGGCGTGGAGATCGTCGGCGGGATCCGCAAGCCCGGCGATGTCTTCGGCGGCGAGATCGAGGCAAGCGAGGCGCTTGGCGTCTCGCGTACGGCCTATCGCGAGGCGATCCGCATCCTGGCGGCCAAGGGGCTGGTGGAAAGCCGCCCCAAGGCCGGGACCCGGGTCACTGCGCGCGACCGCTGGAATTTGCTCGATCCCGATGTGCTGGCCTGGACCTTCGAGGGTGAGCCCGACACCGAGTTCATCCTCGACCTGTTCGAACTGCGCGGCGTGATCGAGCCTGCCGCAGCCGGCTTTGCCGCGCGGCGGCGTAGCCAGGCGCACCTCGATGACATGGCAGGAGCGCTGGACGAGATGGGAAGGCTGGGACTGGCCGATCCCGAGGGCAGGGCCGCCGACCAGCGTTTCCACCGTGCGATCCTGACCGCGGCCGGCAACGATGCGCTCGCGGCGCTGGCAAGCTCAGTGGGCGCGGCCGTCAGCTGGACCACGACCTACAAGCAGCGCAACCGCGCGCTGCCGCGCGATCCCTTGCCCGATCACGTGCGGGTGCATCAGGCGATCGTCGACAAGGACCCCGTTGCCGCGCATGCCGCGATGGCCGAACTGCTGCATCTGGCGCTGGCCGATATGGAACTGCCGCTGCGCGAGTGATCCCGCAGCCAGGTCAGCGCGCGACCGACAGGCGGTAGACCATGACGTGGCGATAAGGCATTCCCGGATCGACCCGCGCCGACGCGAACTGCGGCTTGTTAGGCGCATCGGGGAATTTCTGCGGCTCAAGCGCGATGCCGTCGCCCATCCGGTAAAGCTGCCCGTTCTTGCCCGCCACCGTGCCATCGAGGAAATTGCCGGTGTAGAACTGTATCCCCGGCTCGGTGGTCAGCACCTCGAGCACCCGCCCGGATGCAGGATGCTCCAGCCGAGCGGCGAGTTGAGGTTGCGCGGTCAGCCCCTTGTCTAGCGCGAAATTGTGGTCATAGCCCCGGCCGAACAGGATCTGCTCGTCGCGCCCGTCGCGCACGCCGGATCCGGGCTGGCGCGGGGTACGGAAATCGAACGGCGTACCCTCGACCGGACGCAGCACCCCTGTAGGAATGAGCTGCGCGTCAACCGGAGTGATCGCCGATGCGGGGATCGTCAACAGGTGGCCCAGCGCGCCCTCGGGCGAGCCCTGACCCGCGAGGTTGAAAAACGCGTGGTTGGTCATGTTGATGACCGTCGGGCGGTCGGTACTGGCCTCGAACGCGATGGTGAGCGCGCCCTTGTCGTCCAGCGTATAGGTGACTTTCGCCTCGACCCTGCCCGGATAGCCCTGGTCGCCATGCTCGCTGGTCAGCGCCAGCGTGACCGAGGCTTCGGCACCCTGCGTCATCTCGACGATCCGCCAGGCCCGGGCATCGAACCCCAGCGGACCGCTGTGCAGCGCGTTGGAGTCGCTGTTGCGTGCAACCTCATAGGTCTTGCCGTCGATCGCAAATCGGCCGCCTGCGATGCGGTTGGCATAGCGACCGATGGTCACGCCGAAATAGCCGCCCTTGGCAGCATAATCGGCGGCATCGTCATAGCCGAGCAGCACATCGGCGGACACGCCGTCGCGATCGGGTGCGGTGAGCGACTGCAGAGTCGCACCGAAATTCAGGATGCGCGCGGAAACCTGGTTGGCGCCCGTCAGCACCACTGCCTCCAGCGGTGTCCCATCGGAGAGGGTTCCGGCAGGCGCGCGCTGGGCCGTCGCGGCAAATACTTCGGAGGGCGGGAGCAGGGCCATCAGCAGCAGCCCTGCCTCGAAAAATCGTGCCATGCATCCTCCATCACGCCATGCTTTCAAAAACTGTTATGGTAGCGGATATACTCAGACAGTTTTTTCGGCACAAGAGCGCCGTGCGGGCGGCGGGGCGGGGATGGTCTATCGACCGGAGGCAGATAAAACGGCGTGAAATCAAGGATTCTTGTCGTCATCCTTGGCCGGCATGTGGCTGCAGGCCTGAGCTTGACAACATCCACTTGACAGAAATAACTCGGAGTATTACCCATTGGATTGATAGCGCTACCATCAACGTGGACCTCTGGCAAAAAGCCTGGGCCGAACAAGGGGAGGATAACATGGTTTCTCGAATCGATTCAGTGCGCCTTGCGCTCTTGGGAGCTGCTGCAGTTTCCGGATTGATGACGCCCGGTAATGCGTTTGCGCAGGCCGTGCCCAATCCGCCGGACGCCACGGCAGAAGAAGAAATCGACCCCGCCGCTGCGGACGACACTGCTGGCGAGATCGTGGTCACCGGCTTTCGTGCCTCGCTGGAAAGCCAGACCGCCGCCAAGCGGAATTCGATCGGCTTTACCGACTCGATCTTTGCCGAAGACATCGGCAAGTTCCCCGACACCAACATCGCAGAATCGCTGAACCGCATCCCGGGCATCACCATCGGCCGCGAAGTCACCGGCGAAGGCTCGTCGGTCGCCATTCGCGGTCTTGGTACCAACTTCACCCGCGTGCTGCTCAACGGCACCCCGGTGGCGATCGCCTCGGTGCGTTTCGATGCGCAGAGCACCAACCGCGAAGTCGATCTGGACCTCATCCCGACAGAACTGTTCACCCAGCTGACCGTCGCCAAGTCGCCTACCGCGAGCCTGCTCGAAGGCGGTGCGGCAGGTACGGTCAACCTGCGTGCTGCGCGTCCGTTCGACAACCCCAAGCCCTATATCAGCTATGGCCTGCAGGGATCGAAGGTGAGCGGCGCCGACAAATGGGGCTATCGCGGCCATCTGGTGGCGAGCGCGACGTTTGGCGACTTCGGCATCCTCGTTGGCGGCGCAGCGGTGCGCAACAACTTCAATGTCGAGGGCTATGAGACCATCGGCTTCACAAACCCCAACCTGACTGCAGCCCAGCGCACCACGGGAACACGCAACGCCACTGGCGGCGGCAACTTCACCATCCCCGCCACCGTGCCTTCGCGCGCGGGCAACGGGCTGACCCCCGGCGCGGTGATCGACGAGGCGTTTTTGCTGCGCAACAATCCGGGTGCGACGATCGACCAGATCGACAACGGACTTCTTCCCCGCCTCGGCCGCCCGCGCAGCGAAAACGGCTTCCGACAGCGCTATAACGGTCTGGTCTCTATCGAATGGCGCCCTAGCGACAACTTCAATTTCTATGTTGATGGCATGTATGCCCAACGCGATACCGAGTTCACCCGCACCGCGATGAACTGGGTCGGCCGCAACGGGGCGGTCATCCCGATCAACACCAATTATGACAAGGCGGATTGCGCTGCGGGCTGCACCGTGACCGGCGGTACTTATGCCAACGCGCAGTTCTTCCTCGAATACCGTCCCTACAAGGACACGCAGGACTATTACGGCATCAATCCGGGCATCGAGTTCAAATTGAACGACTGGATCAAGGGTGACCTGCAGGCGAACTACACCAAGAGCAATTTCCGCCGCGAAAGCCCGACCTTCCTGGTGATTACGCCGCCCAACAGCGGACTGACCGTGAACTTCCAGAACGATGGCGGCATCCCGACCATCCAGTCTAGCATCGATCTCAACAACCCCGCCAATTTCGGCTGGGATGGCGGCGGCCGAGTCAATCTGAACGGCGAGGAGCGCGCCACCGAAACCAAAGGCGTGCGCGGCAGCCTGCTGTTCGGCGACGAAACCCGGTTCAGCGTCCGCGTCGGAGGTGCGTTCGACGATACCAAGCGGCGTATCACGCCGTTCGACAACACTGCATTGTGGCAGAACGCGATCTGCGGCAACGGACCCAACATCACCCTGCTGGCGCCCAACAGCGCAACGACGCCGTGCACCGGCCTCAACCAGCCGGGCACCGCGACGCCCGCCGGCTTCCCGACCTTTCCGGGCTATGGTACCAACTTCACCGCAGGCGGCGTGCCGATCCGCTATGCCGGATCGCTCATCCCCACCGCTGCGGTGCCCAGCTACCTGCTCCCCGGTGACAATGGCTATATCACCGTCGATTGGGACAAGGTGCGGCGCGACACCAATTACGACGCGCTGCTCGCCGGTGCCACCGAGACCGGATCGGGCAGCAGCGGCGCCAATGGCGGCCTTATCCGCGAAAAGGTGACCGGCGCCTTTGTCGAGGGCAACGGCATCTTCGAGATGGGTGACAACACGCTGCGATTGAACGGCGGCGTGCGTTATGTCCGCACTGAGCAGATCGTCGGTGGCCGCGTCTCGATCCCCGATCCGCGCAACAACCCCGCGGGCGCGCCGCCGGTCGCAGATGGCGGGCGCTTCCCCAACACTATCCTGTTTCCGACCACCAACACCCGCTATTCGAACTTCCTGCCCTCGCTGAGTGCCGCGTTCGACTTCGGCGGCAAGGCGGTGGCGCGTGCCTCGGTTTCGCGGACGCTGACCCGGCCCGATCCCAATGCGCTGCTTCCCGGAGCGAGCTTCATCCAGCCTTCTGCCGATATCGGCAATGTCGGCAACAATGCGCTCGATCCGTTCATCTCGGACAATATCGACCTGGGCTTCGAACTCTACACCGGCGGGGAAGGCGTGATCGCCTTTGCGGCGTTCCGCAAGTCGATCACCGGCTTCACCGTCAACGGCCTCACCAACGTGCCCTTCTCGTTCTTCGAGCAGTTCGGCATCAACGTGGACTCGCTGACCCAGGCGCAGCGCGAGGCACTGGCCGCACGCGCCCAGCCGGGCCAGGCGCTGCGCGATGTCGGCGTGGTGGTGCAGCAGCAGGTCAATGCCGATGGCAAGCTCAAGGTCAACGGTCTGGAGTTCCAGATCACGCAGCCGTTGGACTTCATCACCAAGTACATCGGCGTCACCGGCTTCGGCTTCCAGGGCAACCTGACGCTGATCGATCAGAAGGGCGAGGGCACCGGCGCACCGGCGGTGGCGATCGGCGTGGCGCCGACCACCTACACGGCGACCGGATATTACGACAAGAACGGCATCTCGGCGCGTCTCACTTATGTCTACAACGAAGGCTCGCAGAATTCGAACCCCAACCAGAACGGCATCCCGCAGGCGGCGATCTTCGGTCGCAGTTACAGCCAGCTCGATTTCTCGGGCAATGTCGATCTGGCGCAGGTTTTCGGAAACGATTATCTGCCGACCCTGGTGATCAACGCGATCAACATCACCAAGGAAGCGCAGAGCAGCTTCTTCCAGTTCCCCAACGCCACGTTCAACGAATACAATCCGGGTCGCACCATTCTGGTGGGGATCCGCGGCCGCTTCTGACCGCCCCCCACCGGAACTTCCCCTCCCATTGGACCGGTCGAGCGATCGACCGGTCCTTTTTTTTGGCGTATGGCCGCGAGTGTTTCAGGCACGCTGAAGCAACCCGCCGGCTTGAGGCCGACAAGTGCAGACGGGCTTGCCGGATGCCGCGTCAGTCGAAAAGCGAGAGCGGGACCGCGTCGGCCATCGCACGGAAGCCCGCCGGGTTGGGGTGCAGCCCGTCGCCGATATCGAAGGCGGGATTGAGATGCGCAGGCCTTGCCGGATCGCGCATCACCGCGTCGAGTTCGATGACGCTGTCGAATGCGCCCGAACTGCGGATCCAGGCATTGATCGCCTGCCGATCGGCTTCGCTGGCGGCATCGGGGTCGTAAAACGTGTTGCCCATGAAAGGCAGGATGGTGGCGCCGTGCACCTTGATCCCCCTGGCATGCGCGCGTGCGATGATCTGCGCATAGGCACCGGTGATCTGGTCGACTAGCGAAGCATGATCGGCTGCGGTTGCGGTCTTCTGCCGCGCCAGCGTGCCGATATCGTTGATCCCTTCGAGCACGATCAGGTGGCGGATGCCCGGCTGCGCGAGCACGTCGCGGTCGAGCCGCGCCAGCGCGTTCGGCCCCAGCCCATCGAGCAGCACGCGGTTGCCGCCGATCCCCTGGTTGATTACCGCGGCGCGGCCATCGAGCCGCCGGGCGAGGAAATCGGTCCAGCGGTCGTTGCCGTTGGTGGTGGATCCGCGCCCGTCGGTAATCGAATCGCCGAGCACCACCACGCCATCGCGCGCTTTGCAGCTGGTGACCTCGATCCCCGAGAGCAGATACCAGTGATCGACTGCGGTGGCTCCGGCGAGCATCGGTGCCCGCGCCGCATCACCGCGCACGACATAGGAGGTCGCGCGCGATCCGGGGTGCGAGGTCTGGCCGCCGGGTTCGGCCAGGACATGCACGCTGATCGCCAGGTCCTGGAACGCGCCGCCCGACCATGCGACGGGATCGCTCAGCCATTCGCCGCCCGGCGGAATGATCGCACCCGCCGCGCCGCCAAAGCTGAGCGTGCGCAGCGTCGCCGCGTCGATATCCCCGCTGGCGTTGTTCGTCGAACGCGCCAGCGTGGCCCCGCCGATGCGCAGCGGTGTCGTGCCGAAGACATTGGACAGCCGCACCCGCAGATACGACCCCGCGATGCTCGGCCGCACTATCTGGCGCAGCGTGGCGTTGTCGAGCGCGCCAGCGGGCAACGCATTGGCCACATCGGGCAGCATCTGCGACGAGGCCCAGGCGGCCTTCCACGGGCAGGTTGCGCCTTGCGGATCGGGCGACTTGGCAGCAGCGGCCGCAGGGGGCATGGCCAGCGCCAGTGCGAGGAGAGATATTGCCGTTCGCATCACATCATCCCTGAATTGCGGCCCGTCAGGCTTAGCGGTACCGGTAGAGCTTCACGCGCTGGATCTGCCAGTCGCCAGGGAACAGGCGGATGTGCCGCCCCTGATGGGTCTGGTCGCCGTTGAGCAGCCGCCCCGGTTTCCAGCCGCCCGCAGCATCGAACACGCCTTCGTGCGCAACGTCGATCCCCGCCAGCGGCTGGTCGCCGCCCACCGGCTTGAAGGTGACGGTGATGCCTTGCCCCGCGATCAGATATTCCTCCGGACCGATCTGGATGATCATGCCGCCAAAGCCTGCGGTTTGCGGAGTGAGCGCCGGGCGCTGGATGTCCATGGTGAACGAGACGGTAAAGCGATAGTCGCCGATCACGCGCTCCTGCGGCGCAAAGTCGACGGTCTCGTCATAGGCCTGATGCGGCTTGAACCCTGCGATCCGGTCGGTGCCCTGATGCTGCAGGATGAAGGGCTTGAGCTGCTGCAGCACGCCATAGGCCTGTTTGAGCGCGCCCGGTTCCGCGTCGATCGAGTCGATCGAGAACGGGCTGAAGCCGATCGCGTCGTGCTCGGCGAGGGCATAGAACGCATTGGCCGGGACCGCGGGATTGTCCGCATTGTGCGCCTCTGGGACGAACAGCGGATTGTCGCTGCGGTCGTAGCGCGCAATGATCCGCGTGAAATTGGGGAAATAGATATCCGGAGCCAGGAAGTCGATCGACGGCGCGCCTGCCTTCCACACATCGAACAGATGGGGCAGGGGCCCGCCGCTGGGGTACTCGCCCGGTGCCCGTCCGGGACGGTTTAGCGCGACGTTGACGTACATTGGCATGGCATAGCCTGCCTTGCCCGCGCGGGTGAGTTCGTCGGCAAAGTGCGCATAATGCCATGCGGTGAACACCTCGGCGGCGGCATCGCCCGGGCCGAACAGCTCTTCCCAGCTGCCCTGCATCTTGGCGCCGCGCTCCAGCCACATCGCCTTCATCTCAGGCACCAGGCTGTCGCGGTTGCGCGCCAGATACTCGGTCAGCTGGGCGGGGACCGGCTCGCGAAAGGCCGCATTGGCAGCAGGGCTGTAATCGCGCGCCACCGGGAGCATGCCGATCTCGTTTTCGACCTGAGTCATCACGACGGTGTTCTGTGCGTCATCGACCGCCTTGATATGCGCCATCAGCGCGGCAAAGGCGCGGCTGTCGGCCTTGAGCGTTTCCGCGCCAAAGGTCGACAGGATCTCGATGCCCTGCCCGCCAGGCGTTTGCGCGCGGGGGAAGCGCGCCTGATCGCGTTTCACCCACGACGGCACATAAGTCGACATGCTGTTCTTCCACGCGCCGAACCACAGGATGACCAGCTTGAGATCGTTCGCGCGCGCCGCCTTGAGCATTGCGTCGAACGACGACCAGTCATAGCGGCCTTCGACCGGTTCGATCAGCTCCCATGCCACCGGCGCCAGCACGGTATCGACATGCATCGCCTTCAGCCGCGCCCAGTGCGGCGCCATATAGTCCGCGCTCGATGCCGCCGAATTGCTGAGCTCGCCACCGATGATCAGGTGCGGCTGCCCGTTGACGATCAGCTGCGTGGCGCTGCCCTGGCGGCGCAGCTCGGGCGGATTGGCAAGGCCCGGGAAGGGCAGGGCGGCAATGGACAAGGCTGCCGAACACAGCGCGAGCTTGCGGATCATGGGGTCATCCTTTCAGGGGACTGAAACGTGGCGCAGGCACCATCGGCCGAGCGCAAGATGCTGAGCAGGCGGGTCATCGGCTGCTGGCAACCTGCACGGGCGCGTAACGCGGGTTGAGGAAGTGGAACACGACCAGGGCGACCAGATAGGCCATGCCGCACGCGATAAAGAACGGTTCGTAGCTGCCGACCCGGTCGAGCAGCACGCCGAGCGACTTGGAGGCGATGAACCCGCCGCATGCGCCTGCAAACCCGCCCAGCCCGATCAGCGTGCCTTGCGCGAACCTTGGAAACTGGTCGCCCGGAAGCGCGAACAGGTTGGTCGAAAAGCCCTGATGCGCGGCGCAGGCGAGGCCGATGCAGCCCACCGCGATCCAGATATTGTCCGCCTCGATCGCGAACATCACCGGCAGCGCGAACAATGCGCAGACGAACATAGCCTGCTTGCGGGCGCGTCCGGTGGCGATGCCTTTCTTGAGCAGGTGGGAGCTGTACCAGCCGCCCGCGATCGCGCCGACGTCGGCCAGGATATAGATCGCCACCAAAGGCGGACCGAAGTTCTTGAGGTCATAGCCATATTGCTTGTTGAAGAAATCGGGCAACCAGAACAGGAAGGTCCACCACACCGGATCGATCAGGAAGCGACCGGCCATGTACGCCCACGCTTCGCGGTGGCGCAGCACGTTGAGAAAGCCGGTGCGGCCGGCATCGTCCGCGGGCTCCGCCTCGATCCAGGCGCGCTCTTCGGGCGTGACCTTGGGGTGCTGCGCGGGGTTGCGGTAGAAGCGCCACCAGACGAACAGCCAGACCAGGTTGAACAGCCCGGTAACGATGAACGCCCAGCGCCAGTCGAACGCGAGGCCAACGACGATGAATGAGACCAGCAGCGGGGTGATGATCGCACCGACATTGGCCCCCGCGTTGAAGATGCCGATCGCGAGCGCGCGTTCCTTCTTGGGGAACCATTGCGAGGCGGCGGCGAGTGCCGAGGGGAAGGTGCCCGCCTCGCCCAGCGCGAGCGGGATTCGCGCGATGACGAAGCCTGTCGTCGATGTCACCAGCACCTGCGCAAAATGGCCGATCGTCCACAGCCCCATCGCCAGCAGATAGCCCGCGCGCGGGCCGATGCGGTCAATCAACCATCCGAACGCCAGAAAGCCGATGCCATAGCAGACCTGGAAATAGCCTGAGATGTCGCCATAGCCCGAATTGGTCCAGCCATAGAGCGTCTCGAGCTGTGGCTTGAGCACGCCGAGCACCAGCCGGTCGATATAGGACAGCACCACCGCAGCAAACAGCAGCGCGCAGATGACCCAGCGGATACGGCCGCGCGGTTTGACAACCGTGGCTTCGGGGGTGGGCGGCACCTGTGTCACCAGTTATACATCGTGCCATCTTCCAGCCGGTTCACCGGCAGGAAGGCGCGGCTGTATTCGTAACCGGCGGCGAGTTCCTCGTCGATATCGACGCCAAGGCCGGGCTCGTCACCGGGATGCATCGCGCCGTCGGCAAAGGTGTAGGCGTGCGGGAAGACCGCGTCGGTTTCGGGCGTGTGGCGCATATATTCCTGCACCCCGAAATTGGGCACCGACAGGTCGAAGTGCAAAGCTGCGGCCATGCACACCGGAGAGAGGTCGGTCGCGCCGTGGCAGCCGGTGCGGATCTGATACAGATCGGCGAGCGACGCAATGCGGCGCAAATGAGTGATGCCGCCTGCGTGTACTACGGTGGCGCGGATATAGTCGATCAACTGGTTCTGGATCAGCTCGCGGCAGTCGTGGATCGAATTGAAAATCTCGCCGACAGCCAGCGGCGCGGTTGTGTGCTGACGGATCAGCTTGAAGGCTTCCTGGTTCTCGGCAGGGGTCGCATCCTCCAGCCAGAACGGGCGATAGGGCTCAAGGTCCTTGCCCAGCCGCCCCGCCTCGATCGGGGTCAGCCGGTGGTGGATGTCGTGCAGCAGGTGCACGTCCCAGCCCAGAGCCTCGCGCGCCGCCTTGAACAGTTCGGGCACCACGCGCAGATATTTGCTGGTGTTCCAAACGTTCTCGGTGGGCAGGTCGGCATCGGCGGGTTCGTAGAAATAGCGGTCCTTGCTGACGCCATAGGTCGATGCCATTCCGGGGACGCCGCACTGCAGGCGGATCGCCTTGTAGCCCTGGCGCTGGTAGTCGAGCGCGACCGCGATCGTGTCCTCGATTGTGGTGCCATTGGCATGGCCGTAGACCATGACGTTCTCGCGGCTCGCCCCGCCGAGCAGCTGGTAGACGGGGAGCCCAGCGATCTTGCCCTTGATGTCCCACAAAGCGGTGTCGACCGCGGCGATCGCGCTCATCGTCACCGGCCCGCGCCGCCAGTACGCACCCTTGTAGAGATACTGCCAGATATCCTCGATCCGATGCGCATCGCGGCCGATCAGGCAGGGGATGACATGGTCGGTCAGATAGCTCGCGACCGAAAGTTCGCGTCCGTTGAGCGTCGCATCGCCGACGCCGGTGGTGCCGTCGTCGCAGATGATCTTGAGCGTGACGAAGTTGCGGCCCGGGCAGGTGATGATGACGCGGGCATCGACGATTTTGGGCATGGTGATCCTTAGGCGATTTCGAGGGTAACGGTTTGAAGGTTGCGGCTGTCGGGGCCGGTCATGATGTCGAACAGCCCGGGCTCGACGACCTCGCGCATCTGGTCGTTCCAGATGGCAAAAGCATCGGGTTCGAGCACAATGGCAACGGTCCTGCGCTCGCCCGGCTTGAGCGTGACTCGCTGGAAGCCTTTGAGCACCTTGATCGGCTGGGTGACCGAAGCGACCTGATCGCGGATATAGAGTTGCACGACCTCGTCGCCTTCGCGATCGCCGACGTTGGCGACATCGACCGATACGGTAACGCCGGCACCCGGTCCGATGCGTGAGGTGGAGAGACGCGGCGCGCTCAGCTCGAAGCGGGTGTAACTGAGGCCGTGGCCGAACGGGAACAGCGGGTCGGTGGTGTCGAAAAGATAGCCGCGGCGTGCCGAGGGCTTGGCGTCGTAGAACACCGGCACCTGACCGACATGCCGCGCGACCGTCACCGGCAGCTTGCCGCCGGGGTTCACATCGCCGAACAAGGACGCTGCCATCGCATGGCCGCCCTGCTGGCCCATGTACCAGCACTCGAGAAGCGCATTGGCCTGTTCCGCCACCGTTGGCCAGGAGGGCGGGCGACCGTTGATCGCGATCACGACCACGGGCTTGCCGGTCGCCTTTATCGCCTCGAACAGCTCGTTCTGCTCGCCCACTAGATCAAGGCTGGTGCGGTCGCCCAGATGGTTCTTGGCAAAGCCCTCGCGGCTGGTCTGCTCGGTATCGCCTATCGCCAGCAGGATGACATCGCATGTCTTCGCGACCTCGACAGCCTCGGCGATCAGCTGGCGGTTCCTTGCCGGGTCGGCGAGCAGGATCTCGTTGGCCGAGCGGTCCTCGCTCTGCGTGATGAACACGCCCTGCGCGAAAATGACCTCGGCCTGGTTCTTCAACCGCGCCTTGACGCCGTCGAGCAATGAGACGGGGTTGGTGGGCAGCGAGGAATAGCCGCCCAGCCGTGCGACCGCAGCATTCGGCCCGATCACCGCAACGCGCTCGTGCGCGCCGGGCTTGAGCGGCAACGTGCCGTCGTTGGTCAGCAGCGTGATCGCCTTTTCGGCAGATGTCCGAGCGAGCGCCAGAGCTTCGGCATTGGCGGTGAGCTTGGCGGCAGCGCGAGCATCGACCGGTGCGGCCTCGAACAGCCCGGCGCGGAACTTGAGCGTCAGCATCCGGCGGCAGGCCTGATCGACCAAAGCCAGCGGAACCTTGCCAGCACGCACCTGGTCGCCCAGCGTGCGGAAGGCCTCGCCATCGGGCAGATCGCTGTCCACTCCGGCGATCAATGCCAGCCGTGCAGCTGCTGCCATATCGGGCGCGACATGGTGCAGCGAGGCAAGCTCGCCGATCGCGGCATAGTCGCTGACGATCAGGCCGTCGAAACCCCATTCGCCGCGCAGCACGTCGCCCAGCAGCCAGCGGTTGGCGTGGCTCGGCACGCCGTCGATCTCGTTGTACGATGGCATCACGGCGGCGATCCCGGTCTGCTTCACGATCTTGCGGAAGGGCGGGAAGAAGCGCTCGCGCAATTCGCGTTCAGCGAGCGGGGCAGGGGCGACATTCTCGCCGCTTTCGGGCTGACCGTGCCCGGTCATGTGCTTGAGCGTCGCGAACACCTTGCCCGGGGCGAGGATTTTGCTGCGCCCCTGCAGCCCCAGGACGGCGGCGATGCCCATCTCGCCGCACAAATACGGGTCCTCGCCAAAGGTTTCCTCGATCCGGCCCCAGCGCGGGTCGCGGGCGATGTCCACCACCGGCGACAATGCCAGAATTCCGCCATGCGCGCGCACCTCGCGGCCGATGACCGAGCTGACCTTTTCCATCAGGTTGCGGTCGAAGGTTCCTGCGAGCGCAATCGCCTGCGGGAAGCTGGTCGCGGTCGGTGCCATGTAGCCGTGCAGGCACTCCTCGTGAAATAGGATTGGGATGCCCAGCCTAGTCGACCGCGCCCATTTTTGCGCAGCATTGATGAAGGCGATCGTGTCTGCGGGCGCGCGCCAACGCCCGGTCGGGGCGGCGATTGCCGGACCCGCCGGATTGTTGTTGGCAGTGGCCGCGCCACCCCGGTCGGAGGGGCGGGCGACCTGGCCGAATCCGTGGGGATAGGCGGCGGATGCCTTTGCCGGATCGAACGCCAGTGCATCGTCCATCACGTCGCGCTTGGTGCGCGACAGCGTGATCAGCTGCGCGACCTTTTCGTCCAGCGTCATCCGCGAGAGCAGATCGTCGACCCTGAGGTCGATAGGGGCGGCAGGGTCGCGGTAGATCGGGGTTGCCGCGCGCGCGGCCAGGGGCATCATCGCCAGCAGGGAAGCCGATGCGCTCCAGCAAAACATCTCGCGGCGGCTCAGTGTGCCGCTCGTGACTCTACCCTGGGTCAACGCTCTCTCCCTACCCGAACCGCGCAACATTTATATTGATGTTGTCGCCATGATACCGCTAACATGCACGGCACAACAACGGCTTGTCAATGCTGTTGGCCAACGTCAGTGCAAGATGCATGGCGACACGGGAGAGGATCGATGAAACTGTTCACTCTGCAGAACCCGCTCTGGGCCTGCGCCGCGCTTGTGCTGGCCAGTCCCGCCGTTGCCGATGACGGCTATCGGCTGTGGCTGGGCGAGGGGGCGACGACGCAGGCGCGCTCCGGGGTCGAGGTAAGGGGCGAATCGGAAACGCTGCGGCTGGCCGCTGACGAACTCCGGCGCAACCTACCCGCGCTGTCGGTTCCGGTCGTGGTCGCCAGAGCCGACGATGCCGCGCTCGCCGGTCTGCGGCTCGATGCCCGAAGCCTGGGCTCCGAAGGTTATGCTGTGCGGCGGGCGCAGGTGGCGGGCCGCGAGGTGCTGCTGGTCACCGGTTCGGTCGATGTCGGCGTGCTCTACGGCGCCTTTGCGCTGCTGCGGCATATCAACAGCGGCGGCGATATCGCGAACATCGACCTTGCCTCTTCGCCGCAGACGAAGCTGCGCATTCTGAACCATTGGGACAATCTCGATGGGGTGGTCGAGCGCGGCTATTCGGGCCAGTCGCTTTGGGACTGGTGGGTGCTGCCCGACTTCAAGGACCCGCGCTATGCGGATTATGCCCGCGCCAATGCCTCGATCGGCATCAACGGCACCGTGCTCAATAACGTCAACGCCAAGGCTGACAGCCTGACCGCACCCTATATCGCCAAGGCTGCAGCGTTGGCCGATGTTTTTCGCCTTTATGGCATCCGGGTCTATCTATCGGCGCGTTTTTCCGCACCGATCGAGCTCGGAGGGTTGAAAACAGCCGATCCGCGCGACCCGGCGGTGGCGGCGTGGTGGAAGGCCAAGGCGGACGAGATCTATCGCGCGATCCCCGATTTCGGCGGTTTTCTGGTCAAGGCCAACAGCGAGGGGCAGCCCGGCCCGCGTGATTATGGTGCCAGTCATGCCGATGGCGCCAACATGCTGGCGGCGGCGGTCAAACCGCATAATGGCATCGTGATGTGGCGCGCGTTCGTCTATGCCGACACCGACCCCGAAGATCGCGCCAAGCAGGCCTATACCGAGTTCAAGCCGCTCGATGGCAGCTTCGCCGACAATGTCCTGGTCCAGGTCAAGAACGGAGCGATCGATTTCCAGCCGCGCGAACCGTTCCACCCGCTTTTCGGCGCGATGCCCAGAACACCGCTGATCGCCGAGTTCCAGATCACCAAGGAGTATCTCGGCTTCGCGACGCATCTGGCCTATCTCGGCCCGCTGTTCGAGGAGGTGCTCGATGCGCAGACTGGCGTGCGGCGGGGAGAAACCGTGGCCTCGGTGGTCACCGGCAAGGCCGACGGCCATTCCCTCAGCGGGATGGCGGGGGTCGCCAATATCGGGCGCGACCGGGACTGGTCCGGGGGCACGTTCAACCAGGCCAACTGGTATGTGTTTGGGCGGATGGCCTGGGACCCTTCGCTCTCGTCAGAGGCCATAGCCCGCGAATGGGCGGCGCAGACCTTCGGCAACGATCCGGTCGTCATCGACACCGTGGTCGCGATGATGATGCGCTCGCGCGAGGCGGTGGTCGATTATACCGGGCCGCTGGGGCTGGCGCATCTGTTCGCCACCGGTCACCATTACGGGCCCGGGCCGTGGGTGTCCGATCTGGCCCGGCCCGAATGGAACCCGGTCTATTATCACCGCGCGGACAGGCAGGGGATCGGATTCGATCGCACCCGCACCGGCAGCAACGCGGTCGCGCAATATGCGCCGGTGCTTGCCAGGCGCTATGCCGACCCGAAGACCACACCGCCCGAAGAACTCTTGTGGTTCCACCATCTGCCCTGGGACTACAAGATGCCCGCTGGCAACACGCTGTGGGAGGAAATGGTGCGCCGCTATGACCGCGGCGTGGCAGAAGTGGACTCGATGCGCAGCCAATGGGCGACGCTCAGGCCACGGATTGATGCCGAGCGCTGGACCAAGACCGATGCGTTTCTGGGCGTGCAGCAGCGCGAGGCCCGGTGGTGGCGCGATGCGAGCCTGGCGTACTGGATGTCGATCAACGGCCTGCCGTTGCCCAATGGATCGGCCGCGCCGCAGCACGATCTTGAGTGGTACAGGCAGCAGAGCTTTCCGTTTGCACCGGGCAATCCCAAATAGCGCCAGAACCGGGGCTGGCCGTCATTCTTGCCATCTCGCCTTTCCGCGGCAGCGCGGCTAAAGGGCGGTTATGGATATTCGCCTGAAAGACCGTGCATGAAGGAACCTCGAGGCCCAAGGCGTCAGCGCAACGTTCCCACGATCAGCGACGTGGCGGCCCAAGCGGGGGTTTCCCCGATGACCGTGAGCCGCGTGATCAACGGCGAAAGCAACGTCCGCGATGACACCCGTCTCCGGGTGGAAGAGGCGATTGCCGCGTTGAATTATGCGCCCAATGTCGCGGCGCGAACGCTCGCCGGGGGCGACGACATCCGCATCGGTCTGCTGCATTCCAACCCGTCCTTTGCCTATCTGAGCGAGTTTCTGGTGGGCAGCCTCGATCAGGCCAGCCGCAGCAACGTGCATCTGGTGGTCGAGAAATGCGACGACGATGGCGGCGAGGCGGCTGCGGTCGATCATCTGCTGCGCGGCCGCATTGATGGCGTTGTGCTGCCGCCGCCGCTCAGCGACTCGCTGCCGATCCTGTCGGCGCTGGAAGCGCGCGGGATTCCAGTCGTTGCGGTTGCCACGGGCCGCGCCCCCGACTGGGCGCTGTCGGTAAGCATCGACGACCGCCAGGCCGCCTATGACATGACCCGGCATCTGATCCAGCTGGGCCATGTGCGTATCGGCTTCATCACCGGAAACCCCAACCAGACCGCCAGCGCCGAGCGTCTGGAGGGCTATAGGGCCGCGCTCAAGGATGCAGGGCTGACCACGGGGTCGGAGCTGGTGGCAGAGGGCATGTTCACGTACCGCTCGGGGCTGGATGCCGCCGATCTGCTGCTCGACAGCGCCGACCCGCCCACCGCGATCTTTGCTGCGAACGACGACATGGCGGCGGCGACGGTCGCCATCGCGCACCGCAAGGGGCTCGACGTTCCGGGCGACCTGACTGTGTGCGGGTTTGACGACACCGCGCTTGCCACCACCATCTGGCCCGAGCTCACCACAATCCGCCAACCGGTGATCGAAATGTCGCGCCGCGCGGTCGAACTGCTGGTGCGCACCATCCGCAACGGCAAGGCGTCTGCTGCGGACCAGCCAGCGCATGTCCTTGCCGACTACGAGCTGATCCGCAGGCAATCCGATGCGGCTCCGCGCCGCCGCCCGGCGGCGCGGAAGCCCGGCTGAGGGGCCTTCAACCCTCCATGTCCTCCAGCTCGCGCCCGCGTGTTTCGACCACCATCTTGTGGACGAACAGATAGGATATCGCCGCAAACAGCGCATAGCCCAGATAGGTCACCGCCAGTCCCGGCGATGCGGCGAGCGCGGGGAAGCTCACCGATATCGCGGCATTGGCCATCCACTGTGCAAAGCCGGCCACCGCGAGGCCAGATCCGCGAATCTGGTTCGGAAACATCTCGCCCAGCATCACCCACATCACCGGGCCCCAACTCAGGTTGAAGAAGATGACATAGAGGTTGGCGGCGATCAGGGCGATCAGGCCGTTGCTGCCGGGCAGCGAGACCGCACCGTCGGCAGCGGTGACCGCAGTCGAGAACGCATAAGCGACGATTGCGAGCGTGACCGCCATGCCCGCCGAGCCGAACAGCAGCAGCGGCTTGCGCCCGATCCGGTCGACCAGCAGCATCGTCGCGAGGCACGCCCCGATCGAAAGCACGCCCGACAGGATGTTGGTCTGCAGCGCATAATCCTCCGAGAAGCCGACCGCCTCCCACAAAGCGGCACCGTAATAGAACACCACGTTGATTCCCACGGCCTGCTGGAACACCGCAAGGCCGATGCCGGTCCACACGATCGGGCGGATCTTGCCCGATGCCTTGTCGATCAGATCGGACAGGCGCGCGCGGTGTTGGTCGGTGGCCAGGCTGTTGCGGATTTCCACCACCTTGCGGTCGGCCTCTGCCGGTCCGAACAGCCGGGTCAGCACCTTGTGCGCATCGGCTTCGCGCCCGCGCGCTACCAGATAACGCGGGCTTTCGGGGATCACCAGAAGCGCCAGGCCATAGATTGCGGCGGGGATGGCCTGCAGCCAGAACATCCAGCGCCAGGCGGGATAGCCCATCCAGAATTCGGCGGTCGACCCTCCCGCCAGCCGTGCCAGCGCGAAGTTGGCGACGAACGCGCCGGTCAGCCCGGTGATGATCATCACCTGCTGGATGCTCGAGAGCCGCCCGCGAATATTGGCGGGGGTGACCTCGGAGATATAGACCGGCGAGATCACGCTTGCCGCGCCCACGCCCAGCCCGCCGACGATGCGCGCGATGATGAAGACGACCGAGGACGAGGCCGCGCCGGCCATTAGCGCGCTCGCGAGGAACAGCGCGGCCGAGAGCAGCATGACACCGCGCCTGCCGATGCTGTCGGCCATCCGTCCTGCGCCAAAGGCGCCGATGGCAGAGCCGACCAGGATCGCGCCGACATTGACGCCTATGCCGAATTTGCCTAGGTCGAACGCGCTTTCCAGCCCCTTCTGGGTGCCATTGATCACCCCCGAATCATAGCCGAACATGAACCCGCCGATCGTCGCCACCGCAACGATCGCGACGATAAACCCCATGTTGACGCGCTCTTCGGCCGTCCCTGCCACCGTCGCCATCTCTCCTGCTCCTTTTTATGGTCTCATTATATCTTGGCCGGGGTTACCGGCAGTCCGGCAACGCCGGGATCGAACGTGAACAGATGACCTGCCAGCGGCTGCGCCTCGAGCGCGGCATTATCCAACCCCTTGCGCGCGCTCGTTGCATAAGCCGTTGTCAGGTTCGCTCCGCCAAACGCGATCTTGGTGACATTGGCCACCGGAAAGCGCACAAAACGCATCATCCGGCCCGAAGGATCGTACCGCCGCACGCCCCATCCGCCGTAGAACGCAACCCACAGACAGCCCTCGGCATCGATCACCGATCCATCGGGATAGCCCTCAGCTTTGCCGACCACGATATGGCGTTCGGGTGCGCCCAGCGCGCCATCGTCCGCAATTGCGACGCGCCAGATGGTCTTGCCCAGCGTGTCGGTGTGATACAGCGTGCGGCCATCGGCGCTGATCGCTGGGCCGTTGGTGATCGCAACCGGGGGCAGGCGCGTGTCGCGGCACGCGCCGCCGTCGCAGCGATACAGCCGCCCGGTCATCGCCGCCTCGCCATCATCCATGCTTCCGAACCACAGCCGCCCGGTGCGGTCGGTGGCGGCATCGTTCAGCCGGTTGCCGGGATAATCCGGCTCGGGATCGTGCAGCAGCGCGAAGCTGCCGGTGACAGGATCGAAGCGGTGCAACCCGGTCTTGACCCCGGCGATCATGTCGCCCGCCTCGGCAGGCAACACCCAGCCGACCTGATCAGGCGCGGACCATGCCTGGCTGGAGCCATCTCCAGGGTCGAAGCGATGGACGGCCCGTCCCTTGATGTCGACGAACCACAGCGCATCGCCGGTCCAGACCGGCCCTTCGCCCAGCATCGCGCCGACGGGCAGGACCGACTGGACGGTCATGTCAGCGCCAGCCTGCATCGACGAAGTATTCGTGACCGGTGCACATCCGCGCATCGTCCGAGGCGAGGAACAGCGCCAGTGCTGCGACATCGTCGGGCTGGATCCGCTCGCTCAGGCACTGTGCGGCGACGATCTCGGCCTCGCCTTCGGGGGTGTACCATTGCTCCTGGCGCGGGGTCTGCACATTGCCGGGCACGATGGTGGTGACGCGGATGTTGTCGCGCCCGAGATCGCGCGCCAGCCCCCGGGTCATTCCCTCGATCGCGGCCTTGGCGGTCTGGTACAGCACCAGATCCGCCAGCCCCAGATGCCAGCTGATCGACCCGAAGTTGATGATCACGCCGCCGCCAGCGGCCTGCATCGCCGGCACCACAGCCTGCGCGGCGAAGAACAGGTGGCGCAGATTGGTGGCCATGCGGTCATCCCAGTAATCGGGCGTCACCTCCATCACCGTGTGACGGTCGTCATTGGCGGCGTTGTTGAGCAGGATGTCGATCCCGCCCAGTTCGGCCCTCACACCGTCAAGACAGGCCTTGAGCGCATCGATATCGCGCAGGTCGCAATGGACGAAATGCGTCCCCGCCAGCCGGGCGGCAAGCGCATGGCCCGCTGCATGGTTGACGTCGACGAAAGCGACATGCGCGTCTTGCTGGACAAACCGTTCCACCAGCGCAGCGCCGATTCCGGTGGCGCCTCCGGTAACGAGTACCCGCTTGCCCGAAAGGCTGGGATAGATGGCGGAGTCGAACCCCGACTGCAACTGGTCTGCCTGCAATATCGTCGTGCTGGTCATGCCGCACCCCGCAGCAGGCCACGGCCTGCCAGATTGGCCATCAGCGCGCCGATGCCCATCTGCCAGGGCGGTGCATCGCGAGAGGTCACCACAGTGTTGACCAGCCGACCCAGCTTGCGGTTCTCGATAGCGACGATGTCGCCCACCTTGTGGGTGAATCCCCGCCCGGGCTCGTCGCGGTCCTCGACCGGGGCGAACAACGTGCCCATGAACAGCACGAAGCCATCGGGATACTGGTGCTCGCTCAGCGTCTGGCGCACCAGATCGAGCGGGTCGCGGCTGATCTCGCGCATGTTGCTTTCGCCGTTGAGGACGAAGCCGTCCTCGCCGGTGATGGTCAGGCGCACATCGGCCTGGCGGACGTCGTCGAGCGTGAAGCTGCTGTCGAACAGGCGCACCAGCGGGCCGAGTGCGCACGATGCATTGTTGTCCTTGGCCTTGCCCAGTAGCAGCGCCGACCGGCCCTCGAAATCGCGCAGGTTGACATCATTGCCCAGCATTGCGCCGACCGGATTGCCGGCGCTGCTCACCAGCAGGGCAATCTCCGGCTCGGGATTGTTCCAGTGGGAATCGGAGCGGATGCCGATCGCCGCATCGGCGCCGACCGAGGCAAGCACGGGCGCCTTGGTGAACACCTCGGCATCGGGGCCGATCGCAACTTCCAGATATTGCGACCACAGCCCGTCTTCGATCAGGGCAGTCTTGAGTGCGGCGGCTTCGGCCGAGCCTGGAACGACCGAGCGGATCGAGCCGCCGACGCGGGTTTCCAGCCGCTCGCGGATCGCGGACGCCGCATTCCAGTCGCCGCGCGCGCTCTCCTCGATCACTCGTTCGATCGCCGAGACCGCAAAGGTGACGCCGCACGCCTTGATGCACTGCAGATCGACCGGGCTGAGCAGATGTTCGTCTGCAAATGCGAAGCGGCCGAGATGCTCGCCGCCATTGCCGGTAAAATCGCCACGCTCGATCAAGGCTGTCATGGTGGGGGCGACCTGCGCCATGTCGTACAGCTCGCCGCCTACGACCAGAAAGGGGCTGGGGCCGACCTCGGTCAATCTGCGCCCGGCGAACACGCCCGTCATCCAGTCGTCGGGCATCGCCGACCGATTAGCTTGGGGATCCCCCTCCATGTAAAACACCTTGCTGTTCTTGTGATAGCGCTACCATCATACTTTTGGCGGGCTTGTCAAGCGCGTAGCATCAGATCGAACAAAGATGGCGCGGGTCAGGGGGTGTGGACATAGGGGCCGACCAGCGTTCCGGTGAAGCCGCGCGCCCGCCGGGTGCTGAGGAACCGGGCATCCAGACCGGCCTTGAGCGTGCGCGACCGGCCGCCTGCCGCATAGTCGAAGGCCATATTGCCGCCGTCGGCACGGATGGTAAGCGTGACCGGGCCCTGCGATTCCAGGGGATGCGCGGCCACCAGCGTATCTACGTCGGCCCGGTCGCGGACGAACAGCGCAACCATCGGCTTGCCCTCCATGCGGGTGATGCCGAAGAAGAGGAAGGACTGGTCGGACTGCATGGCCGCCAGCCCGGCCCGGGCGCCATCCTTGTCCGGGGCATATTCCAGCACCGTCGACATGGTGGCGATGTGGTGCTGCTGGCGTCTGCCGATAAAGCCAGGCACTCCGCTCTGGTCGCCCATGGCCGCTGCGCCCTCGATCACGAGCGCACCGCGGTCGAGCCGATGGAAAGGCGCCTTGGGCGTCCGCACCGTCAGCCATTGCGGCGCGAGGGCAGGGCCATCGAAGCTGTCGATATAGCCGAAGTCGCCCGACAGAGGCGGCGAGGCAGGGGTGTCGGCGGCAAGCGCAGGGCGCTTCGCGACAAAGGGGATGCGTTCGCCATCAGGCAGAATGAGTGGCCAGCCAGCGCGCCACGTCACCGGCAGCAGGAATGTCTCGCGGCCGATATTGTAGGTGTCGTCGTCATAGGGCCGGGTGGCGAGGAAGGTCGCCCACCATTCGCCATCGGGTGTCTGGACGAACTTGGCGTGCCCTGCCGACGTGACCGGGTTGGGCCGCCTGGGATCGAGCGTGCGCTGGCTGAGAATGGGGTTGCCGGCATAGGGCGTGTAAGGCCCGCGCAGTTGGGAGGATCGCAGCACCACTTCGCTGTGCTTGTCGCCGGTGCCGCCTTCTGCCGCGATCAGATAGTAGAAGCCGTCCTTGCGGATGATGTGCGGTCCCTCGATCCAGATCGGCTTGGTACGCAGGTCGATGCCGCCATTGACCAGCTGCGTGCTCTCGCCGACCATCGTGCCCGCCCGCCAGTCGAACTCCTGGATCCAGATCGCGCGGTGGCCATCATAGCGCGGCGGCTCGTCGGGTGCGCGGTTGTTGACGATGTATGCCCTGTCGCCGTCCCAGTGGATCGACGGATCGATGCCTTCGAACGGAAGCCATGTCGGGTCGGACCAGGGGCCGGCGGGGTTCTTGGCGGTGATAAAGAAATTGTCCCGGCACCCCACACAGGTCCCGACGATGTAGAAGGTGCCATCGTGCCAGGAGATGTCGGGAGCAAACACGCCCTTTGACACCTGAAGCCCGGTGAAGTCGAGCTGGCCGGGCCGGTCGATGGCGTTGCCGATCTGCTTCCAGGTGACCAGATCGCGCGAATGGAAGATCGGCAGGCCGGGAAAATGAGTGAAGGTCGAGGTGACGAGATAGTAATCCTCGCCCACCCGGGTGATCGAGGGATCGGGATAATAGCCCGAGAGCACCGGGTTGCGATATTGGCCCGGCCCCACCGTCACCTGCTCCTGCGAGCGGCCCTCATAGCGAAACTCCTCGAACCGCGCGGGCGAGGCGAGCGCGAGCGGCGACATCGTCGCTGCGAGCCCGGCCGCTGCCGTTATCAGTCCCAGCTTTGTCCGCGATGCCATCTTCATCCTCCATGCTGCGCCCGCTCGCTCAGAGTGCGGACGTTCGAGGCGCCTGGGAATAACTCAGACAATTATGCGTGTCAAAGCTGTCTGATGGGTTTGGCTGGAATGGCCAGTCCGGTCAGGCGACGCGGCGGGCCCTCCCGTGCTCTGCGGCTTCGCCGGGCTCGGCCTGAGTGTAGCGCATGTCGGCGATCATCGCATCGACCAGCTCGATCCCGACCGGACGGCTGAACAGATAGCCCTGGATGTTCGAGCATCCCTGCGCGCGCAGTGCCTCGAGCTGGTCCTTGTCCTCGACGCCCTCGGCAATCGTTTCCATCCCCAGCGCCGAGGCGAGCGCGGTAATAGCGCCGATGATCGCCTGCGAGCTGATGTCGGTCGCCAGATCGTCGACGAAGCTCTTGTCGATCTTGATCTTGTCGAACGGGAAAGAGCGCAGGTAATTGAGTGAGCTGTATCCCGTGCCGAAATCGTCGAGCGCGATCCGGACCCCGCAATCGCGCAGCGCATTGAGCATCGCGGTGGTGCGCTCGATGTTGTCGATGAACAGCGATTCGGTCACCTCGA
This sequence comes from Blastomonas fulva, assembly GCF_003431825.1. Taxonomy (GTDB): domain Bacteria; phylum Pseudomonadota; class Alphaproteobacteria; order Sphingomonadales; family Sphingomonadaceae; genus Blastomonas; species Blastomonas fulva. Next base: position 3,382,087 of record NZ_CP020083.1, on the reverse strand, counting down.
GCTCGAGCCTGTTGGGCTTGAGCCCGGCCTTGTCGAGCGCCTGCATTACCAGCAGCGGCAATCCGGCATTCTTGAACAGCACCGGCGAGAGGTTCACCGCGATGCGGATGTCATCGGGCCATTGGCCCGCGCGCTGGCAGGCCTCGTTGAGCACCCATTCGCTGATCGGCACGATCATGCCGGTGTCTTCGGCCAACGGAATGAACTCGGCGGGTGACACTAGCCCACGCAAAGGGTGCTGCCAGCGGACCAGCGCCTCAAAGCCCATGACGCGGTTTTTCTCGAGGCTGAACAACGGCTGGTAATTCAGCAGGAACTGCCCCTCGCGCACCGCCTCGCGCATGTCGATTTCCATCTGATGGCGCTTGCGGGCCTCGAGATCCATCGCTTGCTCGAAGAAGCACGAGCAATTGCGGCCCTCCTTCTTTGCGCGATAGAGCGCGAGATCGGCATTCTTGATCAGCTCGTCGGGGCAATCGCCATCCGTCGGCGCTACAGCGATCCCGATGCTGGAGCTGGTCTCGAGCCGGTGGTCGGAGAGCTGGAAGGCGGAGTGGAACACCGCGCTGACCCGGTCCGCGAGCAGCGCGATCTTGGCATGGGGTTCGATCTGGTCGATCAGGATGGCAAATTCGTCGCCGCCCTGGCGGCTGATCAGCGCGCCGGGCATGCTGGTACGAAGCCGCTCGGCAACCGCGCGCAGCAGCTCGTCACCCACGGGATGACCCAGCGTGTCGTTGACCGCCTTGAAGTTGTCGAGATCGAAATACATGATCGCGATGCGGTGGGTGCTGGCGCGCCTGCCAAGCGCGAACTCCAGCTGCTCGGCGAAAAGCTTGCGGTTGGGCAATCCGGTCAGCTCGTCGTGCAGCGCGATATGGGTGATCCGCTCCTCGCGCTCCTTGATCGATTCGACCATCGAGTTGAAGCTGTCTGCAAGCCGTCCGACCTCGTCATCGGTGGTGATCGACACCGTATCGCGCGACCCGCGACTGATCTCACGCGCGGCGTTTTCCAGCGTGGCGATCGGGCGGGTGATCCCGCGCGAAACGAATGCGCCGATCAGCACCGAGAGGGTCAGGCCCACCGCGCTCAGTGCCAGCAGCAGATATTTGATCGGGTTGTATTCGGCCAGCGCGCTGCTCAGCTCATAGCGCAGCACCACCCGGGGCTTGAGGCTGGTGTCGAGCGCGGGAAGGGGCTTCGACCAGTAGAGGACGCGTTCGCCATCGAGCCGCGTTTCGACCGGGGCCCTGCCGCTGGCCTGCGACAGGTCGATCCCGCCCGGCAGCGGGCCGGACGCGCGGATCCGCGCTGACATGCCTGCAGGTGCGAGCCGCGCCAATTCGCGCATTGCGGCAGCATCGAGCGGCCTCGCCAGCACCAGCCAGCCCGCCAGATCGGGGATGAGGATCGGTGCGGCGACCGCGTTGTGATAGCGACCGCCCACCTGGAACACGCCGCGATCGATCCCTGAATCGACCGCCTCCCATAATGCGTCCTGTTCGGTCGCGTTCATCGGGGCGCCGGTGCTGATGAAGTCGCCCTGCAGCGGGATCATGATCGCCAGCGGAGCGCCCGCCCTGACCCTCAGGCTTTCGAGCGCGCTGGTGATGGTCGGCTGGTCGTCGAGTGCGAAAGCTTCGCGGAACCCGAAATCTGCCGCCAGAACGTCCGCCGACGTCCGCATCTGCCTGGCCTGAAGTTCCAGGATCTTGTCGAAGGTCGCGGCGTTGGTCGCCATTTCCTTGGTGGCCACGCTCTCGGCGTAACGCTCGACCCCATCGGTCGCGACGATGATGAAGGCGCCGAAGGTGAGCGCGATCACCACGCCATACCAGACCGTGATGCGGGTGGCGAGCGACCGGAAGCGTCCGCGGAGCGGCAGGGTGGAGGAGTCCATCGCGCGTTACTTCTGGGTACGCAGATCGACCGAGATCGCGCGCGTGGTCGGCTGGCCTGCAGCAAGCATCACGGCTTCCTCGTGCTCGCCGGTGCGGCTGCGCAGCGCGGGATGCCAGACCTTGACGACGGCCGCGCCACCGGGAAGCTGGGCGAGGCGGACCTGGCCGTTGTGATCGGTCTTGGCGGCATAGGGGGTGTCGACCACCTTGACATAGCCACGCATCTGGTCGTGGATCTTGCAGCCCAGCGCGACGCTGCCGGCCACCGCGAAGCTGTGGCTGCGGGTCTCGTCGCGACCATAAAGCTGGATGTCGATCTTGGCCGATTTGGAGAAGCTGTAGATGCTGTGACGTACCTTGTCCTGGTTGGGGAAGCGCACCGTGGCGCCCGCCGGGACGATCAGCGTTCCGGGGGTGAAGGCGATGTTCGCTTGCGCCATGTCATATTTCCAACCGAAGCGGATCGGCCCGCTGGAGGCGCCGGCCTTGGGGTACACCATCACCACGGCATCGCGGACGGGAAGACCGCTGGCCTGCCGGACGGTGAGCGCCAGCGTGGCGGGCCCTGCGGCCTGGGATGATGGCACGGCAAGGCAGGCGAGAACGGCGGCACTGAGGGCGGCAACGAACGGGGCGCGGGGGGTAGTCATCCTCTCGGAGCTAGCCCGCAAGAGTTAAAAAGTTGCTGCTTCCGTTAGGAAACTCAACGGTTTAAGCCGTCAAAAACCGTGATTCTGCATATTTTACATTTGGCGGCAATTTGGGGGCATCATGCTTAACTCTTGGTTAGGCAGTTCTGAATTACCCGCCGGTCATGAACGTTCATCCTGCTCTGCGCACCCTTGCGTGCCTGATCGGCCTTGCCGCCCTTTCCAATCTTCCGGCGCATGCACAGGACCTGCGCAACGGCGGCAAACTGCTGCTGACCAACGGCGTGAGCACCATCGAGGGTTCAGGTGGTGGCGGGCTGGCCACCTGGAGCACGATCGCGGGCAATGCGACGCAGGAGGGCATCGGCGGGTCGGCGCACGGCACGATCATCGAACTGCCCGATTACAACTGGACCAGCTACGGCGTCTCTCTGGGCTTTTTCGATCGGCTGGAACTGAGCTATGCGCGTCAGAACCTCGACACCATCGACATCGGAACAGCGCTGGGCCTGGGGCGGGGATATACGCTGAACCAGGATGTTTTCGGCGCCAAGCTGAAGCTGGCGGGCGATGTCGTCTATGGCGATCCGCTGATGCCGCAGATCGCCATCGGGGTGCAGCACAAACGATCGAGCGACGATGCGGTCGTCGCCGCGGTCGGGGCCGCATCGCCGCATGGCACCGATTTCTATATCAGCGCGACCAAGCTATTCCTGTCGCACAGCCTGCTCGCCAACGCGACAGTGCGGTTCACCAAGGCCAACCAGGCCGGGCTGCTCGGCTTCGGCAGCGCGACGCAGAACAATCACAAGCCGCAATTCGAAGGCTCGATCGCCTATCAGTTCTCGCGTCGGTTCGTGGTCGGGGGCGAATATCGCACCAAGCCCGACAACCTGGCCATCGCGCGCGAGGATGACTGGGTGGACCTGTTTGCCGCCTATGCCCTGACCCGCAACGTCACGGTTACCGCCGCCTATGTCGACCTCGGCAGTGTCGCGACCGCCGAAAAGCAGCGCGGCGCGTTTCTTTCGCTCCAGGCCGCCTTTTGAAATTCCGGACAGGACCACGGACATGATCAGCCTCATCTTTGCCCTCACACTGGCCAGCTTCCAGGACATGCCGGTGGATGCCGTGCCCGACATCGCCAGCGAGAGCCAAAGCGAAGCTGAAGCCGAAGCCGAAGCCGCAGCCAAGCCCGAGCCTCAGCGCGATCCGGTGACCGGGGAGCTTCCGGTCAATCCCTATCAGCCATCCAATGCGCACGCCGGCGCTGCGCCGTTTGCAGGCACCGGCATGAGCGATGCCTTTCACGGGCAGGAAGGCATACGCCGTGTCGTCAACGGCATGGTCGACCGCGCCATCGTCGATCCGAGGATTTCGGAGGTCTTCGTCTCGCATGATCTGGTCCGGCTGCGCCGCACGCTGTTCGAGCAGTTCTGCCACATCCTCAATGCCGGATGCGACTATACCGGGCGTGACATGGCGACATCGCACCGCGACCTCGGTTTGCAGATCGATGATCTCAATGTTCTGGTCGAGAACCTGCAGGCGGCGATGGCGGATGAACGGGTCGGCTTTGCCGCGCAGAACCGCCTCCTCTCCAAGCTTGCCCCGATGAAGCGCGATGTCGTCACTCGCTGATCACTCTGGCCCTGCGCAGGCGGGGCATTTCCAAACCGCTGCGGGCATGATATTAACACAGGTGTAAGTCCAGACTCCACTCGCCGATCAGGTGCCATGATGACAGACGCCGTGTTTCGCCATCCCGACCGCCCCGTGCCGAAGTTTCGGCCCTTCAAGGCGATGCACCATTTCCGCAAGCTGGTGGCGGACAAGGAAGACACCGAGCAGGTGTTCCACATCTTCCAGTGCCTCCCGCGGATGGGCCTCGTCGATGAGGCGAAGGCCTTCGTCTACAGCGATTTCGGCAAGGCGCTGCGCGAGAGCGAGCCCTATCTGCCCGATCTGCTCGACGATCATGCAAGGCTGCGCGCCATGCCCAAGGGGAGCGTCGCGCATGCCTATGTCGATTTCATGGAGCGCGAGGGGCTGAGCGCTGCCGGACTGGTCGAGGAATACGACCGGTTCCAGAGGGGGCGCCGCTATGGCGACCTGATCGAATGGTACATCAACCGGCTGCGCGACACGCATGACCTGCTGCATGTGCTCACCGGCTATGGCCGCGATGCGCTGGGCGAGCAGTGTGTGCTGGCGTTCACCTATGGCCAGAACCCCGCGCCCGGCAACATCTTCATCGCCTATATGGGCGCACTCAACATGACCCGGACGGTGCGCAGCGATGCGCCGGTGTTCAAGGCGATCGGCGAGGCGAAGCGGCTGGGCAAGGCGTGCCCGCGCATTTCCGAGCAGTCGATCGCGTCGCTGCTCGCCGAGCCGCTGGCCCAGGCCCGCAAGCGGCTGAACATCACCCCGGCGGCGTTTTACGGGATGGCGCACGACCGGCTGCGTGCGCGCGGCATCGATCCTTATGACCTGCTCGGCAAGGCCCGGACTGCCTGAGCGTGGCTCAGGCAGTCTGAGGCTGTCCGGGCGCGCCCACCGTCAGTCGGTGAGCGCGCGCATCGCCATGAGCACCCGCTCGGTCCATTCCGGGCGGCAGATCAGCAGGTCGGGCATGTAGGTGTCGGCCTGGTTGTAGACGAGGGGAGTTCCGTCGGCGCGGCTGACGTGGAGCCCATGCGCTGCGGCGACCGCGACCGGGGCGCAGCTGTCCCATTCGAACTGGCCGCCGGTGTGCAGATAGATTTCCGCCTCGCCGCGCACGATCGCCATCGCCTTGGCGCCCGCGCTGCCCATCGGCAGAAGTTCGGCCGCCAGCGTCTCGGCTACCGCGAGCGCCTCTTTCGCGGGGCGGGTTCGGCTGACAACCATGCGCGGAATGGGCGCGCCCGGCGGCAGCGGCTGGGGCCGGTCGCTGCGCAACACGACATCAAGCGCGGGCAACGCAACCGCACCGATACTGGCGACGCCATCGATAGATAGCCCGATATGCACCGCCCAGTCGGCGCGCTCCTCGCCATATTCGCGGGTGCCATCGACCGGATCGATGATCCACACGCGGCGGTGCGCGAGCCGCTCCAGATTGTCCTTTTCCTCTTCGGACAACAGGCCGTCATCGGGCCGCTGCTGGCGCAGGGCATGGACCAGCAGCTGGTTCGCGGTCTGGTCGCCGGCCTTGCCCAGCGATGCGCCTGACACCAGCCCCGATTGCCTGACGTCGAGCAGGATGCGGCCTGCGGTGTGCGCCAGATGCGCGGCAAGGTCGCCATCGGTCATACTCATTTCAGCGGCATCAGCTGGCGAATGATATGCTCGGCGGCTTCCCCAGGCGTCATCGCGACCGTATTGACGCGGATGTCGGGGGTTTCGGGCGGCTCATAGGGGCTGTCGATCCCGGTGAAGTTCTTGAGCGCGCCCGCACGGGCCTTCTTGTAGAGGCCCTTGACGTCGCGCGCCTCGGCGACCTCGAGCGGGGTATCGACGAAGATCTCGATGAACTCGCCCTCTGGCAGCATCTTGCGTACCATTTCGCGTTCGGCGCGGAACGGGCTGATGAACGCGGTGAGCACGATCAGACCGGCATCGGCCATCAGCTTGGCAACTTCTCCGACCCGGCGGATGTTCTCGATCCGGTCGGCTTCGGTAAAGCCAAGGTCGCGGTTGAGACCGTGCCGGACATTGTCACCATCAAGCAGGAAGGTGTGCCGGTTCATCAGGTTGAGTGACTTTTCGACCTCGTTGGCAATGGTCGACTTGCCCGATCCGGAAAGCCCGGTGAACCACAGCACCTTGGGCTTCTGGTTCTTGAGGCCGGCATGGACCTCGCGGGTGATGTCGGTCGCCTGCCAGTGGACGTTCTGCGCGCGGCGCAGCGAGAAATGCAGCATGCCCGCCGCCACGGTGCGGTTGGTGAGCTTGTCGACAAGCACGAACCCGCCCAGCGTCCGGCTGTCGGCATAGGCTTCGAACACGATAGGCTTGTCGGTGGCGATCTCGGCGACACCGATCGCGTTGAGCTCGAGCGTCTTGCACGCAAGATGCTCAAGCGTGTTGACGTTGACGGTGTATTTGGGCTGCTGCACCGTCACCGACACGGTCTGGGTGCCGAGCTTGAGCCAATAGGACCGGCCCACCAGCATCGCCTCGTCGTCCATCCACACGATGGTCGCCTCGAACTGGTCGGCTACCTCGGGCGGGTTGTCCGCGGTGGCGATGACATCGCCGCGCGAACAGTCGATCTCGTCGGCGAGGCACAATGTCACCGACTGGCCCACAACCGCCTCGTCGAGATCGCCCTCAAGCGTGACGATGCGGCTGATGGTGCTGGTCTTGCCCGAGGGCAGCACGCGCACGGCATCACCTGGCCTCACCGATCCACCCGCGATCAGCCCGGAAAAGCCCCGGAAATCGAGATTGGGGCGGTTGACCCACTGGACCGGCATGCGGAACGGGCGCGTCTGTTCCTGCGCGCTGTTCACTTCGACCTCTTCGAGATGCGCGATCAGGCTGGGGCCGGTGTACCAGGGCGTGTTGGCCGAGGGGGCGGTGATGTTGTCGCCCTTGAAGCCGCTGATCGGCATCGCGGTGAAAGCGGTGATGCCGATGCTGGTAGCAAATTCGCGATATTCGGCGACGATCTCGTCGAAGCGGGTCTGGCTGTAGTCCACCAGATCCATCTTGTTGACCGCCAGCACGATGTTGCGGATGCCGATGAGGTGCGCGAGATAGCTGTGCCGCCGCGTCTGGGTGAGCACCCCCTTGCGCGCATCGATCAGGATGACGGCAAGGTCCGCGGTCGAGGCGCCGGTGACCATATTGCGGGTATACTGTTCATGCCCCGGAGTGTCCGCGACGATGAACTTGCGCTTTTCGGTGTTGAAGAAGCGATAGGCGACATCGATGGTGATGCCCTGCTCGCGCTCGGCGGCGAGGCCATCGACCAGCAGCGCAAAGTCGATCTCCTGCCCCTGGGTGCCGACGCGCTTGCTGTCGGCCTCGAGCGCGGCGAGTTGGTCCTCGAAGATCATCTTGCTGTCGTACAGCAGCCGTCCGATCAGCGTCGACTTGCCGTCGTCCACCGATCCGCAAGTGATGAAGCGCAGCATCGTCTTGTGCTGGTGGACGTCGAGATAGGCGTGGATGTCCTCGGCGATGAGAGCCTCGGTCTGATAAGCGTTGTCCATCAGAAATAGCCCTCCTGCTTCTTCTTTTCCATGCCCGCGCCGCCGGCATCCTTGTCGATCACCCGGCCCTGACGTTCCGAGGTGGTGGTGAGCAGCGTTTCCTGGATGACCTCGGGCAGCGTGCTTGCGGTGCTCTCGACCGCGCCGGTGAGCGGGAAGCAGCCCAGGGTGCGGAAGCGGATCGACCGATCGGTGATCTCGGGCGTGCGGCCCAGCACCCGGGTCAGCCGCTCGACATCATCGGCCATGAACAGCTGCCCCTCCCATTCGAAGGTCGGGCGGACGGCGGCAAAATAGAGCGGCACGATAGGCACATCGTTGAGCTGGATGTACTGCCAGATGTCGAGTTCGGTCCAGTTGCTGATCGGGAAGACGCGGATGCTCTCGCCCTTGTTCTTGCGGGCGTTGTAGAGGTTCCACAGTTCGGGACGCTGGTTCTTGGGGTCCCAGCCATGGCTTGCGGTGCGGAACGAGAAGATGCGCTCCTTGGCGCGGCTCTTTTCCTCGTCGCGCCGCGCACCGCCGAAGGCCGCGTCGAACCCGTGCAGGTCGAGCGCCTGTTTGAGGCCTTCTGTCTTCCACATGTCGGTGTGCAGCGGGCCATGGTCGAAAGGGTTGATCCCGCGCTCAGCGGCTTCGGGGTTCTGGTAGACCAGCAGCTCCATCCCGCTCTCGCGAGCCATCCGGTCGCGCAGCGCGTACATGTCCTTGAACTTCCAGGTGGTATCGACGTGCAGCAGCGGGAAGGGCGGCGGCGAGGGATAGAATGCCTTGCGCGCCAGATGCAGCATCACCGCGCTGTCCTTGCCCACCGAATACAGCATCACCGGCTTTTCCGCCTGAGCCACCACTTCGCGCATGATGTGGATCGCTTCGGCCTCGAGTCGTTCGAGATGGGTCAGGGTGCGGGTCATCGCGTGGTTGGCTCCGTGTTTCGTGATCATCGCAATGGCATAGTGTGTAGGGGCTTGAACCTCCCAGATGGGAGGGTAGAAGCAATGCCATGCGTTTTGACGATGGCCTGCTGGAATCGCTGCATGAGGGGATGTTCGAAACCCCCCTGTGGGACGGATTCCTGAAACGCTTGCGCGTGGCGGCGGGTGCGACCTGCGCCATGCTTGTGATCCGTCCAGAGGGTCAGTCCGACGTGGCTGAGCTGCTGGCAGGCGAAGGTCCGACCGCCGCGCTGAAGGGCCACATGCTGGCGGCCCAGATGCGCGAAGGCCGGGGGTATGCGCTCGATGACCTGCTGGAGTCGGCCAACCGGCATGATCGCGATCAGGTGCGGCAGGCCATGCAGGCTGCGCGGATCACGGCCGTGCGCGCAGTGCGGATCACCGAGCCCAGCGGCGTGGATGGCTGGCTCGCCTGTGCCGGCGGTCGTGCGCTCGGCTCTGCTTCCGGCGCGTTGCTGCTAGGGCTGGCACCGCATCTGCGGATCGCCCTGCGCAGTTTTGCCGCGCTTGAGCGTGAACGCTTTCGCTCGGCCGTCACCGGAGAGGCCTTCAACAGGCTCAAGATCGCCTGGCTCACGCTGGACACGCAGGGACGGATCGTCGAATCGACGCAGAATATGGAGCAGATGTTCCAGTGGGGCACACTGCTGCGGCGCGGCCGATACGACCGCCTTGTGCCTGCATCGCCATCCGTCGATCGCCAGCTTGCCGCCTATCTCAAGCAGGTGGCATCGGGCCGGACGATGCGTCCTCTGGCGATCCGGCTCAGCCAGGATCCGTGGCTCGACATGCTGGTGGCGCCGTTGCAGGGCGATACCCTTTCGGGACATCGGTCCGCAGCAGTCATCGTCTATGTCAGCGGCGACCGGCGGTCGCAGGCGGATCGTTGCGAGCAGCTGGTCGATCTGTTCGGGCTGCTGCCCAGCGAGGCGCGATTGGCCTGGCTGCTGGCGCAGGCGACGAGCATAGCCGAAGCGGCGGAAACCCTGGGGATCACGGTGGAGACCGCGCGGAATTATTCCAAGAAGATCTACGCCAAGACCGGCGCGCGCGGCCATGCCGAGCTGGTGCGGGTGATCATGACCAGCGTGCTGGCGCTGAGTTAGCTGCGACAGGCCGAGCCATCGACGCTCCGTTCGGCATTGACCTGCATGCTATAGTGTAACATTCCTGTCCCCCATAACCAGACCGGGGCATCAAGCCCCGATAGAGGGGGTCGTCTTGCGTCGTCACTTTACCGTATCCGCGTCTGCGCTCGCATGCGCCGTTTCCATCCTTGTAACGCCTGCACTCGCCAGCCCGGTCGAGCAGACCAAGGGCAATTACGAGGACAAGTTCCGCCAGCTCGAGGGCGAGGACTGGCCGACCCCGACCGATTACCGCAACGCCTCCGGCGCGCCCGGCTACCGCTACTGGCAGCAGAAGGTCGATTACGACGTCCAGGCGCGGCTCGACGAGGCCAAGCGCATGGTCAGCGGCACCCAGACGGTGCGCTACCAGAACAATTCGCCCGACGCGCTGCCCTATTTGTGGCTGCTGCTCGATCAGAACGATTACAAGCGCGATTCGATCGCGGCGATGACCGAGACCGTATCGGGCGACAAGATCAGCCTTGCCGAAGTGCGCCGCGTCAAGCGCATGCAGGAATGGGAGGGCGGCTTCACCATATCTGCGGTGCGCGACGCCTCGGGCAAGGCTCTGCCGTTCACCGTGGTCGACAGCCTGCTGCGCATCGATCTGGGGCAGGCTGTCGCGCCCAATGGCGGCGAAACCAGCTTCTTCATCGACTGGTCGTTCCCGATGGTCGAGAACAAGGTCGTCGGCGGCCGATCGGGTTACGAGTGCTTCACCCAGCCCGGCGAGGACGGCAACTGCATCTTCGAGGGCGCGCAATGGTTCCCGCGGCTCGCGGTCTATTCGGACTATGAAGGCTGGCACAACAAGGCGTTCATCGGCTCGGGCGAGTTCACGCTGGAGTTCGGCGATTATCGCGTCGCGCTGACCGTGCCTTCCGATCATGTCGTCTCGGCCACTGGCGTGCTGCAGAACCCCGATGCGGTGCTCAGCGCGGCGCAGCGCCAGCGACTCGAACAGGCCAAGACCGCAACCAGCCCGGTCTATGTCGTGACGCCCGAAGAAGCCGTGGCCGCAGAGCGCGGCAAGGCAACGGGCGAGAAGACCTGGGTGTTCGCGGCGGAAAACGTGCGTGATTTCGGCTGGGCCTCGTCGCGCAAGTTCGCCTGGGATGCGCTGGGCGTGAAACAGGATTTCGCCGAACAGCCCCTGGTGATGGCGATGAGCTTTTTCCCCAAGGAAGCCCGGCCTTTGTGGGATGCGTATTCGACCAAGTCGATCGCGCACACCATCGATGTCTACGGGAAGTTTGCCTTCCCCTATCCCTATCCTGTCGCGCAGTCGGTCAACGGTCCGGTGGGCGGCATGGAGTATCCGATGATCACCTTCAACGGCCCGCGCCCGGTGAAGGACAAGAAGACCGGCAACCTCACTTACACCGACCGCGCCAAATACGGGCTGATCGGCGTGGTGATCCACGAGATCGGCCACAACTGGTTCCCGATGATCGTCAATTCTGACGAGCGGCAGTGGACCTGGATGGACGAGGGGCTCAACACCTTCCTGCAGTTCCAGGCGGAAAAATTGTGGGACAAAGATTATCCAGCGCGCCGCGGCGAGCCCAAGGATATCGCCGAATACATGCTCTCGACCAACCAGATGCCGCTGATGACCCAGTCGGATTCGGTGCTGCAGTTCGGGGCCAACGGCTATGGCAAGCCCGCCACCGCGCTGACGATCCTGCGCGAGACGGTGCTGGGCCGCGAACTGTTCGACCGCGCGTTCCGCGAATATGCGGAACGCTGGCGGTTCAAGCACCCCACGCCCTATGACTTCTTCCGCACGATGGAGGAAAGCTCGGGCGTCGATCTCGACTGGTTCTGGCGCGGTTGGTTCTATTCGACCGACCATGTCGACATTGCGCTCGACAAGGTGGTGCGCGCCACGCTGGAGCCTGCGGATGCGACCGCCGCTGCCGCCGCGCGCAAGAGGGAGCGCGATACCGAGCCGAAGTCGCTCACCGCCCAGCGCAACGCCGGGCAGCAGACCGTGGTCGAACGCGACCCGGCTACGCGCGACTTCTATGACGCGGTCGATCCGCTCGACGCCACCGCTGCCGACAAGCGCAAGGCTGCGGAGGCCTATGCCGACCTGACTGCAGAGGAAAAGGCCGCGCGGCAGGTGACCGACAATTTCTACCGCTTCAGCTTCGCCAACCGCGGCGGGCTGGTGATGCCGGTGATCCTCAAGATGGATTTTGCCGACGGATCGAGCGAGACCGCGCGCATCCCCGCCGAAGTGTGGCGCTACAACCAGAAGAACGTGACCTGGCAGTTCGTGACGGCAAAGACCCTGGTCCGGGCGGAGGTCGATCCGCTGTGGGAAACCGCCGATGCCGATCGTTCGAACAACATCTATGCAGGCCAGATCGATCCCAGGACGTTGAAGATCGACACGCCCGAAGAAGGCAAGAACCGGATGAAGGATTCGGACATGAAGGTGCTGCCCGATTCGCTACGCACCTATGACGTGCCGCCGAAATGAGGGGTTTGCGACTGATCGCCGGTGCTCTGGCGCTGGCCGCTGCTGCAACGTTCACGTCTCAGGCCGGAGCGCATCGCGGGCATGATGCGATGAGCGTCGTCACGCTGGCGGACAATGGCGCGGTCACCGTGTCGCACCGGTTCGAGGCGCATGATCTGGAACCGGCGCTGGCCGAGATCGCGCCCGATGCGCAGACCAGCCTGGATGATCCCGCTGCGATTGAGGAACTGAAGACCTATCTGCTCGCGCATTTCAGCCTGTCCGCCGATGGCGCGCCGGTGGCGCTAACCGTCGGGTCGGTCGAGATCGGGGTGCGCGATGTGCGGGTGGACTATACCGGCAGCGTGATCGGCAATCCCAGGGCGCTGGAAGTGCGGTCGACCATCCTGCGCGATATCTATCCGCGCCAGGTCAACCAGGTCGTGGTGCGGCGTGGCCCGAGCGTGCAGACGCTGCGCTTTGCAGGGGGCGAGGCCAAGACGGTGATGCTGCGCCCCGGCCCGGTCATGCCGAGCCCCAAGGCCCGGTGATCGCAAGCGTCATCGCGGGACTGTAGAGGTTGACGAACAGCGTCGATCCATCGGGCGAGAAGCACGCGCCGGCAAGCTCGGTCTGCTGGCGGCAGCGACCCAGCGTGTAGAGATCGCCCGCCGGGGTCACCCCGCGCAGGTGGTTGTTCACGATCAGCGAATACTGGTCCTCGCACACCACCAGATGGCCGTTCGGCGCAACGGTCAAGTTGTCGCCGAAGTTGAACAGCGCCGGATCGCTGGATTCCACGAAATTCTGCAGCGTCCCTGGAGACGTGCGTTCGCCGGCCTGGCCCTCCGCCTTGCTGGGGCGATAGCGCATCACCTGACCGAGCTTGGCCGCGCCGCCCGAGGTGCAGCAGAAATAGATCGATCCGTTGCCGAAATGCACGCCCTCGCCGCGCGCAAACCGCGCAGCGCCTGCAGCATGGCCGCGAAGCCGCAGATCGTCATCGGGGCTGTGGGTGCCGTCGAGATCGACCCAGCGCACCGGCCTGCCGGTACCGCGCGGCAAAGTCACCTCGGACCAGTTGCGCGTGTCGTCCAGCCCCGGTTCGACAAAGGCCAGCGCCTGCAGCCTGCCGCCAGCGGCAAGCTCGCCGCGCCTGGCTGGGAGGAAGCGATAGAACAGCGAATCGTCGCGGTCCTCGGTCAGGTAGACGATGCCGGTCGCCGGATCGACCGCGGCGGCCTCGTGGTTGAACCGCCCCATGGCGGTGAGCGGGACCGGCTCGACCAGGCCCTTGTGCGCGGCGGGAACCTCGAACACCCAGCCATGATCGCGCGCTACGCCATTGCCCGCGCGGGTGACATCCTCCTCGCAGGTCAGCCAGCTGCCCCAGGGGGTGATGCCGCCCGAGCAGTTGCGGATCGTGCCCGCGAGGCTCTGATACTGCGCCTCGACCCGTCCGCGGCGCAGATCATAGATCAGCGTTGAGGTGCCGCCGGGCAGGGCGCGGCCGTCGTTGGTCCGGTCGTAGGCCAGGGCGACCGCGCGTTCGCCAAATGGTCCCGATCCGTGGTGCTTGACCTGCAGTTCGTGGTTGCGCACCAGCGCGACGCGGTGGCGATCGAGCGCGAAGCATCCCATGCCGTCGGCACGGTCGCCCACGACATGCCCGTCGTCCATGGCGTCGCCCGCGCGCGAGATAACCCGATAGGCATAGCCCCGCGGCAGGTCGATTACGCCCTCGGGGTCCAGCACCAGATCGGCGCTCGACACACTGGCGCCTAGCCCCCGGGCAGTGCACCCGGCAAGCCCGGCAAAGGCGAGCGCGGTCAGGCTCTTGGCAAACTCGCGGCGATCCATTTTCCCGCCCTTCTTGCTGGTGATGGAACTGTGTATCACGCCGCCTCTATCAGCCGAGAGGATCAGCGTCCACCGGTGCATCTTCCGTGCGTGGCCGCCGGATCAGGAACACCAGCAGGATCGCGAACACGGTCATCACCGCGATCAACAGCCAGGCATCGTTGATCGCATCGACCAGCGCCTGCCGTTCGACCAGCGGCCGCACCAGCTCCTCGGTGAACTCGTCGGGGGGCGTGCCGATCTGCTCCAGAAATGCATCGCGCGGGATCCCGATGTCCATCGCAGTATCGACATCGCCTGCGGTCAGCCGGTCGGCGATGGCCTGCCCATGGGTGTCGGCGCGGGTGAAGATGGTGGTATCGATCAGCGCCAGCCCGATCGCCCCGCCGAGGTTGCGCATCAGGTTGAACAGGCCGCTGCCATCGGCGATCTTGTCGGTGGCGAGATACCCCAAAGCGATGCGCGTGGGTGGCAACAGGCAGAACATGCTGGCCCCGCCGCGCAGGATCTGCGGCACCACCATCTCGGCAAAATCGGTCTGAGCAGTCTGGTTGATGCTGGCGAGCAGTCCGGCTGCAAACAGCCCGAATCCGAACAGGCACAAGGTACGCGCGCCGATCCTCTGTTCCAGATACACCGCCAGCGGGGCGGCGAGCAGTTGCGCGATGCCGGTGACCAGCATGATCTGCCCGATGCGGAAGGCGTCATGCTCGCGCACCAGCCCCAGGAAAAACGGCATCAGATAGGTCGATCCGAACAGCCCTGCGCCCAGGATGAAGCTGAGCGCGCAACCGACGGCAAAGTTGCGGTCGGCAAAGCAGTGCAGGTCGACCAGCGGGCAGGCGGCGTGCCATGTCCGCCATACGAACCAGACGGTGCTCAGCGCGAAGATCGCCAGCAGTGCGGCGACGCCTGGCGCAAGCCAGCCCAGCGATGGCGCGTCCTTGAGCCCGATCTGCAGCGCGGCGAGCCCGGCGGCGAGCAGCACCAGGGCGAGCAGGTCGATCGAGCGGTCGCAACGCGCGTTGCTCTCGGCGTTGCGCAGAGCCCATGCCGCCCCCAAAGCTGCGAGCACACCGGGAACGATGTTGATGCGGAACAGCCAGTGCCAGGAATAGGTTTCGGTCAGCCAGCCGCCGACGATCGGGCCGATCGTGGGCGCAAACACTGCCGCGACCCCGGCAATGGTGGTCGCCAGCCCCTGCGACCTGGGCGGGAACAGCAGGAACACCGCCGAGAAGACCGCGGGGATCAGCGTCCCTCCGGCAAAGCCCTGCACGATCCGCCACCCGATCAGCGTCTCGAAGCTTTCGCTCTGGCCGCACCCGGCGGACGCCAGAGTGAACACCGAGATCGCGCAGACGAACAGCCAGCGCATCCCGAGCCTTGCGGTCAGATAGCCGGTCAGCGGGATCGCGACGATCTCTGAAGTGAGATAGGCCGTCTGCACCCAGATCATGCGCTCGGGGCTGATCCCCAGCGCCTTCTGAATGGTGGGGAGCGATGTCGCGACGATCTGGATGTCCAGAATGGCCATGAACATGCCGATGCACATGCACAGAAAGCCGAACCACGGCAGAAACCGGGACCTGGGCGTTTCAGCGTGGCTCATGCAGCGGGTTCAAATCCCCAAATGGCAAGGTGACCAGGGAGTGGCCGGGAGGCGTGCCAGCTTCACGGTCTGGCTGGGCTGGTAAAGGCTGGCAGGCAGGCTGGCTAATGCTTTGTGCCCTGTTTCGTTGAACCCTAGTTCCTGGAGCCCTGCTCGCGTTCGGCCTTGATCCGGTACATCGCCGCCTTGCACGTGGGCGAAGTCTTTTCGACCTTGGCGATCATGCAGGCTTCCACCTTCTTGCGGCTCATCGTTTTCATTTCGGCGGGGCACAGGACCCGCGCTTCCTTGGCACAGGCCTTCTTGCCGATATCGGTCGCTGCATGCGCAGGCATGGCAAGGGTCATGGCCAGAAGTATCGAGCCGGTCATCGCGCCAAGCCGAACGCCGCGCGTTGCCGATGCCTTCTGCAGTGCATTGGTTGATCGCATGTGGTTGAACACCCTTTCCGCGCTGGCGGGTCCTCCGGTGCGACCCGCGCTTCCCGGCGATTCACCGGGCGTGCAGCGCAGGAGTATCGATGTTGCGCCACCGCTTCAACCGCAGAGCGACTGGCCGAGCCTTCGCGGCTGCACGCCGCGAGCAGGGATCGGTGCGCTGCGCCATCATCGCTGCTGGCTATCGTGCTCACGTGCCAATATAGGTTGGCCATAAACGTCGGGGATGGGGCAGCTTTTTATGCTGACGAGAATGGGTTCATGGATCAAGCGCCACAAGGTGTGGTCGGCGCTGATTGCGCTGGTAGTGCTGTTCGTCCTCTACAAGATCATCGCTCCGACGCCGCATGACTATGAATATACCGGAGAAAAGGTCGGGCGCGGCGAGGTGCTGCGAGTCGTCTCGGCCAGCGGCAAGGTGCGCGCGCTCAACACCATCAAGGTCGGCACCGAAGTCTCGGGCCAGGTCACCAAGGTCTATGTCGACTTCAACTCGCCGGTCACCGCAGGCCAGATCCTGGCCGAGATCGACCCGACACGGGTGCGGGCGCGGGTCCAGCAGACCGAGGCTCAGGTGGCGCTTGCTCGCGCAGGATTGCAGCAGACCGCTGCCAATGTGCTGCGCGCGCGGTCCGAACTTGAAATCCAGGAACGCGATTTTGCCCGGCAGCGCGATCTGGCGCAGCGCGGGTTCGTCTCCAAGGCCAATCTCGATGCGGCCCAGACCCGGCTGAACAGCGCGCGCAACGCGCTCGACGTCGCGCTGGCGCAGACCCAGAGCGGCAACGCCCAGATCCGGCAGGCCACCGCCGAGCTGTCGTCGGCCCGGCTCGACCTCAACCGCACGGTGATCATCGCGCCTGCCAGCGGGGTGATCATCGACAAGCTGGTCGAGCCCGGCACCACCGTTGCCGCCAGCTTCCAGACCCCCAATCTTTTCGAGATCGCTGCCGACACCACCAAGATGCAAGTCGAGGCCTCGGTGGACGAGGCGGATATCGGCCAGATTGTCGAGGGTCAGAATGTGACCTTCACCGTCGACAGCTATCCCGATGACGTGTTCCGCGCCAAGGTCCGCCAGGTCCGCAAGGCACCGGTCGAAACGCAGAATGTCGTGAGCTATCTGGTAATTATCGATGTCGACAATCTCGACGGAAAGCTGCTGCCCGGCATGACCGCCAATGTCGAGATCATCACCGGTGCCAAGAAGAACGCGCTGCGGGTTCCCACCAACGCGCTCAGGTTCCGTCCCAAGGCAGCCGATCGCGGTCCGCCGGTGGAGGAACAGCCCGCCAAGCCGGGCAAGAAGGAGGCGCCGCGCCAGACGCTGTATCTCGCCGGTACCGACGCCTACAAGCCGGTCAGGAAGCAGGTGCGCATCGGGCTGCAGGGCGACGAGTACACCGAGATCCTCTCGGGCATCAAGGCCGGTGACACGGTGCTGGTGCGCACCAAATCGCTGAAGCCCAAGGCAGAAACCGACGATACGGATGAAGATGACAGCGCCGCTTCTTGAGACGCATGATCTGGTCAAGGATTATGTGATCGGCGGTGAGCTGGTGCACGCGGTCAACCGCGTCTCGCTGAGCATCCAGCGCGGCGAATTCGTCGCGATCATGGGGGCCAGCGGATCGGGCAAGTCGACCTTCATGAACATGATCGGCTGTCTCGACGTGCCGACCTCGGGCACGCTCCTGCTCGATGGCATCGACACCAAGACGCTCGACAGCGACGAGCTGGCCGAGATCCGCAACCGCAAGATCGGCTTTGTCTTCCAGCAGTTCAATCTGCTGGCGCGCACCAGCGCGCTCGACAATGTCGCGGTGCCATTGATCTACGCCGGGGTGCGGGCGACCGAGCGGCGCGAGCGGGCGCAGGCCAAGCTCGAGGCGATGGGGCTAGCCAACCGCATGCAGAACACGCCTGCCAAGCTTTCGGGCGGGCAGCAGCAGCGTGTGGCGATCGCGCGCGCGCTGGTCACCGATCCGCTGATCCTGCTGGCGGACGAACCCACCGGTGCGCTCGATACCCAGACATCGCTCGACATCATGGGGATTTTCCAGAAGCTCAATGACGAGGGGATCACGCTGGTTATCGTCACCCACGAACCCGATATTGCCGAATATGCCGAGCGCCGCATCGTGTTCCGCGATGGCAAGGTGATCGAGGATGCGCCCGTCACATCGCGCCGCCGGGCGGTCATGGCATGAGTGAGCTGCTGAACGCGCTCGCCGGATGGGGCGTCAACGTTGCGATCGCGATCACGGCGCTGCGCACGAACCTGCTGCGTTCGATCCTGACCACGCTGGGCGTGATGATCGGGGTGTTCTCGGTGATCCTTGCGGTCGCGGTGGGCAATGGCGCGCAGGTCTCGGTAAACCAGCAGATCGCCACGCTCGGCTCGAACATGGCTATCGTGGTGCCCGAGCCCGAGCGCGCTAACGGCCCGCCCAGACCCGGCGACCGGGGCAGGCTGACCGAACGCGATGGTGAGGCCATCGCGCGGCAGGTGCCCGGGGTGAACGCGGTCGCACCGCAGATCCGCACCAGCGTCCAGATGGTCACCGGCGGACGCAGCGCCTCGACCCAGGCGATCGGATCGACTGAAGAATACGGAAGCATTTCCAACCTCGCCACCTCCGATGGCCGATTCCTGACCGGAAGCGATGTCGGCGCCGCAACGCGGGTGGTGGTGATCGGGCAGACGGTGGCCGACAAGCTGTTCGTCGACATCAATCCCATCGGCGAGACGGTGCGGATCAACCGCGTGCCGTTCACCGTCATCGGTCTGCTTGAAAGCAAGGGCAGCAATCTGGGCAACGACAATGATGATCAGATCATCATGCCGATCTCGACATTGCGCCAGCGGCTGTCCACCGGCCTGGCCCAGGGTCCGGACGATGTGACTCTGCTGTTCGTCGGCTTCGAGGACGAGGATTCGCTGGTTGCGGGCGACCGCGAGATCAAGAGTCTTCTGCGCGCGCGCTACCGGGTGTCGAAAGGTAAGATCACGCCGTTTACCGTGCGCACCACCAAGGAGATCGCAGAAACATCAGGCCAGGTGACCCAGATCTTCCAGGCGGTGCTGGTGGCGATCGCTTCGATCTCATTGCTCGTGGGCGGCATCGGAATCATGAACATCATGCTGGTCAGTGTCACCGAGCGGACGCGCGAGATCGGCCTGCGCATGGCGCTGGGGGCGAAGCGCCGCGATATCCGCAACCAGTTTCTGGTCGAGGCGGCGGTGCTGTGCCTCATCGGCGGCGCGATCGGCCTCACCCTGGCGATGGTTGCAGCCGCAGTCTTCCAGCAGGTGGCAGAATTCCCGGCGCCGATCGGCTGGGACACGGCGGTCCTTGCCGTCGCGTTTTCTGCCGTCATCGGGCTGGTGTTCGGCGGCTACCCCGCCATCCGCGCATCGCGGCTGTCGCCGATCGAGGCGCTGCGCAGCGAGTAACAGGCGCGTTGCACGCACCTGGCTGGCCCGTCAGCTTTTCGCCAACCCTGCGGCCTCGACCGGTGTCGCGACCGGCTGGTCGCTGTCCTTGCGCTCGGAATAGCGATCGACCAGCTGATCGGCGTGCGGGCGCAGCAGGACCGTGAAGCGCACCAGTTCCTCGACGACATCGACGATGCGGTCGTAATAGCTCGATGGCTTCATGCGTCCATTCTCGTCGAACTCGAGATAGGCCTTGGCGACGCTCGACTGGTTGGGGATGGTGAACATCCGCATCCAGCGGCCAAGGATCCGCAGCGTGTTGACGCTGTTGAAGCTTTGCGAGCCCGCGCTTACCTGCATCACCGCGAGCGTGCGGCCCTGGGTCGGGCGCATGCCCTGATAGGCGAGCGGCAGATGGTCGATCTGGGTCTTCATGATGCCGGTGATCTGGCCATGTCGTTCGGGACTGCACCAGATCTGGCCCTCGGACCAGATCGAGTGCGCGCGCAGCTCCGCGACCGCAGGGTGATCGTCGTTCTCGACCTGATCGGGCAGCGGCAGATCGCGGGGATCGAAAATGCGGGTTTCGCAGCCGAAATGCTGCAGCAGCCGCGCCGCTTCCTCGATCACCAGCCGCGAATAGGAGCGTTCGCGCAACGACCCGTAGAGCAACAGGATGCGCGGCCTGGGATCGAGCGGACCCAGTCCCAGCGCCGGGACACGGTGCGCATAGGCCGGATCGAGCGCGGGCAGAAGGTCTGGATCGGCCAGATGGCGCAGGCGTTCAAACCCGGGTCCGTCGGTCATGCCATCTGCGGACGTCATGCGCTGGCACCGCTGCTGGCGCCCGCAGTGTTGCCGATGTCGGCAAGCTTGCGCTTCAGCGCTATCTGGTCGAGGCTTTCGATCGGCAGCGCGACGAACCGCTCGATCCGGTCCGACAGATAGCGCAGCGCCTCGAGGAACGCCTCGCGCTGGCCGTCGCCCTCCACCGCGGCGGGGTCTTCGATGCCCCAGTGCGCGGTCATCGGGTGGCCCAGCCAGACAGGGCAGGTTTCGCCCGCGGCATTGTCGCACACGGTGAAGATGAAATCGAACTCGGGCGAACCGGGGGCGCTGAACGCGTCCCAGCTCTTGGATTCGAACCCGCTGGTCTCGAAGCCCATGTCGCCAAGCACCGACAGCGCCATCGGATGGACCTGTCCCTTGGGGTGGCTGCCGGCGCTGTATGCCCTGAAGCGCCCTTCACCGATCTTGTTGAGCACAGCCTCGCCAAGGATCGAGCGGGCACTGTTGCCGGTGCACAGGAACAGAACGTTGTAGATCGAGTCAGCCATATTCGAGCCTCATGCTTTCTCGGGTAGGGCAGGGGCGCAGCCGAGCCCTGCAACAAGATCGCCGCACATTTCGGGTGTGCCCTGGCAGCAGTCCTCCAGCAGGAAGGTCAGCAGGCGGCGCATCGCGGGATAATCGGCGCGGTAATGGATCAGTCGGCTTTCGCGCTCGGACTGGACCAGCCCTGCGCGCTCCAGGGTCGCCAGATGGTGCGACATGGTGGAGGGCGGGACACTCTGCTGCTCGGCAATCGCTCCCGCGACCATGCCATCGGGACCTGCCTTGACCAGCATGCGGAAGACCGCAAGCCGCGTCTCGTGCGCAAGCGCGCCAAGCGCATCCACTGCCCATGTCTGAATGCCTGGATCATCCATTGTCACCACCTTTCGACAACTATCGAAATACTATGGCAGCTGATGTGGTCAAGGCATAATTCGAGAGTTGTGGAAATATCCGTCGCAGGAAAGCGGGCTTTGGCGATCGGTGCGTGTGAAGCGGACGTAAAAAAACCCGCCAACCGTATGGTTTGGCGGGTTTTTTAATGGTGGGCGTAGCAAGGATTGAACTTGCGACCCCTGCGATGTCAACACAGTGCTCTACCACTGAGCTATACGCCCCACCGGTGGTACCTGCCCGCACCAAGGCGCTGGCAAGGGCGGTCCATTACAAAGAGGCGGCGACCGACGCAAGCGGTATTTGTACCAAAAACCGCATGATAGCTTTCAAAGGCTTTGGGCGAAGGTGCCGCGGGCAAACACGCGGTCGACCTCCAGCACCAGATCCTTGAGGTGAAAGGGCTTGGAGAGCACGCGCGCGCTGGGCGCGGCCTGTTCCGCCTTGAGCGTCACTGCGGCAAAGCCGGTGATGAACATGACCTTGGTCTCGGGCGAGATCCGCCCGCAATGCTGCGCGAGTTCGATCCCGTCCATCTCCGGCATCACGATATCGGTGAGCAGCAGATCGAAATGATCCTCCTGCAGCAAGGGCAACGCAGCGGTGCCGCGATCAACCGCAACCACGGTGTAATCGGCCTTTTCAAGCGCACGCTGGAGATAGGCGCGCATCGCCGGATCGTCTTCTGCCAGCAATATGCTCAACATCGCCCTGTTCCTCTGCCCGGTTTCTCCAGCCTGCTTATGCCGGATGCGGTTAAGATTTTCCAGCATGCTGTAAGTCATTTGCCACGCTGCCCCGAAGTTGGACACGCCCGGTGTCATCGGTAAACGGACAGCGGGGGCACAGGACGTTGGCGTTGCCGACTTTGACTCGAAGGACAGATTGCCGCATGGCTGATGTCCATGGATAATCGATCCGCCGACAACGCCCCCCCATCGCGGTTGTTCAGCCTGGCTGGCCTCGCCGAAGCGCGCCTGCCGGTACTGGTGGCGGTCCCGCATGCGGGGCGGGATTATCCCGATGAAATCCTTGTCAATTCACGCGTGACCCCGCAGGTTCTCGAGCGTCTTGAAGACCGCCATGCCGATATGCTGGCTCTGCAGGCAGCAAAGACCGGGTGCGCCACTCTGGTCGCGCATGTCGCACGGGCGTGGATCGACCTCAACCGTGCCCCCAGCGAAATCGATCCGCAGATGATCAGCAACGCCCCGCGCACCGCCTTTGCCCAGCCCAGCGCCAAGGTGCGCGGTGGGCTCGGGCTGGTTCCGCGCCGGCTGGCCGATCATGGCGAGCTTTGGCGCAGGCCCTGGACCCGTGAGTCGATCAGCGCGCGCGTATCGGGCATGCACGATCCCTATCACCAGGCGTTGTCGCACGCGCTTGCCAGTCTGAAGGCTCGCTTCGGCTGCGCGATGCTGATCGACCTGCACTCGATGCCGCCGCTCAGGCCCGAGGGATCGGGGCCAGTGCCGCGAATCGTGGTGGGGGATCGCTATGGCCGGTCTGCCGGGGCAAGGCTGTGCGATCTGGCGCAGCGGACGCTCGCCCGGCGCGGCTATGAGGTGGCGCTCAACCATCCCTATGCCGGCGGCTATGTGCTCGAGCGCCATGGCCGCCCGGCGCGCGATATCCACGCGCTACAGATCGAGGTGGACCGCAGCCTTTATCTGGACGAGGCGCTCAGCGAACGCGGGCAGGGGCTCGAGGCGATGCAGGAGGCGGTTGCGGATCTTGTCCGGACGCTGGCGGACGATCTGCTGCAGCATGGCGGCAGCACCGACATCGCCATCGCCGCCGAATAGCCGATCGCATCCACCCAAGAAAAAACCGCCTCGTGACGAGTCACGAGGCGGCCAAGGTTCAGGGAGGAGGTGCACAAGTGCACCTGTCGGGACGCGAAAGGGGGGGAAGCATCCCGACAGCCTCAATCTAGGGTAGAATGACCTGCAGTTCAATGGCTGCGGTGCGAAAAAAACAATTCTGCGGAAATCTCTTGCTAATGCGAGCTACTCGCAATAACTCTGATGCAGGCGGCGCGATCCCGTGATGCCGCACAATCAGAAGGAGTCGAGGAGCATGGGCATCTGGTGGCGGGATCTGATCGATCGACCGGCTGACCTGGGGTCAACAACCCTGTTTGAGGCGAAGCTGGTAGTCGCTCTACGCATCGCGGTGTTCGCGCACAAATCGGGTGCCGATCCCGCGCCTCATGTCTCCGCCCGGCTGGGCAGCATCGCGCTGTCCAATCAGCTGTCGCTGGTGCTGGAGGCGATGGGGCAGGTGTGGCCTGAACCCTTTGGCGTCTCGCGCCCATGCTGCGGTCGTCTGTCCCCTGACGAGGCGATGTTCGTCGGCATGGTGCGCAGCGCGATGCGCGGCAACCGGGCGAGCTTCGACCGGCAGACCCGCGAGATGATCGCAGAAGATGGGCGCACATTGATCTACAACCTGATGTGGCAGATCGGCCGCATGGCGGCTGCGGCAGAGGCCACATCCGGGCAAGTCCGGCCCCGTGAGGGCTAGGCCCCGGTTCGCAACACCGGATCGGAAAGGTCGGTATCCTCGACCACATAGGCGCGGATGAATTCCGCGATCGCATGAAATCCGTCGCCGAACGCCGCGCCGGTGCGCCAGATCGCTGCGATCGACCGGCGCGCATTCCAGCCTGCGATATCCAGCCGTGCGACGATTTCTGCACTGTGGGTTTCGGTTGCCAGATAACGCTCGGGCAACAGCGCGAAGCCGATCCCTGAGCCTACCATCTGGCGGATGCTGTCGAGGCTGGTGCCTTCGTAATCGTGCAGGATATGCGCACCCACCTGATCGCAGATCTCGCGCGTCTGGCGATGGAAATGGTGCCGCCGGTCCAGGGTGAGAAATCCTGCGCCCTTGAGCGCGCTGGGCGGAATGTTCTTTTGCCCAGCCAGGGGATGATCGGGCGGCGCGATGACGAACAGCCGCTCGCTGAACAGCGGCTCGACCACGATCCCGCTGGCATCGACCGGCATGGGTGAGAGCATCATGTCGAGCGCGCCGCGCATCACCTCGCGCACCTGATCATCGGGAATGCCTTCGCGGATGTGCAGCCGCAGGTCGGGCTGTTGCCGGTGCAGACCCGCCACGATCGCGGGCATCAGATAGGGTCCCAGCGTCGGGGTGATCCCGAAGCGCAGCGTTCCGCCGATGCCCTTGCCCGCGCGCCGCGCCAGATCGGAAAGATCGCGCACCTGCACCAGGATCTCTCTCGCGCGCGCGGCAATATCGCGGCCCAATGGGGTCAGTTGGACATCCTGACCGCTGCGATCGATCAGCGAGGCGTCAAGCCGGGCCTCCAGGGTGCGAAGTTGCTGGCTCAACGTCGGTTGCGAGACGTGCACCGCAAAGGCTGCGCGTCCGAAATGGCGGTGGTCGTCGAGCGCGACCAGATATTGCAACTGCCTGAGGCTGGGCATGGCGGCGTCCTTTATGTGATAGATGTTGGCTATCGATCCGGGGCAGTTCTTTCAAATGGTAACAATGATACTCTGTGCCATATGTCAACCATACCGAGCAGATGGAACGGTCTCTCCCCGAACCGCTCCCACCCACATCTGCTTGACTGATTCCGCAGCTAGATCGGACACCCCAAGGCTGCGGATAGGGTGACGCATCGGTCCGCCGAGGTCGCAGCTTGAGCCTCCGATGCGTCACCCGACTATCCCATCGCACAACACGGAATGGAAGACTTGGTCTGCACCCACGGTCACGCGCGGCGCGGTACCGTTGGCCTGGCCGACCGGGTCAGGGCTGGACAACCCCGGCAAAGTCGTCGGTCAGCTGCAGCGAGTCCAGATCGGCCGCCACCGCGACCAGATCGGCGCGAGCCTGCGCCAGCCGGAACTCGGCATCCAGCCTGCGGATCGATGCGTTTGCCGCCGCATCCTCGCGCAGGTTCACCAGGAAGAAGTCGCTGGCGCCCGCCTGGAACAGCCTTCGCTCGCCGGCTGCCAGCTTGTCGGCCTGAACCTCCTCGTCGCGCGCCAGCACCGCCAGCCGCTCGGCTGCAGTCAGGTTGGTGGAAAGCTGCTCGATCTCTGCGATGATCTGTTCCTCGCTCTGACGGCGGCGCCACTCCAGCGCGTTGATGTTGGCTTCGGCCGCAGCCACCTGTCCCTTGGCGGCGCGGTTCTGCAGCGGCATGGAAAAGGTGAAACCGACCACCGCCTCGAACGGATCGCGTGAACGACCGCCCAGGCCCTGCTCGCCGAAATCCTGTCCGGCTTCGGCAAACAGCCTGAGCGAGGGCAACAGGCGGTTGCGTTCGAGCTCGAGCCGGGTTTCGCCCTGTTCCAGCCGCTGTTCGATAAGCTTGATATCGGGTCGCCGTGCGAGCACGGCCGCCGGATCGGTCGCCCGCGCCGCGGGGATCATCGGAAGACGGGCGGGCAGGTCTGCGGGGGTCGCGACCCTGGGCCTGCCGTCATTGTCACGCCAGAACAGCGACAGTCGCTGCGCGGCATTGGCGAGATCGCGCTCGGCGGCGACCAGCAGCGACTGGCGGCGCAGCAGGTTCTGCTGGTTTTCGGTCAGCAGGATCGCAGCCCGCGCACCCAGCTGGACCTGACGGCTGATGCCGTCCTGCCGGTCCTCGGCCAGCTGGACCTGCGCGCGATAGACCTGCACCTGCTGCCCGGCTGCTACCCACTGTCCATAGGCCTGGATCGCCCGCTGCTGCACCCCGATGGCGATGATCAGGGCATCGAGCCCCGCCATGTCGCGTTCGATCAGCGCGTTGCGCTGGCCGAAGCGGCGGTCGTCGATATAGCGGTCGCGCAGCAGCGCGAAAACGCCGCGCACCTTGAGCTCGCCCAGCCGGTCGGTGAAGCTGTAGTCCTCATAGACCGGAAAGTCGCCGCGCGAGACGCGGTAGCTCGCCTCGATCTGGCCGCCATTGTTGGTCAGCGGCTGGATCGCCTTTCCCTGCACATAGGTGCCGTCATAAAATCCGGTGATCCGCGAAAAGCCCTCGCCGGTGAACAGCAGGTCGAACGCACCTTCGCTGGCAAGCACGCGCCCATCGGCGGCGCGGGCGTTGGCAAGCGCCTCCAGGATGGACGGGGCAAAGCGCCGCGACGAGGCCAGCACCTCTTCCAGCTGCAACCCTTGCGCCTGCCGCACCGGTTGCACCCCCTGTGTCGCGGCGGCGGGTGCCTGCGTTCGGGCCTGAGCCTGGGCAGGGGTTGGCGCGGTGAGGCTGACCAAAGCCAGCGCAGTGAGGCTGGCCAGCGATGCGGAGCGGCGCATCAGCGCTTCTCCTTCCTGGCCGTGCCGCCATTCTGGTTCTCCTCGATCAGCGCGGGGTTCTGCAGCGGGAAGTCGTTGAGCTGACGCCACAGTTCAAAGCCGACCGAAACCTCTTCCATCGCGACCCAGCCGCGGGCATTGGCGCCCAGGCGGACATAGGGCTCGCCCGGCCAGCGCGTCTTGCCCTTGGCTTCCTGCACGAGCACGCGGAACAGCCCGTTGGTCGAAGCGGCAAGATCGACCTGCTGCACCTCGCCATCGAACAGGCCGCGCGCCACCGACGGCCAGCCCGAGAACTGGATCGCGGGCCAACCTTCGAACTCGAGCCGGACCGGCTGGCCACGCCTGATCAGCGGCACGTCGCGGCCATCGACATAGATTTCGACCACACGCCGGGTCTGAGTGGGGGCAAAGCTTGCCAGCACGTCGCCCTGCGAGACCATGGTGGCTTTGTCGCCGCCGCTGATCCGCTGGATCACGCCGTCGCGCGGCGCACGTACCGTCTGCAGCGATTGCCGCGCCAGGTTGATGTCGATCTGGGTGATCGCCGCGCGTGCCTCTGCCAGCACGGCTTCCATCTCGGCGACCTTGATCCGCGCAAGTTCGCTTTCGCGCTGCGAGGCTAGACCTTCGCGGAACAGCGTTCCGGTGCGTCCGACGTCCAGCCGCGCAGTGCTAAGCGCACTCGCGGCGGCCGCAACCTTGGCCTCGGCGAGGCTGCGTTCGGCGCGCAACCGCTGCAGCAGCATCGGATCGTTGTCGGCGATGAGGGCGATGGGGTCGCCTTCCTTCACCACCTGGCCATCCTGCACATACCATTTCTCGATCCGCCCGGGGACCAGAGCGGTGACGTTCTGCAGCCGGTCCTGCGGGTTGAGCGCAATTACCTGACCCGCGCCATAAGCGGTTTGCACCCATGGCACATAGATCATGAAGAAGGTCGCGGCGATCAGCCCGAACACCACCATCAGCCCGAAGGCGCGCAGCGGGCGCGGGGTTCGCATGTTCGCAAGGGTGCGAAAGCGGCTGAGCGCATGATCACGCGTTGCCATTGCGCGCCTCCGTTGCATGCGCTTCGACGATGCGGCTGAACTCGTCGGGATCGTCTATGATCCGTTGACCGTCATCCCCCAGCCAAAGATACTGGCAATCGGGCTGGTGTTCGGAACGCTGGGTGAACTGAATCACCGTAGAGCCTGCCTCCCGCATGACGACGCGCACATCGGCCAGGATCGCGGGGTCGATCATGTCGAACAATCCGGTCAGGATCAGGATGCGCGGGCATTTGAGCATGGCGCCTGCCAGCTTGAGCCGCAGCGATTCGGCATAGGACAAGGGCCAGCCGCTGGTCGACAGCTGGGTATCCAGCCCG
The DNA here is from genome assembly GCF_003431825.1 of Blastomonas fulva. GTDB lineage: Bacteria > Pseudomonadota > Alphaproteobacteria > Sphingomonadales > Sphingomonadaceae > Blastomonas > Blastomonas fulva. The sequence goes on along the minus strand of NZ_CP020083.1, from coordinate 3,354,042 downwards.
TCGGGGAGCGCCATCACCCGCTCTTCAAGGCGTACCAGCGCAAGCGCCTGCAATGCATCCGACGAGGTGATGTCGGGGCCGGCCAGGCGCAGATAGTCGCGGATGCTCGCCTGCACGATGGTGGGGCGGTCGAGCACGATGATCTCGCTGCGCAGCCGGAACATGTCGACCATGGCGATATCCTGTCCGCCCAGCGTCACGACGCCGGTGTCGGGAGTAATATAACGTTTCATCGAATGCGTGAACAACCGCTGCACATCGTGGTTCCGGCTCTGCGCAATCAGCTGGCTGCCCGCGGGGATGGAAAGGTTGAAGGTGACGTCCTTGACGGTTGCCAGGTGGGTAACGCGGCGCAGCACCAGATCACCGCCGCCGATTGCGTCCTCGCCTTCGCGAGCCTCCACTTCCTGCTCGATATTGTAGAGCAGGCCAATCTCCTCGGCTGCGGCGATCAGGTCATAGGTGATGTCAAGATACGCCCCCATCTGGCCCAGGCCGAAGAAGGCCGCTGACAGGATGAGCTCGGCTGCGACCAGCTGGCCGATCGACAGCTCACCCTCGATGACCAGCCAGCCGCCGAGCGCCAACAGTCCGGCGCTGGCAAAGGCATAGAGCAGCAGAAACGCGACGGTCTGCGAGATGGTATAGCGGAAATGCTTGGCCTTGGCGGCGATGTAGTCTGCCGTCACACCTTCGGAACGATCGAGCGCATAATCGACATGCCGCCCGGATTTGTAGAAGCCGTTGGATGCGCCGACATTCTCCAGCCAGCTCGCCGCAGCGTATTTGGCATGGCTGAGCGCAATGCCCGAGCGAATCGCCCCGCGGGTCCACACCAGCAGGATGAAGAAGGCGAGGGCGATGACGATGAGGTTGAAGGCCAGGAAGAACGGGTGATAAAATGCGGTGACGGTGAAGCCGACGGCCGACTGCAGGATGATGGTGAACCCGCCGATCAGCAGGCTGGGCACCGCTTTCTGCACGGTGACAACGTCGAAATAGCGGTTGAACAGATCCTGCCGCTTGGTGTCTTCGAAGAACGGGTTGCGCGCGTGGATCGACCGCAGGGTGATTTCGGCCACCTGCCGCGCGTAGAATCGCCGCGTGAACAGCTCCATCGCATAGATCCGCAGCGCGGAAAGCAGAACCGCGATCAGCAGCAGTCCCAGCAGCGTGCCAGCCAGCGTCACCAGAGGTGTCACCAGCGCGGTGTTGGCGACCGAATTGATCAGCATCTGCACGGAAATGGGCGTGGCAAGCGACAGCACGGACACGGCCACACCATAGACCAGCGCCAGCCAGATGAAGCTGCGCTCGGCCTTCAAGAGTCCCAACATCCAGCGCACAGCTTCCCGTGCGCCCATAATCTGTCCAGTTGCTGCTGCCATCTATCTGCCTGCCCGTTGGTCCAAGGTCGCTGACCACGAATTAGGTTGTAAACCCGATAAGCCTATTCGAAAGGTACTGCTGCAGGCGATTGGTTTTTTCTATCGAAAAACTCGCGCAGGCAGCATGCCCCATGTGCCTCGGAACGGCCTGAAGCACAACGCAACACACGAATTCAACAAAAGTTCATGAGCGCCAGTGCGAAACGTCCAAACCTGAAGCCAAAGCCCGATCTTCGGGCTGTAGGCTTCAGGAGTAAACCCGAACGCACAGCGCATTCAATCGGCTCGGTAGGGCTCGGAATGCGAGGGCTCAGCTCAGCGCCTCGCCTCGCGTGCCTGCCCCAGCCCCATTATCGCACGAGCATCGGAGCGAGATACTGGCCGGTGTAGCTGCGCGCGACCTTGGCGACCTTTTCCGGGGTGCCCTCCGCGACGATCTCGCCGCCCTTGACGCCGCCTTCGGGGCCCAGATCGATGATCCAGTCCGCGGTCTTGATGACGTCGAGATTGTGCTCGATCACCACCACGGAGTTGCCCTGATCGACCAGCCTGTGCAGCACCTCGAGCAGCTTGCGCACATCCTCGAAGTGCAGGCCGGTGGTGGGTTCGTCGAGGATGTACAGCGTCTGCCCGGTCGAGCGGCGGCTGAGTTCCTTGGCAAGCTTGACGCGCTGCGCCTCTCCGCCGCTGAGCGTCGTTGCCTGCTGGCCGACCTTGACGTAGCCCAGGCCCACTTCCCACAGCATCGCCATCTTGTCGCGGATCGGCGGCACCGCCTTGAAGAACTCGACCGCATCCTCGACCGTCATGTCGAGCACGTCGGCGATCGAGTGGCCCTTGAACTTCACCTCGAGCGTCTCGCGGTTGTAGCGCTTGCCGCCGCAATCCTCGCAGGTGACGTAAACATCAGGAAGGAAGTGCATCTCGATCTTGATCAGGCCGTCGCCCTGGCATTTCTCGCAGCGGCCGCCCTTGACGTTGAAGCTGAACCTGCCCGGCTTGTAGCCGCGCGCGAGGCTTTCGGGCAGTCCGGCGAACCAGTCACGGATATTGGTGAACGCACCCGTGTACGTCGCTGGGTTCGATCGCGGGGTGCGGCCGATCGGCGATTGGTCGATATCGATCACCTTGTCGCAATGCTCGAGGCCCGTGATCTTGTCGTGCGCCCCAGCGATCACCCGCGCACCGTTGAGCGCGCGCGCAGCGCCCGCAAACAGCGTGTCGATGGTGAAGCTGGACTTGCCCGAGCCAGATACCCCGGTGATGCAGGTGAAGGTACCCAGCGGGATCGACGCCGTCACGCCGGTGAGATTGTTGGCGCGCGCATTGTGGACGGTGAGCTTCTTGCCATTGCCCTTGCGGCGCTTGGCCGGAATCTCGATCTTGCGTTCGCCGGTGAGATATTGCGCGGTGAGCGAGCGCTTGGACTTGAGGATCTGCTCGAGCGTCCCTTCGGCGACGACCTCGCCGCCGTGGACGCCCGCGCCCGGACCCAGATCGACGATATAGTCGGCGGTGCGGATTGCGTCCTCGTCATGCTCGACGACGATCACGGTATTGCCCAGATCGCGCAGCCGCTTCAAGGTCACCAGCAGCCGGTCGTTGTCCTTCTGGTGCAGCCCGATGCTGGGCTCGTCGAGCACATAGAGCACGCCCGAGAGACCGCTGCCGATCTGGCTGGCGAGCCGGATGCGCTGTGACTCTCCGCCCGAAAGCGTCCCCGAGGTCCGATCGAGGTTGAGGTAGTCGAGCCCGACATTGTTGAGGAAGCCCAGCCGCTCGATAATCTCCTTGAGGATGGCCTTGGCGATCTGCTGCTGCTGGGGACCGAGCTTGTCGTTGAGCGTCTCGAAAAACGCCAGAGCATCGGACACCGAACGCCGTGTCGAGATCGAGATATCCTCGCCGACGATCTTGACCGAACGCGCCTCTGGCTTGAGCCGCGCGCCATCGCAGACTTCGCAGGGCTGCGCGGTCTGGTATTTGCCCAGCTCCTCGCGCATCCACGCGCTGTCGGTCTGCAGCAGACGGCGGTTGAGATTGCCGATGACGCCCTCGAACGGCTTCTTGACCTCATAGCTCTTGCGCCCGTCCTGGAAGCGCAGCGTGACCGGCTTGCCGCCGGTGCCGTGCAGGATGATCAGCTTCACCTCGCCAGGCAGTTCGCTCCACGGCGTGTCGAGCGAGAAGCCGAACTCGCGGCCCAGGCTGGCCAGCACCTGCATGTAATAAGGCGAGGGCGGGTTCGACTTCGCCCAAGGCACTACCGCGCCCTTCTTCAGGCTCAGATCCTCGTTGGGGACAACCAGTTGGGGATCGAAATACATCTTCTCGCCCAGACCGTCGCAGGCAGGGCAGGCACCCTGCGGTGCGTTAAACGAGAACAGCCGAGGCTCGATCGCCTCGATGGTGAAGCCAGACACTGGGCAGGCGAATTTTTCTGAGAAGATGATCCGGTTGTCGGGGATGCCGACGTTCTTCATGCCCTTCTTGCCCCCCTCACGTTCACCTTCGGTGGCCTGCGGCTCAGTGGAGGGGCTGGGGGTGGGGGATGAACTTCCTGGCTCCGCTACCGTCCCATCCGCCAGATCGACATAGGCCAGACCTTCGGCAAGCTTCAGCGCGGTTTCGAAGCTGTCGGCGAGGCGCGTCTCGATGCCTTCACGCACCGCCATGCGGTCGACCACGACCTCGATGTCGTGCTTGTACTTCTTGTCGAGCGCGGGGGCTTCGTCGATCTCGTAGAACTCGCCGTCGATGCGCACGCGGGTGAAACCGGCGCGCTGCCATTCGGCAAGCTCCTTGCGATATTCGCCCTTGCGGCCGCGCACCACGGGTGCGAGCAGATAGAAGCGCGTACCCTCGGCCAGCGCCATCACCCGGTCGACCATCATGCTGACAGTCTGCGCGGTGATCGGAAGACCCGTGGCGGGCGAATAGGGCACACCGACGCGCGCCCACAGCAGGCGCATGTAATCGTAAATCTCTGTCACCGTCGCGACAGTCGAACGCGGGTTGCGGCTGGTGGTCTTCTGCTCGATGCTGATCGCAGGGGAGAGCCCGTCGATATGCTCGACATCGGGCTTCTGCATCATCTCGAGGAACTGGCGCGCATAGGCCGACAGCGATTCAACGTATCGACGCTGGCCCTCGGCATAGATGGTGTCGAACGCCAGGCTTGATTTGCCGCTTCCCGAAAGACCGGTGATCACGATCAACTGATCGCGCGGCAGATCGATATCCACGCCCTTGAGATTGTGCTCGCGCGCGCCGCGCACGGAAATATGAGTCAGCATGGAGTGCCTTATGTTCTATTGATGTTCTGGTTGCAAGCCGGGGAATGCGGCGAGCGGTCAGGATGAGGATGCGTCGCTCGCAAATGGTGCCCAAGGCGCCGCGGTGCAAGAGCAGCCGGGCCGGTTATGGAACGGCTTTGCGCCATCTGCGTAGCCGTGTTAACCGAGATCAACTTTGGTTTGAGGGAATGACCATCATGAAACTTCGCATTTCGCGCACCGCTTCCGCTGTGGCGCTGCTGGCCTCCTGCCTGGCGGTTGCTCCGCTCAGCGCGCAGCAGTCCAGCCCGCCCGCCGAGCAGGCGCCTGATTCCGGATCGATGGAGCCTTCGCCCGTCACCGTGAACCCGAGCTCGCCCGAAGAGCAGGCCGCGCGCGAGGCCGCCAACGCGCGCCAGCTCGAGATGTCCAACGCTCAGCTTCAGCAGAACGCCGCCAACCAGGCCGAATACGACGCCCGCCGCTCGAGTTATGAGAGCCAGATGAAGCTGTACGAAAATACGGTGGAATCGCGCGCCCGCGCCGAAGCGGAATACGCCCAGATCAAGCAGCTCTATGACGCGATCCATGCGCAGTGGGAGGCCGATGTCGCTGCGTGCAACGCCGGCAACCGCAAACGCTGCGCCCAGACCCCGCCGCCGATGCCGCAATAACCGGCCCGCGCCCCGCACCCCAGGGTGCGGGGCGGGTCAGTCTGTTGGCAGTAGCAGAGTGAAACGCGCGCCCTGACCCGGCGCGCTTTCGACCGTCAGGTCTCCCTGCATCGCGAGCGCGAGACGCCGCGAGATGTACAATCCGAGCCCGCTGCCGCCATCGCCGCTGCGCCCCAGCCGTTCCCATTTGTTGAACAGGCGCTGCTGGTCCTCGGCGCTGAGGCCTGGACCCTGGTCGGCGACGGTGACGCTGGCCCAGCCGGGGCCGTCGTCGAGCCTCAGCCATATCATTGATCCATCGGGTGCATAGTTGATCGCATTGCCGAGCAGGTTGAGCAGCACCTGCAGCACGCGGCGAAACTCGCCGGTCGCGGGCAGCATTTCATCTTCCGACGGCTTGTCGATGCGGATTTTGCGGTCCGCGGCCTTGAGCGCGAGCAGCCCCGCCGCGCGCCGGGCGATATCGGCCAGATCGACAGGCTCCCTGGCAGCGCTGAAGCCTGCGCCGTCGATCGCTTCAAGATCAGCAAGGTCGTCAACCAGAGCCAGCAGATGGCGCCCGGCAGCTGCGATGTCGCTGGCATAGTTCGCGTAATCGGCCCGCAACGGACCCTCGAGCCTGCCGCCGATGGTTTCGGCGTTGGCGATGATCCGTCCGATCGGCAGCCGCAGCGCCGGGCCGATCTGGCGGCCGAACAACTGGCCGATCCGCTCGCCGTCGAACAGCGGCGGCATCTCCGGGGGAGCGGCGGGGTCGGGCAGGGGAGGCGCGTGCCTCAGCGTGATGACGCACCCCGTCGCAGTTCCGGCGGGGCGCAGGCTGGCAATCCATTCGCGTTCGTCGCCGGCCAAGGTGACGCGCTGGCCATCGATCTGCTCCGCCCGAGCGAATGCAGAGCCGTCGCTCGGCTCGAGCACCGCGGTCACCGGCTTGAGCAGCAGGCCCGAACTCGCATCGTCGGTGCCGGCTCCGGCAGGCGGCGAGTATCGCACCACTCGTTCGAGACGGTCGAGTTGAAGATGGGCGACGCCAGGCTCGGCGGTGAAATCGGCGCCGTCTTCGGTCGCATCCGACCGGTCCGGCAGTGCGTGTTCACGCCAATGGGTGAGCAACAGCGCCACCCCTTCGGCGTCGGGTGTGCATTCGCACCACATGTCGATCAGCGCGGACGACCCCGCAGCCTTGACCGGGCGAGACAATCGCATGCCCAGCCGCATGCTGTGCCGCGCCAATTCCAGCAGCGGGGGCACTGCGAGCTCGCCGCCCGACGTGCTGCCGCCAAGCTGCTGGTGCAACCGCATCAGTCGGTCATCGGCGTGCAGCAGCATTCCGTTGCGGTCGATCCGCCCGGTTTCCGCAGCAACCCACACGGTGGTGAGGCCCGCCTCGTCCGATGATGGGATCTGCGCGTTCACCACAACGGTCCGGGCGTTGTCAGCGGCAGCTGGTTACGCCAGCCCGCGATGAGCCGCGCCGCATCATCGGGACCGATCGCGGCCAGCGCCGCAGCCGAAGGCACGGCCTCGAGCCGCAACGATGCCAGCATCGCGATGCCCTCGATAAGCCTTGCGGCGGTGTCGGCGGGCACGTCGCAGCCACGCACCACGACGGCAAGCCGCGAAAGATCTGGGTCGCGTGCCATGTCGATCAGATGATCGAACGGCAGGCCACTGGCGCGCGCGAGCATGGCAAAGCCGAGCGAAGGGCCATTGTCCGCGAGTGACCAGTCGTCACCCGCGCGCGGCAGTGCGAACAGATGGCAGAAGCGCATCAGCCGGTGCGGGCGTCCTCTCCGTTCGTCAAAACCGCCCAGCAAGGCATCGGCGCGCGCGCGCAAGACCAGCGGATCGGCCTGCAGCCGATCCTGCATCCAGCCGGTCAAGCGCTGTACAAGAGCGTTCACCGTCTCGGGCGGAAGCTCGGACAGATCGAGACGAAATCCCTGCGCGTTGCCGACAAAGCGGCTTTGCGCGACGATCAGCGCCATCGCGGCTTCAGCCAGTTCGTCCTGCGTATCGGCGACCTGTGCCTCGACTCGCGGTGGCAGCTCGGCCATCGCAAGACCGATCAGCGGCGCGTTGCGGCACAGCCGTGCCTCGATTGCGCGCGCATGAGCCAGCCGGGTGGCAGCGGGATCGGCCAGCACCACTTCGTGTGCCACCAGCGAGGCATCGACGGCGTCGGGATCGGGCGCCAGGGCCTCGACCAGATGCCGCGCGATCGAATCCGCAAAGCCGCCCGCCAGGCTGAGATCGTCCTCACGCAAGGTGGCCGCGCTGCCCGGAGCGAGCCGCTGGCGTACCAGCACCGGAATAGCGCCCGCCAGCCGCGCCTGCTCTTCGGCATGGCGCAGCAACGCTCCAACGTCCCGTGGAACCGGGCGTGCGGGGGCCATGTCGGTACTCATCGGCTTGACCTAGCAATTGCTGGTTAAAATGCTGTTAGTTGAAGTGCGCGAAACGGGCTTTCGTCCAAGGTTAGATATGGCGCTTTGCCGGGTCGCTCGCAAGCGGCGAGGGGCGAGTCTGCCACCACATCAGCGTCAGCAAAATCAGGTTCCACAGCATCAGCGCGGGCAGCATCACGCCAAAGGGTACCGCCAGCATCGCCGCAACCGCAACAAGGCTGGGTGACCGCGCCAGCTGCACCCACAAACGCGGAAGCGGGCCGGAAATTCTTCCCAGAATCAGGGCCATGGCTGGCAGGATGAGCGACACGAAAAGCCCGGCGAGCCGGTCCGATGCCGCCACGGTCAGCACCGTGACCGCGATAAACGCGATCGCAAAGGCAAGATCGCGCGCCGCCCGCTCGGCAGCAGGCAGCGTCCTGGCAGCAAAGCGTCCGAAAAGCCGATCGGCTGCATGCCCCGCCGCGCGCCCGCCGATCAGCAGGGCCAACGCGGTCATGCTCCAGTCGGCCACCGCCAGGCCGATCGCGCCCAGCGGCAGCGCGAGCGCGGAGACACGCAGCGCGGAGTTGATCCAGCGCGCCGCCCATGCCCGGCGCGCGAGCGCCTGCACCGGAGCCATCCGCACCAGCCTGGCCCCCATGGTACCCGAAGATCCGGCCAATTCCTGCAGCGCCAGCGCATCGGCCTCGGCGCCATCGCGGACAATCGCGATGCGCCCCGCCTCGGCGAGTGCGAAGGGCAGGACCTGCCGCCGGTACCCGCGCTGGACCGCCAGCCGCAGCAGCGCGGACTGCACGCTCCAGTCTTCGGGCAGGTCGCGCGCCTCGACCAGATCCCGCGCGCGGACACAGGCCAGCCCCGCCCAGACATGGTTTATGTCGATCCGCTCGAACCGTTCAATCAGCGATCGCGCGCCATCGCCCGGGGCGAAGCTCGCGACAAAGGTGCCGCTCTGACGCGCCATCGGCTCGATCTCTTCCGGCGCGACGTACAGGCCGTCGGCAATGATCAGCAGCTCGTCATCGCTCGCCAGCCGGACGCTGATGTCGGCGACCGAACGGACGAGGTGGAATTCCACGCCGCAAGAGGCGGCATAGGCCTCGATCTGGCGCACGCGCTCTCCGACCGACCCGACCAGGCAGAGGATTTCGCCCGCGCCCGCCTGCCGGGCCAGATCGACCTGCAGCATCGCGAGCTGGCCATTGGCCAGCGGCAATGCGCCGCGCAGCGCGGATCCGCCGGGAACGGTCTCGATCAGGGAGATGAGGGCGGTACGCACGCGGGGTAACAGGCTCCTTGCAGCTCGGAGCGGCCCTCTTATCGCCCGGCTGGCGCCCTGCCAACCGGCACGGTGCCCGATCGCCTGTGGTGTGACGCTTTATTGCATTCCTGCGGGAAGATCGCCGAAGTCGCACATCGCGGCATCGAGCTGGCGCAGCACGACGGGGTCGCCCGGCGCGCCCTCCAGCGCATGGTCGGCCAGATCGACGATCCCCTGGACGCCGAAGCTGGCGGCGAGGCTCTTGAGCCGGAGCGCGGCAAAATGCCAGTTGGCATCGCAGCGCGCGCGGCGCAGCAGGTCGATCTGCCGGGCGGCGCTTTCGACAAACGCCCCGCGCAGCTCGGCGACGAGTGCGGGATCGCTTCCCACCGCTGCGGCCAGCGCCGCGTTCAATGCTCCGGATTCATAGGCCATGCGCCAGTCGAATAGACGAGCTGCCTTAACTTTCGGTTTCTGGTCGGCCAAAATATGTTAGGGTTAATGCCATGGGCGAGGGGAAGAAAATCATCGATTTGCGGCACGGTCGCAGTGACGACGCACCGGCGGTGCACGAGGCAGAGCCCGACATGGCGGCTCCGCCAATGTCGATGCGCGCCGCGGTATCGCAGGCCGATGATTCGGCTGCACCGTGGATGGAGGACGAGGACGTCCCATCCTCTCCCGAGTCGCTCAGCCGATGGGCGATTGCAGGGGCCGTGATGGCGGCGGGCTGGACAGGCTTTTTCATCTGGGCATCACTGCCGCAATGGCAGGCGGGGATAACTCCAGCATCAGCATCGGCCGCGGTGACGCAATGGGCCATTCCGGTGATCGCGATTCTGGCGCTGTATCTCGTGATGCAGCGCAACAGCATGGCCGAGGCGCGGCGCTTTGCCAAAGTGGCAGGCTCGCTGCGCGCAGAGAGCGCGGCGCTCGAAGCCCGGCTCGGCAACATCAATTCGGAACTCTCGCTGGCGCGTGAATTCCTTGCCAATCAAAGCCTTGAACTGGAATCTCTGGGACGGGTCTCGAGCGACCGGCTGCGCGGATTCGCCGAAGAGCTCCGCACCATGATCGAGGCCAGCGATACCGGCATGCGCGCGATCGGCGAGGTGAGCGAGGCGGCGTCGGGCAACATGGACAAGTTGCGCAACCACCTGCCGGTGATTGCCAATTCGGCCAAGGACGTCACCAACCAGATCGGCAATGCAGGCCGGACTGCACAGGGCCAGGTCGAAAGCATGATCGCGGCGTTCGAGAAGCTCAACGCCTTTGGCCAGGCGGCGAGCAGTCAGATCGCGACCCTCGTGCAGGATTCGGATGCGGCAACGATCCGGCTGTCCGAATCGGTCGATACCAGTGGCCAGTCGCTGACACGCAGCGTTGCCGAGGCGACCGAGCAGATGGACCGCGCGATCGAGACGGTCGCCAGCCGGCTCGCCAACACCCGCAGCAATCTCGACGCAGCGGCTGACAGCCAGACCGGCGCCTTGCACGAAACGCTGGCGCAGTTGCGCGACAATCTGGATGCGATGGCCGCCGACATGGCTGAGCGCGCAGCTGCCACCCGCCGGGATATTCGCGCGGCGGCCGACGATCTGTCGCTGACGCTGGGTACGCTCGCCGCCTCAACCGGCGAGAGCGAGGCCGTGGTCCGCCAGATGGTCGCCTCTGCCGACGCGCAGATCAGCGATGCTGAGCGCCGGTTGCAGGCGATGGACGGGGAAAGCACCGAGGCGCTGGCGCGGCTAGCGTTCGCCTTGTCGGCGCTCGACGGCAATGTCATATCACTGAGCGAGCGGCTCGCGGCGGGCAGCCGCCACGCCGACGATTTCGATGCGCGCAGCGAACGGCTGCGCGAGCGGCTGGGCACGATCCAGCACCAGGTCGCCGATGCCATTCCCGGCGCGCTGTCGCGGCTCGACCAGACCACGCAGGCCAGCCAGGACAAGGTCGGCTCGCTGCTGGGTTCGGTAACCGAAGTTGACGGTCAGATGGTCCGGCTGGGTTCGATCCTCGGCAATTTCGAGCAACGGATCGCAGGCCAGCAGGCCGAGATCGGCAAGCTTTCCGAAACGAGCGAGGCCGACTGGCGCGAACGGGCAGAGGATATCGGCGCGCTGATCGCGGCGATGCGCTCGGCACGCGAGGAGATCGACCAGATCAACGCCAGTTCCGCGGTCCGGCTTGTCGAGACGATGCGCGATGTCCAGCGCGAGGCGCATGCCGCCGCAGACGAGGCACGCCGCGCGATGGATCGCGCGATCACCGGCGCCACCAGCAAGCTCGGCGAAGACAGCGCTGCTGCGCTGGAAAAGGTGCTGCGCGGCAAGGCGGAAGAGCTGGTCGGCAAGCTTGAATCGGCGATCAGCCGCGCGGTCGGCGCCACCAGCGATGCCAGCCTGCACCTCAAGGACCAGCTGAGCCGGGTCGACGACCTTGCCAGCCATCTCGAGCGCCGGGTCGCCGAAGCGCGCGAACTGGCCGAGGAGCGCACCGACAACGATTTCGCGCGAAGGCTGGCGCTGCTGACCGAATCGCTCAATTCGGCGGCGATCGATGTCGACAAGATCCTCTCGACCGAAGTCAGCGACACCGCCTGGTCCGCCTATCTGCGCGGCGATCGCGGCGTGTTCACGCGGCGCGCGGTGCGGCTGATCGACAATGGCGAGGCCAAGGACATCGCTGCGGCCTATGAGAACGATCCCGAGTTCTTCGAGCTGGTCAACCGCTACATCCACGATTTCGAGGCGATGCTGCGCACCGTCCTGTCCACCCGCGATGGCGGCGTGATGGGCGTGACCTTGTTGTCGTCCGAAACCGGCAAGCTCTATGTCGCGCTTGCGCAGGCTATCGAGCGGCTGCGCGACTAGTCCCTCGTCGTTGCACTGACCTCTGCCACGGCAGGCGCATTTTCCCAGCCGCCGCCCAGCGCGCGGAACACCGCAACCTCGGCCTCGGCGCGGGCGGCTGCTGCAGAGCCGCTCGCGGCGCGTGCTGCCAGCAGGTTGCGTTCCACCTCAAGCAGTTGCAGCGCATTGTCGCGCCCCGACCGGAAGCGGATGCGGGTGATCCGCGCGACTTCGTCTGCGGCAGCCGCTGCGGTCTGCAGCGCCGCGTCCTGTTCGATCGCAGCCTTCAGCCGGGCAAGCGCCTGTTCGGTTTCCTGCAGCGCGGTGAGGACCGCGCCATCGAATGCCGCAAGACGGGCATCGGCCTGTGCCGAGGCGGCGTTGACGCGCGCACGCGCAGTCCCGTCGATCGGGATCGACCAGGAGATCAGCGGGCCCAGCGAGAAACCGAGATTGTTCGATTCGGTGAGATCGCCAGGCGACGTTCCGCCGATTGACAGCGAACCGGCCAGCCGGATTGATGGATAGAGCGCCGCGGTGGCAACGCCGATCCGTGCGGTGTCAGCCGCCAGCCGGGCTTCGGCGGCGCGGACATCGGGACGGCGTGCGAGCAGCGCGGCGCCATCGCCCACAGGAATGGCCACCCGCACCTTGGGCGGAATGGCACAGGCATTTGCGGCGGCATCGATCTGGCCGGGCGGGTCACCGGTGAGGGTTGCCAGGGCAAACAGCGCGGCACGGCGTTCGGCCTCGAACTGCGGCACCTGTGCGCGTGCCTGCGCAACCAGCAGCTCGGCATTGGCGACATCGCGCCGCTGGCCGCGCCCGGCGGTGAACAGCCGCTGGGTAAGGTCAAGCGTGCGCTGCTGCGCGGCGAGCGATTCGCGGGCGATATCCGCCTGCAGCCGGTTCGAACAGGCCAGCGCGTAGGTGCGGGCAACCTCGGCAGCGACACTGACCCGGGCAGCATCGAGCTCTGCCTGGGCAGCAAGCGAATCGCCGCGCGAGGCTTCGACCGAGCGGCGGATGCCGCCGAACAGGTCGATCTCGTAGGAGGCATCCGAGGCGAGCTCGTAGAAATCGAAGCGCAGCGGCTCTGGCGGGGCGAAGCCGACGCCGGCGTTTGCGCCGGTGCCGACCTGGTTGGTGGTGGCCGACCCGCTCGCCGAGAGCGACGGCAATTGCGCGCCTCTGGCCTCGCGCACCAGCGCGCGGGCGCGGCGCAGATTGGCGCTGGCCTCGCGCACGCTCGTGTTGCGCTCGAGCGCGCGGGTGACCAGCGCGTCGAGTGCCGGGTCCTCGAACAGTCTCCACCAGCCTTCGGGCAGCGGGTTCTGGGCGAAGCGCGGATCGGCGCTTTCGATGAATGCACCCTCGGCGACCGCGCCGGGGGTGGCGGGGCGTTCAAAGTCCGGGCCGACGGTGCACGCGGCCAGCGTCGCGCTCAGCGTCGCGCAGGCAAGCAGGTGGGATTTCAGGATCATGGCTGGCTGCCCTCCACAACAGGCTGGGCGGGGGGAGCGGGCGGCGGCAGATCGGCGCGTTTGCGGCCCGCCGACCAGGCCTTTATCCGGTCCTCGAGCGTCCGCACCATCACATAAAATGCAGGCGTGAACAGCAGGCCGAAGATGGTCACCCCGATCATCCCGAAGAACACCGCGATGCCCAGCGCCTGGCGCATCTCGGACCCCGGGCCCGAGGAGATCACCAGCGGCAACACCCCCAGGATGAACGCCAGCGACGTCATCAGGATCGGGCGGAGTCGCTGGGCTGCGGCATGGCGCGCAGCCTCAAGGATCGACTGGCCATGGTCCTCGTTGTGCTTGGCGAATTCCACGATCAGAATGGCGTTCTTGGCAGCAAGCCCGATCAGCACCACCAGCCCGATCTGGGTGAGGATATTGTTGTCCCGGCCCATCAGATTGACCCCGAGGATCGCGGCCAGAAGGCACATCGGCACGATTAGGATCACCGCCAGCGGCAGCACCAGGCTTTCATATTGCGCTGCCAGCAGGAGGAAGACGAACACCACGCCCAGCAGGAAGACAAGCGTGCCGGTGTTGCCCGCGGCCTTTTGCTGGAAGGCGAGTTCAGTCCATTCGAAGTCGAACCCCTGCGCGAGCGTGCGCCGCGCGAGTGCTTCCATCGTGTCGAGCGACTGACCGCTCGAATAGCCCGGCATCGTGTCGCCCTGCAGCTCGGCGGAGCGGTAGAGGTTGTACCGCACCACGCGATAGGCACCCGAATCGTTGCGCAGGTTCATCACCGCGTCGAGCGGCACCATCTGCCCGCTGGACGACCGCGTGCGCAGCCGCCCGATATCGGAAATGTCGTCGCGATAGGGAGCATCGGCCTGCGCGGTCACCCGAAAGGTGCGGCCGAGGAAATTGAAATCGTTGATATAGCTCGATCCCAGATAGGTACCGAGCGTCGAGAAGATGTTCTCCACCGGAACGCCCAATTGCTCGGCGCGGGCGCGGTCGATATCGGCGAACAGCCGCGGGGTACGGGTGTTGAAGGTGGTGAATGCGCTGGTGATCCCCTCGGTCTGGTTGGCCGCGCCCATCATCGCGAAGGCCGCGCCTTCGAGCGCCTGTAGCCCGGCATTGCCGCGATCCTCGATGATCATCTTGAAGCCGCCTCCGGTGCCCAGCCCTGCAACGGGTGGCGGGGCGATCACCAGGATGTTGCCCGCGGTGATGCTCGACATCGCGCCGCGCAACTCGTTGGCGACGTCTTCCGAACTTACCCGCGTGCCCGCTTCCTTCAGCGTGATGAAGATCGCGGCGGCATTGGGAGCGTTGGTGAAGGTCGCGCCGTCGAAACCGGCAAAGGCGATGGTGCTCACCACAGAAGCGTTCTTGAGCGCGATCGCCTGCGCGGTCTCCACCGCAGCGGTGGTCCGCTGCAGCGAGGCGCCCGGCGGCATCTGCACCACCCCGATCAGATAGCCTTGGTCCTGCGCGGGAATGAACCCGGCAGGCGTCGCGGTGAAGCGCCAGCCGGCAACCGCGATCAGCGCAAGATAGGCCAGCCCCATGAACATCAGGCTGCGGATGGTGCGTGCGGTCAGGCGGCCATAGCGCTCCGAAAGCTTGGCAAAGCCGCGGTTGAAGCCTCGTGCAAACTTCTTGCCCCAGCCCCGCCATCCTGCCGGAATATCCTGCTCTCCGTGGGTGCGCGGGCGCAGCAGCAGTGCGGCGAGCGCGGGCGACAGGGTCAGCGACACAAAGGCCGAAAAGGCGGTCGCGCCAGCGATGGTCACCGCGAACTGCTGATAGAAGGCGCCCGAAATGCCGGGGATGAAGGCGGTCGGAATGAACACGCCGCACAGCACCAGAGCGATCGCGATCAGCGCGCCGGATACCTCGTCCATCGTCTTGTGCGCGGCGTCGAAGGGGCTCAGCCCTTCTTCTTCCATCAGCCGCTCGACATTCTCGACCACCACGATCGCGTCATCGACGACGATGCCGATCGCCAGCACCATGCCGAACAGCGACAGGCTGTTGAGCGAAAACCCGAGCGCTGCGAGCACCGCGATGGCGCCTGCCAGCGCGATCGGGATGGCGATGATCGGGATGACCGCCGCGCGCCAGCTTTGCAGAAACACCAGCACCACGATGGCGACCAGAATGATCGCCTCGATCAGCGTATCCTGCACCGCGGCGATCGACGCCTCGACATAGGTGGTGGGGTTGTAGGGGATCGAATAGGTCATTCCGGGCGGGAAATCGCCCGATGCGCGCTTGAGTTCGTCCTCGACCTCCTTCGCTACGGTTAGCGCATTGGACCCTGGAAGCTGCGAGATCGCCAGGGCGACGGTCGGCCGCCCGCTGGAGAATGCGTTGATGCTGTAATCCTGCGCGCCGAGCTCGATCCGGGCGACATCGGCGAGCCGGGTCAGCGCCAGCCCGTCGCGCTTGACGACGATCTGGCCGAACTCCTCGGGACTGCTCAGCCGTCCCTGGGTCTGCACACCGAGCTGGAACGCGGTGCCATTGGTGTTGAACGGCGGCTGGCCGATCGAACCGGCGGACACCTGCGCATTCTGGGCGCGGATCTTGCCGACGATCTCGTCGACGGTGAGGTTGCGCGATGCCGCGAGCTCGGGATCGATCCAGACGCGCATGTTGTAATCGCGCCCGCCGAACAATCGTGCCGAGCCGATCCCGTCGATACGCGATATGCGGTCGATGATCTGCAATGTGGCGTAGTTGGAGATATACTGCTGCGGCAGCGACCCGTCGGGCGAATAGAAATTGGCCACCAGCAGCAGGTCGGGCGAGTTCTTGCGCACGGTGACGCCGATCTGGCGGACCTCCTGCGGCAGGCGCGGCTCGGCCGTGCTCACCCGGTTCTGCACCAGCACCTGCGCCTGATCGACATCGGTGCCTTGCGCGAACGTGACCGTGATCGCGAGGTTGCCATCGCCGGTCGAGGATGACGACATGTAGAGCATGTCCTCGACACCGTTGATCGATTCCTCGAGCGGCGCCGCCACGACATCGGCGATGGTCTCGGCGGTGGCGCCGGGAAAGCTTGCGCTGACCACCACGGTGGGCGGGGCGATCTCGGGATACTGCGAAACCGGCAGCGACGGATACGCCACCACGCCGAAGATCACGATCAGGATGGACAGCACCGCCGCGAAGATCGGGCGGTCGATGCAGAAATGGGCGATCCGCATCGGCTTAGCGTGCCGTTGCCTGAGCGGGCGCAGGCGCGGTGGTCGGCCGCGCGATCGGGGCATCGCCCTTGGCGCGCGCCTTGATCTGTCCCTTGCGCGGCGTCACCACCATGCCCGGCTGCATCCGGGCGAGCCCGTCGATCACGATCCGTTCGGTCGGGGCAATGCCGTCGCGAATCACGCGCAGTCCCTCGACCATGGGGCCGGTGGAGACCGGGCGCGGGGCGACCTTGTTGTCCTTGCCCAGCACGAACACCAATTTGCGGGTCTGGTCGGTCAGGATCGCCTCGTCGGGCACCAGCATCGCCTTGTACGTGCCTGATCCCAGCAGCCGCGCGCGCCCGAACATGCCGGGGACCAGAAAGCCGTTGGGGTTGTCGACCATCGCATAGGCCTGGATCGTCCCGGTATCGGGGCTGATGCCGTTGTTGAGGAATTCCATCTTGCCGCGCCAGCGAAATTCGGGCTCGTCGGCGAGCTGGATCTCGACCGGATTTGCGGCATAGCGCGAGCTGCGCCGTTCGCCATCGGCGTCCTGGCGGATATACTTGAGGTAGAAGCTTTCTGCGCCGTCGAAGCTGAAGCGGATGGGATTGATACGGACCACGCGGGTCAGCTCGGTCTGCCCGGCGGTGACGAAGTCGCCGACATCGACCAGACGGTTGGATATCCGGCCCGAGATGGGGGCGCGTACTTGGGTGAAGGAAAGATCGAGCTGTGCCGCCTGCCGGCGCGCTTGCGCGCCTGCCAGCGTGGCACGCGCCGAGCGCAGCGTGGCGGCCAGGTTGTCTGCCTCTTCGCGGCTGATGGCATCGAAGCCCAGCAATTCAGTGCCTCGTCCCGCTTGCGACTGGGCGTTGGCAAGGGCTGCACGCGCGCTGGCGACGCTCGCCTCGGCCTCGGCCAGATTGGCGCGGAAGGGCCGCGGATCGATGACGAACAACAGATCACCCTTGCGGACATCGCGCCCGTCGCGAAACGCGATCTGGGTAATCGGGCCAGAGACGCGCGCGACCAGCTGCACGTCCTCGTCCGCCGTGAAGCGGCCGATATACTCGTCCCAGTCGACGACGTCGCGTTGCAGCGGGGTCGCGACGGTGGCCGCAGGCGGCGGGGGAGGGGGCGGGGGTTCTGAACTGCAGGCGCCGGCCAGCAACGTGAACGCTGCCGCTACAAGCGCGCATCTGGGGGTGACGCGCATGATGATTTTCCATTTATGCTGTTTTGCGGCAAATTGGGCGCTGCCGTAGCGTAAGTCCAGCAAAAAGAGTTGCAAATTACAACTAATCTATGTTGATTTTTTGCAAGTGCGAAACGGAAACACGCAACCGCCGTTTTGGTTCCTGCCCAATTTGCCCTGTCGGCAAACGCCGGATGAGAGGTGCGCTTGTAGTGCGCCAACGCGGTTCCTATCTTTTAGGCCAGCTTGTGAACCGAGGGGGATTACCTGAAATGCTGTACCACGATGCCGACGATGATCACGATGTTGCCGGCAAAGGCAAAATCCCCGTTCCGGTGGATGTTCAAGAGGCCATCGTGACGCTGCTGCGCTGGACCGGAGATGATCCGGATCGCGAGGGACTGCGTGACACCCCGCTGCGCGTGGCGCGCGCGTGGAAGGAATATTGCTCGGGCTACGACGACGACCCCAGCGTTCATCTCAGCCGCACCTTCGAAGAGGTTGGCGGCTATGACGAATTGGTGCTGCTGAAGGACATTCCGTTCCAGTCGCATTGCGAACACCATATGGCACCCATCATCGGCAAGGCGTCGATCGCCTATATGCCCCGCGACCGGGTCGTCGGAATCTCGAAGCTGGCGCGCGTGCTGCACGGCTTCTCCCGCCGCCTGCAGGTGCAGGAACGGCTGACCGCGGAAGTGGCGGCGTGCATCTGGGAACATCTCCAGCCGCACGGCGTGGCAGTGGTCATCGAGGCCAGCCATAGCTGCATGACTGCGCGCGGCGTGCGTACCCCCGGCGTCAGCATGATCACCAGCCGGCTGCTCGGCTGCTTCCTCGACGATCACCGCTCGCGCGAGGAAGTCATGAGCCTGATGGGGTATTGATACATGTTTGGTCTCTCCCCTTCAGGGGAGAGACGCGAGACTTGGCAGCTTGCTGCCTAGTTTCAGCAGAGAGGGGGCGGCGTTTGGCGCCTTTCCCCTCTCCCAACCCTCTCCCCCAAGGGGAGAGGGCTTTTTTGCAATCAGAGCTGCTCGAGCATGTAGTCCGCGCTGCTGACCTTGAAGTCGCCGGGCTCTTCGACGAACAATTTTTCCACCACGCCGTCCTTGACGACCATGGCGAAGCGCTGGCCGCGCTTGCCCATGCCGAAGCCGCTGCCGTCCATGGTCAGGCCGACCGCGTCAGCAAAATCGCCATTGCCATCGGCGAGCATCGCAATGGAATCGGCGTTGGCCGACTTGCCCCAGGCGCCCATCACGAACGCGTCGTTGACCGCGGTGCAGGCGATCTCGTCGACGCCTTTGGCCTTCAGCGCATCGGCCTTTTCCACGAAGCCAGGCAGGTGGCGCGCCGAACAGGTCGGGGTGAACGCACCGGGAACCGAGAACAGCGCCACGGTCTTGCCGGCGAAGAAATCCTTCGCCTCGACCTGCTGCGGGCCTTCGGCGGTGGCGCGGACGAATTTGGTGTTGGGAATGGTGTCGCCGACTTTGATCATGGAATGTCTCCTGCTGTGGTTGCACTGCTGGCTGCATGTTGTCGTGATGGCGCGGCAATGCAAGGGGGCTCGGACAGGCAAGGGTCGCGATCATCGGCGCTGTGGCAGCGCTGGCTCGGGCTGAAATGTCATATAAAGGAATCTTTATATTTGCCTGTATCGCCGACTCTGGCTATGGGGACGGCAGTTTCCGATGGCCCTGTTGGCGCATCGGCCGTTTGACTCAGGAGAATTTACGTGGCCAGTGCCCCGACCCTCGACCGCCCCGATTATGTCGTCGCCGACATTGCGCTTGCCGATTTCGGCCGCAAGGAAATCACCATCGCGGAAACCGAAATGCCTGGCCTGATGGCCATCCGCGAAGAATATCGCTCTGAACAGCCGCTCAAGGGCGCCAAGATCACCGGATCGCTGCACATGACGATCCAGACCGCCGTTCTCATCGAGACACTGGTCGCGCTGGGCGCCGAAGTGCGCTGGGCCACCTGCAACATCTATTCGACCCAGGACCACGCCGCTGCCGCAATCGCCGCGCAGGGCATCCCGGTTTTCGCCATCAAGGGTGAGAGCCTGGAAGAGTATTGGGAATATGTTGACCGCATCTTCGATTGGGGCGCTGAAGAAGGCAACACCTGCAATCTGATCCTCGACGATGGCGGCGATGCCACCATGTTCGCACTCTGGGGCGCGCGCGTCGAAGCCGGTGAAGAGCTGTTCACGCCTTCGAACGAGGAAGAAGAATTTTTCGTCAAGATCCTGAAGCGTCGTCTGGCACAGACCCCGGGATACCTCACCAAGACGGTGGAGGCGATCAAGGGCGTTTCGGAAGAGACCACCACGGGCGTCCACCGCCTGTATGACCTCGCCAAGAAGGGCAAGCTGCCTTTCCCCGCGATCAACGTGAACGATTCGGTCACCAAGTCGAAGTTCGACAACAAGTACGGCTGCAAGGAATCGCTGGTTGACGGCATCCGTCGCGGCACCGACGTGATGATGGCCGGCAAGGTCGCCGTCGTGTGCGGCTATGGCGATGTGGGCAAGGGTTCGGCAGCATCGCTGCAGGGCGCCGGCGCTCGCGTCATCGTCACCGAAATCGATCCCATCTGCGCGCTTCAGGCGGCGATGGACGGCTTTGCGGTGCAGACGCTGG